>JBIQHJ010000001.1:0-302104 GCA_044508625.1 Alcaligenaceae bacterium
TGGATGTAGGCGCATCCGAGCACGTAGAGGCCTATGCCGACGACGTAGCCGTTCCCCTTTTTTTCGATCCAGCGGCGCTGCTCCAGCGAATCGAGCAGCAGGTAGAGGGTGCTCTTGGCCAGGCCCGCGTGCTGCGCCAGTTCAGCGGGACGCACCGGCTCGTTGCGTGAAGCCAGCAGCCGCAGGATCGTGTCCGCCCGGTCCACGGCGGGTACGGCGGATTTTGGGACGTCCATCTCGCTCCTTTCCAAAATATAGGAAATTAGATCAATGTATTGTTCACTTCCCGAAGTCTATATACACTTCGCGGCAAAGTCCAAGGGTTTCGCAGCCGCGCAATCCGCTTTCTCCATACAGGCTCATCATGGGAAACGAACACACGAATCATGAAGACGTCGCCGGGCGCCGGGCCCTGTCCGAGGACATGCGGGCGCTGTTCGGCCGGACGCTGGACCGCATGGCGCAGAAAGTCGCCGAGGACGAGGCCCGCTTCGGCGTCGAGTTCCCCTACGTGACCCGGCCCGACGGGAGCTGGGACCTGCTGCCGGCGTCGCTGTCGGCGGGCTACAGCGGGGACGCCTGGAGCCACGGCAACTGGTTCTGCGGCTTCTGGGTGGGCCTGCTGCTGGCCTCCTACCTGCACACGGGGGACCCGCGCTACATGACGTGGGCGCGCGAGCGCATGCGGCTGGTGGCGCAGAGGGCCGATGACGGCAATACGCACGACATCGGCTTCATCTTCGAGAGCAGCGCGGTGCCGGCGTTCCACATCACCGGCGACGAGTGGTATGCCGGGATCGGGCTGCGGGCCGCCAGCCGCCTGCGCGCGCGCCTGGTGACCACGCCCGAGGGCGCCTACATCGCCTCGTGGGGGCCGATGGACGATCCGCGCGGGCGCCGCAGCTCGGCGATCGACACCATGGCCAACCTGCCCCTGCTGTACTGGGCGGCGAACCACAGCGGCGACGGCAGCTTCCGCCTGGCGGCCGATGCGCACGCGGCCATGACGGCCAAGGGTTTCATCCGCCCGAATTGGTCGACCTACCATGCGGTCGAGTACGACGAGGCGACCGGCAGGCGCACGCGCGGTTTCACCTTCCAGGGGGCGGCGGACGAGTCCGACTGGGCGCGGGGGCAGGGCTGGGCCATCTATGGCTATGTGGAATCCCTGCGCGAGACCCGCAGGGCGCGGTACCTGGATCTCGCGGAAAAGACCGCGGGCCATTACCTCCAGCGCCTCGGCGACCGCCTGGTGCCGCCCTGGGATTTCGATGCGGAAGGGGCGGACGCGGACATCAAGGATACGGCGACCACGGCGATCGTCGCCTCGGCCCTGATCGAACTGGGCGCCATCCATCCGGACCGTGCGGCGGCGCTCGCCTGGCGCGAGCGGGGGCTGGGCATGCTGGCCGGCCTGTGCCGCGAGGAGTTCGCCTCCGAGGACGGCCACAGGGGGCTGCTGCGCAATAGCTGCTATTCCAGGCCGCACAATCAGGGCGTGGCGAGCGCCACCATGTTCGGCGATTATTTCTTCGTGGAGGCCCTGTGCCGCGCCGCCATGCCCGGCCGCCTGCTGCCGGCCTCGCGGCCCGTCGTCCCGGCACCGTCTGCCGCGGTCGCATGAATGCGCGGCCTTGGGGCGGACGGCTCCTGGGTCGGCCGCTTCGGGGCCATCCGTTCCTGGTCCGTCCGGCTCATTCGCCGGACGCTTCCAGGGCGCGGATCCGTTCATAGAGGCGTGAGGGGATGCTGACCTCGCCGCTCTCGAGAGTGCGGCGGCGCGCCTCGTAGCGTCGCTGGGAGGGCAGCCGGGCGCCTTGCGCGGCGATGGCCTCGAAGAACCGTTCGGCGCGCTCGAAATGGAACGCGCGCTCCGGCCCGAGGAATACGTCGGGGTCCAGCGCCAGGATGAACTCCCCGTGCAGCGGGGCCAGCGCCGCCCCGCCGTCGACCGCGATGGAGTCGGCGCTCAGCAGGTCGCCGATCATGGGGCCCGTCAGCAGC
The DNA here is from genome assembly GCA_044508625.1 of Alcaligenaceae bacterium. Lineage (GTDB taxonomy): Bacteria > Pseudomonadota > Gammaproteobacteria > Burkholderiales > Burkholderiaceae_B > Castellaniella. The sequence goes on from JBIQHJ010000001.1 coordinate 2,005, forward strand.
TCGATCATGGCGGACAGGGCGGATCCCTTGTGCCCGCCGAAGGTGCGCAGCGCCCCTTTCAGGGCGGCCGCCGGATCGGTGGTGGGTTCCCCGCGGTCGTCGACCGCCCACTCCGGAGGGATCGGCTTGCCGGCGAGCCGGTGCATCTCGATGTCGCTGCGCGCGATGACGCTGGTGGCGAAGTCGAACACGAAGGGCGGGCCCCCGGGACGGGGCCAGCCGAAGGCGATGGGATTGGTGCCGAAGGTCGGCCTGCGGCCGCCCTCGGGCGCCACGCAATTGACCCCTTGCGTCATGACCAGCGCAACCAGCCCCCTGTCGGTCAGGGCCTCGACCTCGGGCCAGAGCGCCGAGAAGTGATAGCAATTGTTGATGGTCATCACCGCGACGCCGGTCTTAGCGGCTTTCTCGGCCAGCAGCGGCGCGCCGGTCCTGAAGCCGAGCAGCGAATACCCGAAACGCGCGTCGACCCGCAGCAGGGAAGGGGTCCGGTCATCGATGGCCGGGACGGCGCCGCGGTCGATCTTGCCCAGGCGGATCAGCTCGACCGCGCCCGGCAACTGGTGGAAGCCATGGGAATGGCATTCGTCGCGCTGCGCCGCGGCCATGGCGTCGACCACCGCCTCCGTGTGCCCGGGCGAGAGCCCACACGACAGCAGCACATTGGCCGCCATCCCGCGCAGTTCGTCCAGGGACACGCGGATGGCGGATTCCGTGGCGCCGCTCATGCCCTGAATTCCAGTTCTTTCAGGGCCGATTGTCCGGTCAGTACGCATTCTCCGCCCTGTTTGTGCACGGTGGTCCGGATGACGAGGATGCGCTTGCCGGTCTTTTTCTCCACCACCGTCGGCTCGATCGTCAGGGTGTCCCCGATGTAGACCGGGCCGAGGAAGCGCAGGTCCTGCCCGACGTAGACGAAGCCGGTGCCCGTCAGGCGCGTATGCGCCGTCGAGATCAGCGCGCCGGTGAACAGGCCGTGGACCACCCTGCGGCCGAAGACGGTCCTGGCGGCGAATGCGTCGTCCATGTGCAGCGGATTGTCGTCGCCCGACAGGGCTTCGAACACGCCGACGTCGATCGCGGTGATGGTCCGGGTCAGGGTGTACTTGCGGCCGACCTCGATGTCGTCGAAGCCCGGCATGGCCGCGGGCCGGGTTCCGGGGATCTGGGCGGCCTTCATGATTGCGTCTCCCGGCTGGAGGCGGGCAGGCGGGTGGCCCCTTCGGAGGCCATCGTCCGGATCTCCTCCTCGCCGTATCCGGCCTCGCGCAGGACCTCGAGCGTGTGCTCGCCCAGCAGCGGCGGCGTGCGGCGCAGCGGCGGCGCCTTGCCGTCGTAGCGCACCGGGTGGGCCAGCACGCGGATCGTCCCCGCCCGGGGATAGTCGATCGGCAGGATGGCTTCGTTGTGCCGCACCTGCGGATCGGCCTCGACCTGCTCGTAATCGTTGACGGGCGCATACCAGATCCCGTGCGTTTCGAAGGTGGCCATCCAGTGCTCCGTCGTCCGCCCGCGCAGGGCGTCGCATGCGATGGCGTGGACCTCGCTGCGCCGCTCCATCGAGCCCCCCTCGCCGAAGGTCGCCAGTTCCGGCCTCTCGAGCGCCTCGGCGAGCCTGTCCAATGGCGAGATCGACACCGCGATCCAGTGGTCTGACGTGCGGTAGACGCCGTAGGGCGCGCCGTGGAATCGGCTGCCCATCGCCGGGGTGCTGCGCTCCCAGAGCGGCCCCTTGTTCAGATAGTAGCAGAACGGCTCGATCTGCAGGTCGAGGGCCGCGTTCAGCAGGTTGCTCTCGACCTTCGCGCCTTGTCCGGTGCGCTCGCGCCGGTGCAGCGCGGCCAGCACCCCGAAGGCGGCGAGGCAGGCGGCGTGCTGGTCCACGATGGCCGAGCCGACGGGCACCGGGCCCGATTCGGCGTCGCCCGAGAGCATGGTCAGCCCGCTCATGGCCTGGAGCAGGAGGTCCTGGCCGGGGCGTTTCAGATAGGGGCCCGAGGATCCGTAGCCGGTGCAGGAGCAGTAGACCAGCCGCGGATTGATGGTCTTGAGGGCCTCGTAGCCCAGGCCGAGCTTTTCCATGACGCCGGGCCTGTAGTTCTCGACCAGCACGTCGGCCTCCTCGGCCAGGCGCCGGGCGATTTCCAGGCCGCGCGGATGCTGCAGGTCGAGGGTGATGCTGCGCTGGTTCCGGTTGGCCAGCATGAAGAACACGCTGACGCCCTCGACGAAGGCGTCGAAGCCCGCCCATTGGCGCTCCCAGGCCCCCTTGGCAGGCTCGATCTTGATGACGTCGGCGCCGACGTCGGCGAGCATCTGGACCGCGGACGGTCCCTGCAGAAAGTGGGTGAAGCTGAGAATTCTGATTCCTTCCAGCATGGCCTTTTCCTGTCGGGTCATGAAAGCAATTCGCGTGAAATGATCATCCGCTGGATCTCGGAGGTGCCCTCCACGATCTCCAGCACCTTGGCGTCGCCGAAGGCGCGCGCGACGGGATACTCGCTGATGACGCCGTAGCCGCCATGGATCTGCACGGCCTGGTGCGCCGCCTCCATGGCCTTTTCGGTGGCGAACAGCTTGGCCATCGAGGCCTCGCGGGCGAAGGGCTCGCCCCGGTCCTTGCGCGCCGCCGCGTCGTACAGCATGAGGCGGGCGGCGTGGGCGTGGACCGCCATGTCCGCCGCCTTGAACTGCAGGGCCTGGAAATCCGCGATGGGATGCCCGAACGCCCGGCGCTGCTTCATGTAGGCGAGCGAGCGGTCCAGCGAGCCCTGCAGCAGGCCCAGCGCCAGGGCGCCGATCAGTATCCGTCCCGTGCCGATCTGCGCCAGCGTCTGGCGCAGGCCGGCCCCCCGCTCGCCCAGGAGGTTTTCTGCGGGCAGCCGGCAGTCCTGGAAGGAAAGCTCGCAGGTGCTGGAGGCGCGCCAGCCGATCTTGCGCAGCTTGCGGCCGTGATGGAAGCCAGGAGTCCCGCCGGGCACGATGAAATTGGAGATCTCTTTGCGGCCGTCGGGGCGCAGGCCCGTCACGGCCGCGATCACGACCGGGCTGGTGATCCCGGTGCCCGTGTTGCTGATGAAGGTCTTGGCGCCGTCGATGATCCAGTGGCTGCCGTCCCATCGGGCGCGGGTGGAGATATTGGCGGCATCGGATCCCGCATCCGGCTCGGACAGGCCGATGGCCCCCACCCGGCTGCCGTCCAGGATGGGCGCCAGGTAACGGCGCTTTTGCTCGTCGGTGCCGTAGTTGGCGAGCAGGCTCGCCACGGTCGAATTGGCCATCAGCGCATTGGCCACGGCGCAGTCCACGCGCGCCAGTTCCTCCAGGACGACGACGAAGGAGACCCAGTCGCCGTCGCCGCCGCCGAATGCCTTCGGATATGGCAGGCCCGGGAATCCCAGCTCGCCCGCCTTCCTCCAGATGTCGTGGGGGAAGGCCTCGTCCTCCCAGAGCGTCTCGGACACCGGCGCGATCTCGCGCTCGGCGAAGCGCCTGACGGCATCGCGGATGAGTTCGTGCTCCATGTCATTTTCCTCCTTGCCGTTTCGCGCGCTCTTTCTTGCCGCCCGCGCCCGCGAGGACGATGGCCCCGACCGAGCCGTCCTCGCAGGCGCCGGACAATGCCTCCTCCAGCGCGCCCAGCAGTCCGGCCGAGAAGGCATTGAGCTTTTCCGGGCGGTTCAGCGTCAGGATGCGCACCGCCCCCCGCTGCGAGGCGAGCACCGCCGATGTTTCCGATGGCATGGTTCAAAGCACCTTGAGATAGGTCCTGCCCTGAGCCACGACGGTCCCGGCCTGGTTGGTGACGGCCGCATCGAAGACGCAGGTGTTGCGGTCCTCGTCCTTTTCGACCAGCGTCAGCCGCGCCGTCACCGTGTCCCCGATGAAGACGGGGGCCCTGAAGGTGATGTCGTAGCGGTACGAGACGGCCCCCGGATCGGGCGCCTTCGCCGCCATGTAGCCCATGACCGTGGCGAGGAACCCCACCGAGAGGGCCCCTTGCGCGATGCGCCGGCCGAACTGCGTCCGCTTGGCGTATTCCTCGTTGAGGTGCACGCCGTAGAAATCCCCGACGATCCCGGCGAATCCGTAGACGTCGTATTCGGACACCGTCTTGGCGAAATCCGCGGTATCGCCGATCGCATAGCAATCCATGTGGGGCCGCTTCGCCATGCCTATTGCTCCTTGGCCTGCTGGATTTCCTTGTACAGCGCCTCGCCGTCGGGAATTTCCTTGAGCAGGGAGGCCACCACGGGCTCGCTGGCCTTCTTGAGCGAGCTCACGTCCGAATCCACGACCGTCACGCCCGCGGCCTTCATGCGCTCGATCGACTCGGCATAGGACTTCTTGTAGTAGTCGCGGCCGTAGGCGAGGGCCTCGGTGGCCGATTCCTGGAGGATCTTCTGCTGCTCGGGGGTCAGCTTGTCCCACTTGGCCTTGGAGATGATCAGCAGGGCGGGCAGGTAGTGGACCTTGGTCAGGTTGTAGTATTTGGACACCTCGAGGAACTTGTCCATCACGAACTGGTCGGGCGAGGTGTCGCCGCCGTCGACCACGCCCTGCTGCAGCGACAGGTACAGGTCGCCGTAGGCCATGGGGGTGGGCAGGGCGCCGAACGAGCGATAGGTCTCGACGTAGCCGGGCGACTGCATGACGCGCAGCTTTTCGCCGTTCATGTCGGCGCTGCCCTTGATGGGCTTGGCCGAAAAGACGTTGCGCTCCATCACCGAGAGAAAGCCCAGGCCCACCAGGTTGTAGCGCGGCAGCATGTCGAGGAATTTCTGGCCGATGGGGCCGGCCAGCACCTTGTTGGCCTGGTCGACGCTGTCGAACAGGTAGGGCACGTCGAACAGGCTATAGGCCTTCACGGTATTGGTCAGCGGCGCCTGGGCCGTGATCAGCATGTCCTGCACCCCGCTGCGGGCGGCCTGGATCATCTTCACCTCGCCGCCGAGCTGGGACTGGGGGAACAGCTTGATCTTGATCTCGCCGTTGGACTTGCGGGCGGCGATCTCGGCCATTCGTTCGCCGGTGGCCTGGTAATGGCTGTCGGGCGCCAGCGTATGGCCCAGGCTGAGTTCGACCGTGGCCGCCATCGCGGCGGGGGCGGACAGGGCGGCCGTCCACGCGACGGCGGCCAGGGCTAGGGTCTTGAGTTTCATGTCGAGTCTCCAATGTGGTTGTTGATTTTGGGGGGGACGGGAGTCCCCGGGGTTTGCCTCAGAACATCCAGGTGCTCAAAGCGGGGACGTAGCTGACGATCAGGATGTCGATGATCAGGACGCCCAGGAATATCAGCAGCGGCTTCATCAACTGCTCCAGCCGCACATTGGCGACCTGGCAGACGACGAACAGGTTGATGCCGACCGGGGGCGTGACCATCCCCACCGCCAGGTTGACGATCATGATGGTGCCGAAGTGGATGGGATCGATGCCGAAATGGATCGCCGCGGGGGCGAGGATGGGCGCGAGGATGATGATCGCGGCCAGCGTCTCCATCAGCATGCCGACGATGAACAGGGCCACGTTCACCAGCAGGAGGAAGAATACCGGGCTGTCCGAGGCCTGCGTCAGGAAATGGCCGAGCTTGTGCGGCACCTGGTTCATCGTCAGGATGTAGGCGAAGATGGCGGCGAAGGCCACGATGACCAGGATGATCGCCGAGGTCACGGCCGAGCGGCCGAACACGTCCAGCAGCTCGCTCCATTTCAGCTCGCGGTAGACGAACAGGCCGATGAACATCGCGTACAGCGCCGCGACGACGGCGGCCTCGGTCGTGGTGAACAGGCCGCCGTATATGCCGCCCAGGATGATGACGGGCATCATGACGGCCAGGGCGGCGTCGCCGGACGCCCGCACGACGTTCGCCAGCCATTGGCCGAGGGTGATCTCCTGCACGGCATCGAACCCGACCAGGCGGGCGCGCACCCAGATCACCAGCATCAGCGACAGGCCGATGAGGATGCCCGGGAATATGCCCGCGAGGAACAGCGAGGCGACGGACACGTTGGCCGACAGCGCATAGACGATCATGGGGATCGAGGGCGGGATGATCACGCCCAGCTCGCCCGAGGATGCGGTGATCGCGGCGGCGAAGTTGCGCGGATAGCCCTTGCGTTCCATGGCCGGGATGAGCGTGGAGCCGATCGCCGCGGTGGTCGCGGAGGACGAGCCCGACATCGTAGAGAAGAACATCGTGCTCAGCACCACCACCGAACCCAGGCCCCCGCGCACCCAGCCGACGATGGCGTTGGCCAGGTTGACCAGGCGCTGCGCGATGCCGCCCGACTGCATCAGGTTGCCGGCGAGGTCTGCGACTCGCCGAACTCTATCCACTCGATGCCGACCCAGCACAGCACGCCGTAGAAGGCCAGGGACAGGACGTGGGAGATGTACTTGAGCGGGCGCCCGGCGAGGGCCGGCAGGTAGGTGACCAGCGCCTCCACGCCGATCAGCTTGCCGTGGCGCGCCGCGACCGCCGCGCCGATGAAGACCGACCAGATCATCAGGTAGCGCGAAACCTCCTCGGTCCAGGAGGCGCGGACGTGGATGTCCAGGTGCGAGAACACGAAACGGGCCAGTATCCCCAGGGTCACGGCCAGCACCATGGCCACCAGCATGAGGCCGCAGAGCTTGACCAGCCATTTGTTCATCGTGTCCACCGCGCGCAGCATGCGCTGGACGCCGCCGTGCGGCCGCGCCTGTTCAGGCACCCGCATTCGACTGGATAGTTGCATTGTCTGTCTCCTGTGTAGTGGTCTGTGAATCCTCCGATCGGGATGTCGTGTTTCCCGTTTCCAGGGGTATCCCTCGACGTGCCAGGCTGCGATAGAGGGCTCGGGCGCCGAACGTCCAGGGGGGAATCCGGGTGGAGAGCTGGACCTCGTTGACCAGCGCCCCCAGCAGGGGGGACGAGATCGTGACGATGTCGCCCAGGTGGTGCGTGAAGCCCGCGCCCGCTGTGCCCCGGTCCGCGATGGGCGAGAACATGGTGCCCAGGAACAGCATGAAGCCGTCCGGGTACTGGTGATGGTCGCCGTAGGCCTGTTCGACCAGGTCCAGCGGATCGCGGCTGATCTGGTCCATGCGGCTGACGGCATGCAGCCGGAAATCCTCCGGGCCCTCGATCAGCAGCGACACCTCGGCCTCGCGGACCGAGTCGATGGTGTAGTGCTCGTCGAACAGGCGGATGAAAGGGCCGATCACGCAGGATCCGTTGTTGTCCTTGGCCCTGCCCAGCAGCAGGGCGCTGCGGCCTTCGATGTCGCGCAGGTTGACGTCGTTGCCCAGCGTCGCGCCCCTCACGCGCCCCTTGCTGTCCACCGCCAGCACGATTTCCGGTTCGGGGTTGTTCCACTCGGAATCGGGATGCAGGCCGATGTGCTCGCCCAGGCCGATGGACGCCATGGGCGGGGCCTTGGAAAAGATCTCGGCGTCGGGCCCGATGGCCACCTCCAGGTACTGGGACCATTCGCCGCGGCGGATGAGTTCCTCCTTCAGGTGCCGCGCGCTGTCCGACCCCGGCCGCACCGCCGACAGCTCGGTGCCGATCGCCGCCTGCAGCGATTCCCGGATGGCCAGGGCCTGCCGCGCGTCGCCGCCGGCCCTTTCCTCGATCAGGCGCTCGAGCAGGCTCACCATGAAGGTCACGCCCGAGGCCTTGACGACCTGGAGGTCGCAGGGCGCGCACAGGACGGGCTTGCCGGCCGAGGACTTCCTGTCGAGACTGTTCCGGATGATCTCGTCGACGGGCGCGATGGGTTCCCCCTCCAGGCCGCGCACGAAGCCCGCGCAATCCTCGTGGTCCAGCAGGTCGGCCATGGTGGGCGCATGGGCCGAGATGTCGACCGCCTGGCCGTCCCTGACGACGACGACGCTCGGGCCGTCCTGGGGGGCCGGGCGCCAGACCCTGCCCACCAGCACCGCCTGGTCCAGGTCCACGGGTAGATGGCTGACTTTGCTCATGGTTTCGCTGTCCAAGACTGACTATCGGAAAACACGGCCAGTCTAATGTTGCCGCCCTGAGTCGGACAATCCATTGTTTTTATTTCTAATATATTGGAAGTCTGAGGCGAAAAAATTCCGGGAGGCAGGGCGCCCGCCGTGGATTCATCACACTCATCCCCCAAAGCGATCACTGTGGTGATATCATGTAACAAAAAGAATCCACTCTGATAAAGCCACCCATTGCCGGATGAGGGCGGTCATCATGCGAGGCTCCGTTGTTCAACCGATCGTCGCCCGTCCGTGAGCCCGCTGGCGTGGTCAGCGACCCGCGCCGGCTCCGGGCGCTGGCCGACTACCAGATCCTCGATACCGAGCGCGAGCCGGCCTTCGATGGGATCGTCGAGCTGGCGCGCGGCGTGTGTGGCGTGCCCGTCGCGCTCGTGGGCTTCATCGATTCCGCCCGGCAGTGGTTCAAGGCGGAGGCCGGGCTGGGCGTGCGCGAGGCGCCGCTGGATGATTCGCCTCGCCAGGACGCCCTGCTGGAGGCGGATGTGCTCGTGATCGGCGATACGCGGGAGGATGCGCGGATATCGTCCAATCCGCTGTTGCGGGCCGCCGGGCGCAGTTTGCGGTTCTATGCGGGCGCCCTGCTGAAATCGGGTCCCTATCCGCTGGGGATGCTGTGCGTGCTGGACGAGTTTCCCCGGGCGCTGGGCCCGGGCCAGCTCGAGGCGCTGGCCCTGATGCGCGACCAGGTCGCGCACCTGCTCGATTTCCGCCGCCACCACCTGGTCCAGCACCGCATCGTGCGAGAGCTCGACGAGGCGCGCAACGAGCTGCAGCGGCAGGTCCACCTCGACCCGCTGACGGGCCTGCTGAACCGGCGCGCGCTCGAGAGCCGCTTGCGTTTCGAGCTGGAATCCCTGTCGGACGACGAGCCGCCCGGCGCGGTCCTGATGCTGGACCTCAATGGCTTCAAGCGCGTCAACGACACCTACGGGCACCTGCGCGGCGACCGGGTGCTGAAGCAGGTGGCGGGCCTGCTGCGCAAGGCGACGCGGGCGAGGGACGTGCTCGGGCGCTGGGGCGGCGACGAGTTCCTGCTGCTGTTGCCGGCGACGGACCTGGGGCAGGCCCGGGACGTGGCCGAGCGGATCTCGCAGGGCCTGGACCGCGAGTTCGCGGCCGGCCGGACGGGGGGCGTGATTTCCGCCAGCATCGGCATCACCGCGCTGGCGGGCTTCCGCTCGATCTCGGACGTGATACACACCGTCGATACGGCCATGTACCAGGCCAAGCGTTCGGAGGGCGAGGGGCCGCGGATCCGGGTGGCGGTCCAGCCTTCATGATCGGCCGGCTGCGGGAGGAAAAGGGCCGCGAGGCCTCCCCCGGCCCGGACGGCGCGCGCGCCGCACCGCGAGGGAAGGGTGGCGGCCCGGACGGCGGAAGGGGTGCGGCGGCCCCGCGTCCGGCAGCGGCGGCCCCGCATCCTCCATCGCGCCGCGCCCCCGGGGAGACGCTGCGGCGCGGCCGGCGGGGATTACGAGGGCTTGCGGTAGATGCGGTTGATTTCCCAGTGGCCGGTCGTGGGGGTGGGGACGAGCTGGACGGGGACCTGGATGACGGTCGGCCGGCCGGAGGCGAGGGCCTGCTTCAGGGCGTCGACCAGTTGGCCGGGCTTTTCGATGGCGATGCCGTCCGCGCCGAAGGCGCGCGCCGTCGCGGCGAAATCGATGTGATAGGGCGTGTCGTTCGATCCGAACATGCAGCCGTAGGTCCCGCCGAGGTGCCGCTTTTCGATGCCCGAGATCACGCCGTACGAGGCGTTGTCCATCACCACCCAGACCACGGGAAGGTTTTCCTCGACCGCGATGGCGATGACGCCGATGTTGCTGGAGAAGCAGCCATCCCCGATCAGGGCCACGGCGGCGCGGTCGCGCGCCGCGTACTTGGCGCCGAGGACCGCGGCATGCCCGAAACCCATGGTGGCCATGCCGCCCGGGGTGATCATGGTGCCGGGCACGTCGAGGGCGAATTGCTGGCCCACGCCGTTCTTGTTCCAGCCCACGTCGGTGACGATGAATCCGTCCTCGGGCAGCGCCTTGCGGACGTCGCCCAGCACGCGCTCGGGGCGCAGGGGGAATTCGTCGGAATCCCGCTGCTTGGCATAGACCTCCACGAATGCCTGGCGGCCGTCGGCGATCCGCTTGCGCATGGCGGGGTCGGGCGTGCTGCCGATGTCCCGGGCATGGCGTGCGATCAGTCCCAGGGCCTGCTTGGCGTCGGCGATCACGCCGAGCTCGGTGGCGTAGTTGCGGCCGATCTCGGCCTCGTCGATGTCGATATGGATGAGGCGGGTCTTGGGGATGTCGAAAGTGAACTCCGGATCCCAGGAGCTGCAGTCGGTTTCCGCGAACCGGGTGGCCACGGCGAGGATCAGGTCGGCGTTCCGGCAGAATTCATTGGCGACGGGCTGGCCCCAGTATCCGGTCGTGCCCAGCAGCAGGGGATGCGCGTCCGGCAGCACGCCCTTGCCCATGAGGCTCGTGGCGACGGGGATTTCCAGCGCCTCGGCGAGCTCGGCCAGCTCGCGGGTGGCCTTGGCGATGTGGACACCGCCGCCGACGTAGATGACGGGGTTCCTGGCCCTGGACAGGGCCTCGGCGATCTCCCTGGCCTGGTCCTCGGAAATGGCGGGGCTGGCGATGGGCGCCGGCATCTTCTGGAAGGACCCCTCGGGCAGCTCGGCCGAAAAGAAATCCATGGGAACGTCGACCAGCACGACGCCCTTGCGGCCGGCCTGGGCAAAGTGGAAGGCGCGCTCCATGATGCGGGGCAGGTCCTCCGCGCGGGTGACGCGGTAGATCCGCTTGCAGATGGGGCGGCACATCTCGACCTGGTCGGCATCGGCGTGCAGGTTGATTTCCTGGTGGGGGCCGCGCCCGAAGCCATAGGACTGGATGTTGCCGGTGATCACCACCATGGGCACCGAGTCCAGCGAGGCGGTCGCGATCCCGGTGATCGCGTTGGTCAGGCCCGGGCCCACGTGGGTCAGCACGACCCCCGTCTTGCCCGACACGCGGGCGTATCCGTCGGCCATGTGCGCGGCGAGCTGCTCGTGCCGGCACGACACGAAGTCTATCTTGCTGCGGCTGATCGCATCGAGCATCTGCACCAGGGAATGTCCGCACAGCCCGTAGATCGCCTCGACGCCCAGGCGTTCGAGATATTCGGCCAGTTGAACTGCTGCTACTTGTTTTTTCATTGCGCGCCTCACAGGGACAGATGGGTATAGAGGCATGCTATCCCCCGCGGCGCGGCGAGTTGCGAAAATTTGGAAAACGAGCCTTCATCGCCGGGGTGAGGGATTCCCCGGACGCCGGGCCGGAATCCCCCTCTGAAAATGAGAAGGATGCATTTCCCAAAAGTCATCGCTGGGCGCGGGGCCCTGGATAAGATGGCACAGGTCATGTCAAGGAGAGGATCGATGCCCGGCATCCTGGCGGAAATCGCAGACTACACGCAACACGAGGCGCGCCGCGAGCTGCCGGAGGACGTCATGCACCATGCCAAGCGCGCGGTGCTGGACTGGTTCTCGGCCCTGTATCCGGGCACGCGCGTCGCCCCGACCAGCCAACTGGTGCGCGCGCATTTCCGCGAGCTCGGCCATGGGCGCTCCAGCCTCCCGGGGTTCAGGACCACGGCGTTTCCCGCCCTGGCCGCCTGGATCAACGGCACGGCCTCCCATGCGGTCGAGTTCGACGACATCTTTCGCGACGCGGTGTACCATCCCGGCGTCCCGGTGATCGCCGCAGCCCTGGCCGTCGCCGAGGACGAGGGCTGTTCCGGCCGCGACCTGCTGCGCGCGGTCACGGTGGGCTACGAGATCTCGACCCGCATCGGCGCGGCCGTGCAGCCCTCGCACTATCTGTATTTCCACACCACCGGAACGGTGGGCTGCTTCGGCGGCGCCGCCGCGGCCGCCTTCCTGCTCGAGCCGCATGACGGGGCGGTCATGCAGCACGCGCTGGCGACCGCCGCGACGTTCGCCTCGGGGCTGCAGCAGGCGTTCCGCTCGGAATCGATGACCAAGGCGCTGCATGGCGGCCATGCCGCGGCCACCGGCGTGACGGCCGCGAAAGGCGCGGCCGGTGGCATCACGGGCGCCCTGGACATCCTCGAGGGGGAGGTCGGCTTCGGCGCGGCGATGGCCACCGATCCGGTCTGGAGCCGCGCGACCGAGGGCCTGGGCCGGCGCTACAACATCATGCGCGTCACGCAAAAGAACCATGGCTGCTGCGGTCACACCTTCGCGGCGATCGACGCCGCCCTGGCCCTGCGCGGGCAACTGGCCGATGTAGATCCTTCATCGATACGTTCCATCGAGATCGATACCTATCAGGCGGCCATCGACGTGGCCGGCATGCCCGATCCCAAGACCGCGCGCCAGGCGAGGTTCAGCCTCCAGTACGTGGTCAGCCACGCCTTGCTGCATGGGTCCGTGCGGCTCGACGCCTTCACCGAGGCCAGCCTGGCGGATGCCGGCACCCGCTCGCTGATGCGGCGGGTGCGGCTCGCCGGCGATCCCGAGCTGAGCGCCGGCTTTCCCTCGAGGCGCGCCGCGCGCGTGCGCCTCGAGCTCCAGGACGGCAGGCGCCTGGAGCATTTCTCGCCCTACCGCAAGGGCGATCCCGAGTCGCCCCTGAGCGACGCCGAGCTCGACGACAAGTTCGACGAACTGGTCGCGCCCGTCCTGGGCGCCGCCGCGGCCGCCCGGCTGCGGGAGAACATCTGGCGGCTCGACCGCCTGGACCTGGGAGACCTGGCCCTGGTGCCGGCGTAGCCGCTCGTTTCCTGGAGGCCGTCCCGGATGTATGCTGTCCGGGCGCTCGGCCATTTGGAGATCATGCGGCGCCGTCGGGCGGTGAGCCACTGGAGGCTGGAGACAATGAAGATGGATATTCCCGCGCTGGAATTGTTCGTTGCGGCGGTCGAGGACAAGAGCCTGTCGCGGGCGGCCGAGCGCGTCAACGTCGTGACCTCGGCGGCGAGCAAGCGGATCATCGAGCTCGAGCGCCAGCTCGGGGTCGTGCTGCTGCACCGGCATGGGCGCGGCGTCGAGCCCACCTCGGCCGGCGCGATGCTGTACCAGCGCGCCAAGGCGATCCTGCGCAGCGTGCGGCTCGCCGAGGAGGCGGTGACCGAGTTCGCGCCCACGGGGATCGCCAAGATCCGCCTCGCGGCGAACCGCTCGACCATGCTGCAGTACATCCCCAGGCTCGTCAGCCGGTACCTGAAGCAGTCCCCCGACACGCGGATCGACCTGCAGGAGCACCTGAGCTTCGACATCCCCAGGATCGTGGCCCAGGGAGAGGCCGACATCGGGGTCTATCACAACATCCGGCCCGCGCCGGGGGTGACGTCCCATCCCTTCATCAGCGACCGGGTCGTGCTGCTCGTCCCGAACGGCCATCCCCTGGCGAGCCGGGAATCGCTCTACCTCGAGGAGGCCATCGACTACGACTTCGTCGGCTATTTCCCGCGGCATTCCTTCGAGGCCTTCATGGAGCTGGCGGAGCAGAGCCTGTCGCGCCCCTTGAACGTCCGCGTGCAGGTGACCGACTTCGAGGCGCGCTGCACCCTGGTGAGCGAGGGCCTCGGCCTGGCGCTGATGCCCGAGCAGGGCACGCGCGCGCACGCGGCGCGCCTGCACCTGACCTGCCTGCCCCTCAAGGACGAGTGGACGGTCCGCCGGTATTACCTGTGCGTGCGCAACGCCGACAACCTGACCGGGCCGGTCTCCAGCCTGCTGGATTACCTGATCCAGGCCAGCCGGGAAGGCGGCGCGGCCGTCGAGCGGATTTGAAGGCTGCTTTTCCCAATTTTCACATGCGGGGCTTTCTCGAAGGCATAGGATCATCGGTGAGGCGGTAAAGGACGAGGTCCGCCCACAATGATCAATCGAGGAAGAGACGCCATGTTCAGCAATCATCGCCGCCGGCCCGGATCCGGGGGGATCCGCCGCGCAGCCATCGCCGCCGGCACCCTGCCGGCCCTTTCGTTCAATGTCCCGGCCCGGGAGGCTGGCGCGCCGGACGCATCCTTCGGCTCGAGGGCTGGAAGCGGCCGCGGCATGGGGCCGCTATGAGCCTCGCTGGAAAAGAAGCCGTCTTCCTGGACGGCGCCACCCGCGTCATTCCCATCATCGGGGACCCGATCGCGCAGGTCAAATCGCCGGCCAACGTCACCCGCTCGCTCAACGAGCGCGGCCTGAACGCCATCGTGGTGCCGATGCACGTGGCCCCCGCCGACGTCGATGCCTTCATCCGGGGCGCGAGCCTGGCCAGGAACATCGACGGGATCATCGTGACGGTGCCGCACAAGTTCGCCTCCTACCGGCATTGCGCCACCGCCACCGAGCGCGCCGGCTTCCTGGAGGCGGTCAACGTCCTGCGCCGCAATCCGGACGGCTCCTGGCATGGCGACATGTTCGACGGCATGGGCTTCGTCGGCGGCGTGCGCGCCGCGGGCGCGGATCCGGCGGGCAGGCGGGCCCTGCTCGTGGGGGCCGGAGGCGCCGGCTCGGCGATCGCCCTCGCGCTGCTGGACTCCGGCGTGTCCGGCCTGGCGATCCACGACCAGGACGAGCGGCGCCGGGATGCGCTGATCGGCCGCCTGCGCTCCAGGGGCGTGGGCGAGGTTTCCCTGGGCTCGCCGGATCCCACGGGCTTCGACCTGATCGTCAACGCGACGCCGACCGGCATGCGCGCGGACGACCCGTATCCGCTGCTCGTCGACAGGCTCGAGCCCGGCATGTTCGTCGGCGACGTGATCACCGCGCCGCTGGTGACGCCCCTGATCGAGGCGGCGCGCCGGATCGGCTGCACGACGCAGATCGGTTTCGGCATGTTCACCGCGGAATTGGAGCTGATGGTCGATTTCCTGTCGGAGGACGGGCGGGAAAGCGCGGACCGGAACGTCGCGTAGCGTCGGCCTGCGCCCGCCCTCCGGCGGGCGCGGCCCGTTTTCATTGAAACGATTGGGAAGGCCATATGTTGCTGGATCTGAATAACCCCTCGCTCGACAACGAATCCTACGACGTGGTCGTCATCGGCGCGGGCGGCGCGGGCATGTCGGCGGCGCTGTTTGCCGCCATGGGCGGCAGGAAAGTATTGCTGGTCGAGCGGACCGGCTACGTGGGAGGCACCACGGCCCTGTCGGCCGCGACCACCTGGATTCCCTGCACCCGCCATGCCGCGACGGTGTCGACGGGCGACACGCTGGAGATTGCCGAGAAATTCCTCACCATCGCCGTCGGCGACCGCACGCCGGCGGCACTGCGCAGGAAGATGCTGGAGACTGGCCCCGAGGCGCTGGACCACATCGAAGCCAATTCCGAGGTCAAGTACCGTCCGTATCCCCTGCACCCCGACTACCTCACCGAGCTCGAGGGCTCGACGCTGAAGGGCCGGGCGCTCGAGCCCATCCCCTTCGATGGGCGCAAGCTCGGCGACCTGCTGTCCCTGCTGCGTCCCCCCATCCCCGAGTTCACGGTGCTGGGCGGGATGGCGGTCGACCGCAACGACATCTTTCACCTGCTGCGCGCGACGTCCTCGTTCAAGTCCTTCGCGTACTGCGTGAAGATCATCCTGCGGCACATCGGCGATCGCCTCACCCACAGCCGGGGGACGCGCCTGGTCATGGGCAACGCCCTCATCGGCCGCCTGCTGTATTCGCTGGACCAGCGGGGCGTGCCCATGGCGCTGGAGACCTCGCTCGAGGAGATCCACGCCGATGCCTCGGGCGTGCATGCCGTCACCCTCTCGCAGAGGGGCATCCGCCGCACGGTCCGCGTGAAGGGCGGCGTCATCCTCGCCACCGGCGGCTTCACCCGCAACCCCGAATTGCGCCGCAAGATGCTGCCCGGCATCGACATCTCCTGGTGCCCCGGCGCCCCGGGACACACGGGCGAGGCGCACGAGCTCGCGCTGGCGATGGGCGCGCAGTACGGCACGGGCGCCCTGAGCAATTCCTATTGGGCCCCGGTGTCGCTGCGCAGGCGCCGCGACGGCAGCACGGCCGTCTTTCCGCATTTCGTGATGGACCGCGCCAAGCCGGGCTTCATCACCGTGAACAGAAAAGGCCAGCGCTTCCTGAACGAGAGCACGTCCTACCATTTGTTCGGGCTGGCCATGCAGGAGGCGAACGCGCAGGGCGATTCGATCCCGGCCTACCTCGTCTGCGATGCGCGCGCGCTGAAGAAATACGGCATCGGGATGGTCCGCCCGGGCGGGCGCGGCCTGAAGCCCTTCCTCGAGGACGGCTACCTGACCGAGGGCCGCACACTCGACGAGCTGGCCGCGAAGCTCGGCATCGACGCAGCCGGCCTGAAGGAGAGCGTGGCGCGTATCAACGCCTATGCGCAGACCGGCGTGGACCTGGATTTCAACCGTGGGACCACGGCCTACCAGCGCAACAACGGCGACGCCTCCTGGGAGGGCAAGAATCCCTCCATCGGGCCGCTGACGCAGGGCCCCTACTATGCCGTGCGCCTGTATCCGGGCGACATCGGCGCGGCCACCGGCCTGGTGACGGACGCCGACGCCCAGGTGCTGGATGCCGAACACCGCCCGATCCCGGGACTGTACGCGGTCGGCAACGACATGCACTCGGTCATGGGCGGCGTCTATACGGCGCCGGGGATCACGATCGGGCCGGGCATGGTGTTCGGCTACATCGCCGCGCGGCACGCCATGGAGCGGGCCGCCCGCCTGGCGTCCTGAACCCGGTCCGCGGCCGCCAGGCCGCGATCCGGCCTTCGTCCGAGGCCACGATCCGGCCTTCGTCCGAGACCGCGGCCCGGGCTCGGCTTTTTTTCGAGGCCGCGGCCCGCCGGACGGCCTCCGCGGCTCCGATGTGCGCGCATCCGGAGCCGCGTCTCTCACCGCCTTCGGGGTAATCCCTCACCCCGCCCGATGGGCCGCGCGGCCCATCCCCGGCGCCTGCTTTCCCATAACTCATGACCCCATGATGTTTGCGAAACCAAGGGCGCGGGGCTTCCGCTATCATGAATTTCACTTGATTCCACAGCCATTCTTGGCGATGCACAAGTAAAAACGCGCGGTGCCGGACGTCCGCGGAAGGCGCCCGCGAAAAGGAGACTTCTATGCTGGACATCCTCTTGTCCCAGGCCGCCAATGGCCTGGTCCTGGGATTTTTGTACGTGCTGATCGCGGTGGGCCTGTCGGTGATCTTCGGCATGCTCGGGATCGTCAATTTCGCGCATGGCGCGTTCTTTGCGCTGGGGGCGTATTTCGCGGTCACCCTGTTCAAGACCTTCGGCTGGTACGCCGTCATCCTCTCGCCCGTCCTCGTGGGCGTGGTGGGAATCATCGTAGAGCTTTTGTTGATCCGACGGCTCTACGGCAAGGATCCGCTGGTCAGCCTCATCGTGACTTTCGCGCTGGCCCTGTTCATCGAGGCGACCATCAAGGTCGTCTGGGGGGCGGGCGGGCAGCCGTTCAGCGCGCCGCCCTTCCTCTCGGGCATCGTCGAGTACGGCCCCATCCTGCTGACGAAATACCGGCTGGGGGTCGTGGTCGCCACGACGGGGCTGCTGGTCGCCCTGTGGCTGTCGCTGACCTACACGCCCTTCGGGCGCATCCTGCGGGCGGGCAGCCGCGATCCCGAGATGGTCGGCCTCCTGGGCATCAACCTGCCGCGGGTGCTGACGGCGGTCTTCGGCATCGGCTGCGCCATCGCGGGGATGGCCGGGCTGCTCGCCGCGCCCCTGTGGACCGTGACGCCCACCATGGCCGCCGGCGCGATCATGCCGGCCTTCGTGGTCGTCACCATCGGCGGCCTGGACTCGTACGCCGGCGCCATCATCGCCGGCCTGCTGGTCGGGATCGTCACCGGGCTCACGATCCAGTTCATGCCGGAGGCTTCCGCCGCGGCGATGTACGTGCTGATGACGATCATCCTGCTGGTCCGCCCGCGCGGCCTGTTCGGCGAACGCTGGGAGCGCTTCGAATGAAATCACCCGTCTTCCATCATCCGATCGCCATCCTGACGGCGACCCTGATCCTCACGTCCTTCGGCGCGCTGGCCTTCGACATCCCCGTCAGCCGGGTCACCGAGATTGCGATCTACACCCTGTACGGCGCCGGCGTGAACCTGCTGGTGGGCTACACCGGCCTGGTGCCGTTCGGCGCGTCGGTCTTCTTTGGCTGCGCCAGCTACGCGGCCGCCCTGTCCATGCGCGGCATGGTCGGCGACGAGATCACGGCGCTGGTCTTCGTCATGGTGTTCTCGCTGGCGCTGGCGATCGTGCTGGGCCTGTTCATCCTGCGCCGCCGGGGGCTCTACTTTTCGCTCCTGACGCTGGCCGCCTCCCAGATCGCCTACGAGATCGCCTTCAAGTGGACCAGCTTCACCGGGGGCGAGAATGGCTTGCAGAACGTGCCGCGGCCGACGTTCACCTCGATGCCGGCCTTCCATGTCTTCAGCCTGGCGACGGTCATCGCCGCCATGTGGCTGCTGTGGCGCATCGCGCACGCGCCGTTCGGCCGCCTCCTGCAGGCGATGCGCGACAACGAGCAGCGGGCCATCAGCCTCGGCTACAACAGTTTCCGCGTCAAGCTGGCCGCCTTCGTGATCTCGGCGGTGCTGATCGGCTACGCCGGCGGCCTGCTGGCCTTCCTGCTGCAGGGCGCCTATGCGAACAATCTGAGCTGGCAGCACGCGGGCGACGCGCTGCTGATGACCGTGCTGGGAGGCGTGCACCAATTCCTCGGGCCGCTGTGGGGATCGATCACCTTCATCCTGCTCCAGGAAAAGCTCAGCGCCCTCACCGAGAACTGGTGGCTGGTCTTCGCGCCCATCATCATCCTGTCGGTGCTGTTTTCGCCCGAAGGAATACAGGGCTTCGTGCAGCGCCTGATCGGGAGAGAGCGCTGGACGCTGACGCGCGAGCGGATCCCGCCGCGCTCCGGCACGGACGGCGCCGTGGCGATCGCCCCGGCGCACGCGCTGGATCCGGGCAAGCCCATCCTGTCGGTGCGCGGCCTGAGCAAGTCGTTCGGCTCCATCGTCACGGCGAACGACATCAGCCTCGACGTCATGCCTTGCCAGTTGCACAGCTTCATCGGCCCGAACGGCGCGGGCAAGACGACCTTCTTCAACGTGCTGACGGGCCTCCTGCCGCCTAGCAGCGGACGGATCGTGTTCGACGGGCACGACATCACCCACATGCCGGTGCACAAGCGCATCCGCCTGGGCCTCGCGCGCTCGTTCCAGATCGTCAGCGTATTCCGGAACCTGACCGCGTTCGAGAACGTGCACGTGGCCGTGCGCGCGCGCAGCCCCCAGCGGCATGGGCTCTGGCGCGAGGCCTACGACCTCGAGGACGTCAACGCGCGCACGTGGGCGCTGCTCTCGTCGGTCGGGCTGCAGGACCGGGCCTCGGAACTGTGCATGAACCTCTCCCATGGCGAGCAGCGCCTGCTGGAGATCGCCATCACCCTGGCCACCGACGCCAAGATGCTGCTGCTCGACGAGCCGCTGGCGGGCCTGGCCGAGGCCGACCGCCAGGTGGTGGGCGACCTGATCCGGCGCCTGTCCCGGACGCACGCCGTGATCCTCATCGAGCATGACATCGACCGCGTGCTGAGCCTCTCGGACCGGATCACGGTCCTGCACCAGGGGCGCCTGATCGCCGACGGCACGCCCGACGAGGTCAAGTCCAATCCCGAGGTCATCACGGCGTATCTCGGCAAGCCCAAGGACGAGGACGCCTCGGTCACCCGTCTGCCGGCGACAGCCGCCGCCGCGGCTCCCCGCGGGATCGGCAAGCCCATCCTGGAACTCAGGAAAGTGTCCGCGGGCTATGCCGGAAGCCGCATCCTGAACGACGTCGACATCACGGTCCGCGAGGGCGAGGCCATCGCCCTGCTGGGCCGCAACGGGGTGGGCAAGACCACGACGCTGCGCGCCATGATGGGCGCGGTCGAGATCGGCGGCGGAAGCGTCCGGTTCGACGGCGTGGACATCACCGCCGCCAAGCCCCACGTCATCAATCGCCTGGGCCTGTCGATGGTGCCGGAGGGCCGGCGCCTGTTCTCGAACCTGACCGTCCAGGAGAACCTGCGCCTGGCCATGCGTCCGGGCGGCGCCTCGATGGAGGAGGTCTACGCCCTGTTCCCGAAGCTGCGCGAGCGCATGCGTTCGCGCGCCGAGAACCTGTCCGGCGGGGAACGGCAGATGGTCGCCATCGCGCGGGCGCTGATGGTGCCCAGCCGCGTGATCCTGCTCGACGAGCCCTTCGAGGGGCTGGCCCCCGCGGTGGTCCAGGAGGTCATGGAGGCGGTCGTACGCCTGCGCGGCCGCGCGAGCCTGGTCATCGTCGAGCACCATGCCGAGATGGTGCTGCCCATCGTCGACCGGGCCTATGTGCTGGTCAACGGCGCCGTGGCCTTCGAGGGCGAGGCGGGCGAGCTGGCCGCCAACAAGGCCTTGCAGGCGCGCCTGCTGGGCGTGACCGGCGAGGAGGCGGCGGCCGCCTGAGGGGGAGAGGAGGCTTGGGGTGGGGCGGTCGCCGTGGTGGCGGCCGCGGAACCGGGGGCGCGCGGCCGGGGCGGAACCGGCGGTCCGCCGGGGGCTCCGCCTTCCCCTTGAACGGAGCGTTCTCGATTCTTCATCGCGCGGCGCCCCGCGAGCGATAGAATCGATGCATGAGTCGCAACATTCCCCCCCTGAACGCATTGCGGGTGTTCGAAAGCGTGGCCCGCCTCAAGAGCTTCTCGAAGGCGGCGGACGAGCTTTTCGTCAGCCAGTCGGCGGTCAGCCGCCAGATCGGGATGCTCGAGGGCTACCTGGACGTGCAGTTCTTCCACCGGGACCGTTCGGGGGTGCGCCTGACGGAGGTCGGCGAGCGCTATTACCGGGACATCGGGCCCGCCTTCGAGCGCATCGCCGCCGCCACGCGCCACCTCGGCATCGACAGGGACCTGGTCCACCTGCGCCTGCGGGTGTATTCCACCTTTGCCGCCAAGTGGCTGCTGCGCCGCATGGCGGATTTCCAGCGGGCCAATCCCGAGGTGCGCCTCAAGATCACCACCGCCGTCGCGCCGGTCGATTTCTCGGTCGAGACGGTCGACGCCTCGATCCAGTTCGGCGACGGCCGCTGGCCGGGCGTGGACGCCGTCCACCTGTTCGACGACGAGATCCGCCCGGTCTGCAGTCCGGACTACCTGAGGCGCAACGGCCCGGTCCGCGCCCCGGCCGACATCCTGCGCTGCCACCTCATCCATTCGCATTATCGGCAGGACGACTGGCCCGACTGGCTGCGCTCGGTCGGCCTCGAGCCTCCCGAGGAGGACGCGCCCCTGACGCTGCCGAACTCCCTGCTGGCCTACCAGGCGGCGATCGACGGGCTGGGCGTCGCGATGGGACAGCCGCGCCTGCTGGAGGCCGAGCTCGACAGCGGCGCGCTGGTCTTCCTCACGGACCGGGTGCTGCGCCGCCCGCTGGGCTACTACATGGTCACCCCGCACGAGGCGGCCAATCGGGCGCAGATCGACATCGTGACCCGCTGGCTGCAGGGCGAGATCGCCGCCGGGGCGCAAGCCCCCGCGCCGGGTGGCACGCAGGCCGAGGCCTGAGCCGCGGGCCAGGACCGGGTTGGAGCCGAGCCGGGTTGGAGTCGCGGCCGGGCCGCAGGCCGAGACCTAGCCGGCCGGCGTCTCGCAGAGAGTGTCCGGCGCGGGCGCCGGCAGGCGGTCACGGGGCAGCAGGCGCCGCAGGATGTCCAGGTCGCCCAGCGCCACGCCCGGCCCGCTGGCCTCGGCCAGGGCGGCCTGCTCGGCCCGCAGCCCCGCGGGATCCTGCCGGCAGGCCCAGAAGACCGGTCCTCCCTCCCATTTCGGGAACCCGAAGCCGTTGACCATGACCAGGTCGACGTCCGAGGCCCGCGAGGTGACGCCCTCGTGCAGCAGGAGGGCGGCCTCGTTGGCCATGGCCACCAGCGCGCGCCTCTGGATGTCCGCCGGCGTGAAGGCGCGCCGGACGAATCCCTTGCCGGCGGAGGCCTGCAGGATCAGCCGCGTCACCTCGGGATCGGGGGTGCCGCGGGCCCGCGGATCCTCGTAGCGGTAGTAGCCGGCCCCGGTCTTGCGGCCGAGGCGGTTCATTTCGCACAGGAGGTCCGGGATCTCGACGTAGCGGGCCCGGGGGTCGCGCGTCGCGGCGCCGGCCTGGCGCATGCGCCAGGCGATGTCCAGGCCCGACATGTCGGCCACCGCGAAGGGTCCCATCGCAAAGCCGAAGGCCTCGAGCGCCGCATCGACCTGCTCGGGCAGGGCGCCCTCCTCGAGCATGAATTCGCATTGCTTGCGGTAGGCGGAGTAGATCCGGTTGCCGATGAAGCCGAAGGCGTTGCCGGCCAGGATCGGCAGCTTGCCCATGCGCCGGGCGACGGCGAAGCCGGTCGCCAGCACGTCGGGCGCCGTGTAGACGCCGCGCACGACCTCCAGCAGGCGCATCGTCTGCGCGGGGCTGAAGAAATGCAGGCCGACGACGTTCTGCGGCCGCTCGACGGCCTCGGCGATCGCGTCCAGGTCGATGTATGAGGTGTTGGACGCCAGGATCGCATCGGGCGGCAGCAGCGGCTCGATGCGGTGCAGCAGCGCGCGCTTCACCGACAGGTCCTCGTAGACCGCCTCGATGACCAGTTGCGCGCTCTCGAGCACGGCGTCGTCGGTGCCGATTTCCAGGCGCGACAATTGCTCTTGCGCGCGCAGGCGGTCGATCCGGCCCGCCGCGATGCGCTTGCCGAAATATTCGTGGATGCGCTGGTTGCTGCGCGAGAGCGCCGCCGGGTCCTGTTCGAGCAGCACGACGCCGAAACCGCCCTGGAGGGCCGCCAGCGCGATGCCCGTGCCCATCGTGCCGGCGCCGATGACGGCGATGCGCTCGACGGGCCGCGCGGGCACGGACTGGAATTCGGGGTGCCTCGTGGATTCGCGTTCGGAAAAGAACAGGTGCCGCAAGGCGGCCGCCTCGGCGCTCATCCGCAGGGACTGGAACACCCGGCGTTCCTCGGCGAGGGCCGCGTCGATATCCGACCGGCCCGCCGACGTGATCGCGGCGATCGCGGCCTCGACCTGGGGACGGCCCCGGCCCGCCTTGCGCGCGGCGCGCGCGGCCTCCTGGATGCCGGCGTCGTGCTGGTCGGGCACCGGGAGATCGCGCACGCGGCGCTTCGCGCCCCCGAGGCTCCTCGCGTGGGCGGCCGCGAACGAGCGCAGGTCGCCGTGCGCGATCGCGTCGATCATGCCCAGCGACAGGGCCTCGTCCGCCTTGACGCGCTTCCCGAGGCAGACGAGCTCGATGGCCCGGGCGATGCCCACGAGGCGCGGCAGGCGCTGCGTGCCGCCCGCGCCCGGGATCATGCCCAGCGTCACCTCGGGCAGGCCCACCACGGTGCCGGGCAGCGCGACGCGCGCGTCGCAGCCCAGGGCCAGCTCGTATCCGCCGCCCAGCGCCGCGCCGTGCAGGGCCGCCACCACGGGCTTGCCGCAGGACTCGATGGCGGCGATGACCTCGGGGAGCTGCGGGGACTCCAGCGGCTTGCCGAATTCCTTGAGGTCGGAACCCGCGATGAACGTGCCGCCCTCGCCGATGAGGACCACGCCCGTGATGGACGGATCGGCGCCGGCGTGCGCGATGCCGTCCAGGATGCCCTTGCGCACGGCGGCCGAGCCGGCGTTGACCGGCGGGTTGTCGATCACGATGACGGCGATGTCGCCATCCCTTTCTAGTTTGACGTGGGCGTCCATGGGGATTCCGGTTCCGTTCGATTGAGGCTCAGCCGAGCCTGATCAGGGCGTCGACGGCGAGGACGCCCTCGCCCTCGGGGCGCACCAGGAGGGGATTCATTTCCGCCTCCAGCACGAGGGCGTCCTCGAGCAGCGCCAGGCGCGAGAAGGCGGCCACCGCCTGGGCGATCGCCTCCAGGTCGCCCCGGGCGCGGCCCCGGTACCCCGACAGCGCCTCCAGCGCCCGGACCTCCCGGACCATTTCGCGGGCGGACTCGAGGCTGACCGGCGCGAGGCGCAGGGCGCGGTCGCGGTAGATCTCGGTCAGGATGCCGCCGGCCGCCAGCATCACGAGGGGTCCGACGTCGGGATCCCGCCGGTAGCCGACCAGGACCTCGCCCAGTCCCGGGCTCATCGCTTGGACCAGGACCTCGTCGACGCGGAGGCCGGGGCGGTTCCGTTCGACCTGTTCCTTGATGCGGGCGATGGCGAGCGCGAGCGCGGCGCGGTCCGGCACGTTCAGCACGACCCCGCCGACGTCGGTCTTGTGCGGGATCTCGGGGTGCAGGACCTTGACCGCGACCGGGTAGGCGAAAGGCAGCTCGGGCGGGGCCTCGCCGGCCGGCAGGACCACATAGGGCGCGTGCGGCACGCCGAGCGGCGCGATCAGTTCGTAGGCGGACGCCTCGTCGAGCAGGCGTTCGCCGCCGCCCGCGGGGGCCGGCGGGGGCGGCAGGGGCACCGGATTGCGCCGGCGGAAGGCCGCCGCGATCGTGTCGCCGCAGGCCTCGGGGGTGCGGAAGGCGGGGACGCCCGCCGCGAGCAGGCGGCGCAGGGCCTCGGGCGCCTCGGGGACGACGAAACAGGCCAGCGGCTTGGGCCCGTCGACGCTGTCGATGACCGGCTTGACGGCGAGGTCGGGCTGGTAGCGGGCCGATGAGCCGACCACCGCCAGCACCAGGTCGAATTCGGGCGCCGACTGCATGGTCTCGATCGTCGCTTTCATGACGTCGTACCGGGTGCCGGCCAGCGTCAGGTCGATCAGCGCGCCGCTCGAGGCCTCGATGCCGCGCTCGGCCAGGCGCTTGCGCGTTTCCGAGGAGGGGCCCACCACCGAGACGCCGCGTATGCCGAGCTGGTCGATCGCCATGGCCGCGCCGCCGCCCGTGGTCGTGACCACGCCCACGCGGGGCTTGTGCCCGGCGGCATGGCCGGCGGCCTGTATCGGTATCCGCCGCAGCAGCGGCAGGGCCTCGAGCAGGCCCTCCAGGGTTTCCACCCGGGCGATGCCGCAATCGTTGAAGAAGGCGTCGGCGGCGCTGTCCTCGCCGGCCAGCGCCCCGGTGTGCGAGACGGTGAGGCCGGCGGCGACCTCCGAGCGGCCGAGCTTGAAGGCGACCACCGGCTTGCCGCGCGCGGCCGCGCCCAGGGCGAAGCGGTGCAGCGCCTGCGCGTGGTGCATCGATTCCAGGAACAGCATGTAGCCGGTGATGTCGGGGTCGTCCAGCGTCGCCTCGCAGATCTCGCCGATGCACAGGTCGCTCTCGCCGCCGACCGACACGAGCCCCGCGAAGCCGATGCCGCGCGCCCGGCCGCGCGAGGTCAGCGTGCCCAGCATGCTGCCGCTCTGCGAGGCGCAGAAGATGCCGCCCGTGGGCAGGTCCGGTTCCGCGAACGCGGCGTTGGCGGTCAGCACCAGCTTTTCGCGCACGTTGACCACGCCCAGGCTGGAGGGGCCCAGGACGCGCACGCCCCACCGGCCGGCGGCGGCCCTGAGGCGCCGCTCGCGCTCGGCGCCTTGCGGCCCGGACTCGGAAAAGCCCGCCGCCATGATCGTGGCCACGGGGACCCCGAGGCGCCCGCATTCCTCGACGGCCTCGATGGCGAGCTCGGAATTCGTGAGGATGAAGGCGTGCTCGGGAACCTCCGGCAGCTCGGAGAGCGAGGCGTACGCCGCCTCGCCCTGGACGGTCCGGCGCGTCGGGTTGACGACGTAGATCGTGCCGCCGAATCCCGCCGTCCGCAGGAAACGCAAGGGCCTGGCGGTCGTCCGGGAGACGTCGTCGGACACCCCCACCAGGGCGATGATGCGGGGATGCAGCAATGCCTTCGCCAGCGCCGCTCCGGCCAGCGCGGTTTTTTCAGTCTTCATGCTCGTGTCCATGTCAGCGGCTTTTTTCGGGACGCTGGTTGAATCGGCGTCCGAACACTTCCTCGGCGATCCGGTTCTTGAGGATCTCGGTCGAACCGCCGGCGATCATCCAGCCGCGGGTCCGCTTGACGCAGTATTCGACCAGGGATTCGCTGGAATAGCCGTAGGCGCCCATGGCCTGCAGCGCCTCGTTGGCCACCTCCCAGCCGGCCTGGTTGCAGGCGAGCTTGGCGATCGCCGTCTCGTACGCCGACGGCAGGCCGCCGTCGGCGTTGGCCACGGCGCGATACAGCAGCAGTTGCGCGGACTCGAGCTTGAGCGCCATCTCGGCGAACTTCCATTGCAGGCCCTGGAATTCGCACAGCAGGCGGCCGAACTGGCTGCGGTTCAGGCAATGCTCGCGCGCGACGTTGAAGGCGTGGCGCCCCACCGCCAGCGCGCGCGAGGCGTTCCCGATGCGCTCGACGTTGAACCCGCGGATCTGCTTCTTGAAGCCGCCGGGCCCGAGCAGGACGTTCTCCTTGGGGACGCGGCAATCGGTGAAGTAGAGCTGAGACCATTCCTCGCCGCTCATGAACGCGGAGGGCCGGCCGACCTCGAAGCCCGGCGTCCCGCGCTCGATGATCACCGAGCCGATGCCGCCCAGGCCCGGCCCGAAGCGCAGGTAGACGAGAAAGACGTCGGCGTGGGGGCTGTGGGTGGAGAACACCTTGGAGCCGTTGACGATGTAGTGGTCGCCGTCCTCGACGGCGCTGGTCTTGAGCTCGGTGACGGCGGACCCGGCGTCCGGCTCGCTCATGCCCAGGGCCAGCAGCATTTCGCCCGACAGCAGGGCGGGCAGGAAGCGCCGCTTGAGTTCCGGCGAGCCGTATTCCGCGAAGGTGCGGATCGCGCCGAAATTCCCGGCCTGGACGATGTCCGCGCTCTTGGGGCAGACGAGGGCGAGCTCCTGGATCGCGATGACCGCGTCCATCAGCGAGCCGCCGATCCCGCCGTCCTCCTCGGCGATGGTGATGCCGAGCAGGCCCTGTTCGCTCAGCTTGCGGGCGATGTCCCAGGGGTACTCGTTCGAGTGGGCGCGTTCGAGCGCCCCCTCGGCGAGCTGTTCAATGGCAAAGCGGCGTACCGAATCGGCAAAGGCCCGTTGTTCTGCGTCGAGGTGGAAATCCATGGTGCGCGCCAGTTCTCACAATTCCGAAAGATGGGGCCATGATATCGGAAGGCCCGCGGGCCTTGGTTTCGCAAACGTCATGACCCCATGACTTATCGGAACACCGTCGGCGCGACCCCTTGGCTAATATGTCCGCACGGCATTCCCGCTCTTTTTTCCGCTTCCACAGGACCTGGACGATGAAGACTTACCAGCACATGATCGGCAACGAATGGCGGGACCCCGCCTCGGGCGCCTGGATCGATTCGATCGAACCATTCTCCGGCGAGGTGTGGGCGCGCGTGCCGCGCGGCAATGCGCAGGACGCCGAGCTGGCGATCGAGGCCGCGCACCGGGCCTTCGTCTCGCCGGCCTGGGCCGGCCTGAGCGCAAGCAGCCGCGGCGCGCTCCTGCGCAAGCTCGCGGCGCTGATCGAGCGCGACGCGGAGGCGCTGGGCGCCATAGAGCAGCGCAGCAACGGCAAGCTGATCGTGGAGGTCGCCGGGCAGATGCGCCACGCGGCCCAATGGGTGCACTACTACGCCGGCCTGGCCGACAAGGTGGGCGGCCGGGTGGTGCCGATGCCCAAGCCCGGGATCTTCGGCTACACCCGGCGCGAGCCCCTGGGAGTCGTGCTGGCCATCACCCCGTGGAATTCCCCCTTCGCGCTGACGATCTGGAAACTCGCGCCCGCGCTGGCCGCCGGCAACACGATCGTGATCAAGCCCTCTGAATTCACCTCCGCGTCGATCTTCGAGCTGGCGCGCCTGTGCATCGAGGCGGGATTCCCGCCGGGCGTGGTCAACGTCGTCTCGGGCTACGGCGCGGAAATCGGCGAGCCCCTGGCCAACCATCCCCGGGTCGCCAAGATCGCCTTCACGGGCGGCGAGCATGGCGGCCGCAGCGTCAACGTCGCCGCCGCCCAGCGCTTCAAGCGGGTGACGCTGGAGCTGGGCGGCAAGTCGGCCAACATCGTGTTCGAGGACGCCGACATCGAGCAGGCGGTCAAGGGCGCGATCGCCGGGATCTTCAGCGCGGCGGGCCAGACCTGCATGGCGGGCTCGCGCCTGCTGCTCCAGGACACGATACACGACCGCTTCGTCGAGCGGCTCGTCGAGGAGGCCGGCAAGGCCAGGATCGGCGATCCGTCCGACCCGGGCACGCAGGTGGGCCCGATCTCCAACCGGCCGCACTTCGAAAAGGTCCTGTCCTACATCGACATCGCCAAGAACGAGGGGGCGACCTGCGTGCTGGGGGGCAAGGCCCTCAGCGGCCCGGGCTATGGCCAGGGACAGTTCATCGCCCCGACCATCTTCACCAACGTCACGAACTCGATGCGCATCGCCCGCGAGGAAGTCTTCGGTCCGGTATTGTCGGTGATCAAGTTCGCCGACATGGACGAGGCCCTGGAGATCGCCAACGACACCGACTACGGCCTGGCCGGCGCGGTCTGGACGCGGGACCTGCACCGCGCCCTCCATTGCGTCGAGCGCATCCAGGCGGGGACGGTGTGGGTCAACAACTACCGGACGACGTCCTTCGCCACGCCCTTCGGCGGCTACAAGCACAGCGGGCTGGGGCGCGAAGGCGGGGTCGAGGCGATCGAGGAATACCTGCAGACCAAGAGCGTCTGGATCACGACCCAGCCCAACCGCGAGAATCCCTTCGTGCTCGGCTAGCCGGCCCCGGGATTACGATAGTGCACTCATGTGGCGCGGCATCGGTTTGCCGGCCGGAAAAAGGAGAACGAGCAAGACCATGCAGGCATTCATCTGTGATGCGATCCGCACCCCCATCGGCCGTTATGGGGGCGCCCTGTCCGCGGTGCGCGCCGACGATCTGGCGGCCATTCCCATCGCCGCCCTGCTGCGGCGCAATCCGCGCATGGATGCCGGGGCGATCGACGACGTCGTCCTGGGATGCGCCAACCAGGCGGGCGAAGACAACCGCAACGTGGGGCGCATGGCCGCGCTGCTCGCCGGCCTGCCGGTCTCGGTGCCCGGCGTCACCATCAACCGGCTGTGCGGTTCCGGCATGGACGCCATCGGCACCGCCGCGCGCGCGATCGCGGCGGGCGAGGCGGGGCTCGCGATCGCCGGCGGGGTCGAATCCATGAGCCGGGCGCCCTTCGTCGTGCCCAAGGCCGCGTCGGCGTTTTCGCGCGCCGCCTCGATCGAGGATACGACGATCGGCTGGCGCTTCGTCAATCGCCTGATGAAAGAGCGCCACGGGGTCGACTCGATGCCCGAGACGGCCGAGAACGTCGCGCGCCAGTTCGGCATCAGCCGTGCCGACCAGGACCTGTTCGCGCTGCGCAGCCAGGAAAAGGCGGCGCGCGCACAGGCGGCGGGCGTGTTCGAGGGCGAGATCGTGGCCGTCGAGGTGCCCGTTCCCAAGGGCGCGCCGGTCCTGTTCGAACGGGACGAGCAGCCCCGGGCCAGCACGCCGGAGGGGCTCGCGCGGCTCAAGGGCATCGTCCATCCGGACGGCACCGTCACCGCGGGGAATGCCAGCAGCGTGAACGACGGCGCCTGCGCCGTCCTGATCGCCGATGAGCGGGCCGCCGCGCGGCATGGCCTGACGCCGGTGGCGCGGATCGTCGGCATGGCGACGGCGGGCGTCGAACCGCGCATCATGGGGATCGGCCCCGCGCCCGCGACGCAAAAGCTGCTGTCCCGGCTGGGCATGACTCTCGACCAGTTCGACTGCATAGAGCTCAACGAGGCCTTCGCCAGCCAGGGGCTGGCCGTCCTGCGCCAATTGGGCATTCCCGACGACGACCCGCGCGTCAATCCCAACGGCGGGGCCATCGCCCTCGGCCATCCGCTGGGGATGTCCGGGGCGCGCCTGGTCGCCACCGCGGCCCGCCAGCTCGAGCGCACGGGCGGCCGCTATGCCCTGTGCACGATGTGCATCGGCGTGGGGCAGGGCATCGCCCTCGCCATCGAGCGCGTCTGAGCTGACGCGCCGTCGCCCGCGCCCCATCGGCGGCACGTTCCGCCCTCGGCGGATCGTCCGCCGCCCGGCCCGGTTTGGCTGGCCGTTTCTGTTTCAGCGGACCTTCGCCATCAGGGCGCGGCTCGCCTCCAGGACCTGCCGCGCCCATTCCCGGGCGCCCAGTTCGGGCATGCGCCGGTCGCTGGGGATCTCGAGGCTGATCGGCAGATCGGGCGGCAGCCGGCCGAACAGGCCGGCGAGGTCGATCTCGCCCTCGCCGGGCAGGAGGCGATCGCAGCGGGCGGCGTGGATCAGGCCCTCGACGGTATCGGGCCCGCGGGCCGGCCCGTCGCACATCTGCGCGTAGTGCAGCCAGCGGCGCGGCAAGGTTTCCACTTCGTCCAGCCTGCTCGTCGAGCGCGCGAAGTGCAGGGCATCGATCAGGATCCCGCAGCCCGGCCGGTCCACGGCCTCGAGGATGCGCACGGTGCCGGCGATGTCCTTGAGCACGGTCCAGGGCATGAATTCCAGGTCCACGGTCAGCCCGAACGACCAGGCCGCGTCGCACAGCGCGCCGTACGATTCGATCATGCGCGCCTCGACGGGATCGTCGCCGGCGACCAGCACCGCCCGGGCGCCGAGCGTCGCCCCCGTCTCGAGGAAGGGCAGGAAGTCCTCGACGCGAAAGCGCGCATCGATCCTGATCATCTCCAGGTCGAAGATCCGCAGGCCGGTATCGTCCATCCGGGCGAGCGTTTCCGCGAGCATGGCCGGATCGTCCATCAGGGGATACGCCGTTCCGCCGGGGGCGGAGGGCAGCATCCTGATCCCGGCGTAGTCGTAGCCGAGCTCGTGCGCGAGCGAGACCATGTCGGGCGGGGCGAGCGAGAGCGTCGTCAACTGGGCGAGCGAGAAAACGGGTTTCATGATGGGTCAGTCCACTGGTGTCGGATCGAGCGCGATGGGTGCGCGGGCGTCGGCCGAGGCGTGCACGGCCAGCGTCGCCTCCAGGGTCCGCATGGCGTCCTCGCCGGAGCACAGGGGTTCTTCGCGGCCGTCGACGACGGCGCGCAGGTGCCGTAGCTGCTCGGCGTAGGGATCGCCGCGATGCAATGCGGTGCGTTCCTGGGTGAGCGGATCGTGCCAGCCGCGCCGGCCCCGATAGGTCCACAGGTTCAGGCCGGGCAGGGTCAGCGAGCCGTGCGTGCCGGTGATGAAATGGGTGTCCACGTGCTGGCGGGGATAGTGCTCCGCCTCGCCAGCGGCCAGGTCCCAGTTCCAGGGCGCCGTGGCGGCGTCCGACAGCGTGATGGTCCCCAGCGCCCCGCTGCGGAAACGCAGCATCACGCAGGCCGTATCCTCGATGTCGAAACCCCGGGCGAGGTTGGATCGCAAGGCCTGCAGGTGCTCGATCTCGCCGAGCAGGACGCGCAGCATGTCGATGTCGTGGATCAGGTTGATCAGGATGGGGCCGCCGCCCGGGCGGCGGCGCCAGGGGACGTCGAAATACGCGTCGGGCTTCAGGAACGTGGCCATGACGGTCGCGGCGAGCGGCGTGCCGAGCAGGCCCTCGCCGATCATCCGGCGCGCCTCGCGCATGATCGGATTGTGCCGCCGATGGTGGCCGACCATCAGGGGCAGGCCGGTCCTCCTGGCGGTCGCGCACAGCGAGGCGGCGTCCTCCACGGTGTCCGCGATGGGCTTTTCGACGAGCACGGGCACGCCGTGCTCCATGCAATGGATGCCGATGGCGGCATGCGTGGCATTGGGCGTCGCCACGATCGCGGCCTGCGGGCGGGCGGCCTCGAGCATGTCCCGGTAGTCGGCATGCCAGGGCACGCCGCAGGCCTGCGCCAGCGCGCGGGCCTCGTCCGTGGGATCGGCTATGGCCGCGAGGCAGACCTCGCCGTGGCCCATCGCCACGTTCACGTGCATGCGGCCGATCGCGCCCGCGCCGATCACCGCCACCTTCATCCTTGACATCCGCCGGCCTCCCCGTCAGTCGATGATCCAGAAGTTGACCATAGTTGCCGCGGGCCGACTGTTCCCATAACTCATGACCCTATGAGGTTTGCGAAACCTGTGACCCGATCCTTTCCCCTACCATGATCTCGATTGCCGGCGACGGCATCCCAAGCAAAACCGACAAGCATGGAGACACAGCATGAACGATCATGGCATCAAGAGGCTCATGAGCCGCCGCGAGGCGCTCGCCCTGGCGGGCAAGGCGGCCATCGGAGGCGCGGCCGCCCTGGGCGCGCCCTCGATCCTGCGGGCACAGACCACCGAGACGGTGAAGATCGGCCTGGTATTCGCGAAGCAGGGCGTATGGACAGCGCAGGGCCAGCACCTGGCCACCGGGGCCGAGATGGCGCTGGCGCAGGCCGGCAACATGGTCCTGGGGCGCAAGGCGGAGATCGTCTGGTACGACGAGCCCAGCCCGCAGTCCGCGCAGCAGAACCTGCAGAAGCTCGTCGATTCCGACCGGGTGATCGCCGTCATCGGCGGCACCAACAGCGGGACGTCCCTGGCGATGTCCTCGGTCGCCAACCGCAACAAGGTGCCCTACATCGCGCCCAATGCGGCCGCCCGCAACCTGACGGGGGCGGACTGCAATCCTTATACATTCCGGGTGCTGACGACCACGCCCGTGGCGAGCGCCGCGCTGGCGCCCGCGCTGCTGGACATCGGCAAGCGCTGGTATTTCATGAGCGCCGACTACGCCTACGGCCAGGACGTCTATGCGTCCATGAAGGCCATGCTCGACCAGGCGGGCGGCACCGAAATCGGCTATGACAAGACGCCGCTGGGCACCATCGATTTCAGCGCCTTCATCCTCAAGATCCGGCAGGCCAGCCCCGACGTCGTCGTCCTCGGCCTGCCCGGGGGCGACCTCTCGAACTTCCTGAAGCAGTACAAGGAAATGGGCATGAAGGGGCGCATACCCGTCGCCTGCCCCGTCATCGGCGATTCGGACCTGTGGGACCTGTCACCCGACGACGCCACCGGCTATTACGGCAAGCCCTGGCATTTCTCGACCCCGGACAACCCCGAGGCCGACAAGGCGTTCACCCGCGAATACATGGCCAAGCACGACGGCAAGCCGCCCGCGGACAAGGTGTGGCTGGGATGGTTCTCGATGCGGGCGCTGCTCGCGGGAATCGACGCGGCCAAGTCGCTCAAGGGCGCCGACATCGTCGGCGGCCTCGAGGAGGCCCGCATCTCGGACGGTACGGTGCCCGCGTATTTCCGGTCCTGGGACCACCAGATGCTGCGGCGGTGCATGGTGTTCAAGGTCAAGGACCAGATCACCGACAAGTGGGACTGGCTGGACCTCGTCGCCCAGGAGCCCAAGGATCCCCGCGGCCTGGACCGCCTGTTCGGCACCCCCGAACAGATCGGCTGCAAGATGGGTCCTCGCTGAGGCCCGGACGGCGCGCCATGGGCGGCGGGGGCGCCCTCCGCGGCGCGCCGCACGCGGCGGCGGCAGGTGGCTTCATGAGGGGAGGGTGGCATGCGGATGCTTGAAAATCGCCTGGCGCTGGTGACCGGCGCGAGCGGCGGCCTGGGCGCCAGGATCGCCGCGGGACTGGCGGCCGAAGGGGCGAGGGTGATCCTCGCGGACATCGATCTCGACGGGGCGCAGCGCGCCGCCGGGGAAATCGCGGGCGAGGGCGGCGACGCGTCCGCCTGCGCGCTGGACGTGACCGACCGGGCGGCCGTCGACGAATTCGCGCGGCACGTCGGCCGCACGCGCGGCAACCTGGACATCATCGTCAACAGCGCGGGGCGGTCGGCGCGCGTGCGGTTCGACGATCCGGCGCTGCCCGACACCTGGGACCGGATCCTCGCGATCAACCTGCAGGGCACCTTCAACGTGACGCACGCCTTCGTGCCCGCCCTGAAGGCCACGCGCGGGACGATCATCAACCTGGCCTCGGTGGCGTCGTTCGTCAGCACGCCGTCGACCGCCGCCTACGTGGTGTCGAAGGGCGCGGTGAAATCCCTCACGCAGACCCTGGCCCGGGAACTGGGCCCCTACGGCATCCGCGTCAACGCGGTGGCGCCGGGCGTGATGGAGACCAGCATGACCGCCGACCTGCGCTCCCGGCCCGAGTCCATCGCCTGGTACATGGACCGCGTGCCGCTGGCCCGCTGCGGGGCCGCGGACGAGGTCGTGGGCCCGATCGTGTTCCTCGCCTCCAATATGGCGAGCTACGTGAACGGCGCCATCCTGCCGGTGGACGGAGGGTTCCTCGCCGTCTAGCGCCTGCGCGCGGGGGGCGCGTGTCTCCGGCGACGCTCCGTGCGCCTCCGGTGGGCGCCTCCGGCGATGTTCCGGACGCCCCCTGCGGTGCTACACTCGGGCCGTCCAGTATGGACGACGACGCGGGCGGTGTCCGTGCCGCCCGTGCCTTCCACCGGAATCAGAGGGGGCATCCATGCACTACATCTACCAGATTCTCGCCGCCATTCTCATCGGCGTCTCGATCGGCGCCCTCATGGGCCAGCGCAACAGCATCCTGCTGACCGGCGCCGGCGCCGCGATCGTCCTGGGCGCCGTGGCCATGTTCCTCCCCTCGTGGCCCCCGCTGGCCATCGGCGCCGCGGCATTCATCGCCGCGCAGGCCCTGCAGCGCGATTCCAGGGCCGGCGCACGCTGATCCCGGCCGCGCCGGCGCGGCTCCCCGCCGCGAGGCCGCTCCGGCCGCCCATGCGCTGAAACCATAGATCCCGTCCGCCCGTCCCGCCCGCCAGGGCGGGGCGGGTTATCCTCGGCCGGCGGCATCCCCGGGCCGCCGCCGGGCGCCCGCCGGGATCCTTCCCCGATTCATCCGGACTCCCTTCCCGGCGCCCTCGGGGCACTCCCCCGATCCCATCGGCGCACCTGCTCCATTCCGCCAGCGCTCCCGTCCGCCCCATCCCGCCCGTCCCGCCGCGCCATTCACGCCTGAAAGTTTTGGGCTTCAAATTTTTCTAATGCGTGAATGAAAACATATCGTTTGAAGGGTATAGGACCCTTCCATATCATGACTTCCATCCTCCAGGGCGTCGCCGGTGCCCATGGACTCATGACCACAGGTCAATCAACAGGATCGGGAGAGAGAAATGTCGGTGATCGAGGATGTGATCGAGGTTCGCGAACAACATGAGGGCCAGGCCCAGGGCCATGTGCTGCATGGCTTGCCGCCCGAGGCCTACACTTCCCAGGAATTTTTCGACAAAGAGCGGCAGACGGTCTTCGTCAGCGGCTGGACCTTCGCCGGCTTCGTGCACGAGGCCTCGGCCCCGGGGGCC
This sequence comes from Alcaligenaceae bacterium, assembly GCA_044508625.1. Taxonomy (GTDB): domain Bacteria; phylum Pseudomonadota; class Gammaproteobacteria; order Burkholderiales; family Burkholderiaceae_B; genus Castellaniella. Next base: position 37,304 of record JBIQHJ010000001.1, read on the forward strand.
TGTATCCCGGTCGAGGTCGCCGGGCGCCCGCTGCTGATCGTCGCCAATGACCGGGCCGAGATCGGCGTGTTCCACAACGTGTGCCGCCATCGCGGCCTGAAGCTGGTCGCCGAGGCCTGCACGCTCAAGGATTCCATCAACTGCCCCTACCATGCCTGGTCCTACAACCTGGACGGCGAACTGGAGGCGGCCCCGCATTTCGGGGGGTTCCGGGTCCAGGAGGTGCCGGGGTTCAAGAAGCAGGACCATGGCCTGATGCCGGTGCGCTTCGCGATCTGGCATGACTGGATCTTCGTCAACCTGTCGGGCGACGCGCCGGATTTCGAGGAATATTCCAGGTCCTTCGCGGCCCACACCGGCCTGGTGGACCTGTCGCTGCTCAAGCCCATCGGCAAGATCGACCTCGGCGAGGTCAAGTGCAACTGGAAGTTCCTGATGGAGAACTTCATCGAGCCCTATCACGTGCCGGTGGTGCATCACGAGACCGCGTCGGGGCAGCCCCTGAGGAACCACTACACGATCTCGGAGGGCATGTGCCAGGGCTCGGGCGTGGACCTGGAGGTCGAGAAAGGCACCACCGCCAAGTCCAGCCACCTGGACATGAGCGCCCGCTACCTGACGATGTTCCCGAACTTCGTGCTGGGCATCTACCTGCCCGACCAGGCTGGGGTGCACCTCAACATCCCCGTCGGCCCCGACCGCACGCGGCAGTACCGGGTGCTCTACAGCGTGGGCGACCAGCACTACACCGAGGCCGACAAGAAGAACCTCTGCGAGCTCTGGTATTCCGTCCACAAGGAGGATCACGCCATCACCGAGCAGCTCCAGGCCGGCCGGGCCTCGCCCGTGGTCGCGGATGGAGGCCTGATGTCCCCGCATTGGGAAAACAGCGCGCACCAGTTCCAGAACCTGGTCCTGCGCAAGATGGCGGAGTGAGCGTCGCGATGCGCCGCCTCGCCCATACGATGATCCGCGTCATGGACCTGGACCGTTCCCTGGATTTCTACGTCCGCTTGATGGGCATGCAGGAATTGCGCAGGACGCCCTATCCGGACGGCCGGTTCACCAACGTCTTCGTCGGCTATGGGCCGGCGGACCGGACGGCCGTCCTGGAGCTGACGCTGAATTGGGATCGCTCCGAGCCGTATGAGAAAGGGGGCGCCTGGGGGCATTTCGCGATCGAGGTCGAGGACCTGGAGGGCTTCGTGGCCGGCCTGCGCGCCGAAGGCGTGCGCGTCACGCGCGAGCCCGGTCCCATGAAAGGCAGTCCTTATTCGATCGCGTTCATCCGCGACCCCGATGATTATCCGATCGAGTTGTTGCAGTCATTGACGTATTGCGGGAGGCAGGCATGGCGGAATGGTTGAAATTGTGTGATGCGTCCGTGGTCCCCGACCACGAGGGGCGTTGCGTGCACCTGAATGGCGAGGACATCGCGGTCTTCAACCTGGGCGGCGATTTTTTCGCCGTGGCGGACCGATGTCCCCATGGCCAGGCTTCGCTCGCCGAGGGGTGGGTCGAAAACGGCGAGGTCGAATGCCCCTTGCACCAGTCGCGCTTCAATCTCGCGACGGGCGAGGTGCAGTGCCCGCCGGCGCGCGACAACGTGCGGGCCTACAAGGTCAGGCTCGAGGGCGGCGTCGTCATGGTGTCGTTGGGCGAGGGCGCCTGAATCACGGCGTTTTGCCGGTGGATGTGCAAGGAGGGCACTACATGTCGGTCATCAATCGAGGCCAGGTGGACTGGTCGGGCGAGAACCCGGGCATCTATCTCAAGGATCCCGGCCATCCGGACGGACCCTGGGTCGGCCTGGCGGTGTATTTCAAGGTGATCCATTCCGCGCATGGGCGCGGCCGGGGCATGGTGGTGCTGGGCGCCCCGGAGGTGGCCGCCGGCTATCCCGACGCCCCCAATCTTTGCATCGCGGACAATCTGCCCCTGATGCGCTACCTGCTCGAGGCCTTCGTGCCGAACTTCGGGGCGTTTCGCGGCATGCCCGGCCTGACGTCCGCCACCCTGCTGCAGGCCACCGGCGGGGATACCGACATGAGCGATCCGGCGGGCTGGCGCGAGACGATCGCGGCCGGGGACGCGAGCCTGTCCATGCGGTGGTCGGGCCTGGGCGAGCCGTTCGCCGCGGACGTCGGCGCCGACCAGACGGCCACCGGCAGGCACCAGATGTACAGCGTGTTCCAGGGCGCCGCGCAGGGCGAGATCCTGCTCGATGGGAAAGCGCTGCCGGGCATCGTGGTCGAGCGCGATTTCCTGGGAGGGCGACTGAGTTCCGCCTTCCTGGCCTTCGCCGAATCCTGGATCGTGCCGGAGGGGAAATCATGACCGAGGCACGTTCCGCGGCGGTGCGCGAGGCCGATGCCGTGGCGCTCGCGCGCGCCCTGGCGGTGAGGCCGGTGCTGCGCGGCGTGGCGCGCGCGGCCGAGACCATCGATTTCAAGGGCCGCATGCTGCTGCACGCGGGGCCGCCGATTCCGGATCCCGCGGCCATGGCGGCCCCGGTGCGCCATTCGGCGATCATGGCGATCCTGTACGAGGGCTGGGCGCGGTCGGGCGAGGAGGCCGGCCTGCTGCTGGATTCGGGGGCCGTGGCGCTCGAGCCGGCGCAGGATCACGGCGCCGCCATCCCGCTGGCCGACGTGCTGTCCGAAAGCATGCCGGTGCTGGTGGTCGAGGACGCCGCCAATCGCGGCCTGCGGGCCTACAGCACCGTCAACGGCGGCAACGGCCCGGTCATGCGCGTGGGCCTTTGCAGCGAGGAGGTGCTCGAGCGCCTGCGCTGGGTCGGCGCCGTGCTGGCTCCCCGGCTCGCACGGGTGCTCGAGGATGCCGAGATCGACATGATCGACGTGGCGGACCGTGCCTTGCGCGAGGGCGACGATTGCCATGGCCGCACCGTGGCGGGCAGCCGGCTCTTGTGCGAGCGCCTGCTCGAGGCCGGCGGCGCCGCCGCCTTTCCGGCGGAGGTGCGTGCCTTCCTCGACGATGCGGCGGCCTTCTTCCTGAACCCGTGGATGGCCTCGGTGAAGGCCATGATGCGCGCGGCCGAGGGGGTGGCGGGCAGCAGCTTCGTGACCGCCATCGGCGGCAACGGCGTCCGGTTCGGCCTGCGGATCTCCTCGCGGCCCGGCCGCTGGTTCACGGTCGAGGCGAGTCCTCCTCTGATTCCGGGCCGGGCGGATCTGTATGGCGAGTCGGCCGGCGCGGTCGGCGACAGCGCCATCGTCGATGCCTTCGGCTGCGGCGCCATGGCCGCGGCGGCGTACGCGCCGCAGACCTGGGAGCGGATCCGGCAGACATGCGCGGAACACCGCCTGGCCTTCCCCGTGGATCTGCTGTCCGCGCCGCACCCGGCGTTCGGCCGGGCCACCGCATTGCGCACGGGGCTGACCGTGCAGCGCGCCCTCGCCCTGTCGCAGACGCCGGTGATCAGTCTCGGGGTCCTCGACGGCAGCGGCGCCAGGGGCCGCTTCGACGGCGGCTTCTACTTCAGCCCCGCGGAAGCGTTCGAGCGCGCCTGGGCCGAGCTGGAGGCGCATGATGCAGCCGCATGAAATGGGGATCGCCGAGGTGGCGGCCGCGATCCGCGAGCGGCGGCTGGGCGCGGTCGAGCTGGCGCAGGATTGCCTGGCCCGGATCGCCAGGCGCGAGCCCGACGTGCGCGCCTGGCAGTATCTCGACCCCGACGCGGTGCTGCGCCAGGCGCGCCGCCTCGATGACGAGCCCGCCGGAGGCTGCCTGCACGGCGTGCCGATCGGGATCAAGGACATCATCGATACGGCCGACATGCCCACCGAATACGGCTCGCCCATCTATCGGGGCCATCGCCCGGCGGCGGACGCCTCCTGCGTGGCCTTGCTGCGCCGCGCCGGCGCCGTGATTTTCGGCAAGACGGTGACGACCGAGTTCGCCTTCTTCCGTCCCGGCAAGACTCGCAATCCGCGGCGCTTGGGCCATACGCCGGGCGGCTCCTCCAGCGGCTCGGCGGCCGCGGTGGCCGACCTGATGGTGCCCGGGGCGCTGGGCTCGCAGACGGCCGGCTCCATCATCCGCCCGGCCTCGTATTGCGGGGTGGTCGGCTACAAGCCCAGTCATGGGGATTTCAACCTGACGGGCATCAAGGGCCTGTCGCACTCGCTCGATACCCTGGGGACGCTGACCCGCAGCGCCGAGGACGCGATGCTCCTGCGCCGCGCCCTGCTCGGCGGGGAGGCCGAGGACGTGGGCGAGCCTTCGCCGCGATGGGCGCCGTCGATCGCGCTCTGCAAGACGCCCTCGTGGCTCGAGGCCTCGCCGCAGACCCGTTGCGGGATCGAGGACCTGGCGCTGACCCTGTCCTCGCTGGGGGCGAGGGTGGGGGAGGTCACCCTGCCCGAGGGGTTCAAGCAGTTCGCCGACTTGCAGAAGACCCTGATGGCCTATGAGGCGGCCCGCAGCCTCGCCCATGAATATGACGTGGCGCCTCAGTCCCTGAGCGGGCCGATCCGCGAGCTGGTCGAGCAGGGCGGCAGCGTCAGCCGCGAGGATTATCTCTTTGCGCGCAGCGCGTCCGAGCTGGGCGCCCAGCAGATCGAGCCGGTGTTCGAGCGCTGGGACGTCCTGCTCGCGCCCAGCGCGCCGGGCCCCGCGCCCGCCGGGGTGGAGAGCACGGGCGATCCGGTCTTCAGCCGCATGTGGATGTTGCTGGGCCTGCCGACCCTGTCGCTGCCGGCCTTCGAGAGTCCGGACGGCCTGCCCGTCGGGGTCCAGTTGATCGGGGCGCGGCTGGGCGACGATCGCCTGTTCCGCTGCGCGCGGTGGGTCGAGCGCGCCTTGTCCGAAGCCGGCGCCGCCGGCGGGCGGGGGCATTGAAAGGAGCATGGCCATGAAATGCGTGATTGTGGGAGCCGGCCAGGCCGCGCGCCGCGCCGCCGAGACCCTGAGGCAGCGTTCGCCCTCGGTCGAGATCCGCATGCTGGGCGCGGAGCCCGACATGCCGTACGACCGGCCGACCCTGTCCAAGGACGTGTTGCGGACGCCCGAGGCCGAGGGCGGGGTGTTCATCCGCGATCTCGGGTTCTACGGCGAACAGGGGATCGACCTGCACCTGGGCTCGCCCGTCGTCGAGATCGACCGTTCGCAAAAGAAGGTCTGGCTCGATAACGGCCTGTCCTTTCCCTATGATCGCCTGCTGCTGGCCACGGGCTCGCGCGCCCGCCGGTTCTCGGGCAAGGTCGACGAGGGGGCGCCCTTCCATTACCTGCGCACCCTGTCCGATGCGCGGGCGCTGCGCGGGGCGCTGGCCGGCCGCAAGCACGTGGTGGTGCTGGGCGGCGGGTTCATCGGGCTGGAGGTGGCCGCCTCGGCGATCGCGCGCGGCTGCCGCGTCACCTTGTTCGAGTCGGCCAGCGTGCTTTTGCAGCGCGCCATGCCGGCGCAGATCGGCCATTACATGCACGAGCTGCATCTCGCGCACGGCGTGGACGTCCGCCTGGGCGTGGTGCCCTACGAGGTGGATCTGAACGCGGACGGCACGGTCACGGTGTGCACCAGCAGCGGCGACGAGCAGGCCGACCTGGTGGTGGCCGGCATCGGCGCCGTCCCCAATGTGGAACTCGCCGAGGGCGCGCAGATCGCGGTGGGCAACGGGGTGCTGGTCGACGAGTCCTGCCGCAGCAACGATCCCGACATCTTTGCCGCCGGCGACGTGACGAACCACTACAACCCGCTGCTGGGCCGCCGCCTGCGCGTGGAATCCTGGCAGGTGGCCGAGAACCAGCCGGCCGTGGCGGCGGCCAACATGCTGGGCGAATCCCTGGTCTATGCCGAGTTCCCGTGGCTGTGGACGGACCAGTACGACTGCAATCTGCAGACCCTGGGGGTCTTTTCGGATGATCTCGAGGTCGTGCGCCGGGACGGGCCCGACGCGCACCGGTTCTCGGTCCTGGGCATCGATGCGCAAGGCCGGCTGCGGGCGGCGTGCGCCGTCAACAGCGGCCGCGACATGGCCATGTTCAAGCGCATGGCCCACTCGGGCAGGCCGCTGGACGTGGAGCGGCTGGTCGACGAGGGCTCGTCGCTCAGGGCGCTGGCGGGATCCTGATCCTTGCCGGTCGGCGGATCCGGAGGCATGGCAATGATTTTCGTCCATGGGTTTTCACAGGATTCCCATGGGTTTCACGATTCGAAGGAGACGGTTGAATGGGTGGCGAACGCTTGGATTCTCGGTTGAACGTGGCGGTGACGGGTGGCAGCGGACGGGTGGGCCGCCACGTCGTCGACCGATTGATGCAGTCCTTCAATGTCAAGGTCCTCGACCTCAGGCGCCCGCCGCAGGACGTCGGTTTTGCCCAGGCCGACGTCCTGGACCTGGACGCGCTGCGGCGGGAGCTGGCGGGAATGGACGCGGTGGTCCATCTGGCGGCGATCGATTTCGATCTGCAGGCGGCCCCCGAAACCTATATCCGTGTCAACGTCCAGGGGACCTGGAACGTGCTCCAGGCGGCGCACGAGAATGGCGTGCGCCGGGTGATCCTGTGCTCGAGCGTCTCGGCCAGCGGCCTGTCGGAGGCCCACCCCTCGTTTCCGCCCGAATACATTCCCATCGACGAGTCCCATCCCTGTTGCCCGATCCAGGCCTACAGCGTGAGCAAGCAGCTCATGGAGGACATGGCCGCGAGCTTCGTCCGGCGCGGAGACATCGAGGTCCTCTGCCTGCGGCTCATGATGGTGCTGGTCCCCGAGAACATCCCGCCCACGATCGAACGGGCCGGCGATCCGGATACGCGCTGGCTGTTCTATTACATCAGCCCGGAGGACTGCGCGCGCGCCTTCGATTGCGCCCTCAAGGCCACGGAGGTCAAGTCGGGCGTGTTCTTCATCACGGCGGAGGATAGCTGCCGCAACGAGCCCACCCTGGATTGGGTGGATCGCGTCTTCCATGGAAAGGTGGAGATACGGGACCGCGAGCGCTACGCCCGCAACCCCTATGCGTCCGTTTTCGACGGCAGCCGCGCCCGCAGGATGCTCGGCTTCGAGCCGGGTAGCAACTGGCGCGAGATCGAGCGCCTCGCGCAGCCGGAAACCCAGAAGGAATGAGGAGCTGATATGTCGACCCAGGCCGAGCAATCGAGGGAAGCATTCGTGCGGTTCAAGAATGTCCAGAAAACCTATGATGGGAAAACGCTGGTCGTCAAGGACCTGAACCTGAGCATCCACGAGCATGAGTTCCTGACCATGCTCGGGCCCTCGGGTTCGGGCAAGACGACCTGCCTGATGATGCTGGCCGGTTTCGAGACCGCGACCAGCGGCGAGATCCTGCTCGAGGGCAAGCCGATCACCCGCACCCCGCCGGAAAAGCGGGACATCGGGATGGTGTTCCAGAACTACGCCCTGTTTCCCCACATGACGGTGGCCGAGAACCTCGAATTCCCCCTGGCGGTGCGCAAGGTGCCCGCCGGGCAGCGCAAGCGCCGGATCGAGGCCGCGCTGTCCATGGTCGAGATGTCGGGCCTGGGGAATCGCAAGCCCGCGCAATTGTCGGGCGGGCAGCAGCAGCGCATCGCGGTGGCGCGGGCGCTGGTGTTCGAGCCCAAGCTGGTCCTGATGGACGAGCCGCTGGGCGCCCTCGACAAGCAATTGCGCGAGCAGATGCAGTACGAGATCAAGCGCATCCACAGCCAGAGCGGGATCACCTTCGTCTACGTCACGCACGACCAGGGCGAGGCGCTGACCATGTCGGACCGGATCGCGGTATTCAACCAGGGCATCATCCAGCAACTGGCCTCGCCCCGGGACCTGTACGAGGTCCCGTCCAATCCCTTCGTGGCGCAGTTCATCGGGGAAAACAACAAGTTCCTGGGGGAAGTCTGCGCCGTGAGGGACTCGGCCTGCCAGATCCGGATGGGCACGGGGGAAACCGTGTGGGCGGTGGCCTGCGGCAAGGTGAGCGTGGGCGGCAAGGCCGAGGTCTCGCTGCGGCCCGAGCGCGTGGTGATCGGCGCCTGTCCCCCATCGCTCGACAACCGCTTCCGCGGCGTGATCCGCAATTCGGTCTATCACGGGGATCACGTGCGCCTGATCGTGGAGGTCTGCGGCAATTCGAATTTCGTGGTCAAGGTCCCCAACGGGCGGGACACGGCATTGCCCGAGGTGGGTTCCGAGGTGACGATGGGCTGGCAGAAGGAGGATTGCCTGGCCCTGGCTTGAGGTTTCGCGCGGCGCGGGATTTCCGGGCCGTGCTGGTGCAAGGTGGTTTCGAGGTGGTAGGAAATCAATAATTAAACAGGAGATGACGATGGTTTCAGTCAAAGGATTGCTGGCAGTTTCCGCATTGTTTGCCGCCACGGCGGTGGCCGCGGAGCCCGCCACGCTGACATTGGCCTCTTGGGGCGGCGCTTATGGAAAGAGCCAGCAGGAGGCATTCATCAACGAGCACATGGCGCGGACCGGCGACAAGGTCCTCGTCGAGGACTACAGTGGCGGCCTCGCGCAGGTCCGTTCGCAGGTCAAGACCGGCAAGGTGACCTGGGACGTGGTCGACCTCGAGCTCCAGGACGCGATTCGCGCCTGCGACGAGGGCCTGCTCGAGCCCTTCGATCCGGCCTGGCTCGCGCCGGCGCCCGACGGCACCCCGGCCGTGCAGGACTACGAAAAGGGCGCGCTCACCAAGTGCGCGGTCGGCAGCCTGTCGATCGGCTACATCATCGCCTACAACGACTCCAAGTTTGCCGGCGACAAGCCGTCGTCCGTCGCGGATTTCTTCGATCTCAAGAAATTTCCCGGCAAGCGCGGCATGAAAAAATCCCCGCGGGCGACGCTGGAGTGGGCCCTGATGGCCGACGGCGTGGCGCCGGCGGACGTGTACGAGGTGCTGTCGACCCCCGCCGGCATCGATCGGGCCTTGCGCAAGCTGGACCAGATCAAGGACAGCATCGTCTGGTGGGAGGCCGGCGCCCAGCCGCCGCAACTGCTGGCGAGCGGCGAGGTCGCCATGTCCACGGCCTACAACGGCCGCATCTATGATGCCGTCACGGTGGACAAGCAGCCGTTCAAGCTGATCTGGGACGGGCAGATCCAGTTTCCCGAGATGTTCGGCATCGTGGCGGGCACCAGGAATCTCGAGGCGGCCAAGCGGCTGGTCGTGGCCGGCACCATGCCCAAGGTCCTGGCCGCGCAGACGAAATACGTCTCTTACGGCCCCTTGCGCAAGTCCGCGCTGCAGTTCGTCGATCCGGAAGTGCGGCCGTACCTGCCCACGACCCCCGAGAACACGCGCAGCGCGGTCCGGCTGGATGCCGAATGGTGGGCCGACCACCTCGACGAGCTGAACCAGAAGTTCGCCGTCTGGCTGGCGAAGTAAGGCGCGGCATGCGATGGGGGCCGCCTGCGGCGCCCCCCATCCGGATTCCGCCCGGCCGGGCGGTGTGCAAGACGACAGGTAGAGAGTCATGGATTCGTCGATCGCGGTAAACCCCTTGGGGATCTCTTTGGTCAAGCGCCTCAGGAAGTCCGAATACAGGAACAGGCTCAAGGCCCTCGGCCTGGTGGCCCCCTTGCTGGCCTTCATTTTCGTCACCTTCCTGTTTCCCATCGTCCAGTTGCTCTTCACGAGCGTCGACAACACCGTCGTGCCGCGGACCATCCCGGTGACGGTCGGGCTGCTGTCGCAATGGGATCCCCAATCCCAGCGCCTGCCCGATGCGGAGGTCTACAAGGCCTTCGCCACCGAGCTGGCGTCGGGCACCAATCTCGAAATCAGCAAGATGGCCGCGCACCTGAACTACTTCGAGTCCGGCGCGCGCAGCCTCGTGGTCAGGACGGCCCGGGCGGTGGACAAGTCGGTCTATCAGGAATCGGCCGAGGCGGTCCGGGACCGCCTGATCGACATCGACGGCAAGTGGGGCGAGCCCCAGCCCTGGGCGCTGATCAGGAATTATTCGGGCGAGCATACCGCGGGCTTTTACCTGACGTCCCTGGACCTGCGCTATGCCGCCGATGGCAGCATCGAGGCGCAGACGCCCGAGGCCAGCCTCTACCGGAACGTGTTCGGGCGCACCTTCATGATCAGCGCGCTCGTCACGGCGCTGTGCCTGCTGCTGGGATATCCCGTCGCCTACCTGCTCGCCAGCATTCCGGCGCGCATCGGCAACCTGCTGATGATCATGGTGCTGCTGCCGTTCTGGACGGCGATCCTGGTCAGGACGACCGCCTGGGTCGTGCTGCTGCAGTCCGAGGGCGTCATCAACGACGCGCTGCTGGCGCTCGGGATTTTCGACGAGCCGCACCAATTGATCTTCAATCGCTTCGGGGTCATCGTCGCCATGACGCACATCCTGCTGCCCTACGCGATCCTGTCCCTCTACAGCGTCATGAAGGGCGTCTCGCCGGTGTACGTGCGGGCCGCCAGGTCGCTCGGCGCCGGGCCGGTGAAGTCGTTCTTTGCGGTCTACCTGCCGCAGACCATGCCGGGCGTCAGCGCGGCGGGAATGCTGGTGTTCATCCTCGCGCTGGGCTACTACATCACGCCGGCCATGGTGGGCGGCGGCGAGGACCAGATGGTGAGCTATTTCGTCGCCGAGCACGTGAACACGACGCTGAACTGGGGGCTGGCCAGCGCGCTGGGGATGCTCCTGCTGGTCAGCGTGGTCGTCCTGTACGGCATCTACACGCGGCTGGTGGGCGGCAACGGCCTCAAGCTCGGATAAGGAGGCATCACGATGAACATTCCCGGCTATGCGGACTGGCGGGGCATTGCGGCGCGGTATCTCTTTGTGGCATTGTGCGGCCTCGTCCTGCTGTTCCTGGTGCTGCCCGTGCTGACGGTGATACCGCTGTCGTTCAGCGCCGATCCCTATTTCCACTATCCGATCCGCGAGTTCAGCCTGCGCTGGTACCAGGACATCGTCGACAGTCCGTATTGGATGCCGGCATTGCGCAACACCATGATCGTGGGCCTGTGCGCCACGGCCATCGCCACGGCGCTCGGCGTGCTCGCGGCGCTGGGGCTGAGCCAGTCCAATCTCCCGGGCAAGGCCTGGATCACGGCCCTGCTGCTCTCTCCCATGATCGTGCCGCTGGTGATCGCCGCCGTGGGGATGTATTTCTTCTACACCCGGGTCGGCCTGAGCGATGGACTGCTGGGCCTGATCCTGGCGCATGCGGCGCTGGGCACGCCGTTCGTGGTGATCACGGTGACGGCGACGCTGGTGGGATATAACGAAAATCTCTCCCGCGCGGCGCGCGGGCTGGGCGCGGGGCCTGCCTGCGTGTTCTGGAAGGTCAAGCTGCCGCTGATCGCGCCGGGCGTGGTCTCGGGGGCCTTGTTCGCGTTCGCCACGTCCTTCGACGAGGTGATCGTGGCGATCTTCCTCGCCGGCGTCGAGCAGCGGACCATCCCGCGCCAGATGTGGTCCGGCGTCCGCGAGCAGCTCAGCCCGACCATCCTGGCCGTCGCCACCATCCTGGTGCTGTTCTCGATCCTCCTGCTGGTCGCCCTGGAGCTGCTGCGGCGGCGCGGCGAGCGGCTGCGCGGCATCGCGCCCGCCTGAGCCGCCCGCGAGGCCGCCGCCGTCCGGATGGGGTGCCTTCGGGCTGCCCGGCCTCGTTTGCGCTGACCCCTGCGGGGCGGTCGCGGCGGGCCGTTCGCCGCCGCCACCGACCGTCAGGCCACCACTACCGGCCGTTCGGCCTTCGCCGCCGGCCTCTCAGCCGGCGCCGCGGGCCGGCAGGGTGCGGGCGGTGTGGCTCACGAGCCAATCGATGAAGACCCGCGCCGCCGGGTTGGTGTCGAGGATTTCCGGGCGGTGCGCCAGGTAGTACGAATAGTGGGGCATCTGGTACTCGAAAGGAGCGACCAGGATGCCCTCGCGCAATTCCGGCTCGAGCAGCGATAGACAGGTGAGCAGCACGCCCTGGCCATTGATGGCGGCGTGCAGGCGCACGTTGGTGTCGTCGATGCCGATGCGCTTGCGCGGCCTGAGGTCGGGGTGTCCGGAGGACTTCAGCCATCGGTCCCAGTTGTCGGGGGTCTCCTCGTCCAGCAAGGTGTGCGCCGCGAGGATTTCCGGCGAGGGCGGGACGGCCTGCGGCGCGATGAGCCGCGGGCTGCAGACCGGCGTCAGGTCACCGTTCACCAGCAGCCGGGTGCTGAGATCCGGGAAGTTGCCGTCCCCCCAGATGATGGCGATGTCGATCGAGCCGTCGGAGAAGCTCGGCGCCTTGATCATGTGGTGCAGCGCGAGCTCGATGCCGGGGTGGCTTTCCCAGAAGTCCCCGATGTGCGGGATGAGCCATTTCTGGGCGAAATAAGGCCGCAGGGCGATGTTCAGTTTCTGCGATGCGCCCCGGTCGCGCACCTTTTGCATGACGCTGGTCAGCCGCAGGAATATCGATGTGCATTCCTCCAGGAGACAGGCGCCTGCCTCGGTGAGCAGGATCTTGTTGTTTTCGCGGCGGAACAATTTGACGCCGATGTCGTCCTCGAGCAGCTTGATCTGGTGGCTGACGGCCGAGGGCGTCACGTGCAGCTCGAGGGCCGCCTGGGTGAAGCTCAGGTGCCGAGCCGCGGTTTCGAAGACGCGCAGGCTGTTCAGTGGCGGTAGTCTTTGTGCCGTGGCCATTTCGGGACTCTGGGGATTCGGGGGGATGCCCCGGGGCGCGGATGCCGCCCGAGCGTAATCGTCCCATAAAAAATCCGCGATCGAAAGAGGCCTATGAGCATAAGTCATGGCCTTCCGGCCGAATTATGATTTGCCGCGGCGGCCGCCCGGCCCTTTAATGGGCGGACGGTGTCGCCCGCGGGCGGCCGTGGCGCAGCCGGATCCGGCGCGCACGGCGCGGGGGGCGAAGGCAAAGGAGATGATCGGATGGAACATCCAGGAGGAACGCCGGCATGAAGATGACCGCCGCGGTGATGTATGAGCAGGGACGCCCGAAGCCCTACGTGGACAGCCTGCCGTTCCGGATCGAGGAGGTCGATCTCGAGGGGCCTGGCGAGGGCGAGGTGCTGGTGGAGGTCCGGGCCGCCGGATTGTGCCATTCGGACCTGTCCCAGGTGGCGGGATTGCGCAAGCGCAAGCTGCCGGTGGTCGGCGGGCACGAGGGCGCCGGCATCGTGCGCGAGGTCGGCGCGGGCGTCACCGGCCTTGCGCCCGGCGACCACGTGGTGATGACGGTGGTGGCGGGATGCGGATGCTGCCGCGCCTGCGGCCGCATGCGCCCCGCCTTGTGCCAGAGCGTGACCGTCCCGCGGACGCAGGGCCTGCTGTCGACGGGCGGGCGGCGCCTGAGCCGCAACGGCCAGCCCATCTACCACTACAGCGGCGTGTCGGCCTTCGCCCAGTATGCGATCACCGCGCCCGGGTCGCTCGTCCGCATCGACGACGACGTGCCGCTGGACGTCGCGGCCATGTTCGGCTGCGCGGTGGTCACCGGGGCCGGGGCCGTGCTCAACACGGCGCGGGTGCAGCCCGGCGCCAGCGTCGCGGTGATCGGCCTGGGCGGGGTGGGCCTCAACGGCGTGATGGCGGCGCGGATCGCCGGCGCCCGGCACATCGTCGGCATCGACATCAACACCGGCAAGTTTCCCCTGGCGCGCGAGCTGGGCGCGACCGAGACGATCTCGGCCACGGATCCCGACGTCGTCCAGAAGGTGCGCGACCTGAGCGACGGCGGCGTGGATTTCACGTTCGAGATGACCGGCAACCAGCAGGCGATCGCGCTGGGCAACGCCATCACGGCGCGCGGCGGCGACGTCATCTGCGTCGGCCTGGGGGCCTCGGACGCCCTGTTCCAGTTCGTGCACGCGGCCCTGGTGACCGAGGAGCGCGGGATCAGGGGATCGTTCATGGGCTCGACCGTGCCCGAGCGCGACATTCCCTACTACATCGGCCTGTACAAGGAGGGCAGGATGCCCGTGGACCGCCTCAAGAGCGGCGAGATCTCGTTCGGGGAACTCAACCTCAGCCTGGACCTGCTGGACCGCGGCGAGGTCGTGCGGCAGATCCTGGTGCCGCACGCGGCATAGGCCGCGAGGCCGCCGTTCAAGGAAGGCGCATGGCTTCCCTGTTCTCCAGTCTGCGCTTGCGGGGCGTCGACATCCGCAACCGCGTCGCGATCTCGTCGATGTGCACGTATTCCGCCCATGAGGGCGAGGCGTCCGACTTCCATCTGGCCCACTATGGACGATTCGGCCTGGGGGGCGCGGGCCTGGTCATGATCGAGGCCACGGCGGTGCTGCCCGAGGGCCGCATCAGCCACGGGGATCTCGGCCTGTGGTCGGACCGGCAGGTCGAGCCGCTGGCGCGCATCGTGCGGCTGCTGAAATCCCAGGGCGCGGCGGTCGGCATCCAGTTGTGCCACGGCGGGCGCAAGGCCAACCGCCAGCGTCCCTGGCACGGCAACGGTCCCGTCGGCGCCGAGGATCATGCCCTGCGCGGCGAAGGCGTCTGGCCGCTCAAGGCGCCCAGCGCCCTGGCTTTCGGCGAGGGATACCAGGTGCCCGCCGAGGCCACCTACCGCGACATGGCCGACATCCGCGAGGCCTTCGCCGCCGCGACCGAGCGCGCATGCCGGGCGGGTTTCGACATCGTGGAGCTGCATGCCGCGCATGGGTTCCTGCTGCACTCGTTCATGTCGCCCCTGACCAATCGGCGCTCGGACGCCTATTCCGGATCCTTCGAGGGACGCCATCGGTATGCCCTCGAGGTCGTCGGCGACATGCGCGCGGCATGGCCCGCGGAGCGCGCCATGTTCGTCCGGGTGTCGGCGCTGGACGGCGCGGAAGGGGGCCGGGCCTTCGGCGAGACGATCGCCTTCGCCCGCGAGCTCAAGGCGGCCGGCGTGGACCTGGTCGACTGCTCCTCCGGAGGCCTGGCGGGGCATTCGGCATCGACGTCGAGGGATGCGCCCGGCTACGGCTTCCAGGTCCCCTACGCCGAAGGCATCCGCCGCGAGGCGGGGGTGGCGACCATGGCGGTGGGCCTGATCACCGAGCCCGGGCTGGCCGAGCAGGTCATCGCCGAGGGGCGGGCGGACCTGGTGGCGATCGGCCGGCAGGCGCTGTTCGACCCGAACTGGCCGCTGCATGCCGAGGCGGCCCTTGGCGCCGCCGACCCTTCGAACCCCTACGCATCCTGGCCCGTGCAGTATGGCTGGTGGCTGAACGGCCGCCATCGGGCGCTGGCCGGCCTGCGTTCCCGAAAAGACTAGCCGGATGCCCGCGGCGCGGGCCCTGGCCGCTGCAATGGAGACGAGCGCGATGACGACCGAAACGACGAGGACTCCTCCCTTCCGGGGCAACCAGCCCCGGACCACGGCGCAGCTCGAGGCCTGGCATGCGGGCGCGCAGCCCGAAGCCGCGCTCGAGCCCGCCCTGCCCATCATCGATCCCCACCACCATCTGTACGACTCGCCCGCGGCGGGCAGCCGCTACATGCTGCCCGACCTGCTGGCGGACCTGGCCTGCGGGCACCGCATCGTCGCGACGGTGTACGTCGAGGCCTACCATTCGATGTGGCGCGCCCGCGGCGACGAGGCGATGCGCCCGGTGGGGGAAATCGAGTTCGCGCGCGGCATCGGCGCGGTGGCCGATAGCGAGGTCTATGGCCCTTGCCGCGTCGCGGCCTCGATCGTGGGGTTCGCCGACCTGTCGCTGGGCGACGGCGTGGCGCCCGTGCTCGAGGCGATGATCGAGGCCGGCGGCGGACGCCTGCGCGGGATCCGCCAGCAGGCCGCCTACGATCCCGGCCCGATCGGCGCCACGATCAAGCACAGGGCCCCGGCGCACCTGCTGCTGGACCCCGCCTTCCAGAAAGGGTTCGCGCATCTCGCCAGGCATGGCCTGAGCTTCGACGGCTGGGTCTATCATCCGCAGCTCGACGAATGGGCGCGGCTCGCCGCGCGCTTTCCCGATACCGTGATGGTGCTCGACCACGTGGGGGGCGTCTGCGGCGTGCCCGAGTATCCCGGCCATCGCCGGGCGTTCGACGAGTGGCGCACCGGCCTGAAGGCGGTGGCGGCCTGTCCCAATGTCCGCGTCAAGGTGGGCGGCATGGGCATGGCGGTCTTCGGCTTCGGCTTCGAGCATGGCGAGCGGCCCGCCGCCTCGCAGGTCCTGGCGCGGGCCTGGCAGCCCTACATCGACACCTGCCTCGAGCTGTTCGGCCCCGAGCGCTGCATGTTCGAGAGCAATTTCCCGGTGGACAAGCAGTCCTGCGGATACGCCGAGCTGTGGAACGCCTTCAAGATCGCCACCGCCTCCCTGTCGGCCGGCGAGCGCCGGGCCCTGTTCCACGACACGGCGGCGCGCACCTATCACGTGACCACCACGGAGGCGTCGGCATGAATCCTTTTCCCAGGCTTTTCGAGCCCCTGCGCATCGGGTCCATGACGGTCCCGAACCGGATCTGCTTCGCGGCCTCCAGTTCCGAGCTGGCCGACCTGGACGGCCATGCGGGGCCGCGCATGGCGGCCTATTATGCCGAGCGCGCCCGCGGCGGCGCCGGGCTGATCGTGGTGGAGGCGACCTACGTCGAGATGGAGGGCCGCCGGCTGCCGCGCAACGCCATGCTGCACGAGGACGGCTACATCCCGGGCCTGCGCCTGATCGCCGATGCCGTGCACGAGGCGGGCGGCAAGATCGCCCTGCAGCTCAATCACGGCGGGCGCGAGGCGGTGACCGCCGTCTCGGGCTCGACGCCGCTCGGGCCGTCTCCCATCGCCTCCTCCTTCACCGGCGGCGGGACGGTGAGCATCCCGCGCGAGCTGACCCGTGCCGAGATCCTGCGGATCGTGGGGCGCTTTGCCGATGCGGCGCAACGGGCGCGGGAGGCCGGCTACGACGCGGTCGAGCTGCACGGGGCCCATGGCTACCTGATCAGCCAGTTCCTGTCGCCCGACGCCAACCGGCGCGAGGACCAGTATGGCCGGGACGTGCGGGGCCGCAGCCGGTTCGCGGTCGAGATCGTCGCGGAGATCAAGCGCCGGATGGGCGACTATCCGGTCATCTTTCGCATGAACAGCAGCGATCACGCCCCGGGCGGCCTGGAGCTGGACGAGGCCTTGCGGATCGCCCGATTCGTCGAGGAGGCGGGGGCGGACTCGATCAGCCTCTCGGCGGGCATCCACGCCTCGCGGCCCTACAGGATCATCCCCGGCATGGCCGAGTCCGAGGCCTGGAACCGCGCGGCCGCGCGCGCCATGCGCGAGCGGGTGTCGGTGCCCGTGATGACGGTCGGCCGGATTTCCGAGCCGCGGATCGCCGAGGACCTGCTGGCGGCGGGCGATGCCGACGTGATCTGCCTGAGCCGCGCGCTGATCGCCGACCCGTATTGGCCGGCCAAGGCGCGGGCGGGCAAGGTGGAGGAGATCACCCCGTGCATCGCCTGCAACGAGTGCGTGGCCAACATCCACAATCACAATGGCGTGGCCTGTACCGTCAACCCCCTGGCAAGCCGCGAGCTGGAGCTGCGGCCCCTGCTGGATCGCCGGCCGCCGCCGCGCCGGGTGGCGGTGATCGGTGCCGGGGCCGCCGGGCTCGCCGCCGCCACCACGGCCGCCCGCCGCGGCCACGAGGTCCATCTCTTCGAGCGGTCGGACCAGCTCGGCGGCCAGTTGGACCTGGCCCGCCGGCCGCCGCAGCGGGAAAAGATCGGGGACATCCTGGCGTTCTACCGGCGCGAGGTGGACCGCCTGGGCCTGACCGTCCATCTGGGGCGGGAGCCATCACCGGACGAGGTCGGCGCCTTGCGGCCCGATGTCGTCATCGTATCGATCGGCGCGAGATCGGTGTCCCCCGACCTCGCCGGGACTTCGCGCACGCGCGTGCTGACCGGCTGGAAGGTGCTGGCCGGCCTCGAAAAGCCGGGACCCGTCAGCCTGGTGGTGGGCGGTGGGCTGGTCGGCGTGGAGGTCGCGGACTTCCTCGCGCACCACGGCGGCACCCCGATCCTCGTGGCGCGCTCCGAGATCCTCAAGAAGGCCGTGCACGCGGACAAGGTGCATTACGTCGATCGTTTCGCCGAGCTGGACATGGAGGTGCTGACGCATACCCGGGTCCTGAGGATCGGCGACGGATGGGTCGAGATCCAGACGCGCAAGCGGCTGCCGCGCCGGCTCGAGGGGATCGACGACGTGATCTTCTGCACAGGATACGCCGACCGCATGGCGGACGGCGCGCAGTTCGAGGGCCTGGGCGTGCCCGTCCATCACGTGGGCGACGTCCGGGGCTCGAGGAAATTCTTCGAGGCGATCCGCGAGGGGACACTGGCCGCGCTGGAAATCGCCTGAAAGATCCATACAAAAAGGAGACAGACCCATGATTCGCACATCCACCATCAAGCTGCGGGCCGCCATGGCCTTCGTCCTGGGCGCCGGGCTGCTGTGCAGCGCGGCCGCGGGGGCGGCCGAGACGCTCAAGATCGGCGTGATCGCCGCCCTGACGGGCGGCGGCGCCCCCTGGGGAATGGCGGCCGCCGAGGGCTCGCGCATCCTGGCCGACCGGGTCAACCAGGCCGGCGGCCTGGACGTCGGCGGCAGGAAGGTCAAGGTCGAGGTCATCGCCTATGACGACCAGTACAAGGCGGCCGAGGCGGTGGCCGCCTACAACCGCCTGGTCAACCAGGATGGCGTGAAGTACATCGTCATCCTGTCCTCGGCCGCGACGCTGGCGCTCAAGCAGAACGCCGAGGACGACCAGGTGGTCATGATGACCGGCGCCTACACCAGCAAGGCGCTGGACAAGAACAGCCACTACGTATTCCGCATGTACAGCGCGCCCGAGGACTATCTGCCCTCGATGATCGGCTGGATGAAGGACAATCTGCAGGGGCGGCGGGTGATGGTAGTCAACCCGAACGACGAATCCGGCTGGGATCAGGTGCGCCTGAGCGAGGCGATCTTCAAGGAAAAGGGTTTCGAGGTGCTGGGCCACGAGCTCTACGAGCGGGCGCAAAAGGACTTCCAGCCCATGCTCACGCGCATCATCGCCATGAAGCCCGACATGATCGAACTGGGCGGGACGCCTCCGGCCACGGCGGGCCTGATCATCCGCCAGGCCCGCGAGCTCGGCTACGACAGGCTCTTTACCAAGACGGGCGGCGCCGGGCCCAGGGACATCGTGGCGGGCGCGGGCGCGGAGGCCGCCGAGGGCATCATCAACATGCTGTATGCCGACCAGTCCAATGCCGGGTATCGGGCGCTGGTGGCCGACTACAAGAAGCGCAACCAGGGCCAGGAGCCCAACGAAATCATTGTGCCGTTCTATGACGGCGCCAACACCCTGCTGCATGCCATCCAGAAGGCGGGGACCATCGACGACACGGCCAAGGTCATGGCGGCCTTCAAGAAGACCCTGCCCATGACCTCCCTCCAGGGCGATCCCATGACCCTGGGCGGCATGAAGCACTACGGCGCGGATGCCCAGATCATGACGGTGAACTACATCGGCACGATCCGCAAGGGCGAGCCCGTGGTGCTTGGCAAGACCTCGAACGATTGATGCACCACCCTCAACCATGGACCGGAGACAAAGCCATGATCCATAAATCCATTTTCACTCCCCGGGCCGTCCTGGCCTGCCTGGCCGCCGCCGGCCTGCTGCATGCCGGCGCCGCGGGCGCCGAGACGCTGAAGATCGGCGTGATCGCCGCGCTGACGGGAGGCGGCGCCCCCTGGGGGATGGCCGCCGCCGAGGGGCCCCGCATCCTGGCCGAGCGGGTCAACCAGGCCGGCGGCCTGGACGTCGGCGGCAAGAAGGTCAAGGTCGAGGTCATCGCCTACGACGACCAGTACAAGGCGGCCGAGGCCGTGGCCGCCTACAACCGCCTGGTCAACCAGGACGGCGTGAAATACGTCATCATCCTGTCCTCGGCGGCGACCATGGCGCTCAAGCGCAACGTCGAGGACGACAAGGTCATCGGCATGTCCTCGGCCTACACCAGCAAGGCCCTGGACAAGGATTCCCAGTACATGTTCCGCATGTACAGCGCGCCCGAGGACTACCTGCCCTCGATGATCGGCTGGATGAAGGACAATCTGCAGGCGCGCCGCGTGGTGGTGGTCAATCCGAACGACGAGACCGGCTGGGACCAGGTGCGCCTGAGCGAGGCGATCTTCAAGGAAAAGGGTTTCGAGGTGCTGGGGCACGAGCTTTTCGAGCGGGCGCAAAAGGATTTCCAGCCCATGCTCACGCGCATCATCGCCATGAAGCCCGACATGATCGAGCTGGGCGGCACCTCGCCCGCCACGGCGGGCCTGATCATCCGCCAGGCCCGCGAGCTCGGCTACGACAAGCTCTTTACCAAGACGGGCGGCGCGGGTCCCAAGGACATCGTGGCCGGCGCCGGCGCCGCGGCCGCCGAGGGCACGATCAACATGCTGTACGCCGATCCGGCGAACAAGGGCTATCAAGAGCTCGCCGCGGCCTACAAAAAGCGCAATGGCCACGACGCCAACGAGATCATCGTGTCGTTCTACGACGGCGCCAACGCCATCCTCCATGCGGTCCAGAAGGCCGGCACCATCGACGACACGGCCAAGGTGGCCGCCTCGTTCAAGGCGGCCATGCCGTTCAAGTCGGTGCAGGGCGAGGACCTGCACATGGGCGGCATGAAGCACTACGGGATCGACCACCAGGTCATGACGGTCAACTACATCGGCGCCATCCGCAACGGCGAGCCGGTGGTGCTCGGCAAGACCTCGAACGACTAGCGGCCCGGACGGCCCGGCCCGGCGGCCTTCGCGGCGCCGGGCCCGGTCAAAAAAAAGGCGCCCCGGGAATTGAACCGACCCCCAGGAGGTGGACGGTCACGGCTCGGGCGGCGAGGCCCGAGCTCGATACCGCGCCGGCCTCAGGCGACGGGGCAGTCGATGTGCTGGGGCCGCATGAATTCCCGCAGGCCATCCTCGCCCCATTCGCTGCCGATCCCGCTGTGCTTGTATCCCGTCATGGGGGCGTCGGGCCGCAGCGGGCTGCCGCCATTGATCTGGATGGTGCCCACGCGCAGGGCGGGCGCGAGCTTGAGGCATTCGTCCGTCTTGCCGAAGACATAGGCCTTCAGGCCCAGGGGCGAGTCATTGGCGATCTGGACGGCTTCCTCCACCGTGCGGTAGGTGAGCACCACCGAGACCGGGCCGAAGATCTCCTCGCGCGCGAGTTCGGAGCGGTTGTCGAGATTGCCCACCAGGGCGGGATTCAGGTACCAGCCCCTGGGGATGCCGGGCCGCCCGCCGCCGGCGATGATCTCGGCGCCGCCGGCGACCGCGCGCGCCAGCCGGGCCTCGATGCGGTCGCGCTGGGCCGAGCTCACCACCGGACCCAGGATCGTGGCGGGATCCTTGGGGTCGCCGACCTTGAGCCTGGGATAGACCTTGCGGCTGATCTCGGCGAATTCCTCGTAGCGGGATTCCTCGATCAGGATGCGGGTGGGCGAGCCGCAGCCCTGTCCCGCGTTGCGCGCGTAGCGGGCGTGCAGCGAGAAGGCGTACTTGTCGAAGTCCACGCCCGGCAGCATGATGGCCGCGGACTTGCCGCCGAGCTCCAGCACCACGTCGCGCAGCCCCTCGGCCGATTGCTGCATGACCTGCCGGCCGACGTTGACCGAACCGGTGAAGCTGACCTTGGCCACGCCCGGGTGCCCGGTGAGCGCGCGGCCCGTCTCGGCGCCGCCGGCGATGATGTTGACCACCCCCGGGGGAAAGCCCGCGCGGCGCGCCAGCTCGCCCAGGCGCAGCACGGTGAGGGGCGCCTGGGGCGAGGACAGCAGGACCGTCGTGCAGCCCGCGGCCAGCGCGGCGCCGATCTTGGTCGCCCCGATCAGGATCGGATAATTGAAGGCGGTGATGGCGGCCACCACGCCCACCGGCCGGTAGGCGACCATGCTGGTGGCCGTCAGGGTGGCGTTGAAGCCCAGATGGCGCGTGCGGTCCACCGCGGCGGCGTCGGCCAGCCAGCGCAGGAAGCGCACGGGCGTGTCGATGTGGTTGGCCTTGAGGTTGACCGGCGTCCCGATTTCGGCGATCAGGGTGTCCATCAGGGAATCGCGCTGCTCGGCGATGAGGTCGGCGAAGCGGTGCAGCACCGAGCGGCGCAGCTCGGGCGAATCCCACGCGCCGCTCTCGAAGGCGGCCGCGGCGCTGGCCACCGCCTCGTCGACCTGGGCGGGCGAGGCGCCGCGGAAGTGCGCGATGCGCTCCTCGGTCACGGGGCTGGTCACCTCGATGAAGTCTCCCTCGCCTGCGCGATCCTCGTTGCCGATGGTCATGGCGGTGTGAAAGGCGTTTGCGGATCCTTGCGTGGCTGGACTGGACATGTATGCGGCCTCCTGGGGCGGGAAGGCGGAGGGCGCGGGCGGCTCCGCCGGTGGATTTGGACCCCGCCAGTATAAGAATCGGCCCGGCGCGCGGTACATGGCGATTTTCGGTTCGCCGCGTCCAGGATTCGTGAACACGGGCGCCGTGGGCGGCGGACGGGGCGGGCGCAGCCGCGGGCGGGCCGGTGCGGGCGGGCCGGTGCGGATGCCGCGGAGGCGCGCGGTCGGAGGCGGGGGGCCTCAGCCCTCGCCGGCCCAGACGCCGCGGGCCGCCGCCACGAACGCCTCGATCAGCGGGTCGGACTTGCGGCTGGCCAGGTGCACGACGTAGAGCGGCAACTGCGCCTGGGCGATGGGCGAGATGGCCAGGAAGCCGTTAGCGGCGCCCTCGAGGGCGTGGTCCTCGCGCATGAGCGTGAGCCCCACGCCCGCCTTGGCCATGGCCCCTGCCAGCGCCGCGTTGTCGAAGCGGGCCACCGACCGGGGCGTGAGCCCGCGGGCGGCAAACATGTCGTCCAGCAGGATGGCGTAGGCCATGTTGGCGTCCAGCGGCGTGATCCAGGGCATGGCGGCCAGGGCGCCCCAGTCGGCCGCCTCGATCTGCGCCCGCATGGCGACCGGCCCCACGATCCTGAAGCCGAAGCGCGTCAGCTCGTAGTGCAGGATGTCGGGATCGTTGGACGGCCCCAGCAGGATGCCGGCGTCCAGCTCGCCGGTCTTGAGGTCCTGCCGCGTGCCGGCCGAGGGACGGGCGCGCAGGTCCACGCTGATCAGCGGATGGGCCCGCAGCAGGGCGGCCACCGTGTCGGCCCCGCGGCTGGAGGGGTCGCTGCTGGACCCGATCGTGAGCTGGCCCTCCATCTTGCCGCGCAGCTTGCGGGCGAAGGACGTGAACATGCTGGCGTTGTTCAGCAGGTTGCGCGCCTCGTCGAGCAGCAGCTCGCCCGTATGGGTGAGTTTCAGGTTGCGGTTGGTGCGGATGAAGAGCTGGGTGTCGAAGTGGTCCTCGATCGCCCGCACGTGCGCGCTGGCGGCCGACTGGCTGATGTGCAGGCGCTCGGCGGCGCGGGTCAGGTGCTGTTCCTCGGCGACGCAGACGAAGGTGCGCAACTGGACCAGATCGATCATCACGGGCGTGCTCCCTGGGGATGGTTCTGGAGTTCTGGAAATGAGGATACGGTGTCCCGGAAATACCGATGGACCCCTCTGCCGAGCCAATTCTACACTAGCCCGAACTTCCTCACGGAACGTCCGGAAACGCAGATTCCATGCGGTTTCCCGGCCTCCGCGAGCCCTGAAACCATCCGCCCGGAAAGGCGTCGAGCATATGCAAGGCAAGGCGAACGCAACATCCGTTCAAACCATCCCGGCGGTGCCGCTGGACAGGCTGCGCCTGGCGGACCACCTGCAGGCCGGCGACGTGGTGGCCTGGCCCCAGGGGCCGGGCGAGCCCCTGGCGCTGACCGAGGCGCTGGTCGCCCAGCGGCACACCCTCGAGGACTGCGCGCTGCTGTTCGGCCTGACGCAATCCGACACCCTGCGCCCGGAACTGACCGACGCCTTTCGCCTGCATGCCTTCAACGGCGCGGGCACGAGCCGCCGGGTCAGCGCGGTATCGGAGATCTTTCCCTGCCACGTCAGCGCGATCCCCCAGTTGCTGCGCAGCGGCCGCATCCGCGTCGACGCGGCGCTGATCCAGGTGCGGCCGCTGTCGGGCGGCCGCTACTCGCTGGGCGTGATCGCGGATTTCACGCGGGCGATGATCCAGCGCGCGCGCGTGGTGATCGCGCTCGTGAATCCGGCGCTGCCCGCGCTGCTGGGCGATGCATTGGTCGACGCCGCGGACATCGACGTATTGGTCGAGCGCGACGAGCGCATCATCGAGATGCAGGACCCCGAGCCCTCGGAGGTCGAGCGCGCGGTCGCCGCGAACGTGGCGGCGCTGATTCCCGATCGCGCGACCGTGCAGCTCGGCGTGGGATCGCTGCCCGCCGCCGTGGCGCGGGCGCTGTCCGGCCATCGCGGCCTGGGCGTGCACAGCGGCGTGGTCTCGGATGTGCTGGTGGATCTGGTGGAGCGCGGCGTCGTGACCAATGCCCACAAGGGATGCGACGAGGGCCAGACGGTCACGGGCGGCCTGTTCGGCACCGGGCGCCTGAGGGACTTCGCGCGCGACAGCGGCTCGGTGGATCTGCGCAGCGCCGACTACACCCACAGCCCGGCGACGGCGGCGTCGCTGTCGATGTTCCACACCATCAATTCGGCGGTCGAGATCGACCTGACGGGCCAGGTGAACGCCGAGGTCGCCGCCGGCCGCTACCTCGGCGCCCTGGGCGGCCACGCCGATTTCGTGCGGGCCGGGACCCTGTCGCCGGGCGGGCGCTCCATCATCGCCATTCCCTCGGCGACCGCCGACGGCAGGCACTCGCGCCTGGTGGGCGCGCTGGGACTCCGGCCGGTGACCACGCCGCGCGGTGACGTGGATGCCGTGGTGACCGAACACGGGGTCGCGCACCTGCGCGGCTGCTCGCTGCAGGAGCGGATCCGGCGGCTGATCGGCGTGGCCCATCCCGACCATCGGGAATCGCTGGCGCGCGAGGCGCGAGAGATCGCGAAGGCCCAGGGATTCCAGTGAGTGCCGCGGGGCCCGGATCCAGGCGGATCCGGCACGCGGCGGACCGGCAAGTTTGACGACAACGTTTTATGGGAAGCATGGGTATGAGCAATGCAAGACTTCGGCTGAGCCCCGAGCAGCGCGCGCTGGTCGGGACCGTCCGCGAACTGGGCCGGGACAAGTTCCGCGGCCGGGCGCTGAAGTACCTGGACGGGACCTTCCCCTGGGAAAACCTGCGCGATCTCGCGGAGATCGGCGTGCTGGGCATGTCGATTCCCGAGGAATACGGCGGCTCGGACCTGGCGGTCTTCGATACCGCCCTGGTCATCGAGGAGGTCGCCAAGCACTGCTATGCCACCGCCATGGCCCTGATGGGCGAGGTCGGCGTCCAGGTGCGCGTGATCTCGACCTATGCGCCGGAGGACATGAAGCGCGACATCCTGCCCAAGGTCTGCACGGGCGACGCCATGCTGGCCGTGTGCATGACCGAGCCGCACGCGGGCACCGACGTGCCCAACTACCGCACCAACACGGCCATCCGCGGCGACCGCGCCGTCGTCAACGGGGTCAAGACCCTGATCAGCCGCGCCGACGAGGCCGAATGGTTCGTGGTCTTCAGCCGCATCGACGGCACGCCCGGGCGCGAAGGGATCGGCTGCGTCCTGATCAATCGCCACACGCCGGGCTTCCAGGTCACGGCGCGCTACCACACCATGGGCGGCGAGAATCTCGCCGAGATCCGTTTCGAGGACGTCGAGGTTCCCGTCGAGAACGTCATCCTGCGCCAGGGCGGCTTCAAGAAGCTGCTCTCGGCCTTCAACACGCAGCGCTGCCTCAATCCCAGCGTCTCGCTCGGCCTGGCCGAAGGGGCGTTCGAGGAGGCGATCAAGTACGTGCGCGACCGCAAGGTCTTCGGCAAGGCCGTCGGCGATTTCCAGGGCATCCGCTGGAAATTCGCCGAGATGTACCGCGACATCGAGGCGGGGCGCAGCCTGCTGTACCGCGCCTGCCTCACCGCCGATCCCTTCCCCGATCCCCACGAGGCGGCCATCGCCAAGATCTTCGTCAACGAGATGGCGATCCGCATCACCAGCGAGGCCCTGCAGGTGCATGGCGGCTACGGCTTCACGGACGAGTATCCCGTGTCGCGCTTCTATCGCGGCGCGCGCTACGGCACCCTGGGCGGCGGCGCCACCGAGACGCTCAAGGACCTCGTCGGCCGCAAGCTGCTCGAGGATTTCGATCCGGTGGACGGCTTCCTGTCGACGGGGGCGTTCTGACATGAGATCCCTGCTTTTCGTCCCCGGACATGACGAGCGCAAGCTGGAAAAGGCGCTGGGATGCGGCGCCGACGCCCTGATCCTCGACCTGGAGGACGCGGTGCCGATGGCCGGCAAGGCCCGGGCGCGCGAGCTTGCCGCGGCCTTCGTCGCGCGGCATCGCGACCGGCACCGCCTGTTCGTGCGGGTCAATGCGCTCGACACCGGCCTCACCCTCCAGGACCTGGCCGCCGTGGCGGGCGCGCGGCCCGAGGGCATCATGCTGCCGAAGTGCTCCGGCGCCGGGGCGCTGGCCCGGGTGGACGCCTACCTGGAGGCCCTGGAGGTGCGCGAGGGGCTCGCGCCCGGCGGCATCCGGGTGCTGCCGATCGTCACCGAGCATGCCGCCGCCGTGCTGAACATGGGCGAGTACGCCCGCGCGGCCAGCCCGCGGCTGTGCGGCATGCTGTGGGGCGGCGAGGATCTCGCCACCGACGTCGGCGCCCGGTCCAACCGCGAGGCATCGGGCGAGTACACCGCGCTCTTTCGCCTGGCGCGGTCCATGGCGCTGCTGGGCGCGGCCGCCGCGCGCGTGGCCCCCATCGATGCCGTGTACACCGATTTCCGCGATCCCGAAGGCCTGCGGGCCGAGGCGGCGGCGGCCCGGCGCGACGGGTTCACGGCCAAGGCCGCCATCCATCCCGACCAGGTCGCCGTGATCAACGCGGTCTTTGAGCCCTCCGAGCAGGAACTGGACTGGGCCCGCCGCGTGCTCGCCGCCTTCGAGGCGGCGCCGGGCGCGGGCTCGGTGTCGCTCGACGGCCGGATGCTCGACCGGCCGCATCAACTGGCGGCCCGCCGCCTCTTGGACGGCGCGAAATGAACATTCCCGAGAGTCAGCCCATGGAGAAAGCGGGGAACCGCCTGCCCCTGGACGGGGTCGTGGTCATCGATCTTTCGCACGTCTACAACGGCCCCTATGCCACCTTCCTGATGGCCATGGCGGGCGCCGAGGTGATCAAGGTCGAGCCCCGGCAGGGCGAGCACCTGAGGAGCCGGGGCGACATGGGCGGCGCGGCGCTGCCCTTCGCCATGCTCAATTCGAACAAGAAGCCCGTCACGCTGAACCTCAAGGATCCCCGGGGGGCCGACCTGCTGCGTGAAATGGCGAGCCGCGCGGACGTCCTGGTCGAGAACTTCGCCCCCGGCGTCATGGATCGCCTGGGGCTGGGCGCGGTCGAGCTGCGCGCCCTCAATCCCCGGCTGATCTACGGCTCGAGCTCGGGCTACGGCAAGACCGGGCCCTACCGGGACTATCCGGCCATGGACCTGGTGATGCAGGCCATGTCGGGCATCATCGACTCGACGGGCTATCCGGACCAGCCGCCCGTGAAGTCCGGCGCCGCCATCTGCGACTTCATGGCCGGCATCCACCTGTACGCGGCGATCATGACGGCGCTCTACGAGCGCGAGCGCACGGGCGCCGGGCGGGTGGTCGAGGTGTCGATGCAGGATGCCGTGTTCGCCTCGCTCGCCTCCAACCTGGGCATGCTGCACGCGCGCGGCGACGCCGCGCCGGCGCGCACCGGCAACCGGCACGGGGGGCTGGGGATCTCGCCATACAATGTATATCCGGCCAAGGACGGCTACGTGGTGCTCAACGCCCCGGGCGACCGGCATTTCCAGGCGATCCTGGACGTGATCGGGCGCCCCGGGCTCAAGTCGGACCCGCGCTTCATCAGCCGCTCGGCGCGGGTCCAGCACGCGGCCGAGGTGGATGCGCTGCTGGAGTCCTGGACCACCCGGATGCCCAAGGAGGAGATCGCCACCCGCATGCTCGAGGCCAAGGTGCCTTGCGCGCCGGTGCGCAGCCTCAAGGAGGTCCTGCACGACCGCAACATGCTGGCGCGCGGCAGCCTGCAGCGGGTCGACCATCCCGAGCTCGGCCGCGTCATCCTGCCGCATTCGCCGCTGGTCTTCGAGGGGGTCGAGCGCCGGCCCATCGAGCCCAGCCTGCCGCTGGGTGCGAGCAACGAGCAGGTGTTCGGCCAGTGGCTGGGGCACACGGCGCAGGAGCTCGAGGAATGGCGCGCGCGAGGGGTGATCTGATGCGCGGGGCGGGGGCGGTCCCGCCGCGGCGCGCGGCGCGGGGCATCTTCGCGGGACGCGGACGCGGCCTCCCGAAAATCGGCATGGACCGCCGCGGACGCGCATTCCTATACTGGGACACGCCGCGTCCGGGAGGGTCCCGAAAGAGGAACGGAACTGGCCGCCGGCCAGCAGGAGACGAGACATGAAACACCGATCCAGAGCGATCCGGCCGGCACGGGAACCCGGCGCATCCGCCGCGGCGCGCACGGCCGGGGGGCGGGTGGCCCATGGCTGAACAGATCATCGTCAACGGGCTCCTGGCGAGCCTGATCTATGTGCTCATGGCGCTGGGGTTCACGCTGATCTTCGGCATCATGCGGATCGTCAACTTCGCGCATGGCGAGTTCTACATGGTCGGCGCCATGGTGGTGCTGTTCCTGTTCGGCGCGCTGGGGTGGCCGTTCTTCGCGGCGGTCCTGGCCGGCGGGCTCGTGAGCGGCTTCCTGGGCGTCGTGGTCGAGCGCGTCCTGTTCCGGCCGCTGGTGGGCGACGAGCTGGCCGGCATGATCATGTCCCTCGCCGTCGGGGTCATCCTGCAATCGGTGGCGCTGCTGCTGTTCGGGCCGGCCGAGCACTCGGTGCCGCGTCCCTTCACCGGCACCTGGAGCCTGATGGACGCCTCCGTCCCCTGGGACCGCAGCATCGTGGCGCTCTGCGCCCTGGCCATCCTGGCGGCGTTCTACGTCTTCCTCAAGTACGCGAGGCTCGGCCTGGCCATGCAGGCGGTGGCGCAGGATCCGGACACGGCGACGCTCATGGGGATCGAGCCCGGCGTGGTCTACGGGTCGGCGTTCGGCCTGGCCTGCCTGCTGGCCGGATTGGCGGGCGCGCTGATGGCGCCCATTTACACCGCGGGGCCCTACATGGGAGAGCTGCCGATGCTCAAGGCCTTCGTGGTCGTCATCCTCGGCGGGCTGGGCAGCCTGCCCGGCGCGGTGCTCGGCGGCCTGCTGATCGGCCTGAGCGAATCGATCGTCACCACCATGATCAATTCCACGGTCGCGCTGATCGTGTCCTTCGCCATCGTGCTGCTGGTCGTGGTCGCGCGGCCCAGCGGCCTGATGGGGAGGGCGCTGCGATGAGGACGCGCTACATCCTCCTGCTGATCGCCGCCCTGGCCTTGCTGCCCTGGCTCGTGGGCGGGCGCTACGTGTTCCACCTGGCCACGATGATCACCATCATGATCCCGATGGCGCTCAGCATGAACCTCATGCTCAAGATCGGACAGCTCTCCATCGCGCAGCCCGCGTTCATGGGCATCGGCGCCTATGGCAGCGCGCTGCTGACGATACGCCTGGGGTTCCCGCCGGCGCTGGCGATGCTGTCGGGCGCCCTCATCGCCGGCGCCCTCGCCGCGCTGGTGGGCCCCTTGTTCCTGCGCATCAAGGGCGTGTATTTCGTGCTGCTCACCTATGCCTTCGGCGAGATCATCAACCTGGTCTTCCAGGAGTGGACCTCGCTGTTCGGCGGAAACAACGGCCTGTACGGCATCCCCAAGTTCTCGGTGCCGGGCCTGCGCCTGACGCAGCCGCAGCATTATTTCGTGTTCGGCCTGCTGCTGAGCGCGCTGGTCTACTGGTGCATGCGCCGGGTCGAGCGCTCGGACATCGGGGCGATCTTCCAGTCCCTGAACGAGGACGAGATGCTCAGCCGCGCGCTCGGCTCGAACGCCCTGTCGTGGCGCATCGGCACCTTCGCGGCGAGCGCCTTCATCGCCGGGCTGAGCGGCGGGCTCTACGCGTTCTACATCGGCTTCCTGTCGCCGGGGGCCTTCGGCTTCATGCTGTCGGTCGACCTGATCGTCATCAACGCGATCGGTGGCGTCGGCACGGTCCTGGGCCCGGTGCTGGGCGCGATCTTCATCGTGCCGCTGCCCGAGATCCTGCGCGAGGCGCGCGAGTACCAGTTGCTGATCTACGGGGTATGCCTGGTGGTCTTCCTGATCTTCTTCAGGCAGGGCCTGATCGCCATCGTGCAAAGGAGGAAGGCCGATGCCTGAACTGCTCGAGGTCCGGGGCCTGACCAAGCGATTCGGCGGCCTGACGGCGGTGTCCAAGGTGTCGTTCTCGGTGAGCGATGGGGAAATATTCGGCATCATCGGTCCCAACGGCGCCGGCAAGACGACGCTGTTCAACGTGATCGCCGGCCATTACCGGCCCACCGGCGGGACGGTGGCCCTCGGCGGCCATGACATTTCCGGGCATTCCAGCGACGAGATCGCGCGCCGCGGGATCGCGCGGACGTTCCAGGCCGTCCACGTGTTCGGGACGCACACCGTGCGCGAGAACCTGCGCCGCGCCGAGGTGCTGAGGCTGCGCAACAGCCCCCGCGCGTATTTCTCCTCGCGCAAGGCGGCCGTGGATGCGGACCGGCTGGGGCGGGTCGCCGGCTTCGTCGGGCTCGGCGATGTCCTCGGGCTGCCGGCGGGAGGCCTGGCCTACGGCCTGCAAAAAATGCTCGGCATCGGCATGGCGATCATGGCGGGGCCCAGGCTGCTGCTGATGGACGAGCCGGCCGCGGGCCTGAATTCGTCCGAGAAAAAAGAGGCCGGCTTGCTGATCCGCCGGCTGCGCGACGAGCTCGGCATCACCATCCTGCTGGTCGAGCACGACATGCCGCTGGTGATGGGGACCTGCGATCGCATCCTGGTCGTCAATCGCGGCGAGCCGCTGGCGCTGGGCACGCCCGCGCAGGTCAAGGCGGACGCGTCGGTCATCGACGCGTATCTGGGGGAGGATTACGACTTTGCTTGAGATCCAGAATCTTTCCGTCGACTACAGCGGGGTGCACGCGCTGCGGGACGTCTCCATCGAGATCCCGGACAAGGGCGTGGCCGCGATCATCGGCGCCAACGGCGCGGGGAAATCCACGCTGCTCAAGGCGATCGTGGGGCTGACGCGCCATGCCCGGGGGTCCATCCGCCTCGATGGCGAGGACATCACCGCCCTCAAGCCCCACGAGCGGCTCGAGCGCGGGATCGTGCTGTGCCCCGAGGGCCGGCGGCTGTTTCCCGAGATGAGCGTCTACGACAACATCCGGGCCGGCGCCTATCGCGTGCGCGACGCCCGCCGCTTCCGCCGGCGCCTGGAATTCCTCTACGAGATCTTCCCCCGGGTGGCCGAGCGCCGGAATCAGGTCGCTTCCAGCCTCTCTGGCGGGGAACAGCAGATGGTCGCGATCGCGCGCGCCTTGATCAGCGAGCCTCGCATCCTGATGCTCGACGAGCCGACCCTGGGACTGGCGCCCAAGCTCATCCATGAGGTCGCAAGGCTGGTGCGGACCATCAACGGCGAGGGCATCACCGTCATCATGGTCGAGCAGAACGCGCGGCTCGCGCTCAAGATCTCGGACTGCGGATTCGTGCTCGAGACCGGGACGCTGGCGCTGCGCGGGACCAGCCAGGAGCTGCTGCGCAGCGACGAGATCCTGAGCGCCTACCTGGGTGGATGAGCCATGAACAATCGGGTGCAAAAACGGTACATGCCGCCCCTCAACCAGTTGAGGGCATTCGAGGCCGCGGTGCGCCACGAGAGCTTCACCAAGGCGGCCGCCGAGCTCAGCGTCACGCAGGGCGCGATCAGCCGCCACGTGCGCTCTCTCGAGGAGTACCTCGGCTTCCAGTTGTTCGAGCGGGTCAACAACAACCTGGTGATCCCGCCCGCCAGCCGGGAATTCGCGCAGGCGCTGACCCGGTCCTTCGACGGCATCAGCCAGGCCGCCCAGGCCCTGCGCCAGAGCAAGCGGCGCACGGTCCTGACCGTGCATTCGTACACCAATTTCCTGATCCGCTGGCTGATCCCCAAATTGCCGGATTTCCAGGCGCGCCATCCCAACATCGAGATCCGGCTCTCGGCGGGGCGCGCCGAGGTGGATTTCGACGAGGACGACATCGACGTGGCGGTGCGCTACGGCGCGCCGCCCTGGCCCGGCATCCATTCCGAGCTGCTGTTCCAGGTCGAGATGGTGCCGATCTGCTCGCCCCGCCTGGCGCAGGCCGTGGGCCTGGAAACCCCCGAGGATCTCCTCAAGACCACCCTCTATCACGTGTACGCCAGGCGCGAGGAATGGCCCGCCTGGTGGGCGCAGGTCAGCGACGCGCCCTTCAAGCCCTTTCGCGAGGTCTATCCCGAGGACCTGGCGGTGGTCCAGCAGTGCGTGCTCGCGGGCATGGGCGTCGGGCTGAGCCAGCGCCACTACGTCCTGGACGACATCGCGGCGGGCCAGATCATGATTCCCTTCGACGTTCCCCTGCGGCACACCAACGGCTTCTACGTGGTCTGCCAGCCGGGCCGCATGGACGTCCCCAAGATCTCGGCGTTTCGCCAATGGATCCTGGCGCAGCTCGCCGAGGAGGCGCCGGAGGAGGGGGATGCCGTTCCGGACGGCGAAGTGTCCGGCGAGGCACCCGCCACGGACCTGGACGGAGGGGCCACGCCGCGGGAGCCCGCCGTGAGGGGGGCGGGGCGCACCGGGGCCTGAGCGCCGGGCGAGCCCTCACACCGCCGGCGCCGTCGCGGCCGCCGTCCGTTCCGGCGTCAGCTGGCGGATGAGGTCGCGGCTGTCGGGCGCCTGCTCCAGGCCGTCGATCGCCGCATGCAGGCGCGCCGCCAGGTCCGCCGGCCAGTCCAGGCCGCTGGCCGCGGCGCAGCCGGCGAGCTTGGCGTCGAAGTCCGCCGCCGTCATGGGCGACCGCGGGTGGCCCTTGGGGTAGTCGATCCGCTGCTCGAAGGTTCCGTCCCCGGTCTCCACGCGCAGGATCGCGGGCGAGATGCTGCGGGACCATTCGCGCTCGATCCCCGCGTCCACCCGGCCCTCGATCCTCGAGGCCAGTGCCAGGATGTCCGCGTCGCGCAGGCCTTCCTCGGTGAAATGGCGCAGCGCCACCTCGCCGTCGGCCAGCGCGCAGGCCACCGTGTAGGGGATGCTGAACTGGGCCTGGACGATGGTCCGGGGCGCGCGGCGCACGGCCTCGGGCGTGCACACGGCCTGGTGGGCGTCGTGGGTCACGCCCACGACGGCGCGGCGTATCCGCCGCGGATCGAAGCCGGGGCGCCGGCGCAGCAGCAGCGCGGCCTCGATCGCCGTATGGTTGAAACGGCAGCATGGGTAGGGCTTGTAGCTGAGGTTCCGCATTTCGTAGGTCTCGCCCAGTCCCCGGCGCATCCGCCCGGTGTCCACGCGGTTGTCCAGATAGCTGCGGAACAGCCCGTCGGCGCCTTCGAAGGTATGGACGACGCCGCGCACGCCGCGGCGGGACATCTGCGCCGAGAGCAGGGCCGCCTTGGCGGCGAATCCCGGCTGCATGCGCTTGGTGCCCGCGCCGTCGCGCGTGACCTGGTGCGTGCCGGCCGCCTGGCTGTACGCGATGCCCAGCGCATTGGCGGTCTGGGCGGCGCTCAGCCCCATGACGCGCGCCGCCGCCGCGGTCGCGGCGAAATAGCCGAAAAGGGACGTATACATGAAGCCGCTTTCGATGATGCCGATGCGGGTGCCGACGCCCAGGCGGCAGATGAGCTCCAGCCCGGCCACGATCCCGGCGAGCAGGTCGGCGCCGCTCGCGCGCGGCTCGAGCTGGGAGGCGGCCAGGGCCGCGGGAATGACCGAGACGCCGGCGTGCAGCACCGCCTCGTCGTGCGTGTCGTCGTAGTCCCGCGCATGGGCCATCATGCCGTTGACCCAGGCCGCGTGGTGCGCCGGGACGCGGCTCGCCGAGCACAGGATGCCGGCCTCGGGGCGTCCGCCCCATTCCTCGACCAGCGAGCGGACCTCATCCACCCCTTGGGCGGACGACCCTGCGATGGCGCAGGACAGGGTGTCGAAGAGATTGTCGCGGGCGCCGCGCAGGACCGGCTCGGGGATGTCCCGCGTGCTCAGGGTCGCGGCGAACGCCGCGTATTCCGAGCCGAAATCCTCGGCGGACGGCTGCTGGACGGCGGGATCGGACATCGGGTCGGCTCCGGGGCGGTATCGGGAGACCCAGGATAGTCCGGACCCGGAGGGGCGGGCAACGGACGATATCGGCGCCCGCCCATGAAGAAAACTCGGGCGCGGCGCTCCTGCCGCCCGGGGCGGTCAGGCGCTGCCCGCCGCGCGCTCCCGCATGAAGGCGATGAACTTGGGGTGCGTGGCGTAGGCGATGTTCAGGCGCATGGCGGGCCGGTCGTTGACGCGCTCGGGCATGAACAGGCGGCCCGGGGCGATGAAGATGTTCCGCGCCGAGGCTTCCTCGACGAGCCTGAGTTCGTCGTCGCCGGGCCGGAGGTAGGCCCACAGGTAAAAGCATCCCGAGGGCTCGCAGAAGACCTCGAGGCCCAGGCCGCGCACCGCCTTGAGCGCCAGCGCGGTGGTCTGCGACACCCGCGCGCGCAGCTTGCGCAGGTGCTTCAGGTAGTGGCCCGAGGCGATGAAGCCAAAGAGCATCCGTTCGGCGAGATCCCCGGAGCTGGCGATGGTGAGCATCTTGAGGTCGCACAGGGCGCCGGCCAGGGCGGGATTGGCCGCGAGATAGCCGACGCGCAGCCCCGCGGACAGGGTCTTGGAGAATGTGCCGACGTAGATGACGCGCTCGAGCTGGTCCAGGGCGGCCAGCCGCGGGGCGTTGGGAGGCAGGATGTCGGCGAAGGGATCGTCCTCGACGATGTCGAAGCCGTGGCGGGTCGCGGCCTGCAGCACGCGGTGGCCGATCGGCAGCGCCAGCGAACTGCCCGTCGGATTGTGGGCCAGCGACTGGGTGAAGAACAGCTTGGGCTTGTGCTGGGCGGCCTTGGCGTGCAGGTCGTCGATGTCCGGCCCGTTGGCCAGGCGGCGCACGCCGACGATGCGGATGCCGCCCAGGTGCAGCTTGGCGAAAAGCGGGTAGTAGCCCGGACTGTCGACCAGCACCGTGTCGCCCGGCTCGAGCAGTTGGCGGGCGATCAGGTCCAGGGCGTGGTTCGCGCCCATGGTCGTCAGGACCTGTCCGGGCCGGGCCTCGATGCCGCGCTCGCCCAGGCTGCGCGCCAGGTATTCCCGCAGCCTGCCGAACCCCCAGGGATTGCCGTAGCCATGCATCTCGTTGTCATCCGATGGCGCACCGGGGTCGGACAGGGGCTTGAAATCCGGGCGGCCGACCCAGGCGTGCGGCGGCCTGCCTTCGCCCACCCGGACTTCGTAGCGCCTCACGAGCTGTTCGCGCAGCAGCGACACCGCGTCCACCGCCTGCGCCACCGAGATGGCCTTGGGCAGGGGCTCGCGCCTGGCCCGGGTGGGCACGTAGTAGCCCGAACCCACCCGGGCCTCGAGCTGGCCCAGGGCGACCATCCGGTCGTAGGCCTCGGCGACGGTGTTCTTGGACATCTTCAGTTCCGCGGCGGCTGCGCGGATGGACCAGATCCTGGCGCCCGGAGGCCAGAGGCCCGCCGCAATGCCGGCGTGGATGCGCTGGATCACCGCGTCGATGCGGGTCATGAGGCCTCCAGTTCAACTGTCATGGGTCAGATAATGGGACAATTTACGGGAATTTATAAAACTGTACCTTTTATTGTACCTGTCGCTCTCTTATGATCTAGCGGTCCGGCGCGCGCTTTTCGTCCGGGCTTCAGAACGATGAACGAGGGTGGACGCCATCGTCCGCCGTCCGGCCCCGGGAACGGGATCCGGCTACAAAGGGAGATAGCAATGGGTACAGTCAATCGGCGCTCCGCGCTCAAGGTCTTGGGTGGCGGAGCCCTGGCGGGCGTGGGCCTGGGGCTCGGCGCCGCGGCGCATGCACAGGCCAAGGTCAAGTGGCGGATGCAGGCCCTTTGGGACGGCGGCACGACGCCGCAGAAATTCGAGGAGGTCTTCGTCAAGCGCGTGGCCGAGCTCACCGGCGGCCAGTTCGAGATCGAGCTGTTCTCCGCCGGGCAACTGGTGCCGGCCAACCAGGCGTTCGATGCCGTGCGCGGCGGCGCCTTCCAGATGATGAAGACCTTCGACGGCTACGAGGCGGGCAAGATCCCCAGCTTTGCCTTCACCAGCACGATTCCCTTCGGGTTCACCGAGCCGGACCAGTACGAGGCCTGGTTCTACGAATTGGGCGGGCTGGATCTCGCGCGCAAGGCGTACGCGCCCGCGGGCCTGTTCTACATCGCGCCCACGGTCTATGGCGCCGAACCCATCCATTCCAAAGTGCCCATCAAGACCATCGCCGATTTCCAGGGCAAGAAGGGCCGTTTCGTCGGCCTGGCCTCCTCGGTGATGGGCGCGCTGGGCGTGGCGGTGACGCCGCTCGCGACGGCCGACGTCTATTCCGCGCTGGACAAGGGCGTGATCGACCTGGCCGACCGGGGGGACCTGACGGCCAATCAGGAGGCGGGCCTGGGCGAGGTGGCCAAGCACATCGTCATGCCCGGGCCGCACCAGCCGACGACGGCCACCAGCTACGTGGCGAACCAGGCCGCGTATTCCGCCTTGCCAGAGACGCACAAGGCGGCCCTGGCCGCGGCGGCGCGCGAGGTGTCCATGGCACTGCGCCAGCACATCCTCGTGGCCGACGGCAAGGCGATCGATGCGTTCAAGGCGCAGGGTGTGGAGGTGGCCGCGCTCGATCCGGCCGACGTGGCGCAGGCACGCAAGAAGGCCGTCGAGGTATGGCGCCAGGCCACCAAGGGCGACGCCCTGGCCACGCAGATCCTGGACGGCCAGGTCGCCTTCATGGAAAAGCTGGGCCTGATCGCCTGACGCGGCGCGCGCCGATCTCCTGACGCGGACGCGGCCCCGGCGGGCCGCGCCGTCCCCTTCGCGCTTGCCGGGAACCGCTCCATGCCGATCGCCGTTCTTGCCTATGTCCGGGCCATCACGGCCCTGAACAAGTTCCTGTTCATCGCCGCGGCGGCCCTGATGGCGGTCATCGTGCCGGTCATGATGTACGAGGTCATCAGCCGCTACGTCTTCCATCAGCCCACGGTGTGGGGCATGGAGCTGGCCGTCCTGCTGTTCGGGCCCTATTTCCTGCTGGGCGGCCCCTATCTGCTGCACCTGGGCGGACACGTCAACATGGACCTGTTCCGCAGCCGGATGTCGGCGCGCACGGGCCGCATCGTCGACATCGCCAACCAGCTCATCATCCTGTTCTTTTGCGGCGTCCTGCTGTATTACGCCACGCCCCTCGCCCTGCAGGCCATGGCCTATGGGGAAACCACCTTCTCGGCCTGGAATCCGCCGCTGTGGCCCTACAAGCTCGCCGTGCCGATCGCGGTGCTGCTGCTGGGATTGCAGAGCCTGGCCGAGCTGGCGCTGTTGTGTCTTGGCGGGCGCGAGGAGGGCGGAGCATGAGCGCGAACCTGATCCTGGCGCTGATGTTCGGCGGCCTGACCGCGCTGATGATGACGGGCCTGCCGATCGCCTTCGTGCTCGGCGGACTCTCGCTGCTGCTGACGGTCACGCTGTGGAACCCGGACTCGGTGGTGATCCTGGTCCTCCAGATCTTCGACACCATGCGCTCCGAGGCTTTGCTCGGAGTTCCCTTGTATATCCTCATGGCCGGTATCCTCCAGCGCTCGGGCGTGATCGAGGACCTGTACCAGGCGATGGAGCTGTGGTTCGGCCGCCTGCGGGGCGGGCTGGCGATCGGCACGGTGGTCATCTGCGTGGTGATGGCGGCGATGACCGGCGTCGTGGGCGCCGCGGTGACCGCCATGGGCGTGCTGGCCATGCCCGAGATGCTGCGCCGCAAATACGATCCTTCGCTGGTGACCGGCACGATCTGCGCGGCGGGGACGCTCGGCATCCTGATCCCGCCCTCGGTCCTGACCATCATCTATGCCGTGACGGCCCAGGTGTCGATCGGCAAGATGCTGATCGCCGGGATCGTGCCCGGCCTGCTGCTGGCGGCGATCTACATCCTCTACATCCTGTATGTGGCCTATTTCAAGCCGGGCAAGGTGCCGCCCGGCTCGGGCGAGCCCGTGCCCATGAGGCTGAAGATGCTCAGCCTGCGCGCCGTCGTGATCCCCGCCGTGCTGATCGTGCTGATCCTGGGCTCGATCTTTTTCGGCATCGCCACGCCCACCGAGGCGGCGGCCGTGGGCGTGGTGGGCGCCATCGGCGCCAGCGCCGTGCGGGGCAGGCTGCGCTGGCGCGGCCTGGGCGAGGCGGGCTACGAGACGCTGCGGGTGACCTCGATGATCCTCTGGATCACGATCGGGGCCAAGGCCTACGTGGCGATCTTCACCGGCCTGGGCGGCGCCGACACGCTGATGAACTTCATCCGCGGCCTGGACGTGAACCCCTACGTGATCCTGGCCGCGATGATGCTGATCCTGATCTTCCTGGGCACCGCGCTCGACGAGATCGGCATCATCCTGCTGA
This sequence comes from Alcaligenaceae bacterium, assembly GCA_044508625.1. GTDB lineage: Bacteria > Pseudomonadota > Gammaproteobacteria > Burkholderiales > Burkholderiaceae_B > Castellaniella. The sequence goes on from JBIQHJ010000001.1 coordinate 75,958, forward strand.
CCGTCCCGGTGTTCCTGCCCATCGTCAAGGCCCTGGGCTTCAACGAGATCTGGTTCGGCGTGCTCTATGCCATCACCATCCAGGTCGGCTACATCAGCCCGCCGTTCGGCTACACCCTGTTCTACATCAAGGGGACGCTGCCGCGAGGCCTGGGCATGGGCGTGGTGTATCGGGGCATCCTGCCCTACATGGGCCTGCAGATCCTGGCGCTGCTGATCTGCGCGGCCTTCCCGGCCATGGTGACCTGGCTGCCGGAATTGATGGGCTGATCTTACTGTCTGATAGAGGTGCATGTCGTGAATACGAAAACGTCGCGGATTTCCGGATTCCACAAACTGAGCGTCCCCGAGCGCGTGGACAGGGTCCTGGCATTCGCCGGCCTGGAGGACGCCGGATTGAGGGCGCAGTTCCTCGACACCGGCAACCTGCCTGCCGACCTTGCGGACCGCCTGATCGAGAACGCGGTGGGGACCATGAACATCCCGCTCGGGGTGGCCACCAATCTGCGGATCGACGGCAGGGACTGTCTGGTGCCGATGGCGACCGAGGAATCCTCGGTGGTGGCCGCGGTATGCAACGCGGCGCGCCAATGCCACGATTCGGGCGGGTTCGTGACCTCGATGTCGGGGACCTGCATGATCGCGCAGATCCAGCTCGTCGGCGTCCGCGATCCGGGCAATGCGCGCCTGAGCATCCTCGAGCGGCTGCGCGAGATCCGCGAGATCTGCGATGCCTGCGATCCGGTGCTGCTCGGTCTGGGCGGAGGTTTCCGCGATCTCGAGGTGCGCGTCATCGATGCGCCGGGCGGGCCGATGGTGGTCACGCACCTGATCGTCGACACGCGCGACGCCATGGGGGCCAATGCCGTCAACACGATGGCCGAGACGCTCGCGCCGCACCTGGAATCATGGACCGGAGGCAAGGTGTACCTGCGCATCCTGTCCAACCTGGCCGACCGGCGCCTGGCCCGTGCGCGCTGCGTCTGGAAGGTCGAGGCCATCGGCGGGCCCGAGGTGCGCGATGGCATCGTCCGGGCCTATGAGTTTGCCCTGATGGATCCCTATCGCGCGGCCACGCACAACAAGGGGATCATGAACGGCGTGACCGCCGTGGTGATGGCGACCGGCAACGACACGCGGGCGGTCGAGGCCGGGGCCCACGCCTATGCGGCCCGCAAGGGCTGGTACAGCAGCCTGAGCCAGTGGGAGGTCACGGCCGAGGGGGACCTGGCGGGCTCGCTCGAGATGCCCATGGCGGTCGGCCTGATCGGCGGGGCGACGAAGCTGCACCCGATGGCGCGCGCCTGCCTGCGGATCATGGACATCCAGTCCGCCGAGCAACTCGCGCGCGTGATCGCGGCCGTGGGCCTGGCGCAGAACTTTTCAGCCCTCAAGGCCCTCGCCACCGAAGGGGTGCAGAAAGGCCACATGTCGCTGCACTCGCAGAACATCGCCCTGATGGCGGGCGCCGTGGGCGACGAGATCGGGGCCGTGGCGCGGCGCCTGGTGGAACTGGGCACCGTGCGGGTCGACGTGGCCGAGCGGGAACTGCTCAGGCTGCGTCAGGCGGGGTCCTAGGCGGCTTCCTGGTAGGGCTCGAAGCGGCCGGTCTGCGGGTCGCGCATGAACAGCAGACCGGTGGCGACGCCGAAATAGGCGCCGTGGATGGCCAGCGTGCCGGCGTGGACGCGTTCGCTCACGGCCGGGAAGGTCATGAGGTTTTTCATGCTGTATTCCACGACGCCCCATTCGAGCCGGCGGATCCATTCGGCCCGGTCGCCGTTCTGGGGGCCGACGCTCTCGAGCACGGGGGCGATCTGCGACATCCACTTGCCGATGAAGTCGCGCTTGGTGAGCGGGGCGGCCTGGTTGGCGAAGGCCGCCACGCCGCCGCAGCTCGCGTGCCCGAGGACGACGATGTGCTTGACCTCGAGGGCGTTGACGCCGAACTCGATGGCGGCGCTGGTGCCGTGGAAGGAGCCCTCGACGTCGGACTCGCAGGGCGGCACCACGGCCGCGATGTTGCGGACCACGAACATCTCGCCGGGGCCCGCGTCGAAGATCGTTTCCGGCGCGACCCGCGAATCGCCGCAACCGATGACCATGATTTCCGGATGCTGGCCCTGCTCGGCCAGCTCATGGTAGCGGCTGCGCTCGGTCTGCAGCCGGTGATGCAGGAATGAGGTATAGCCATCGATCAGTCGTTGCGGGAACACGGGATCTCCTTTCAGGTTTTCGACAGGAGAATTCTACTCCTCGCCCGCTTCAGGGTTATTCCGGACATAGCCTGGGCCTAAGCGCGTATCAATAAAGAATATTGGCCGGCGCTTTCCTCGGTATTTACACTGCCCTCAATCATTCGGGCTTCCCGCGGCCCGCGAACACAGAGGGCAATCGGCATGACGGCAAGCAGCAGAACCATTTTCATCAATGGCAAGTGGCAGGAGTCCCACGATCGCGAGACCATCGAGGTCCTGTCCCCGAGCACCGGCCAGCGGATCGGCGACATCTCCCGGGGCGGCGCGGCGGACGTGGACGCGGCGGTCGCCGCGGCCCGCCGGGCGTTCGACGGAGTGTGGGGAGGCATGCCGGCCTTCGAGCGCGGCCGGCTGCTGTCGCGCCTGGGCCTGCGGATCGCCGAGTGCGCCGAGGAACTGGCGCAGATCGAGGCCCGCGACACCGGCAAGGCCATGAAGCTCGCGCGCGGCGACGTGGCGGCAACCGCCCGGTACTTCGAGTACTACGGGGGCGCGGCCGACAAGATCCATGGCGAGACCATCCCCTTCCTCGAAGGCTACCAGGTCCTGATCGTGCGCGAGCCGCGCGGCGTCGCGGGCCACATCATCCCCTGGAACTATCCCGCCCAGATGTTCGGCCGCACCATCGCCGCCGCCCTGGCGGCGGGCAACACCGCGGTGCTCAAGCCGGCGGAGGAAGCCTGCCTGAGCGTCGTCCGCCTGACGGAACTGGCCGCCGAGGTTGGCATCCCGGCCGGGGTGATCAACCTGGTGACGGGCTACGGCGAGGAGGCGGGCGCGGCGCTGGCCGCGCACCCGGGCATCGATTTCCTGTCCTTCACGGGCTCTCCGGAGGTCGGCACCCTGGTGCAGAAGGCGGCCGCCGACAACCACGTGCCCTGCGTGCTCGAGCTGGGCGGCAAGTCCCCCCAGATCGTGTTCGACGACGCCGACGTCGAAAAGGCCCTGCCGGTGATCGTCGGGGCGATCATCCAGAACACCGGCCAGACCTGCTCGGCCGGCAGCCGCGTGCTGATCCAGCGCACGATCTACGAGGAATTCGTCGCCGCGCTGGCCAAGCGGATCAATGCCGTGCGCGTGGGCGCCCACGACGCGGACCTGGATTGCGGGCCGGTGATCAGCGCCGTGCAACGCGAGCGCGTGCAGGGTTTCCTGGAGCGCGCGCGCGCCGATGGGATTTCCGTGATCGGCGAGGGCAGGCTGGACCCCAGCGCGGCGGCCGGCGGGTTCTACGTCAAGCCCACGCTGCTGGGTCCCGTGGACGAGGCGCACGAGCTGGCGCAGGACGAGGTGTTCGGCCCCGTGCTGGCGGCGATCCCCTTCGACGACGAGGCCGACGCCCTGCGGATCGCCAATGGCACGCCCTTCGGGCTGATCGCGGGCGTCTGGACGGAGAACGGCGCGCGCCAGATGCGCATGGCCAAGAAGCTGCGGGTCGGCCAGGTCTACGTCAACGGCTACGGCGCCGGCGGCGGCATCGAGCTGCCTTTCGGCGGATTCAAGCGCAGCGGCCACGGCCGGGAAAAGGGCTTCGAAGCGCTGAAGGAATACACGGTCGCGAAGACGATCGTGATCAATCACAAATAATTTCTTGCCAGACCTCTTGGAGGAGACGACATCATGTTCCAGACATTGAAAACGACCCGGTCCAGGCTCGCCGCGCTGCTGGGCGCGACGCTGGCCGCCGCGATGCTGCAGGCCTCGCCGGCGGCGGACGCGGCCCCGCTCAAGCTCAGGCTGGGGCACGTGTTCGCGATCGGCAGCCCGGTGGACCAGGCGAGCCAGGATTTCGCCAGGCTGCTCAAGGAGCGCACCGGCGGCGAGGTGGAGGTGACCGTGTTCCCCAACAGCCAGATCGGCGGCGACGAGTCGCTGGCGCGGGACCTGACCCGCGGCTCGCTGGACCTGGCCTTCGTGAACCCGGGCTCGCTCTCGGGCCTCGATCCGCTGCTGGATTTCCATTACCTGCCGTACATCGTCACGAGCTTCGACGAGGCCGACAAGATCTTCTACAACCCCAAGGGGATCCTGCAGACCACCTTGCGCGAGGCGATGGCCAAGCACCGCATGGAGACGCTGGGGTTCTTCGAGCTCGAGTTCCGGGCGGTGACGAATTCCAAGCATCCCGTGGAAAAGCCCGCCGACCTCGAGGGCCTGAAGCTGCGGGTGCCGGGGTCCGCCGGCATCCGGGACTTCTTCATCGCCGCGGGGGCCCAGGCCGTCGCCATGCCTTTCCCCGAGCTGTTCACCGCCTTGCAGCAGGGCACGGTGGACGGGCAGGACAATGGCGCCAGCATCACCTACAACTCGCGCCTGTTCGAGGCCCAGAAATACATGACCACGACCAACCACGTCTACGCGATGGGGGCGATCGCCGCCAGCCAGCGGCTGTGGGACAGGCTGAGCGACGAGCAGAAAGAGATCTTCAGGCGGACGGCCGGGGAGGTCGCGGCCGCCGAGATCAAGGCCAACCGCGAACTGAACGCCGGCTACCTCAAGAAGATCGCCGAGGGCGGGGTGAAGGTATCGACTTTGTCTCCCGAGGCGATGAAGGGCTTCCGCGAGGTGGCCGACAAGGTCTGGACCAAGCTCGAGCCGGTCTACGGCGCGGAGCGTGTCGCCGCCCTGCGCAAGGAAGTCCAGGCCCTGGGCCGCTAGGGCCTCCCGGCCTCGTGTAAGGAGATCGCGTTGGAGGAGGTACCGATGCGCTGGGCCGACGTGCTGGAAGATCGCCTGTATTCGATCGAGAACGTGGTCTGCTCGCTCAGCCTGCTGGTGATGCTGGTGACCGTCACGCTGGGCGTCTGCATCCGGGTCTTCGACCTGCCGGTGCCCAATGTGGCGGAATGGGCGATGGCGGCCATGTCGCCGCTCGCCTTCGTGGGATCGGCCATGTGCGCCCGCCGGCGCGAGCACATATCCGTGGACCTCATCGACCAGCTCCGGTCCCCGCGAGTCCGGCGGCTGGCCGGGGCGCTCGTGGCGCTGCTGATGCTGGCGTTCTCGGCGATCTATGCCTGGCTGGGCTGGGGCCTGTTCCAGGATGCGCGCATGACGGGCGAGCGCTGGCTCGACATGGGGACGCCCCTGTACGTGCCGATTTTCTTTTTCTTCGCCGGGATGGCGTGCATGGCCGTCCACGGGGCGTGCGACGTGCTGCGGGTGTTCCGGATGAAGGATTTCGCGGCGCCCCGCGCCGCAGCTCGGCATTCGGAGACCGCGCCATGATCGTGACCGCCCTGTTCGCCCTGTTGCTGCTGGGGGTGCCGATCGCGGTCGCCTTCGCCCTGATCGTCATCGTGAACGCGGAGGCGTGGAACATCGATCCGTTCTCGCTCGCCGCGCTGCCCTTCGATACCGTTTCCAACTTTGCCCTGCTGGCCATCCCGCTGTTCCTGCTGGTCGGCGAGCTCATGAACCGCGGCGGCCTGGTGCGGCAACTGACGGCGGTGTGCGATCTCTTCATGTCGCGCATCCGCGCCCCCATGGGCCACATCATGGTGATGGCGAGCGCCCTGATGGGCGCGATCACCGGGTCGTCGGTCGCGACGGTGGCGGCGATGGGCGGGACGGTGGGCGTCGAGATGCGGCAGCGGGGCTATTCCCCGGGCTACACGGCGGCGCTGAACGCCTCGACCGGCCTGCTCGGCGTCCTGATCCCGCCGTCCATTCCCCTGATCCTGTACGGCGCCATCGTCGGCGTCTCGATCACGAACCTGTTCCTCGCGTCGATCGTGCCGGGCATCCTGACCGCCCTCGTATTCTCGATCATCCACGCCTTCCTCTCGAGGCGGGTGCTGCCCGGCGGCATCGAGACCGCCGCGCCGCCGGGCGAGGACCCGGCGCCCGGGGCGGGGCGCGGCGGCAGGGGGATGGTCTTCGTGAAGGCCCTGCCCGCGCTGATGCTGCCCATCCTGGTCCTGGGCGGCATCTACAGCGGGATCTTCACCGCGACCGAGGCGGCGGCGGTCGCCGGCGTCTACGCCCTGGCGGTGACGCTGCTGACGCGGCAGGCGTCCGCGGGCGACCTGCGCAAGATCCTGGAGAACACCGCGCTGGCGAGCGCGGCCATCCTGGCGATCATCGCGTTCACCAGCATCTTCAATCGCGCGATGATCCTCGAGCAGATCCCGCAGGCGCTCTCGGCAGCGGCCACGGGGATGACGGCCGATCCCCTGGTGTTCCTGCTGGCGGTCAACCTCGCCCTCATCCTGGTGGGCATGTTCATGGAGACCAACGCGGCGACCCTGCTGATGGGGCCGCTGCTCGCGCCCGCCGCCGTGGGATACGGCATCGATCCGGTCCATTTCGGCGTCGTGCTGGTCACCAACATCGAGATCGGCCTGCTCACCCCGCCCATGGCCGCCAACCTGTACGTGGCGCAGCGCACCAACAACGCGCGCCTGACCGATATGTTCGCCTACGTGTTCTGGTTCCTGGGCGGCGCGCTCGCCGTGCTCGCCCTCATCACCTACGTGCCCGCGCTGACGACGTGGTACCGGTATTTCTTCTGATTTTCTTTCGATGGATCGAACGATGTCCGCCATACCCGAATTCTCCAAGGCCGCCGTGCTGCGCCGGTTCAAGGATCCGCTGAGGATAGAGGACGTGCCCGTGCCGGCGTACCTCGAGCCCCGGGCGGTGCTCGTCAAGATGGAGGCGTGCTCGATCTGCGGCACCGATGTCCATCTCTGGCAGGGATCGCTGTCGCTCAAGGTCGACCTGCCGGTGATCATCGGCCACGAGATGGTGGGCCGGATCGTCTCCCTGGGCGAGGCGGTGCGCACCGATTCCGTCGGCGAGCCCCTGCGGGTCGGCGACCGCATCGTCTATACCCACACGTCCTGCAATAGCTGCTTCTTCTGCACCACGGCGCGCCAGCCGACGCTGTGCGTCAACCGCCGGGCCTACATGTACGAGACCATGGAGAAGGCCCCCTATCTCATGGGCGGCTTTTCCGAGTACGGCTACGTGCTGCCCGAGTCGGGGCGGCTGAAGGTGCCCGACGGCGTGCCCAGCGAGCTGGCCAGCCTGTCGAGCTGCGCGCTGCGTTCGGTCATGAACGCGATGTCCCAGCTCGGCAGGATCGAGCCGCACGAGACGGTGGTGGTGCAGGGCGCCGGGCCGCTCGGCCTGCTCGCCACGGCCAACGCCAGGGTCCGCGGCGCGCGCAAGGTGATCGTGATCGGCTCGCCCGCGGCGCGCCTCGAGATGGCGCGCGAGTTCGGAGCCGACGTGTGCATCCCCGTCGAGGGCACCACGCCGGCCGAGCGCCTGGACCGGGTCCTGTCCCACACGCAGGGCCGCGGCGCCGACATCGTCATGGAATTCACCGGCGTGCCGGCGGCGTTCAACGAGGGCCTGCAACTGGCGCGCAAGGGGGCCCGCTACCTGATCGTGGGGCAGCTCGGCGACGGCAGCGTCGAGATCCAGCCCTCCATGATCGTGAAGAAGAACATCCAGGTGATCGGATCCTTCTCGGGGGATGCCCGCAGCTATTCCCTGGCGCTGGACTTCATCGACACCCACCGGGACGCATTCCCCTTCGAGCGGATGATCACGGGGCGCTACACGCTCGACGAGGTCAACGTGGCGATGGAGCGCATGAAGAACTACCAGGAAATCAAGCCGGTCATCACCTTTTGACGCTGGAAGGACTGCCGATGGAAACGTTTGACCCGTCAAGAGAGGGCCCGCTCAAGGATGTGCGGGTCCTGGACCTGTCCCGCCTGGTGGCGGGGAACATGCTCACGCTGTTCCTGGCCGATTTCGGCGCGGACGTCGTCAAGATCGAGCGCGAGGGCAAGGGCGACGACCTGCGCGGCTGGCGCGAGGCCGGCGAGCCGATCTACTGGAAGGTGTACGGGCGCAACAAGCGCTCCATGGCGCTCGATCTCAAGACCCCGGAGGGCCTGTCCCTGCTGCGGCGCCTGGCGCGCCACGCCGACGTGCTGGTCGAGAATTTCGTGCCCGGCGGGCTCGAGAAAATGGGCCTCGCGCCCGAGTCGCTGCTCGAGATCAATCCGCGCCTGGTGATCGTCCGGGTCTCGGGCTGGGGCCAGACGGGGCCCTTCAGCCACAAGCCGGGATTCGGCACCCTGGTCGAGGCCATGTCCGGCTTCGCCTACCTGAACGGCTATCCGGACAAGCCCCCGGTGCTGCCGCCGCTGGCGCTGGCCGACATGATCGCGGGCATCTATGGCGCCGCCGGGGTGCTGACGGCCCTGCGCACCGCCGAGCGCGACGGCAAGGGGCAGGTCGTGGACCTGTCGCTGTTCGAGCCGATCTTTTCCTTCATTGCCTCCGAGGCCCTGAAATACCGCCTGACGGGCGTGCCCACCATGCGCTCGGGCAACCAGTCCTCGCATACCGCGCCGCGCAACGTCTATGAATGCAGCGACGGCAAGCACGTCGCGATGTCGGGCTCCATGCAGTCGATGGCGATGCGGATCTTCGACACGATCGGGCGCCCCGAGCTCAAGGACGACGAGCGCTTTTCCACCAACGATGCGCGCGTGCGCAACCGCGACGCGCTTGACGAGATCATCGGGGGGTTCATCCGCGGGCGCACCCAGCGCGAGAACCTGGACCTGTTCGAGCGGGCGGCGGTGACCGTCGGGCCCGTGTGCTCGGTGGCCGACCTGGTGGACCACCCCTACGTCAAGGGGCGGGAGGTGATCGTGTCGCTGGAGGACCCGGACCTCGGCGAGATCGAGGCGCACAACATCATTCCCCGCCTGAGCGAGACCCCGGGCGCCTTCCGCCGGCCCGCGCCGGCCCTGGGCGAGCACACCCGCGAGATCCTCGAGGATCTCGAGCGGCTGGAGGCGGCCGACGGCTATCGGAGGTCCCATGCTTGACATGCGATATTGGCGCTCGATCCTGTTCGTGCCGGCGACCAGCGACCGCTACGTCGAAAGCGCCCTGCGCCGCCCGGCCGATGCGCTGCAGATCGACCTCGAGGACAGCGTGGGGCCGGACGACAAAGAGCGGGCCCGCGGCCGCGTCCGCTCGATCGCCGCGCGCTTCGCCGCGGCCGGGCGCGGTGTCGTGGTGCGGATCAACCGGCCCTGGCGCATGGCGCTGCCGGACATCGAGGCGTCCGTGGGCCCGGACGTCGCGGTGCTGACCCTGCCGAAAGTCCCCGACGCCTCCCACCTCAGGTCCATCGGCGAGATCCTGGACGACTGCGAGGCGCGCCAGGGGCTGCCCATCGGCCACACCAGGCTCATCGCCATGGTGGAGGATCCCGAGGGGCTCGCGAACATGGACCGGATCGCCGCGGCCGGGCCGCGCATGTACGGCATGATCGTCGGCGCCGAGGACCTGGCGGCCACCATGCGCATGGCGGTCAGCGAGGATTCCCTGTACATTCCCAATGTCATGGCGGTGGCCTCGTGCCGCCGCGCGGGCATCGTTCCCATCGGCTTCGTGGGGTCCGTCGCCGACTTCGGCGACCTGGATGCGTTTCGCGCCAGGATCCGGCGCGCGCGCGGGCTGGGTTTCGACGCGGCGTTCTGCATCCATCCCCGGCAGGCCGAGATCATCGACCAGGAATTCCTGCCCCGGCAGGCCGAGGTCGACGAGGCCCGGCAGCTCATCGCCGAGTTCGAGGCCCAGGTGGCGCAGGGCCGCGCGGCCTGCACCTTCAAGGGCCGCATGGTGGACCTGCCCGTCGTGCTGCAGGCCCGCCAGCTCGTCGAGCGCCATCACGTGTATTTCCCGGAAGGATGAACCTACGCCAGCTTTCATACTTCATCGCCGTCGCCGACCAGCGGTCCATCGTCCGGGCGGCCGAGCTGCTGCACATTTCGCAGCCTTCGGTCAGCACGCAGATCAAGCTGCTCGAGGAGGAGCTCGAGGTCCAGTTGTTCGAGCGCCGCCAGGACGGCACGATCCTCACCCCCGAGGGCAAGGAATTCCTGGGCTATGCGCGCAGCGCCCTGGACACGCTGGCCGCGGCCAAGGCCGCCCTGCGCTCGCACCAGGTCACCGAGGTCGGCACGGTCACGGTCGGCATCCCGGGCTCGCTGAGCACGCTGCTGAGCCTGCCGCTGATCGAGCAGGTGCAGAACCAGTGTCCCAACATCAAGATCAAGGTCGTCACCGGCCTGTCGGGGCATCTGTCGAAATGGATCATGGACGGCACCCTCGATTTCGGCCTGGTCTACGTCGACGCGCCGGTCCTGGGGCTGGACCTCGAACTGCTCATGAAGGAACATCTGTTCCTCGCCATCGGCGAGAAGAACTCGGCGAGGATCCGGCAGCAGTCCCCCGACGGTGACCTCGCCTTTGCCGACATACGGCACGTTCCCCTGGTCATGCCCAGCCGCGAGCACGGCCTGAGGGCCCTGGTGGACAAGGTGTCGGCGGGCGCGGGCCTGTCGCTCGACGTCCGCACCGAGCTGGACGCCTCCGAGCTGCTGGTCGAGTGGGTCCTGCGCACCTCCCATGCCACCATCCTGTCGCTCGCGGCCTTGCAGGGGATCCGGCTGGCGAAGGATGAGCTCTACACCGCCCACATCGTCGATCCCGTCATCGAGCGGCGGATATCCCTGGCCTATGCCTCGGACCGGCCGCTGAGCCGCACCGGGCGGCGCGTCGAGGTGATCCTGCGCGAGCTGCTCAAGGCGAGATCCAGCCAGGACTGGTGGAAGTTCGCCGAAGTCAACGGGTGAGGCCGGGCGCCGCCGGAGCCTCGGGCTGTCCCTTGGGCACGAGCCGCAGCAGGCCGCCGTCGCGCCCGTCCTCGATGAGCCAGATCGCCCCGTCCGGCGCCACCGCCACGTCGCGGATGCGCTCGCCCAGGGACCAGCGGCCCGCCTGACGGGCGCCGCCGCGCGCGTCCACGGCGACGCGCACGAGGCCCTCGGCCACCAGGCCGCCGATCAGCGCCGAGCCCCGCCATCCGGGAAACAGCGCGCCCTCGTAGAATGCCATTCCCGCCGGCGCGATCACCGGGGTCCAGTAGAGGGCCGGGGCCTGGAACTCTGGATGGGCGCCGTGCCGGGGTATGGGCAGGCCGCTGTAGTTGTCGCCGTTCGAGACCAGGGGCCAGCCGTAGTTCCGGCCCGGCTCGATCCGGTTGAATTCGTCTCCGCCGCGCGGGCCCATCTCGTGCTCCCACAGCGTGCCGTCCGGCGCGAAGGCCAGGCCGTAGGAATTGCGGTGGCCGGTGGTCCAGGTCAGGGCGCGGATGCCGCCCGCCGCGGCCATGGGATTGTCCGCCGGGACCGAGCCGTCCGGGTTCATGCGCAGGATCTTGCCCCGTCCCTGGTCCGGATCCTGGGCGGTGTCGGATTCCTGGCGCTCGCCGACCGTCAGGAAAAGGTGCCGGCCGTCGGGCGCGAAGGCGATGCGGCCGCCCGGGTGGCCGCTGCGGGCCGGCTGCCGCTGGCGCCAGAGGATCTGCAGGCCGTCGAGGCGGGCGCCGTCGGGGGACTCGGCGAGCCGCGCGCGGGCGAGCGCGAGCGCGCCGCCGCGCGGCGGCGCCGGCTCGATGAAGGTGAAGTAGATCGTGCGATCCCGCGCGAAGCCGGGGGAAACGGCGACGTGGTGCAGCCCCGTCTGGCCGCGCGCATAGACCTCGGGGACGCCGGCGATCGGCCGGCTGCGGCCGTCCTGCGCGACGATGCGCATCCGGCCCTCTTTCTCGGTGAGCAGGATCCGGCCGTCGGGCAGGAAGGCGATGGCCCATGGGCCGTCGAACGTGGCGACGCGCTGGACCGTGAACGGGGCTTCGGCCTCGGCCGGGAGGGTGCCGGCGTTTTCCGCCGCGGGGGCCCGGGGCGGCGCCAGGGCGAGCAGGGCCGCGGCGGCCAGCGCGGCGAGGATGCGATGCGGGAGGGCCGGCGTGTCCATGGGCGTCTCGCCGATCGGCGGCTCAGTCGCGGAAATTCTGGTATTGCAGCGGCAGGTCCACATCGGCCTTGCGCAAGAGGGCGATGGCCTCTTGCAGGTCGTCGCGCTTTTTGCCGCTGACGCGCAGCTTGTCGCCGTTGATCTGGGTCTCGACCTTGAGCTTGGCCTGCTTGATCGCGGCGATCAGCTTTTTCGCCGTCGCCTGCTCGATCCCCTGGCGGATGGTGATCTTTTGGCGGGCGCCGCCGAGGTTCTCGATGGGGTCGGCGAGCTCGATGCAGCGCACGTCGATGCCGCGCGCCGACAGCCGGCCGCGCAGGATGTCGAGCATCTGCCTGAGCTGGAAGGCGCTGGGCGCCGATTGCGTCACCAGGAAGCCCTCGAGCTCGAACCTGGCGTCCGTGCCCTTGAAATCGAAGCGGGTGGCCAGCTCGCGGTTTGCCTGGTCGACGGCGTTGCTCAGCTCGTGCTTGTCGACCTCGGAGACCACGTCGAAACTGGGCATGCTTGCCTCCTGCGGAAAAAGGGGGTGGAAGCTCTATTTTGCCTGATCGGGCGTCTCAGGGCACGTCGCAGCCCGATGCCGGGCCGGTGTCCTGGAGGGGTTCCGCGCAACCCGCCTGCCCGTCGCCGCGGGGCCCGAGCAGGGTGGGCCCGGCATGCCACAGGTACAGGGCGAAGGCCGCCGACCAGACCAGGCCCGAGAGGCCGAGCAGGGACGGGATCCAGGCGCCCGCCGCGGCGGTGCCCGCGGCCGCGCGCAGGACGGCGGCCAGCACCAGCAGGATGGCCGCGATGGGCGCCCAGGGACGGCGATCCAGCCAGAGGCCGGCATGGATGCGCCCGGCGATGCACATGATGGCCAGGGTGGTCAGGGACATGGCGCCCGCCATCAGCAGGTGCCGGCCCGCGGAGGCGGCGATGGGCAGGCCCAGCCAGGACAGCCCCATGGCGCCATAGCCCAGGCCGATCAGCCAGTAGCCGCCGTAGAGCATCAGCGTCCAGCGGCCGAACAGCGCCCGGCCCACGTGCCAGTCGTTGAGCAGGTTGAACATGGCGGCGGCCGCCGCCAGCGCCACCCAGGCGGTGATGGCGCCCGGGCCGGCCAGGAACTCGATGGCGGTGGCCGCGCCGATGCAGAACACCGCGAGCTTGCGGCGCGGCGGCCGGGCGAGGTAGCCCACGTCGCCCGGCGGCGGCTCGCCGGGCCGGCCGGCCTCGATCTGGCCGTTGACCACGTTCATCGACACGCGGCTGCCGGCCATGACGATGAGGATCATGAAGACGCCGACGGCGGCCCGCAGCCACGCCATGGCGTCCCCTTGCGCGGCGACCGAGGCGTAGAAGCCCGCCTGCAGGAGGATGAGCGCCGCCAGGGCGTAGGCGAAGCCGAGGTGGCGGCGCTGCGGGTCGCGCCACAGCGCCGGGGCGAGCTGCGCGAGGAGCGCGGCCGAGAGCGCGAGGTCGCAGGCGGCCGCGGGCCACAGGCCGAGGGCGCCCGGCCATCCGGCCGAGGCCGCATAGGCCAGGCGTCCGGCCAGCCAGAGCAGCGCCAGCCCGCGCAGCGCGCCCGGCCCGATCGGCGGGCTGCGCGTGAACTCGGGCACGGCGGTCAGCAGGAAGCCCGCGACCGCGGCCATCCCGAGGCCGTAGATCAGCTCGTGCGCGTGCCAGGCGATGATTCCCCCGGGAGGCTGCCAGCCGGGCGCGGCGCCCATGAGCAGCAGCAGCCAGGCGGGCATCAGCAGGATGCCGCTGGCGGCGACCAGCACGAAGAACGGCCGGAAGCCGCACATGAAGACCGGGTGGCTCGCCCTCATACCGCGCACCCCGCCGCGCGCGCCGCCTGCGCCTCGGCCATGGGCGTCGCCGCGGCGGGCGCCTCGTCCAGGCCGAAGCCCAGCCGCACCTCGGCGGCCTGCATCAGCGTGCCGGTGGTCTGGTAGACCCAGGCGTCGTCGCGCAGGGCCTGCGGCCGCTCGAGCGGGAACTCGTGGACCATGCGGCCCGGATCCGGCGCCATCATGACGATGCGGTCCGCGAGGCGCACGGCCTCCATCAGGTCGTGGGTGATCATCAGCACGGCGGTGCCGCGCGCGGCGATCTCGGCGCGCAGCAGGCGGTAGAGGCTGAGCTTCAGGCCCACGTCCAGGGCCGAGAACGGCTCGTCGAGCAGGAGCAGGTCGGGCTCGATCGCCAGCGCGCGTCCCAGGGCCACGCGGCTCTGCATGCCGCCCGAGAGCTCTTGCGGGAACTTGCGCAGGTCGCCGTCGTCCAGGCCCAGCGTGCGGGCGAGCGCGGCGGCCCGGGCGCGGCGTCCGGAGGCGGGCATGCCCCGGGCCTTGAGGCCCAGGGCGATGTTGTCGATCGCGTTCTTCCAGGGCATCAGGCGCGCCTGCTGGAACATGCAGGCGGCGTTGCGGTACTGGCTGTCGATCCGGCCTTCCGAGGGGACCAGCAGGCCCGCCACCAGGTGCAGCAGGGTGCTCTTGCCGCAGCCCGAGGGGCCCACCAGGGCCAGCGTCTGGCCGGCGGGCAGGCTCAGGTTCACCCGGGACAGGACCTCGGTGAGGCCGTAGCGATGGGTCAGGCCCTCGATGCGGAGCATGCTCACGACACCCTCCAGCGCTCGACCGTGCGCTTGAGCGGCTCGAGGCACAGGTACTCGAAGGCGAGCAGCAGGCCCAGCACGGCCAGGATCCAGCCCATGGAGGTCGGCGTGTCGAGCTGCGCGCGCGACACCGCCAGGGCCGCGCCCACGCCGTCGGAGGTGGTCAGCAGCTCGGCCATCACCACGACCTTCCAGGAGGCGCCCAGGGCCGTGACCCAGGAGGGGAACAGGTAGGACGCCATGTGCGGCAGGTACAGGTCGGTGAGCGTCATGCGCCAGGGCAGGCGGTAGGCCCGCGCCATGTCGCGCAGGCCGCCGTCCAGCGTGCGCGCCCCCTGGAGGGCGCCGACGAAGACCACCGGCAGGCAGGCGACGAACACCGTGAACACCGGGGTGGCGTCGCCCATGCCGAACCACAGCATGGCCAGGACCAGCCAGGCGATCGGCGGCATGCCCAGCAGCACCGTCGCGAGCGGCCGCGAGATGATGGCCGCCGTCAGCGAGCGCCCCGCGACGAAGCCCAGCAGGCTGCCCACGCCGAGCGCGAGGCCCAGCCCTGTCAGCGCCCGCCGGGCCGAGATTGCGAGCTCGGGACGGGCGTCGCCCTGGGCGAACATGGCGGCCAGGCGCTGCGCGGTCTCGAGCGGGCCGGGCAGGATCAGCGAGCCGTAGACCTGCGCGCCCCATTCCCAGACCGCGCAGAACAGCATCAGGCTGGCGATGGCGCCCCAGCCGCTCCAGAGGTAGCCCAGGACCGCCCCCGCCGCCCGCGGCAGGCGGCCTGGCCGCGCCGTGTCGATGGAAGCCGGGCTCAAGCGTAGAAGGCCGCGTCGGGCAGTTTGCCGCCGACCAGCCCCGGCTGGTCCGCGAGCAGTTGTTCGAAGAAGAACTCGAGCTCGGGCCGCGCCTCGCGCGCGCTCGCCAGGTGGCGCACCGAGGCCTGCATGGCGTCGGCCACGGCGTCTGGCGTGACCATCTCGATGTGGCGCGAGACCAGCTCGCCGCATTCGCGGGGATTTTCCTCGCACCAGGCCTGCGAGCGGACGTAGGCCTCGCGCACGGCGGCGACCAGGGCCGGGTCCTCGAGCGCCGGGCCCAGGGCGGCGATGCCCGCCTGCGGGATGCGCGCCGGGCGCGAGAGCACGCGGCCCCATTCCTGCGTCAGGCTGACGCTGCGGTAGAGATCGGGGGCCACCGCCGACAGCGGGAAGGAATGGGTCTTGCGCAGCGCCACCGAGACGGCGGGCTCGGCCAGCAGGGCGTGGTCCACCCGCCGCATCAGCAGGAGCTGCATGGCGTCCATCGGGGTGGCGACGTAGCGGATCTTGAAATCGCGCCGGGGATCCAGGCCCTGGCGCCTGGCCAGCAGGCTGAACAGGATGTCGGGCATGTCGGCGCGGAAGGGCAGGGCGATCTCCATCCCCCGGAAGTCGGCCAGGGTGTGCATGTCGGGGCTGCGCGAGATCATCCACAGCATGCCCCACACCGAGACGTTCAGCAGCGCCAGCGGCACCCCGCGGTTGTAGAGGTTGGCCCCGACGTTGGTGGGCACCGCCATGATGTCGGCCGCGCCCTCGAGGGCCAGCGCCCGGAGCTGGTCGGGGTTGGTCCAGAGATGGAACTCGACCTGCCGGGCCACCGGGGCCAGGGCGCCGGATTCCATCATGTGGATCAGGGGGAAGGAGACGGTGGCGGGCGGCCCCGACAGGACCAGGCGGGGACGGGGGCCGTCGGCGGCCAGGGCCCGCGCGGCGGGCGTTCCCGCCAGGGCGAGGGCGGGCAGCAGGCCCAGCAGCGCGCGGCGGCGCGGGCGCGGCGCCGCCGTGTCGGTGGGACGGGCAGAGGCAAACATGATTGAGGATTCCTTTCGTTCTCAATATTATTTCGCCGATTCCTCCCGGAGCCAATGACTATTGTCAATGAACGGGTCGGGGCTCATTCGCGGGGCGGCTCGCGGGTCATGGCGCGCGCCCAGTCCGCCAGGGGCAGGGGCGGGTCCTGCGACCAGATCCGCCGCAGCACCGCGGGCAGCGCGTCCAGGCGGCTGTCGCTCGGCCAGCGCGTCGGCGTGATCGCCCGCCAGCGGCCCTCGGCATCGCGCTCGGCGACGCGGAAACGGAAGGAGTACAGGCCCGTGGCCAGGCCCATGCGCAGGTCGGTGGCGACCAGTTGGCCGTCGATCTCGTCGTACCGCAGCCAGCCCCCGGTGAACCAGCGCAGCCCCTCCAGCAGGGGCGGGCCCGAGGGGTTGCCGATGAGATGGCCGTTCAGGGGTTCCCGCAGGGTTTCCGCCGGCCCCCGGTCCAGGAAGCCGGCGATGGCCTCGATCGCATCCCCCTGCGCCGTGCGGGCCACGACCCGCCACAGCAGGATGCTGAAGGGCTCGGGCGTCGAGAACATGGCCTGGACCTGGACGCCCTGCGCCTCGAGCTGGGCGCGCACCCGGTGCTCGATGGCGGCCTTGGCCGCGACGGAGCAGGCGAGGTAGGCGGTGCTGAGCGCCAGCGCCCAGCAGGCGATGCGCCGGCTCGAGGGCCGGGCGCCCGCCGCCAGGCCGGCCACCGTGGCGACCAGCAGGGGCAGGGTGTAGAACGGATCGATGATGAAGATGGTGGACCAGGCGGTGGGCGTGGGGTGCCAGGGCCAGAACAACTGCGTGCCGTAGCTCGTGAAGGCGTCCAGCAGCGGGTGGGTGGCCAGGGTGAGCCACAGTGCCGCGAACAGCCATCGGCCCGTGTAGTCGGCGCGCGGCCGCCAGCGGCGGAACAGCCAGGCCAGCAGCGCGGCCAGCGCCGTGAGCGTCACCAGCGAATGCGAGAAACCGCGGTGATGGATCACGGCCGAGAGCGGGTCGGCGTGCCGGATGAGGATGTCCAGGTCGGGCAGGGTGGCCAGCGCCGCGCCCGCGGCGTAGGCCTTGCGGCCATGCGCGCGCCCCAGCATGGCGCCGCAGATGCTGGCGCCGAGTACGGCCTGGGTGACGGAATCCATGCTGCGCGCCTCTCGGTGGGTCCGGATGGTTGGATGGCAGGTATCCTTTATAACGCAAGCGTCGCCGGCCCTTGAAATCCGCCGCGGCGCCCCCACATGCAGGCCCGGACCGCCCGCCGCCCCGCGGCGCGGCAATCGACGACTTTTCGAGAACGACGAGCACCATGAGCCAAACCGAGACGACGACCCCCGAGACCCTGGGCTTCCAGGCCGAAGTCAAGCAGTTGCTGCACCTGATGATCCATTCCCTGTACAGCAACAAGGAAATCTTCCTGCGCGAGCTCGTGTCCAATGCGTCCGATGCCTGCGATAAATTGCGCTTCGAGGCCATCGACCATCCCGGGCTGCTGGAGGGCGACGCCGAGCTGCGCATCCGCGTGGAGTTCGACAAGGACGCGCGCACCCTCACCGTGTCCGACAACGGGGTGGGCCTGTCGCGCGACGAGGCCGTCGCCAACCTGGGCACCATCGCCCGCTCGGGCACGCGGGAATTCTTTTCCCAACTGACCGGCGACAAGCAAAAGGACGCCCAGCTCATCGGCCAGTTCGGCGTGGGCTTCTATTCCGCCTTCATCGTCGCCGAAAAGGTGTCCGTGCGCAGCCGCCGCGCCGGCCTGCCGGCCGCCGAGGGCGTGCTGTGGGAATCCGACGGCCAGGGCGAGTTTTCCGTGTCCGCCGTGGACAAGGCCGAGCGCGGCACCAGCGTCACCCTGACCCTGCGCGCCGGCGAGGACGAATTCCTGTCCGGCTGGAAGCTGCGCGAGATCCTGCGCCGCTATTCCGACCACATCTCCCTGCCCATCCAGATGAAAAAGGAGGAATGGGACGCCGAGAAATCCGAGCAGGTGACCAAGGACGAGTGGGAAACCGTCAACCAGGCCAGCGCCCTGTGGACGCGGGCCAAGGCCGACATCACCGACGAGCAGTACCGCGAGTTCTACAAGCATGTGGCCCATGATTTCGAGGACCCGCTGGCCTGGACCCACAACCGCGTCGAGGGCCGCAGCGAATACACCCAGTTGCTGTACGTCCCCAAGCGCGCGCCCTTCGATCTGTGGGACCGCGACGCCCGCCGCGGCGTCAAGCTCTACGTCAGGCGCGTCTTCATCATGGACGACGCCGAGCAGCTCCTGCCGGCCTACCTGCGCTTCGTGCGCGGGGTGATCGATTCCGCCGACCTGCCGCTGAACGTGTCGCGCGAGATCCTCCAGGAAAGCCGCGACGTGCGCGCCATCCGCGAGGGCTCCGCCAAGCGGGTGCTGGGCCTGCTCGAGGACATGGCCAAGGACAGGCCCGAGGACTATGCCGAGTTCTGGACGCAGTTCGGCCAGGTGCTCAAGGAAGGCGTGGGCGAGGACGCCGCCAACAGGGACCGCATCGCCGGCCTGCTGCGCTTCGCCTCGACCCGCGCCGACAGCCCCGCGCAAACCGTGTCCCTGGCCGACTACGTCGGCCGCATGAAGGAAGGCCAGGACAGGATCTACTACCTCAGCGCCGATTCCTACGCCGCCGCGGCCCACAGCCCGCACCTGGAGGTCTTCCGCCGCAAGGGGCTGGAGGTGCTGCTGCTGTCCGACCGCGTGGACGAGTGGATGCTGTCCTTCCTGCGCGAATTCGAGGGCAAGGCCCTGGCCTCGGTCGCCAAGGGCGGGCTGGATCTCGACGCCCTGGCCGACGAGGAGGAAAAGAAACAGCAGGCCGAGGCCGCCGAGGCCTTCAAGCCGACCATCGAACGCCTCAAGGCCGCCCTGGGCGAGCGCGTCAAGGACGTCCGCACCACGGCCCGCCTGGTGGATTCCCCCGCCTGCGTGGTCGTCGACGAGCACGAGCTCAGCCCGCACCTGCTGCGCATGCTCAAGGCCGCCGGCCAGGACGCCCCCGAGGTCAAGCCGATCCTGGAGGTCAACCCGGCGCACGCCCTGGTCAAGCGCCTCGAGGCGCAGCCCGAGGAATCATTCGGCGACTGGGCCGAGCTGCTGCTGGATCAGGCCATGCTCGCCGAGGGCGCGGCCCTCAAGGACCCGGCCGCCTTCGTCAAGCGGATGAACGCCTTGCTGCTGGGCGCCTGAGCGGCGGGGCGGGGGGCTCGTTCCCGGGGACGTCCTTCCCGGGGGCGTCCGGCCGCCGCCGCGGCCGGGGGGAATGGGCCATCGCCTTCAGTTCCTGGATGAAGACCTGGGTGGCGGGGCGGATGCTGCGAGTCTTGCGGGTCAGGATGCCGAAAGGCGGCAGGTGCTTGCGGATCTGCAGCGGCACGATGGCCAGCGTGCCTTGCGCCTCGTAGTGCTTCGCGACCAGCGTCGGCATGACGGCCAGCATGTCCGAATGCCGCACCAGCGAGGAGGTCAGCAGCATGGACGCGGTTTCCATGATGCGCAGCGGCAGCGCGAGCCGGGCCTCCACGAAAGACAGTTCGATGACCTTGCGCATGGGGCTGGGGTGCGCCTGGAGGACCCAGGGATATTCCACCAGGTCCTTCAGCGCGAGGCGCGGCTTTTGCGCCGCCAGGTTGTAAGGGCTGCAGACGATCGATAGCGCCTCGTCCTGGATCGGCTCGAATACCAGGCTCGTGCCGTCCCAGCTATCGGGGATGCGGCCGATCACCACGTCCAGGTGTTCCTCCCTCAAGGCGGTGATGAGGACGTCGCTGGTGCCCACCAGGATGCTGATGGCCAGGCGCGGGTGCTGCGCCTGGATGCTGAGCAGCGTGTCCGACAGCAATTGCGGCACGGGCGCCATGATGGCGCCGACGCGGATTTTCCCGACATTGCCCGAATGGATCGCCAGCAGCTCGTCCCGCACGCCGGCGAGATCGGCCGCGACCCCCTGCGCATAGCGCGTCATCACCTCGCCGTACGGGGTGGGCTGCAAGCCGCGCCGGCCCCTCTCGAACAGCTTGAGCCCGATCAGATCCTCCATGTCGCGCAGCATCTTGGTTGCGGCGGGCTGGCTCATGCCCAGATGATCGGCGGCCTTGTGCAGCGAGTGGTGCTCGTGGATGGCCAGCAACAGGAGCAACTGCCGGGTGCGCAGGCGATTGAAGATCACGGTTTGGTTAGGTATCACCATGGGTTATCTAATGATCATGAATTTTCATTTTTAAGTTATCACCATTCTGATAAGCTGACCAGCATAAAAAAAATCCCCAGGAGACGCATCGTGTCGATCCAGGTCTGGATTCCCCCGACATCGATTTTCAGGAACTCGCCATGACACAGCAACAGACAACGGTCGCCCTGATCCTGGGCGACCCCGCCGGCATCGGCCCCGAGCTCGTCGCCAAGCTCCTGGCCCGCCCCGAGGAACTGGGTGCGGCGCGCATCGTCCTGGTGGGCGATCCCTGGCTCTGGGAGCAGGGGCAGGCGATCGCGGGCGTCGGCGTGCCGACCCGCCAGATCGAATCCCTCGAACTGGCGCGCAGCGCCCCGGCCGGCACGCCCCTGTTCGTGGCGGTGGACACCGTGCGGGCGGACGAGGTCGTCATGGGCCAGGCCGGCCGCGCCGGCGGGGCGTCCGTGCTGAAAGTGCTGGATCTGTGCCTGGATGCCGCCACGGCGCGCCAGATCGACGCCATCTGCTTCGCGCCACTGAACAAGTACGCCATGAAGCTCGGAGGCCTGCGCTTCGAGGACGAGCTGCATCATTTTGCCGACCGCCTGCGGGTGGAGAGCTATTTCTGCGAATTCAATACCCTGGACGACCTGTGGACGGCCCGCGTGTCCTCGCACGTGCCCCTCAAGGACGCGGTCCGCTACGTCACGCGCGAGCGCATCGTCGAGGCCAGCCGGCTGATCTACCGATCCCTGCAGGCCGCGGGCAAGGAGCGGCCGCGCGTCGCCGTCGCCGCCCTGAATCCGCACGGAGGGGACGGTGGCACCTGCGGCCGCGAGGAAATCGACGTGATCGCGCCCGCCGTCGCGGACCTCAATGCCCAGGGGCTGCCCATCCTCGGCCCCTATCCGGCCGACACCATTTTCCTCAAGGCCCGGGACGGCCACCTGGACGCCGTGGTCACCATGTACCACGACCAGGGCCAGATCGCGATCAAGCTGCTGGGATTCGAAAAGGGCGTGACGGTCCAGGGCGGCCTGCCGGTGCCCATCACGACCCCGGCGCACGGGACGGCCTACGACATCGCGGGACGCAACCGCGCGAATGTCCAGGCAATGCGCAACGCCTTCCTGATCGCCCACCGGATGGGCGCATCCTACCGGAGCCAGGCCGGGGCCTGATTCCGCCAACGCCGCCGTCGAGCGGTTTCTAGATGGAGCATGAATTGAAGATCAAGAACGTACGGGCACGGGTTTTCGAATGGCAGGGCGAGACCGTGCCGCCGCAGGCGCATTTCTGCACCAATGCCATGGACGCCCTGTGGGATCGCGGGGATTCCATGGGCACGTTCCGCTTTCATGGCTGGACGGTCGTCGAGGTCGAGACGGACGACGGCATCGTGGGGCTGGGCAACGTGGCCCTGGCGCCCCGGATCGCCAAGCAGATCATCGATCAATACCTGACGCCGCTGGTCGTGGGGCACGATCCCTTCGACTATGAATACCTGTGGCAGCGGATGTACCGCTCCACCCTCGCCTGGGGGCGCAAGGGCGTGGCCATGGCCGCCATATCCGCCATCGACATCGCCCTGTGGGACATCATGGGCAAGGCCGTCGGGCGCCCCGTGTTCAAGCTCCTGGGCGGACGGACCAAGGAAAAGATCCCCTGCTATGCATCGAAGCTGTACGCCACCGACCTGGACCGTATGCAGGCCGAGGCGCAGTCCTACGTCGACCAGGGTTTCACGGCCTTCAAGATGCGCTTTGGATACGGCCCGAAGGACGGCCCCGCCGGCGTGCGCCGGAACCTGGACAGCATCCAGGCCGTGCGCGAGGTCGTCGGCTACGACACCGACCTGATGCTGGAATGCTACATGGGATGGAACCTGGAATACACCAAGCGGATCCTCCCCAAGCTGGAAGCCTTTGAGCCGCGCTGGCTGGAGGAACCCGTCATCGCCGACGACATCGACGGCTATGCCGAGCTGAACCAGCGCGGCCCGATCCCGATCTCCGGCGGAGAGCACGAATTCACCGTCCATGGATTCAGGCAACTGCTGGACAAGCGGGCGGTCTCGGTCATCCAGTACGACACCAACCGCGTCGGGGGGATCACGGCGGCGCACAAGATCAATGCCCTGGCCGAAGCCCACGGCGTGCCGGTCATCCCCCATGCCGGGCAGATGCACAACTATCACCTGACCATGTCCACCCTCGCGTCCCCCATGGCGGAATATTTCCCGGTGCACGACGTCGAGGTCGGCAACGAGCTGTTCTACTACATTTTCGAGGGCGATCCGGCGCCGGTCGATGGATTCCTGGACCTCGACGACACGGTGCCCGGCCTGGGCCTGCGCCTGTCCGACCGGTATCTGGACCAGTTCCGGATCATCGAATGAGCACGGCGACGCGGAGGGCCACCATGAGATTGATTCAATTCACCCACCACGACGGCGTGAAGGCGGCGCTCGTGGACGACACGGATCACGCCAGTGTCATCGAGGTGGTCGGCGGGACGTACGCGCTGGCCATGATGGCCCTGCAGCACCAGGTGCCGCTGAAAGACCTGGTCCAGCAGCACCTGGGCAATACCGTCCTGTCCTACCAGGACCTGATCGATGCGCGGCGCCTGCTGCCGCCGCTGACGCACCCCGACCCGGCGCATTGCCTGGTCACCGGCACCGGCCTGACGCATCTTGGCAGCGCCGACACCCGCGACGCGATGCATGCGAAACTCGCGGCCTCCGAGGCCGACCTCAGCGATTCGATGCGCATGTTCAAGATGGGGCTGGAGGGCGGGCGGCCCGCTCCGGGCCAGGCGGGCGTGCAGCCCGAGTGGTTCTACAAGGGGGATGGGGATTGCGTGGTGGCGCCCGAATGCGAGCTGCCGGTGCCGGGCTTCGCCCAGGATGCCGGCGAGGAACCGGAACTCGTGGGCCTGTACGTGATCGCTCCCGACGGCGTTCCGGTGCGGCTGGGTTTCGCGATCGGCAACGAGTTCTCCGACCACGTGACCGAGCGCGCCAACTACCTGTGGCTGGCCCACTCCAAGCTGCGCGCCTGCAGCTTCGGCCCCGAGCTCCTGATCGGCGATCCGCCCTCCGACCTGCGGGGCGAATCGCGCATCGTCCGGGACGGCGGGGTGCTGTGGTCCAGGCCGTTCGTGACCGGCGAGGCCAACATGGCCCACACGCTGGCCAACCTGGAGCACCACCACTTCAAGTATGCGGGCTTTCGCCGGCGCGGGGACGTGCACGTGCATTTCTTCGGGACCTCGACGCTCAGCTTCGCCGATGGCATCCGGACCCAGGCCGGAGACCGGTTCGAGATTTCGCTGCGGGGGTTCGGACGGCCGCTGCGCAACCCGATCGCGCCGCGGGCCGTGGACGACTTCGTGGCGGTCCGGTCGATCATCTGAGCCGCAAGGCCGGTGGATCGATGCCGGCGGATCAATAAAAAGGAGGAGACATGCATACATTCAGCCGCCTTGCGATGGCCGCGATACGCGGGCTCATCGTGCTGGCCCTCGGCATCATGGTGATCGTGGTGTTCGCCAATGTCGTGCTGCGCTATGGCTTCAATTCGGGGATCAGCATCTCCGAGGAGCTGGCCCGCTATCTGTTCGTGTGGCTGACCTTCCTCGGCGCCGTGGTCGCGATGCATGAAAGCACGCATCTCGGCGCCGATGCGCTGGTCGTGCGCCTGTCGCTGACGGGCAAGAAGGTCTGCGCCGTGCTGGGCGACCTGCTGATCCTGATGTGCTGCGGCCTGATCTTCATCGGGAGCTGGAAACAGATGCTGTTCAACATGGGCAATGCCTCGCCCGTCTCGGGCCTGCCGATAGGCCTGATGTACCTGGCGGGCGTGGTGTCCAGCGCCGGCATGTTCCTCGTGATCGCCGCGCACCTGTTCCGCGTGCTCTCCGGCCGCGCGACCGAGGCGGAGCTGGTGCGCGTCGCCGCGAGCGAAGAACAGTTGCCGGATTCGCTGGTCCGGGAGCAGCGCCCATGACCATCGCCGTCTTCCTGTTTTCCCTCCTGGGGGCCATGGCGGTCGGGGTGCCCATCGCTTTCGCGCTGGTGGTGTGCGGCGTGGCCCTGATGTTCCAACTGGACAACTTCGACGCCCAGATCGTGGCCCAGAACCTGGTCAACGGCGCCGACAGTTTCTCTTTGCTGGCCGTGCCGTTCTTCATCCTCGCCGGCGAGTTCATGAACGCCGGCGGCCTCTCGAGGCGCATCGTCGACCTGGCGATGGCCATCATCGGCCACAAGCGCGGCGGGCTGGGCTATGTGGCGGTCTTCACCAGCGTGCTCATGGCGAGCATGTCTGGGTCGGCGGTGGCCGATACCGCGGCGGTGGGCGCCATGCTGATCCCCATGATGCGCGCGGCCCATTACGACATCAACCGTTCGGCCGGCCTGATCGCATCGGGCGGCATCATCGCGCCCGTGCTGCCGCCTTCCATTCCGTTCATCATTTTCGGCGCGGCCGGCGGCGTGTCGATCAGCAAGCTGTTCATGGCCGGCATCGTGCCGGGCATCCTCATGGGCGTGGTCCTGCTGGTCGCCTGGTGGCTCGTCACCCGCCGCGAGGAACTCGCGGTGTCCGAGCGCCAGTCGTTCCGCGAAGTGCTGCGCTGCGTCTTCCGCGGCTTCTGGGCGCTGCTGATTCCCGTGATCATCATCGGCGGGATCAAGATGGGCGTGTTCACGCCGACCGAGGCCGGCGTGGTGGCGGCCGTCTACGCCTTTCTCGTGGGCACCTTCGTCTACGGGGAACTGAAGGTTTCCCAGCTCTACGAACTGCTGCTCGCCGCGGGCAAGACCACGGCGATCATCATGCTGCTGGTGGCGGCCGCCTCGGTGTCGGCGTGGATGCTGACGATCGCCGACCTGCCGCAGCAGGTCATCCAGCTCCTGGAGCCGCTGATCGACGACAAGATCCTGCTCATGGCGGTGATCATGCTGCTGGTGGTCCTGGTCGGGACGGCGATGGACCTGGTGCCCACCATCCTGATCCTGACCCCCGTCCTGATGCCGCTGGTCAAGCAGGCCGGCATCGATCCGGTGTACTTCGGGGTCCTGTTCATCATGAACAACTCGATCGGCCTGATCACTCCGCCCGTTGGCAACGTGCTCAACGTGATCTGCGGCGTCAGCAAGATTTCCATGGATTCCGCCATCAAGGGCGTATGGCCCTTCCTGCTGGCGCACCTGCTGCTGCTGGCCTTGTTCGTCCTGTTTCCATCGCTCGTGCTCGTCCCCATGAAGTGGTGGATGTAGCCCGCTCGACGCTTTCCGTTCCGTCACCAAGGGAGAAAAACCATGAATAAGCAGCGTCGTCACCTGATCGGCCTGGTGGCCGCAGCGCCAGCCTTGATCGCTCTTTCGGCGCGGGCCGAAGTGGGCGCACATACCTTGCGGCTCAGCGCGGGCGATCCGGCCAGCGCTCCGGGGCCGACCGCCAATCGGCGGTTTGCGGAACTGGCCGGCAAGGCCAGCAACGGCAAGATCAAGATCAAGACCTACGATTCCGCGGTACTGGGCAACGACGTCCAGATGCAGGGCATGTTGCAGGGCGGCACCATGGACTTCGCCCTGGTGGGGGCCTCGACGCTGGGCGGCCTCGTCAAGGAATTCGGCGTCATCGACCTGCCGTACAGCTTCCGTACCGCGCAGGAGGCCGACACGGTGCTGGACGGGCCGATGGGCACGCGCCTGCTGGACAAGCTCAAGGATCACGGATTGGTGGGGCTGGGATTCTGGGAGATCGGTTTTCGCCAGGTCACCAACAACAAGCATCCGGTCACCCGCCTGGAGGATTTCGAGGGCCTGAAGATCCGCACGGTGCAAAGCCCGGTGTTTCTCGAGTTCTTCAACAGCCTGGGGGCCAACGCCACACCCATGCCGATCAACGAGGTCTACACGGCATTGGAAACCCGGGCCATCGACGCCCAGGAAAATCCCCCCTCGATCATCTCGTCGCAGAAATTCTTCGAGGTCCAGAAATACCTGTCCCTGACGGGCCACATCTACACGCCCTACGTGCTGCTGGCGAGCCGCAAGACCTGGGATCGGCTCAACGAGGAGGAACGGCGCCTGATCACCGAGGCGGCCCATGAGGCGCGAGGCTTCCAGCGTGCGCTCGCGCGCGAGCAGAATGCCCGGCTGCTGACCGAGCTGAAAGGGGACATGAAAGTGAATGAACTCAGTGCCGATGAGCTCAAGCGCCTGGCGGACAAGGCCCGGCCGATACGCGAGAAGCTGGCCGCGAACTTCGGCGAGGGGTTCATGGGCGACTGGGTCGCGGCGCTCGAGGCGGCGGGCGCCGGCAGCCAGTGATCGCCGAGGAGCCGCCCATCCTGGTGGATGCGCATCACCATCTCTGGGACCTGTCCGAGGCGCGCTATCCCTGGCTGCAGGATGCCGTGGATCCCGGCTTTTTCCTGGGCGACTACGCCGCCTTGCGGCGCGACTATCTGCCGCGGGATTACCGCCGGGATACGCGCCGCCAGCGCGTGCTGGCGACCGTGCACGTGGAGGCTGAGCGCGCCCGGGACGATCAGCTCGGCGAGACGGCCTGGCTGCACGAGGTGCATGCGCGCCACGGCTTCCCGCATGCGGTGGTTGCGCATGCATGGTTCCACCTGCCGGATGCCGAGCGGATGCTGGCGGCGCAGGCCGCGTATCCGCTGGTGCGCGGCATCCGCAGCAAGCCGGTGACGGCCGCCCGGCCGGGCGATCCGCGGCCGCGCGGGGCGGGCAGCATGCACGACGAGGCGTGGCTGCGCGGATTCTCCTTGCTGGAACGATACGGACTGTCCTGGGATCTGCGCGTGCCGTACTGGCACCTGGAGGAAGCGGCGGAAGTCGCGCGCATGTTTCCGCGGACGCCGATCGTGCTGAACCATGCCGGCTTTCCATGGGATCGCAGCGAGGAGGGATTGGCGGCCTGGCGCAGGGCCATGGAGCAGCTTGCGCGCGAGCCCAATGTCCACGTCAAGGTATCCGAGCTCGGGCTGCGCGATGCGCCGTGGGAACTCGAGTCCAACCGCCGGGTGGTGCTGGATACGGTGTCGATCTTCGGCATCGAGCGCTGCATGTTCGCCAGCAACTTTCCGGTGGCCGGCCTGCGGATCGGCTACGACGAGCTGGTGCGGGCCATGCGGCGGATCCTGGCGCCCTTCGATGCCGCGCAGCAGGAGGCTTTTTTCTGGCGGAACGCCAAGCGTTTCTACCGTATTTCCATCCCAATGAAAGACACACCCCGATGAAAGGAGACAATCCCATGAAGACTCTTACCCACATCCTGTCGCGCATCGGCATCGCCGTGGCCTTGATGGGGCTCGTGAGCACCGGCGCCCTCGCCGAGGTGCGCGAGTACAGCCTCAAGATGGGCACGACGCTGCCCGACGACCATCCGATCAGCCAGGGCGCGCGCAAGTTCGCCGAGCTGGTGCAGTCCAAGAGCGGCGACCGGATGAAAGTGCGGGTCTATACATCCGCAACCCTGGGCAATGAATTGCAGATGCAGTCCGCCCTCCAGGGCGGCACCCAGGATTTCTCGATCACGACCACCACCACCCTGGTCGGCATGGTCAAGGAATATTCGGTACTGGACATGCCCTACATGTTCCGGACCACGGGGGAGGCCGATGCGGTGCTGGACGGGCCGGTGGGCCGCGACCTGTTCGCCCTGCTCGAGCCCAAGGACCTGCATGGGCTGGCCTACATGGAGCAGGGCTTCCGCCATACGACCAACAGCAAGCATCCCGTGGCGCGCTGGGAGGATTTCGAGGGCCTGAAGATCCGCGTGCAGCCTTCGGCCTTCTATGTCGACATGTTCAATGCGCTGGGCGCCAATGCCGTGCCCATGACCATCAACGAGGTCTATACCGCCATGGAGACGCACGCGATCGACGGGCATGAAAACAGCCTCGCGGCGATCAACTCCAACCACTTCCAGGACGTGCAGAAATACCTCAGCCTGACGGGCCATTCCTACAACGCGGTCGCCCTGCTCATGTCCAAGAAGACCTGGACCCGCATGAACGACGAAGAACGCAAGGTCATTGCCGATGCCGCCCACGAGGCGGCCGTCTACGAGCGCGCCGTGAGCCGCAAGCTCAATGATTCGCTGCTCGAGAAGCTCAAGCAGGACGGCATGCAGGCCAACGAGGTGAGTCTCGCCGAGAAGCAGCGCCTGGCCGAGAAGCTGCAGCCGGTGGTCGACAAGTACGCGGGCATCATCGGCGGGGACTGGATGGCGCGCACCAACGATCAACTGGCCAAGATGCGATAGCAACTGTCCAAGATGCGATAGGACCCATCGGCCGTTCCGCGGCTTTGCGGGCGGCCCCTCATTCAGGAGCGGATCGAATGCCTGTCTACGACGGCCCCATCGTCGATGCCCACCATCACTTCTGGCGTCCCGCCCATGGGCATATCCCATGGCTGCGGCCCGGGGCCCGGATCCCGTTTCGCTACGGCGACTACGATTCCATCAAGCGAGCCTATCTGCCGCCCGACTACCTGGCCGATGCGCGGGGTTTCAACATCGTGGGAACGGTCACGATGGAGACCGAATGGGAATTGGATGATCCCATCGGAGAGATCCGGGACCTGGAGGACATCCGCGACGCCTTCGGCTTGCCGGATGCCGCGGTCGCGCATGCCGTGCTCGCGGACCCCGATGTGGAGCATGTGCTCGAGACATTCGCCGGCGAGCATCCCATCGTGCGCGCCATCCGTGAGAAACCCGGGCAGGCCCCGACCGCGGCCCAGGCCCGGTCGTGCAGGACGCTCATGATGGATCCCCGGTGGCGGGCCGGCTATGCCTTGCTGCATCGCCACGGCCTGCATTTCGAGCTGCAGACGGCTTGGTGGCATCTGCATGAGGCGCTGGATCTGGTCCGGGCGTTCCCGCAGACCCCGATCACCATCAATCATGCCGCCTTGCCCGCGGACCGGAGCCCCGAGGGCCTCGCCGGATGGACCGCCGCGCTGCGCGAAGTCGCGGCGGCGGAGCAGGTGAGCATCAAGATCTCGGGAATCGGCCTGCCGGGCCAGGCCTGGACGGTCGCGAACAATCGCGTGATCGTCGAGACGATCGCCGAGATTTTCGGGGCCGGCCGGATCATGTTCGCCAGCAACTTCCCGGTCGACGGCCTGACAGGAAGCTTCCGCGACATCTACGGCGGGTTCCTCGAGATCAGCCGGGACTGGTCGAGGGCGGAGCAGGCCGCCGCATTCATCGACAATGCCGTCAGGGTGTATCGCCTCGATCCGCTGATCTCGCGGCGGGGCGTGGGATCGCTCTGACAGGCATGAGATCGCCCTGGCTGCCCATCACCCCGTGAACGATCCGCCCGCCGCCGACGCGGGCAATTGCCGGGCCTCCCACCCGCCCTCTCGGGCGAATCTCGCCCAGTCGAAGGCCGGCCCGGGATCGGTCTTGCGCCCGGGGGCGATGTGCTCGTGGCCGCGGACGTGGCGGATCGGATGCCGTGCCCGGATCGCCGCCGCCAGCGCCCGGAGGCGGCCGTACTGCGCGTGCGTATACGGCAGGGCGTCCGTGCCTTCCAGCTCGATCCCGATGGAAAAATCGTTGCAGCGCTCGCGGTCCTGGAATCGCGACACGCCCGCGTGCCAGGCGCGCAGCGTGGTCGGCACGAACTGCACGATCGTCCCGTCGCGGCGGATCAGGAAATGCGCCGAGACCCGCAGGTCGCGGATGTTCTCGAACCAGGGGTGGGCCGAGACGTCCAGGCGGTTCTGGAAGAAATCGATGATGGCCTCGCCCTGGAACACGCCGGGCGGCAGGCTGATGTTGTGGATCACCAGCAGGCAGGGATCCTCGCCGCCGGGGCGCTCGTCGTGGTTGGGGGAGGGGCGGCGCAGGACGCCGGCGGCCGGGGCCAGCCAGCCCGTATCCTCGATGTCGAGCGCGTCCTCGGCGGCGGGCGCCGGCCCGGCCGCGGGGCCACCGGTCATTTTTTCAGGCCCAGGCGCGCATGCTCGGCGCTGCACCAGGTCTTGCCCTGGCTCATGAACGCCTCGGAACGCGGCAGGTAGATCCGGCAGTGCTCGCAGCGCACCATGGACTGCGCCGCGTCGGGCCCCGGGCCCCGGTCGGGACGGGGAGGCGCGGCGCGCTCGCGGGCGTTGCGGTGCGTGATCATGCGCGCCGCCAGCATGACGCCCAGGATGATGACGGCCCAGATCAGGAACTTAGCCAAGCGTGCCTCGCTGGAGGATGACGTCGAGGACGAAGCGGCTGCCGGTGTAGGACAGCAGCAGGAATGCGAAGCCGGCGAGCGTCCAGCGCAGCGCCGTGCGGCCGCGCCAGCCCTTGATGTGGCGCCCGGCCAGCAGCACCCCGAAAGTCGCCCAGGACAGCAGGGTGAAGACGGTCTTGTGATCCATGGGCAGCGGTCGCCCGTCCAGGTGCAGGGACACCTGGATGCCGGTGACCACGGTGAGGGTCAGCACCGCGAAGCCGATCCAGATCAGCCGGAACAGGAGCTGCTCGAGCACCAGCAGCGGCGGCATGGAATCCAGGGCGCGGGCGAGGATGTCGCGCCGTTCCTCGGTCTCGATGGGGCGGTGCAACTGGCGGTCGAGCGCGGTCATCAGCATCGCATGCAGGGCGGCCACGGTGATCAGGCCGTAGGCGGTCATGGCGATCAGCAGGTGGGTGCGCAGCCAGTCGTTGTTGGCATGCGGCACCAGGTGGCCCTGCGGGAACACCGCGGCCAGCAGGCTCGCCAGGGCCGCGGCGGGCAGGAGCAGCAGCAGGATGCTGTCGATGCGCAGCAGGAAATTCTCGATCCAGAACACGATCATGCCCAGCCAGACGGCGGTGGACAGGGCCAGCGCCCAGCCCAGGTGCAGGCCCTGGGGCACGATGGTGGCCTCGGCGAGCCCCGCGCCATGCAGGACGATGGCCCCCAGCACGCACAGGCGGCCGATCGTCATGCTCGGCTGCCCGGACTGGCCCCGCGCGAGCGGCCGCCAGCGGGCGAACGCCAGCACGCTGTAGGCCAGCGCGGCGAGCAAGTGAAATACAATGCTTGCAGACATAGTCCCCTTGGGTCGTCCGGCGAGCGGGGCGCGCTCTGAAAACGCCTATTTTATGCGCTGCCCGGCCGATCAACCAGTTTCAGCGAATCCACATCATGCTCGACAACCTGACCAACCGCCTCTCCCGCATCGTCAAGACCATGCGGGGCGAGGCGCGCCTGACCGAGGCCAACACCCAGGAAATGCTGCGCGAGGTGCGCATGGCCTTGCTCGAGGCCGACGTCTCCCTGCCCGTGGTGCGCGATTTCGTGGCCCGGGTCAAGGAACGCGCCCTGGGCCAGGAGGTCGTCGGCAGCCTCAACCCCGGCCAGGCCCTGGTCGGCCTGGTCCACAAGGAACTGACCGCCCTGATGGGCGGCGACCTGGGCCCCGAGGCCGGCGAGCTCTCGCTGGCCGTGCAGCCGCCCGCCGTGATCCTCATGGCCGGCCTGCAGGGCGCCGGCAAGACCACCACCAGCGGCAAGCTCGCCAAATGGCTCGCCGAGGGCGGGCACGTCCAGCACGGCCGCAAGACCGGCCGTAAAAAGGTCCTGCTGGTCAGCGCCGACGTCTACCGGCCGGCGGCCATCGACCAGCTCCGCACGGTCGCAGCCCAGGTCGGCGTGGACTTCCTGCCCACAGACCCTTCGCAAAAGCCCGAGGACATCGCCCGCCAGGCGCTCGACCATGCGCGCCGCCACCACTACGACGTGCTGCTGGTGGATACCGCCGGCCGACTGGGGATCGACGAGGCCATGATGGCCGAAATCCGCGCCCTGCACGCGCTGCTCGCCCCCGTCGAGACCCTGTTCGTGGTCGACGCCATGCAGGGCCAGGACGCGGTGAACGTCGCGCGCGCGTTCTCCGAGGCGCTGCCCCTGACGGGCGTGGTCATGACCAAGCTCGACGGCGACGCCCGCGGCGGCGCGGCCCTGTCGGTGCGCCACATCACCGGCAAGCCGCTGAAATTCGTCGGGGTCTCGGAAAAGCTCGACGGCCTCGAGCCCTTCCATCCCGAGCGCATGGCGCAGCGCATCCTCGGCATGGGCGACATCGTGTCCCTGGTCGAGCAGGCGCAGCGCAACATCGACGCGGCCGAGGCCCAGAAACTGGCCGCGAAGCTCAAGTCCGGCGACCGCTTCGACCTCAACGACTTCCGCGACCAGCTCCAGCAGGTGAAAAAGCTCGGCGACATGGGTTCCCTGCTGGAAAAGCTGCCGGCGCAGTTCGCCCAGGCCGCCTCGCAGATTCAGGGCGGCCAGGCCGACAAGCAGCTCGGCCGCACCGAGGGCATCCTCAATTCGATGACCCCGCTCGAGCGCGCCAAGCCCGAGCTGATCAAGGCCTCGCGCAAGCGCCGCATCGCCGCCGGCGCGGGCGTGCCCGTGCAGGAGGTCAACCGCCTGCTCAAGCAGTTCGAGCAGATGCAGGGCATGATGAAGCAGATGAAGAAGGGCGGCATGGCCAAGATGATGCGGGCCATGGGCGGCCTCAAGGGCCTGGGCAGAGGCGGCGGCGGGGGCTTCGGCGGCTTTCGCTAGCGGGCCGCATGGCGGGCCGGGGCATCCGCTCTCCTCGGGCCGAACGCCGGGCCGCGGCGATGCCGCCGCTTGCCGCGGGCCCGCGATCCCAGGGCCCGCGGTCTCAGGTCTGCGATTGCAGGTAGTTTTCCAGGCCGATCCTGTCGATCAGGCCGAGCTGCTTTTCCAGCCAGTAGGCGTGGTCGGCCTCGGTGTCCTGCAATTGCAGCAACAGCAGTTCGCGGGTGACGAAATCCCCGTGCGTCTCGCAGATCGCGATCCCCTCGCGCAGCGAGGCGCGGACCTCGTATTCCAGCGCGAGGTCGGCGCGCAGCATGCCGGGCACGTCCGTGCCGGGCGTGAAGGGGACGGGGCGCATGTCGGGCTCGCCGTCCAGCATCAGGATGCGCTGGAGCAGCGCGTCGGCGTGCTGGGTCTCCTCCTGCATCTCGTGGTCGCTGCGGGCGTGGAGCCTGGCGAAGCCCATGTGCTGGTAGCGGCGCGAATGGATGAAATACTGGTCGCGCGCGGCGAGCTCGCCGCGAAGCTGCCGCGTCAAGTAGGCGAGAACCTCTGGATGGCCTTGCATGATCAGCCTCCTCCCACGGCGACGACGATCTCGATGCGGTCGCCCTCGGCCAGCGCCGCCTCGGCGTGCTGGCTTTTCGGCACGATGTCGCCGTTGCGCTCGACCGCGATGCGCTTGTCCTGGTAGCCCAGGTGGGCGACCAGGTCGCGCACGGTGCGCACCGCATCAAGCTGCGTCGGTTGTCCGTTCAATACGATGTTCATGTTCATGGAATGATATTAACAGCCTCCGGCGCCGGGCTCGCGCGGCGCGCCGCTAGTCGCGCGCATAGTGATCGGTGGCGGCCAGCAGCCGCGCGAGGATGCCGGGCTCGTCGAAGGCGTGGCCGGCGTCCGGGATCAGGTGGAAATCCGCGCGCGGCCAGGCCTTGTGCAGGTCCCAGGCCGAACGCGCGGGCGTACAGACGTCGTAGCGGCCCTGGACGATCACCCCCGGGATGTCCGCGAGCCGGTGCGCGTCGCGCAGCAACTGGCCCTCGTCCATGAAGCCGTCATGCACGAAATAGTGGTTCTCGATGCGCGCGAACGCCAGCGCCGCCGCGTCCTCGGTGTGCGCCTGCTGGTGCGCGGGATCGGGCAGCAGGGTGATCGTGTTGCTCTCCCATTGCGTCCAGGCGTGGGCGGCCTCGAGTTGCGCCCGGCGGTCCTCGCCGGTCAGGCGCAGGCGGTAGGCGGCCATCATGTCGCCGCGCTCGGCCTCGGGAATCGGCGCCTGGTACTTTTCCCAGAGATCGGGAAACAGCCACGACGCGCCTTCCTGGTAGAACCACAGCAGCTCCGCGCGGCGCAACAGAAAGATCCCGCGCACGATCAGCGCGCGCACCCGCTCGGGGTGCGTCTCGGCATACGCCAGCGCCAGGGTCGAGCCCCAGGAGCCGCCGAACACCACCATCCGGTCCGCCCCCAGGACCTCCGCGCGCAGGCGCTCGATGTCCGCGACCAGGTCCCAGGTCGTGTTGTGCTCGATACAGGCCGAGGGCGCCGAGCGCCCGCAGCCGCGCTGGTCGAACAGCAGGATCTTGTAGCGCTCGGGATCGAACAGCCGGCGATGCGCCGGCGAACAGCCGGCCCCCGGCCCCCCGTGCAGGAACACCACCGGCCTGCCGTCCGGGTTGCCGCACAGCTCCCAGTAGACCTGGTGGCCGTGGCCCACGTCCAGGTGGCCGTGGGCATAGGGTTCGATCGCGGGATACATCAGGGCTCCTTGGTGTCGCTGCGGCTTGCGGGCGCCGCATCCTCGCGGCGGGTGAAGATCAGGTCCCAGACGCCGTGGCCCAGGCGCAGGCCGCGATTCTCGAACTTGGTCAGCGGCCGATAGCCGGGGCGCGGCGCAAAGCCCGCGCAGGTATTGCGCAGCGCGGGTTCGGCCGACAGCACTTCCAGCATCTGCTGCGCGTAGTGTTCCCAGTCGGTGGCGCAATGCACATAGCCGCCCGGCGCCAGGCGGCTGGCCAGCAGCGCCACGAACGGCGGCTGGACCAGGCGGCGCTTGTGGTGGCGCTTTTTCGGCCACGGGTCGGGAAAATAAATGTGGACCCCCGCCAGCGCCCCCGGCGCGATCATGTCGCGCAGCACCTCGACCGCATCGTGCTGGATGATGCGGATATTGCCCAGCCCGCTTTCCTCGATGCGCTTGAGCAGCGCGCCCACGCCGGCGTTGAATACCTCGACGCCCAGGAAATTCTCGTCCGGCCTCGCCTGCGCGATCTGCTGCGTGGTCTCGCCCATCCCGAAGCCGATCTCCAGGATCACCGGCGCCTCGCGGCCGAAGGCCCGCGCCAGGTCCAGGGGCGCGGGCTGGTAGGGAATGGACCAGCGCGGCAGCCACAGGGCGAGCGCCTGCTCCTGGCTGGGGGTGATGTGGGCGCGGCGATGGACGAAGCTGCGGATGTGGCCGCTGCCCGACGGATTCGTCGCGGTCACGATGGGCGGAGGGGATTTGGGCAGGTTCAAAATACTGGTAGAATGACGGGCTGCAAGGATCTCGGTGAAGCATCGATTTTACCAATGAATCCTTGCGCATCAATCGATTGCATCGATGCGGGTGTAGTTCAATGGTAGAACGGCGGCTTCCCAAGCCTCAAGCGTGGGTTCGATTCCCATCACCCGCTCCACTTCGACGGTGTCTGGAGCGTCTACAGGTGTCTGTTGAAAGATCGCGGAACTCTTTTACCTCTGAAGTAGGGCGGTAGCTGCATCCATCTGCCCATGCTCGAAAGCCGCCGCGAAGTCGTCCAGCTCGTTCGTGCGCAGTCCGACCTTTGTGTCGAGAGCGATCTGTCGCCAGTTCGCTACTGCTGCATGGACTTCGGCCAGGATGGTGGTCGCCTGCTCCTTATCCAAGGCAAAGTAGGGTGCACGGGCCAGCAGCATATGCACATCGGTGATCGGTCCATCCTCCTCGGATAGCCACGTCTTGGATTCCCGCTCTTTGTCCGGAAACGGGTTGATGTCGAACGCCGGAGCAAGGCGCCACAGTCCGTGCTCCACGTGCAGAAAGCCGTGATTCTGCAAGTGATCGTCCACGTTGGTGATCAGCAGGTTGAAGACGAGACGGCGCCAAAGTTGCCGTAAATCCCGGGTGGGGGCATGGCCGTGGGAGCGGATGGCGTCCGCGATTTCCGTGTAGCTGCGATCCTCCTCGCGCGAGGCTTGCAGCATCGAGGCCACGGACTGATAGGGGATGCGGCCATCGGATTCGTCACGGTCGAATCGGCGGATCACGGCGACGGGCACCTCGGCGAGCGAAACGATGCGCGCGGGCGCGGCGTCGATGCCCGCGAGCGCAGCCAGTTCCAACGCCAGCACTTCGCCACGCGTCACGCTGCGCGTGTCATTCACGCTCGGGAACTTTCCGATGGCCAGCCAGCCATCCTCCTCTACCAGAGTGCATTTGGGCCGCATGCCGCCCAGCGAGGTCCCTTTGCCCTGCAGGTATCGCAAATCCTCGGACGTCTCCTGGCCGCGTTCGACGGCCCGGCTTGCCTGATAGATGCGCTCCAGTTCGATCAGCGGCGGAGTGCTGCGTCGCCCCTGGGACACTGTTCGATGCCAATTCCCTTCCTGATCGCGCAGACGCAAAGCACCCATTCGGCTGAAGTCGTCCACCGCCAGCAGGTAGTCCAGTTCGGTGAGCGGCGCCAATTGCGGATCAGCCTTGCGGCGCTTGGCGTGGTCACGGGCGATGACGCGCCGGCCCCAGGCATCCGGCGCAGTGTCGGCAATTGCGCCGTGGAACACGGAGTCGTGTGCCGACGCAGCCTTGTGCAACTGGTGGCCGGGTGTCAGTCGCAGGTCGGCCGATACGTTGAAGCGAGCCGGGTTGGCCAGCCAAGCCTCGTCATAGGCGCAGTGCTCACGCCGGCCCTGCCGGACATAGATGAGTGAGCCCAATGGAAGGCCAGCATTTCCGATGCAGACCTGAACCCGCTGTCGAATCGGTGCGGTGGTGGCCATCACAGGGCTCCCGATGTGCCGCCGGGCTTGCTGCGTATCCGCTGGGGCAAGCGTTCGTCCATCAGCGTGAGGCCGATTTCATCGTTCGGCGTATCCAGCAGGTGTTCAAGCGCCTGGATCTCGCCGAAGACATGCAGTGCGCGGGCGAAGAAGTGGATGGGGATGCGCATGTCGCCTTTCTCCATGCGACGCACGGTCGACAAGGAAGCGCCCATGCGTTCGGCCAGAGAAGCCTGGGAGATGTGGCGCCGCCGGCGCGCCAGGGAAATGTCGCCGCCGAGTTTCCGGATGGCACGTTCAACGGGTATGGGGGTGGATGACTCCGGCATAAATGCTCCCAATGGAACTCTAAAGTATGTTTTGAGTTCTTTAGAGGACTATTATATCCAGAATCCTGACTGATGTGAGATAAGCGTTCCAAGAAGAATGCTTGATGACGGATATCGTCGTCAATCGTGAGCTTGCTCCTCGATGCGCGGCGCCAGCGGCAGCGCCATCGGGCCGTCCGTGCTTTGTGTGCGCAGGTAATCCACCAGCGCATCCAGGTCCCGGCCGCCGCCTGTCACGTCGCGGCCCCGCTGGAACACGCTGAAGCTGCCTCCGCCCTCGCCCAGATAGCTTTGCAGGCCAACGCGGTAGGCGCGCTGCGGCTCGATGGGCTCGCCGTGCAGGCGCATTTGTCTGATGCGCCGACCTGGGGGTGCGCTGCGATCATAGACGTAGCCAAAACCTTGCGACACCTGGAGGATGCGCGGCTCGTCCACCGTGCCGCTGTCGAACTGCTGTTCGAGCACCTGACGCAGCTCATCGCCGCTGAGCGTGACCACCATGAGCGTATTGCCAAAGGGTTGCGCGGCATAGAGTTGGCCGTAGCTTACCTGCCCTGATGCGTCGGGGATCAGGTCGGCGCGCACACCGCCCGAGTTTATGAAAGCAAGCTGCGCTCCACCGTTTTCTGGCGCCTGTGTCGCGGCAAGAATGGCGTCGGCGACGATGCGTCCCAGAACACTTTCACCATTGGGCTGCGGCACGCGCGTGGCCGGCGCGGCCAGGCGCCCCACGGGCCGCCCGGCCTGCGTGGCCGCGGCGGCCTGATAGCGGGCCACCAATCCGGCCACGGCCGGATCCGCGGCGTAAACGGGAAAATCGTCCTGCAGCGGGACCCAGCCGCGGCGGCCCTGGTAGGGCGCGCCCTGCACGATGTGCTGGCGCGCGCGCTTGGCCCGCACCCGGTGCGTATGGGTATCCACGGTGAGCCGCAGCTCAGTGAGCAGCACGCCGTACAGTCCGGCGCTGGTGAGCAGGAAGGGCTTGGCCGCATTGACCCGGCCGTAGTCGCACAGGTAGGCCTGATGCGTGTGGCCGGAGATGACCACGTCCACCTGGTCCGACAGCCGCTCCAGGATGGGCACGATGTCGCCCGAAAGCCCGGCACAGCTATCGTCCTGCAGCCCGGTGGTGGTGCTGCCGCCTTCATGGATCAGCACTACGATGATGTCGGCGCCGGCGGCGCGCAACGGCGCGATGAGGGCATTGGCGGTGTCCGCCTCGTCCGTGAACGTAAGATCCCGCACGCCGCCG
Source organism: Alcaligenaceae bacterium (assembly GCA_044508625.1). Classification (GTDB taxonomy): domain Bacteria; phylum Pseudomonadota; class Gammaproteobacteria; order Burkholderiales; family Burkholderiaceae_B; genus Castellaniella. The sequence continues at coordinate 114,936 of JBIQHJ010000001.1, forward strand.
GGACGCACCTTGCGTGGCGTGTTGCGCAGGGTCATGCCGATGAAGCCCACGCCGATGCGCGCATCGCCCTGCTCGAAGAATTTGAGGCCGGTCGCGGGAAACAGCGGCTGGCCGTCCGGCCCTATCGTATTGGCAGCCAGGTAGCGGAACCGCGCGCCGGGAAAATCCGGGTCCAGTTGGCAGGGTGCCTTGCTGGTATGGACGGCGCAGCCGCCATTTTGCATGCGCCGCAGCTCGCGCCAGCCCTGGTCGTACTCGTGGTTGCCGGTGGCGGCGAAATCCAGCCGCATCAGATTCAGCGCCTCGATGGTCGGCTCGTCGAGGAAAAGCGAGGACATCATGGGAGACGCGCCAATCAAATCGCCGGCGGCGACCACGGCCGTATGCGGATTGCGCGCGCGCAGGTCGGCAATCAGCGTCGCCAGGTGCGCCGCGCCGCCGGCGGGCACCGCCACCCGTTGACCCTGTGCGTCGTGCGCCGGCACGGCCAGGCCCGGCGGCTGCAGATTGCCGTGCAGGTCGTTGAAGCCCAGCAGCGTGATCTCGACCGAGTCGGGGTGCGGGACGCTGGCGCAGGCCGCCAGGCCGACCGTGAGCGCCGCAGCGACCAGTAGCCGCCAACACGCTTCGCGAATGCCTTGCCCGCGCTTTCCCGTGGAACAGCTTTGGCCATGAATGGTTCGTTGGCTCATGAAAGATCTGACCCTGCCCCCGCTTTGTCCAGTCCGTAAATTTCGCCGAAAGGAATCGGCGCATCCCTTGGATTCCCGCATGAAATCAAGGTGTGAAGAAGTTCCAGGGGAAAGGGGCGACGATGCCGAATCGTACCACCGAGCAGAGGCACGTCGGACCGCCTCCGGCAATACCGGTTCGCCGCGCCTGGCCTCACGACGCCGGCACTGCAATTTTGAGGGTCCTGGGAGCGTAGCCTTAGCGCGTCCGGTGCGGTGAGGTCTTCCTTGCGGGGAGGTCGTCCTTCTTTGCGGGGCCGGCCCGATGCAAGGGTTTTTCGCGTGGTGTGCCGGGGGATGCCCAGTCCGCATGCCATCCAGCGAAATCCCTTTGCCCCGCGGGTGGCGCAAGTCCTCGGGCGTTTCCTGGCGGCGGCGCTCGACGGCTCCGCCTGTCTGATGGATGGATGTGCTTCAGTTGGGGGCTGGCCTTGCGGCGCTCGGCATGATCACGCGCAATGATGCGCCGGCCCTGCCGCATGTTGAGCGAGAGATGCGAAGACGGTAACGTGTGAATGGCACGAGCCAGTAATCTTGGTTTCCAGCTACGGATTCTGGAGTCCGGGACCTGGCGGCTGGCCGTGCCGCGCTGATGTCCGAGGACGGCGGACGGAGTGTCCTGCGTTCGCCTCGGTTGAGCCGATCTTTAACAACCATGATTCGGTAGAATTTTACGGCTCGTTTTCCTCTTTTCAGAACAATGGGTTACGTTAAGAGTGTTCCCCGCGGATGCGGGGATGAACCGGCCATTGAAACCTTGACCGCTGCCTTGGCTGCGTGTTCCCCGCGGATGCGGGGATGAACCGAAATCCCCACACTATTTCCTGGCCAGTTTGGCGTGTTCCCCGCGGATGCGGGGATGAACCGGGTTCCTCGTTGAAGTGGCCGGCTTTGTCACGGTGTTCCCCGCGGATGCGGGGATGAACCGGCAACCTCATCTACTACAGCGACTGCCTGCAGGTGTTCCCCGCGGATGCGGGGATGAACCGCTGAGTTCCTTGGAATCATGACGCAGGTGGAAGTGTTCCCCGCGGATGCGGGGATGAACCGCCTACCTGGATGCCGCCGAGGAGGCTGCAATCGTGTTCCCCGCGGATGCGGGGATGAACCGTTCAGTTCCTTGGCCGCGATCCCCTTCTTGACGGTGTTCCCCGCGGATGCGGGGATGAACCGAAGTGGAAGAAATGTTCTTTGAACAAACAAGAGTGTTCCCCGCGGATGCGGGGATGAACCGCGGATATGCTGACGCGCTCCGCCGTGCAGGACTGTGTTCCCCGCGGATGCGGGGATGAACCGATTCAGCCCGAGCCCTCCCGCCCTTTGATTGCGGTGTTCCCCGCGGATGCGGGGATGAACCGTCTTCATTAGCCCCCAACAGATCAGCTAAAGCGTGTTCCCCGCGGATGCGGGGATGAACCGCGCTACGACGCCGATCATCTGGCCGCGTGGTTGTGTTCCCCGCGGATGCGGGGATGAACCGGCGGTCACATGGGCGGATCTCGTGGAAAACGGGTGTTCCCCGCGGATGCGGGGATGAACCGTACTTGCCCGGCTTGCGGATACTCGCCGGGATGTGTTCCCCGCGGATGCGGGGATGAACCGGTGTAACTTTGCGCTACTGTATGATCAATTATGTGTTCCCCGCGAACGCGGGGATCAACCGCCCATCTCAAGCGTGAAGGCCGTCTCGTAGACGTGCTCCCCGCGCAATCGGGGCTGAACCGGAATACGTCTCGGTTCTCGGTCGACCCCCGTCACGTGCCTGTTGAGTCGGTGTCGCCCCAGGAACAACAGGTCAACGCTCACCTGTTCCCCGACATTGAAGTACGCTTAAACCTGTTTCAATGCCAATGTGACCCGCATGCAAGGCGATCTTTTCGGAGAAACTGCTCCACCGCCTCCGGCCGATTCGGCATCCCGTGCGAATTCGGGGTCTTCTTCTGCTCGAGGCACGGTCAAGGTGCGTGCCGCGTCCGCTGTGGAGGACTGGCGCGGGCTGGCGCAGCGGCTGCCGGCGCAGTTGCGTCTTGGCGCCTCCACCTGGTCCTTCCCGGGCTGGGAAGGCCTGGTCTGGGACGGCGAGTACGATGCGGGCACTCTGTCGAGGCACGGCCTCCAAGCCTACCATCGGCACCCGCTGCTGCGCACGGTGTGCGTGGATCGCACTTTCTGGCGCCCGTTGACTGCAAACCAATATGCCGCCTATGCGAGCCAGGTCGGCGATGACTTCCGTTTCGTCGTCAAATGCCCTGCCAACATCACCGATGCCCAGCTACGCAACGCCGAAGGCAAGGTCCGCGAGTCCAATCCGGACTTTCTCGATCCGCTTCGGGCCGTCGAGCACTTCGTCCAGCCGACGCTCGAGGGCCTGGGCGCCAAGCTCGGCGTTCTCGTCTTCCAGCTCAGCCCGCTGCCGTGGGGCGGGCTCAGCCGCTCCGCGTCGCTGCTGGACAGGCTGGGCCGTATGCTGGCTGCCGTCCGGCATGCCTTGCCCGCGCATTCTCCCGTGATCGTCGCCGTGGAAGTCCGGGACCCGGAGCTCCTGGGCCAGGCGCTGGTCGACACGCTCGAGGCGCATGGCGCCACTTTCTGCCTGGGCCTGCATGCCAAGATGCCGCCGATCGAGGAGCAACTGCCCATGTTGCGTGCGCTGTGGCCGGGTCCGCTGGTCTGCCGATGGAACCTGAATCGCATCTTTGGCGCGTACGGCTACGCCGCCGCACAGAAGCAGCACGCCCCGTTCAATGCCATTCTCAGCGAAGACCTCCACACGCGCACCGTGCTTGCGCGCACCATCCGCGGCATCACGGGTGCGGGCCAGCCGGCCTACGTGACCGTCAGCAACGACGCCGAGGGCTGCGCGCCGCTCTCCATCCAGAAGCTCGCGCTCGCCGTCGAGGCCGAGCAGGCAGGCGCGCGCCGCGCGGAGGAGTCGCCGTAGCCGTTACGCCCGCTGCTCATCGAGCAGGAGCACGATCAGCACCAGCATGGCGCAAGTGAGAAACATCACCGCCTTGGCCTGTCCGTTCCAGATGGGGGACTGCCACATGCAGAACCACTCGCCGCCGATGATGACGAAGCCCACGAAGTAGGTCAGGAAAACCAGGGTCAGCCCGCAGGCCGCGACCGCCTTGGCGCGGATGAACCGTGCGCGGGAGCGCCAGGCCCGGAACAGCCGGATCGCGCCCACCAGGCACAGCGCGCCCATCGTCCATTCCGCGGCGATGATCAGCCAATAGGCCGCGGTCTGCAACCTTTCGTCGGTGATGGCGCGGTGTTTCAGCGCATTGTCCGGAAACACCGTGTCCATCGCCAGGACGTGCCGCACGAATTGCCAGTTGGCGTCGTAGTCGGCGATGTTGTTGAACGCGATGAGCAGGGCCCACAGGCCGACGGCGAGCACCATGCTTGCCTTGAGCACGCGAATCGTCGCCTGTTCGTCCAGGGGCTCGCGATCGAGCGGAGGGGTGTCGTGCGTCATGCGTAGGTCCGTCGGGAAATGGGTCCGGGCCTGGGGGGCGTCGTGCTCCAGACCAGGCCTTCCAGGGTATCGTAGCCAAAGACTCGCTCTTCATGTTTGCTGTTCAGGACCCGGCCCTGCCGACGGCCATCGATTTCGACGAGAGGCAGGATGAACGCGGGCTCGGCCAAGAGCCTGTGCCGTGTCCTCAAGGTCTGCAGGGCCCCCTCGAAGCGCTGTGCCCACGAGGGTGCCAAAGCCGCGGCATGCCGTTGATCGATCCGCACGGCCGAGTTTTCCCATGCGTGGCCGAGGTCGTTGCGTAGGGGCTGGAGTTCGCCATTGCACTCGAGGGCCAGATAGACCATCGCACTGGCGTCTCCCAACCGGGTCGGGACGCGATCATCTTCGAACCAGTGCCGGCTGCTGTCGGCACAATAGCCTGCGTGCAGCTTGAGCTGGTTGAAGTGCGCCTGGTTTTCGTGGGCGTAGTCCTTGCCCAGTTGCTCTGTCGTGGCGCGCTGCAAGGCGGGGGGAATGGTTTCGGCATTCGCACCATATACGGCCTCCACGAGGTTGCGGACACCGCCCGCGTCGCCGGTTTTTCCTGGCGTGATGATGCATCCCGCATGCCGCAGCGCCCTGGCGCCAAGCCACAGCTTGCCGATGTCCGGATATACGAAGCATCCTTTTGGGAAAAATGCCGAATACCAATTCCCGGGAGGATCATCGTCGGGCAGGGGGCCGAGTATGTGAAGCACCGGCGGGGGCCGCCGTTCGATACCCTCCGGATCGAGCTCGCCGTCGAGCGTGCGGGCGTGGCGGTGCAGGCGGCCGGCACGTTGGATCAGCAGGTCGATGGGGGCCAGATCACTGATCATGGCGTCCACGCAGAAGTCCAGGCTTTGCTCCAGAACCTGCGTGCCGATCAATACTTTGCCGCGTCTTTGTGCGCCGGTTGACTCCTTGCCGAAGCGCGCCAGCACCTGGCTCTCGATGTCCAGCCTGTCACCCATGGCGAAACGGCTGTGGAACAGCGTCACGTCCTCGTCGGGGAGCTCCCGGCGCAGCAGATTGGCTGCGCGGCGTGCGTCTTCCACCGTGTTCCGGATCCACGCCACGCAGCGTCCTGCACGAGCATGCGCCACCATCATTTTCAGGGCGTCTTCCTCGCTGGTCAGCCAGTTTATGGCGACGGAGCGTCGTACTTGGGGGCGAGTCGCGCAGGCGTGGCTCAGGATGGCGCTGCCCGTTTGTACCGCCAGGGGATAGCGCAGGTCTTCCAGGATGGGAGTGTCGTCTTCACCCAGACCATGACGATAGGCATCGATGAGGTCGTCCCGGATTTGAAGCGGCAGCGTGGCCGACAATAGAATTGCGGAGCCGCCCTGGCGGGCATGGGCAGTCAGCAGGGTTTTCAGCAAGGTCGTCATGTATCGATCGTAGGCGTGCACCTCGTCGACCAGCAGGACCTTGTTCCAGAGACCCAGGAGCCGCAAGGATTGATGCCGGGCTGGCAGTACGGCGAGTAGCGCCTGGTCCAGGGTGCCGACGCCTATTTCCGCCAGCAGGGCCTTCTTGCGATTGTCGGCCAGCCAGGCATTGCATTGAGCGGAAGCGGTGGCCTCGCCCGCCCGGTACGGTAGGTCTGGTGGTTGCTCCCCGGCGTGCAGAATGCTGTCGCGGAATTCTTCCACCAGTTGACGAGCGCCGTGAGACAGAATCAATGAGGGCCGAGCCTCGTTCGTATAGAACCGACGGTACACTCGCCCCACCCGCTGGTACATTTGATTGGCCGTAGCCATGCTGGGCAATGCGAAATACAGACCATGGGCATGTCCGGCCTGCATCAGCCGATGTGCCAGTATCAGCGCCGCTTCTGTCTTGCCCGCACCAGTGACGTCCTCCAGAAGGAATAGCTGCGGTCCTTGTTGCAGGGCCACGCTGGCCGCATGTTTTTGCAGGGGCGTGGGTTCTCGCAGATGATCGAACAATTCGAGCGGATCGCCATAGGTGCGCAAGGCGGGTTGTGCCAGACCGGCAGCGGCCATGGCCGCTTCAGCTCGAGGCAGGGCGCGTTCGCGCCAATAGACATCGAGCGGCATGGGGCTGGCGCAATAGGGGAAGTGGGTCTGGTTCGATCCCAGCCAATCCGCCAGCACCGCCAGACCGGCGAGCCGCCAAGTGGCTTGCTTGAAGATTGCCGCTCGTCCGGCTTGCGGTCGCGGAATGCCTGCGGGAAGGAGCAGCCGGGCGCTTTGGCGGGCAAAATCCAGTGCCGCCTGACGATCGTCGTCGAGGAAATAGGAACGGCTGTCCCGCGGCGTCACGCCGCCCAGGGTTCTTTCTTGCGGGGGCATGCCATGGTGCCCGCTTGCACTGCGCATCCAGGCCCCCCAGAACGTGTCGTTCTCGTTGAATGAGAGGCCGGCCTGCGCCAGCGAGGAAACGAGGTCGTCGCTCCAGAGCCACCATCCCAGCGTGTCATGGCGAACGTCGTAGGCCCGATTCCCTGGGCCCACCAATGCATCGGACAAGCCGGGGGCGAGCCCCTGGAAACTGCGGGAAAACTTGCCGAGGTCGTGGAGGGAAAGAAAAAAGGCGAACAATGCGCCGACCTGCTGCCGGGTCCAGCCCAGAGCGTCGGCCAGCGGTGTCAGCGAAAAGCGGGGCAGCGCCAGCAAGGCGTGGCCGCAGGCCGCGACGTCGAGAGAATGGTAGGGCAGTAAATGAAAGCGCTCGCCGCTGGAGTCCTCTGGTTTCGCTTTGCCCCAATACGCGTAATAGGATTCGAACAGAGGCATAGTGGAGTTACATTTTGATGAAATGGCGTAACTATATCAATCTGTTCGGTGTCGAGGGCAAGTATGCTGCTAGTCCCAGAACCAGCGTAGTATCGCAGCAATTGTGGATGCGATGGTAAGAGGCAGCGTAGTCAAAGGCTTTCCATTCGTGCTCAGGCACCTGCTGCTCAGTTTCTTTCTATGGTTGGTATGAACACTAGCGCGCCGACCGTTGGATGGATTTCCTGCGGCCGGCAGTAAAACAGCTCGCACGGTTCCATTGTGAGTGAGCTCTATCGGTTTTCGTTTTTGGTTGAGTTGTTGAAGAATCATGGCGGTCTGCGCCTTGAAGGCAGTGGTTGTGATTCGTTTTATCGAGCGTTTGGGCAGCATGACGTATGGTGCTCTTGGGTAGGGCGCAGCCTAACAAGCCTGTTCACCCTGGTAGTCAGCCCTGCAAAGGCAGGGAACGGGGAAGATGCGCACTCACACCCCAGTCCGCACGCGGTTCATCCCTGGTGCAGCAGGGAAAGGGAAGTGCTTACGCAGGATAATAATATCATAAGCGTGCAGATTGTGGTGTAGGGATCTTCTTTAACGTAGCGTTTGCCCTCGCCTTCCATATGGATTGATGCCATAATGCCGCCCGGTGCCCACAGGCAAGGATTCGGAGGCCTCATGAACCTTTTGCAGTCCAGGTGGCTGTCGGTTCGCAGTCGAACAGGGATTGAGGTGATTCCCCCATCTCGCATCGCTGATCCGCGTTTTAGGGAACTGTTCGCTCCTCGCCCCGATTTCCTGGGGGCCCTCCATCAGATGCTGATCGGTCTCCTGCAGACCGTCCTGCCTCCCGCTGATGTCGGTGAATGGCGCAATCGGTGGCATATGCCGCCAACGGCCGATGAGCTGGAGGCTGCATTCCATCCATATTCCCATGCGTTCCTATTGGAAAACGACGGTCCTGCTTTTTTGCAGGATTTCGATCTGCCTGCCGAGGCGCAGCAGTTGCCGGTGGCCGATCTATTGATCGATGCGGGTTCCGACAGCAATCGGTTTTTCAATAAGCCAGCGCCTGGCGACGGAATGTGCGAGAGCTGTTTTGCGCAAGCCTTGCTGACCCTCCAATTGAATGCGCCAGCCGGGGGCCGCGGGATGCGCACTTCGGTGCGGGGCGGTGGACCACTGACAACGCTGTTGGTGCCCGCCGATTCCGAAGCCACGCTATGGCAGCGGCTATGGCTCAACGTGCTGCCGACCGATGCATTGGATTATCCCGCAGTGAAATCCCCGGAGGATGTCCTGCCGTGGCTGACCCCCACCCGCAGCAGCGACGGCACGGGCGCCCGGGAAACCATGCCCCAGCTCGATCGCCGGCGCCAGCCCTACGAAGTCCATCCGCTGCAGGCCTACTGGAGCATGCCCCGCCGTATTCGTCTGGATGCAGGCACGTCGGGTAGGGGTGATTGCGCGGTGTGCGGTGCTTCCGGCGTGCGGGTGATCAGGCATTATCGCAGCCGCCATGGTGGTACCAATTACACCGGCAACTGGCTGCATCCGCTCACGCCTTACGATATTGATCCGAAGGGCGAAAAGCCGCCCATTTCCTGCAAGGGTTATCGTGCGGCGCGCGGCTATCGTGACTGGCTGGGGCTGGTATTGGGCAAGGAGGACCATCGGCCGGATGCGGCTCAGGTGGTACGACACTTCAATTCCCATGTCATGCAACCCATGGTGCGTTTGTGGTGTTTCGGCTATTCGATGTCGAACATGAAGGCACTGGCCTGGTACGAATCAATGCTGCCAGTGCATCAGGTGGCACCCGATGCCCTCAGGCCGTTCGGCGTCGCAGTCAAGGAGCATCTCGACCTGACCGAGGAAACGGCGAACCTTCTGCGCCGGCAGGTGCGGGCTGCCTTGTTCCACCGGCCATCCGAGGTGAATTTCGAACCTGCCGTTGAGCAAGGATTCTGGCAGCGCTCGGAAGGCGACTTTTATTCGCAATTGCGCCAACTGAGCAAGCTTGATTTCACGCACGAGGACGAACTGCTGGATATTCTGCGTCGCTGGCTGATCGTCAATCGCGACTTGGCACTGGAGCTGTTCGATCAATGGGTGCAAAGCATGCCGGAAGATGAACGACGCACCGACAGAGGGGTGATCGCGGCTCGCGTTGAATTGGAAAAATGGCTGAGTCTGGGCAAGGTGGCCCGGGCGCTGTGGCGACGTGTGTCGCGAGACCACGCACCTCGGGAATCCACGCCGCGGACCCGATCGAGGAGAAAGCATGAGGGCGAGAAAGCCGAGTTTGAACGAGGGGCAACGGCGATGGGTACGCCAATGGTGGAAAGCACTGCAACCCCGAAACCCGGATGAGGTGCCGCCGGAAGGGGAACTGGCCGTATTCAATCGGGGAACACGCGCATTGTTGCGGCGGGCCGGGGATGTAGAGGCGCTCGTGGCACAGCGGGCGGTATTCGTGCTTGCCCGCGAGTTGATTCGCCGGGGAGACGGTTGCTGGCCTTTGCGTGACGAATCCGATAGCTATGAAAGGATTGCCCTGGTGGCCGGAGTGCTGAGCCATGTCCTGAACGATTCGAGCCGTGGCGAGACGTTGGCGACACATCTCGGCAAGCCCGTGGCCGGCGAACGGCCGCTGATGAACGAGCTCCGCTTTCAGAGCCTGCTGCGCGCACGTGATGCCTCCGATCTGTTCCAGCAGTGGCGACGGGCCGTTCAACTGGCGCGCGAGACCGACGTTGCGCAACTGGCCGATGATCTTCTGACCTGGCTGGCCGAGATCCAGTCCCCCCCGGCCTTGGTTCGGGCGCATGACAGCGTGAAGTTCCGCTGGGCCTACGATTATTACCTGGCGTCCAATCCTGAGGGGGCCGGACCTGCTCAGGACCCCGTTTCCGATGAGGAGATCAACGCATGACCCGTTTCGTTCAATTGCACCTGCTGGTGTCCTATCCGCCCGCCAACCTCAATCGCGATGATCTGGGCCGACCCAAGACTGCACGTGTCGGCGGCTTCGATCGCCTTCGGGTGTCATCGCAGAGCCTCAAGCGGGCTTGGCGGACTTCGGATTTGTTCGAGCAGGCAATGGCGGGCAGCATCGGAATCCGCACCAAGCGTCTGGGTGTAGAAGCCTACAAGGCATTGCTGGCGGCCGGCGTAGCGGAAAAGCAGGCTCGGGAATGGGCCCAGAAGATCACCGCAGTGTACGGCAAGGCCAAGCCCGATACGCCCTTGGAGATCGAGCAGCTCGTGCATGTCTCTCCCGAAGAAAGGACATCGCTCGATGCCCTGGTGGCCACGCTGGCCACGGAGAAAAGGCCGCCGACCGACGAAGAACTGGGCGCGTTGTTGCATGCGCATACGGCGGTGGATATTGCCATGTTCGGCCGCATGCTGGCATCCAAGACGGAATTCAACGGCGAGGCTGCCGTGCAGGTTGCGCATGCCATCGGTGTACATGCTTCCGTCGTGGAGGATGATTACTTTACTGCGGTGGATGACCTGAACGTGGAGGATCCTGGTGCGGCCCATATCGGTGAAACGGGGTTTGCCGCGGCGGTACTCTACCTGTACCTATGCGTCGATCACGACCTCCTGCTGCGTAATCTGGGAGGTGATGAGGATCTGGCGGACAGGGCGCTGAAGGCCCTTGTCGAAACGGCGCTGAAAGTCGGCCCCAGCGGCAAGCAGAACAGTTTTGCCAGCCGAGCCTATGCGCATTACGCCCTGGCCGAAACGGGATCACAACAGCCGCGTTCCTTGGCTCTCGCTTTCGTCAAGCCCGTGTCCGGGGCCGATTATATCGGTGAGGCTACGTCCGCGTTGAAGACCGTGCGAGACAATATGGACAAGGTCTATGGGGCATGCGCGGATGCGCGCTATGAACTGGATGTGCTCGAAGGGCGGGGGAGCGTATCCGAACTGCTGAGTTTCCTCTCCAAGGGCTGAGCCGTGGCCGAGTATTTGAGATTTCGTCTGTACGGTCCCCTGGCCAGTTGGGGTGACGTAGCGGTCGGGGAAATGAGGCACTCCGTGGCGCCGCCGTCGCGTTCGGCTCTATTGGGCCTGTTGGGGGCCGCCTTGGGAATCAGGCGCGACGATGAGGAGGCGCAGCAAGCCCTTGCCGATGGCTATCGTTTTGGCATCAAGTTGCTGGCGGCGGGTACCCTGCTGCGTGATTACCATACCGTGGATGTCGGCGTGCCGCTGCGCAAGGCCCGCTTCCTCTTTCGGCGCCAGGAACTGGCCGCGGAAAAGGTCAACACCATGCTCTCCACCCGAGAGTATCGTTGCGATAGTCTGGCGTTGATTGCCGTCCAGGCCAGGGGTGCCGCACCTCATTCCCTGGCCGAGTTGCGGCGGGCCTTGCTGAATCCGGTCTTTGCGTTGTATCTGGGCCGAAAGTCGTGCCCGCTGGCGGCGCCGCTGGCTCCGGCGGTGCTCGAGGGTGCATCCATGCGGGAGGTGCTCGACGCACCCGGATGGCCGCCGCTGCTCGGCCTGAACGGCCGGAAGGTGGATGGCTGGCCCACCGGCCTGGATCGAAAGGTGTTCGGTTTGCGCCAGGTTCGTTACTACTGGGAGGACGGCATGGAGGCGGGACTGGCATCCGACTTCGAAGTCCAGCGCCATGATCAGCCGTTGTCCCGCCGCCGCTGGCAATTTGCTCCACGCAGGGAATGGGTGGCCCTGGTTGAGGAGACTTCGCCGTGAGTCATTTCTTTTCACGTGTGCGTCTGCTGGCGGCTGCGCACCAGCAGGCCTGGTTTCGCGAGTTCGTGCGCCAGGGGGAAGCCTATCGCGACCATGCCGTGGTCTGGAAGCTCTTTCCCGGCGATGATGTGCCTCGCGATTTCGTGTTTCGGAGCCTGGAGGAGCCAGGCACCTACTTTGTCGTGTCCGCACGGACGCCACAGCCGCCCGCGGGCCTGTTCGACGTACAGACCAAACCCTATCTGCCCCAGCTCACTGAAGGCGAGTGGCTGCAGTTCGATTTGCGGGCCAATCCTACGGTCAGCATCCGGGCCGAAGGTGACGGCGCAGGAAAAACCCGATCTCGGAGGCATGATGTCCTCATGCATGCCAAGCGCTCCGTGGCGCCAGGAGACGATGTCGCGGTGGCCATGGAGGCAGCCGGAAGGGAATGGATCGTGTCGCGGGCGCCGGCCTGGGGTGTCGAGATCGCCGAAGAAAATTTGCAGCAAAATGGCTACTGCCAGCACCGCTTGCGGCACAAGGGCCGGCGTATCGAGTTTTCCAGTCTCGAGTATCGCGGGTTGGCTCGTGTCAAGGACGCTGCCTTGCTACGTATCGCCCTGCTCGAAGGAGTGGGACATGCGCGCGGATTTGGCTGCGGCCTGATGCTGGTGCGCCGGGCGAATTGATGCTGCCCCCGATCAAGCCATTGCCTCTGAAAGACCGGGTTTCGCTGGTATTTGTCCAATATGGGCAGATCGACGTCCTGGATGGCGCATTTGTGGTGATAGACCAGAATGGCGTACGCACCCATATTCCCGTGGGCTCGGTGGCGTGCATCATGCTGGAGCCGGGGACTCGCGTATCCCATGCGGCGATTCGATTGGCTTCGCTGGTCGGTACTTTGCTGGTCTGGGTCGGGGAATCGGGCGTACGGCTATATGCCAGCGGCCAACCGGGCGGCGCGCGGGCGGATCGATTGCTGTATCAGGCCAAGCTGGCGCTGGATGATGATTTGCGGCTGAAAGTCGTCCGAAAGATGTATGAAATGCGATTTGGAGAGCCCGCCCCGGCGCGCCGCAGCGTCGAACAGTTGCGGGGTATCGAGGGTGCGCGTGTGCGCGAGACTTACAAGCTGCTCGCGCGCCAATACAGGGTGGACTGGCAAGCGCGCAATTACGATCGTCAGCAATGGGACGCGGCGGATATCCCCAACCGTTGTCTGTCAGCCGCGACGGCCTGTCTATACGGCATTGCCGAGGCGGCCGTGCTTGCCGCCGGCTATGCGCCAGCGGTGGGTTTCATCCATACGGGCAAGCCTCTGTCCTTTGTGTATGACATCGCGGATCTGTTCAAGTTCGATACCGTAGTGCCGCTGGCGTTCAAGATTGCCGCCAAAACGCCTGTACAGCCGGAACACGAGGTTCGCTTGGCGTGTCGCGATCTTTTTCGCTCTGAACGGCTGTTGGAGCGAATCATCCCGACAATCGAGGATGTATTGGGCGCCGGTGAAATCAAGCCTCCGGAGGCGCCACCAGAATCCGTTCCTCCCGCCATCCCCGTCCCCGGCGGAATTGGCGAGGTCGGGCACAGGAACCAGGGATGAGCTTCGTCGTCGTGGTGACAGAGAACGTCCCGCCGAGATTGCGGGGACGACTTGCCATTTGGCTGCTCGAGGTACGAGCCGGCGTTTACGTCGGCGACGTTTCCAGGCGCACACGGGAAATGATATGGGAGCAGCTTTCCGAGGGCCGCGAGGAAGGCAACGTTGTCATGGCATGGGCGAGCAGCCATGAGTCGGGTTATGAGTTCCAGACGCTGGGCCAGAATCGTCGCTTGCCTGTCGACTTCGATGGGCTGAGGCTCGTGGCTTTTCATCCCGTGGTGGAAGGCGATCTTTAAAAACAAATTCGGTAGAATTTCATGCGCCTATTTTTCCTATATGGATCAATCGGTTAGTTGAAGTGTGTTCCCCGCACGGGCGGGGCTGAACCGCCCTTGCAAACCACGGCAACGTAACCGGCATCGTGTTCCCCGCACGGGCGGGGCTGAACCGTCAATAGGACTCACAGACCCCATGTTCGAATTGTGTTCCCCGCACGGGCGGGGCTGAACCGGCCGCAGATAACCCGGACATCCTCATCGACGAGTGTTCCCCGCACGGGCGGGGCTGAACCACGACACCACGTCGCCGCGATACGCCTGCCAACGTGTTCCCCGCACGGGCGGGGCTGAACCGAATGGGAGGACGAGCAGCGCGCAGCCTTGCGCGTGTTCCCCGCACGGGCGGGGCTGAACCGCGCATCACCTGGTTCCAGATCATGCCGGCCTGGTGTTCCCCGCACGGGCGGGGCTGAACCGGCATGGACAAACGCGCACACTTCAGCGACCTCGTGTTCCCCGCACGGGCGGGGCTGAACCGCCCAGGACCGACTCGCCGGTCTGCACGTCGCCGTGTTCCCCGCACGGGCGGGGCTGAACCGATGAAAGGGATCAGCGAGTGATGAACTGCACCCCAGAAGTCGGACACCGATCCAACCTTTTGGGTGTTTTTCATGTCGAAGTACGATGAGCAATTCAAGCTGTCCCGTAGTGGAGCGCGTCAGTTCTGTTTTAACAAGAACCTCAGACTGGTTGCTGTGTTCTCGGGGGATAGCCAGCTCCCTGATGAAACGAGCAGCAATGGCTCGACCTCTGCCAGCAAAGCATCGCCAGCGAGGGCCGCGCGTACAGACTCTGCGGGTAATCGTCCTATCGTTGCCAACACCCATGGTCGTCCATGATGCTGCTGACGCGCCGCTTCGATCAGCAAGCGCAAGACGACAGGACCACCAATGATGCGCAGAGTCTCGGACGCAGCGGCTGCTCCGCGCAAGGAACGATTTCCAAGTCGCGTTACCAACTCGCGCACGACAGGTTCCTGCGTATCGGAACCGACGGCCGCGATAGCATGGAGCGCCACATCTTCTTCTTCATCGGTTAACAGATCCAACAGTAGATCGTACCGACGTATGCCCGCCCGCCCCAAGCCCCACGCGGCGGCCTGGCGCACCTCATCGCCCTGAAAGCTCCTGCGATTTCCAGCGACCTCCGCAAGCAAGCTGGCGATCCCCTCACGCCCGGAACGAATGCCGATTTCTGTTGCGATCAAGGCCGCCTCCATTCTCAACTGTGCCTCCTCGCCATTCCAGAGGACCTGATGGATATGGTCCAGACCGGCCTGCACGCCAAGCGACGCCGCCGTGCCGGCAATTTCCAGGGCGAGCCTTCCGTCCTCCTCTTTGTTGAGCATCGCTTCCAGGACAGGTCGAGCTGCATCGCCGAGGTCGGGACGAAACGCGATGGCTTTTGCAGCGGAGTACCGATCGATGATGTTCGCACTGCGCAGGGCATCCAGGGGTTGGTACCGCTGATTACAGTACGGCGTCAGATCGGCGAATCCAGTTGGTGTGCCGGCCAAGATGGCCGTGTTTGCCGCAAAGCCTTGCCCTGCAGCCACATAGCTTCGCTTGCCTCGCAATGTGTATGTGTATCGACGCAGAGGGCCTCCATCGCCGCCCCATTCAACAGCTAGACGTTCGCTGTCGCGCCAAAGCACACGGCCGGGCCGGCTTGATACTATCGACGGCCAAGTCAGGTACTGCTCGGATCCTTCCGACGCAGCCTTCAGCGCGCTCAACTGCTTGGCGTCGACCGACGCGCGCAGCATGTCGACGCCGAAGTAAGCAGGAGCGCCCGCGATCTCGGGCATACCCTCGACATCCCGGCACGGAACGAGAGCAATCACGTCTTCCGGTCGCAACCCAGCATCCCAGTGTCGCTCAGCGTTATTGGGTGCATGGCTCATCCGGATCTCCAGACTCGCCTTCGCGCGCACTTCGACACGCAATCCTGTTTGTACACAGAGCAGATCTGGCAACCGCAGCCGCTTGATCTTTGTCGACCAGATCTTGTTGCTGGTCGAGTACCGCTCCAACTCAATGGGCGCGAAACCCATCCGGCGCAATTCATCGATCACGCTCAGAGTGGCGCGCGCACCCATCGTGAGAAACCGAAGGAAACTCGTGTCGGTCTTGAAGCCCATCACGCACCGTCTTCGCCGTTCGCCAGAGGAGCCAGGAGTTCGCGGGCGTCCGCCCCTAGCCCGTTTGCGAGACTGAAAATGTTCTCCAGAGTGAGGTTGCGCTGCGCCCGCTCGATCGAACTGACATAGGTTCGGTGGAGCCCGGCGCGGGCCGCCAACTCCTCCTGCGAGAGACCTGCAGCAAGGCGCAGGCGGCGCAGGTTGGCGGCGACGATCTGCTTTGGGTCTTGACTGACTATGGCGCACCTCCTGGCGATAGTTATTGTCAAAACGGTAGTGACATGTTACTTTTTCGTCTACAGACTATACGTCTACCATCTGTAAAATCCTCACCATGCTCGATTCCCTCGCACAGCTTCCCGAGAGCCTCACCGTTCCTCGTACAGACGCTGTTTACAATTGCCACGCCTATCTCACGAAGATCCCCATCGGGGCGGTCCTGCCGTTCATTGAGGCGTTCACCAAACCTGGCGATATCGTGCTGGACTTCTTCGCGGGCTCGGGCATGACCGGACTCGCAGCGGCACGTGCCGGACGACGTGCGGAACTGAGCGACATCTCCGAGCTTGGCAAGCACATCGCGACCGGCTACCTCACGCGAGTCGATTCGCGTCTCCTGCAAGAAACTGCCGACAACGTTCTGGCTGCCGCTCGAAAAAGACTGGGTGATTTTTATCAAACAGAGCGGGCATCCGATATGGCTCCGGTTGAAATGGTCCGCACGGTCTGGTCGTTTACCTACCGTTGTCCGCAATGTTCAACGCCCCTTGTTTTTTTTGAGCACGTATCGCCAACCGGTGGGCCTCCCCAGTCCTGTCCTGCTTGCAAGCATGCGTTTGTCAAGCGGCGCTGGACGCGCGATACCGACGTTCCCGTGCAGGTGGTCGTCAATGGGGAAAACCGCCGGCTCACTGAGCAGGCCGTGAGCGACCTGGACCGTGAGCGCATTCAGGCTGCGATACAGGATCCTCGCCAAGCCAGGATTCCGTCGTTGCCGATCAGCGAGCAACGTGAGATGTTTAGCCGTTCAGGGCTTGGCAAAGCAGGTTTGACCGAGACCAAGGCTTTCTTCTCGGCGCGGAACGCCATCGCGCTCTACGAGCTATGGACGGCCATCAACGAGGTTGCCAATGTCAGGGTGAAGCAAAAGCTGCGTTTCTGCTTCACCGCGATCCTTGCTCGCGCCTCCCGACGTTATCAGTGGAGCCCAAAGCGTCCCCTTAACGCTCAGAACCAGACTTACTACATATCTCCTGTCTACTACGAGTGGAATGTCTTCGAGCTCTTTCAGCGAAAAGTTGACGCATCCGTCCGCGCTGATGAGGAGTTGTATCGTACGCGAGATTTGTTCGATGGCGGTTCCGGTGAGCCTGCCGTCCGATACACCATTACATCCGCATCGGACCTCTCTTACCTCGAGGCTGAGTCGATCGACTACGTCTACACTGATCCACCGTTCGGATCGAACATTTTCTACAGTGACATGAACCTTTTCCATGAGGCATGGCTTGGGGCAGTGACCGATCCTACGAACGAAGCAGTAGTACATACGACTGGCAAGCGCAAAGCCGGATCGGCGGAGCGCTATGAGGCATTGTTGACTGCGGCTTTCTCTGAGAGTTTTCGGGTTCTTCGCTCAGGCGGCTACATGTCTGTCGTCTTCGGCAGCAGCAGTGGCAGTGTGTGGGGCATGGTCCAGCGAGCGCTGCGCGAATCCGGTTTTGATCCAGTTCCAGTTCACGTTTCGGTTCTGGATAAAGGACAGCGTTCCGTAAAGGGACTCGCCTCCGGCTCCGAAAGCGTCGTGACGGTCGATCTGGTGATGACAGTGCGTAAGCCGGGGAGGGGCGAGGACCTTCCCGATGTTTGTTTGGTTTCGACCGACACACCATCGACGCTGATCGCCGAGGCAATCGCATCGCTGAGTCTCGATGCTCGCAACCCTAGCCACGTCTATGCCCGCGTTCTGCGGAAGGCGATCCAGCTTCACCTGCCGCTGGATGGGTTTCACCTGAGTGACGTGCTCATCGCTCTGCGTGAGGCTGGCTACTCCGTGGACGCCAAGACGGGCCTGCTTATCGGGCAGCGGAAGGCGGCCTAACCGCTTCCCACCATGCCCGCACACGCCCAGCCCCATGCCCGCCGGCGTCTCCCGCTAGAATATCCGCTTCTTCCTTTCTTACGGGACCGCGACATGCGCCTCATCATTGCCCTGCTGCTGCCCTGGCTGGCGTTCTTCACCATCGGCCGGCCTTTTTCGGGGATCATCTGTCTGATCCTGCAAGTGACGCTGATCGGCTGGATCCCCGCGGCGATCTGGGCCGTCTATGCGCTCAGCCAGTACGACACCGACAAGAAGATCGAAAGGGCGATGGGCGGGCGGTCCTGATTCCCGCCTCGCCAAGCCGCGGGCGTTCACATGCTGCGGCCCGAAGGCCGCGGGCCTCATTCGGCAGTCACTGCCCGCCGCCCGCCGCGGGCGCGGCCGGTCCCGAGGGGGCCATGCCGCCGGACGGGGCGTTGGGCTGCATCGACGGCGCCGGCTTGTTCTTGGCCGGGTCCACGGTGATGTGGTTCTCGACCTGCTTGATGCCTTCGACGCCGCGCGCCACGGTGGTCGCGTGGTCCGCTTCGGCATCGGTGCCCACGCTGCCGCTCAGGGTGACGACCCCATTGCTGGTCTCGACGGAGATGTCGAGGACGCTCAGGTCCTTGTCGGCCATGATGGCGGCCTTGACCTTGGTGGTCAGGGCCGCGTCGGCCACGTAGTCGCCCACGGACTGCCGCTCCTGGCCCGCGTCGGCGTCGGCGCCGGCGGCGAAGGCCATGGGCGCGAAGACGATGCCCGCCCCCAGCGAGGCGGCGATGATCACTTTGCGAAATTCCATTTCAATGCTCCTGGTCCATTACGGTTCGGGGGAAGGGGCGCCTCGGCGGCCGCCCCGGCCCCTATCTGCGAAATATCCCGCCCAGGATGGACAGCAACGCCAGCGCCAGGAAAACGAAGAACAGGATCTTGGCGATGCTCGCGGCGCCGGCGGCGATGCCGCCGAAGCCCAGGATCGCCGCGATGATGGCGATGACGAAGAAAACCACTGCGTAGTGCAACATGTCGGCTTCTCCCGGTGGCGGATGATTCACGGATTGCTGTCGAAGAAGTCCCGGACCTCTTTCTGCGCCTGTTCCCTGGTCTTGCCGTAACGCTCCTGCACCAGGCCGGCCAGGCGCTCGGCGTTGCCTTCCGTGCGTGCGAGCTCGTCGTCGCTGATCTCTCCCCATACCGCCTTGGCCTTTCCGGCCAGTTGCTTCCACTTGCCTGCGATGATGTCGTTGTTCATGGTGGCCTCTCTTTCAGTATGCCGGCGACGGCCGACGCACGGCCGGCGCGCTTCGCGGCGATGGCCGATACGGATTCGGATCGGCTGGATTCAACGTAAGGTTTCGGGCGAGCGCTGTCAAAGCGAGCCATGAAAGAATGTAACGGCGCGCGGCGGGAAAAACGGGGCCGTTCGCGACGGGAAAAGGCGCCGCCCGCCCGAAGGGAGGACGTTACATTTCAGAGATGTTTTGTCCGCCTTTGAGCGGGGAGGGTAACGAGATTTTCTGGGGGGCGGCCCCTTATCGGGCGGCGGCTTCCTCGGGCACGAACCCGATGTGCCGGGAAATCGAATTCGCCGTCTGGATCACGAGTTCGGACAGTTGCGCCGTCCGGCTCTCGGTGATCCGCTCGGCCGAGCCGGTGACGCTGACGGCGGCGAACACACGGCCGGTCGCGTTGCGGATCGGCGCGGCGATGCATCGCACCCAGATCTGGTGTTCCGCGTTGTCTATGGCGTAGCCGCGCTCGCGGGTGCGCTTGAGGTCCTCGTACAGCGCCTCCGGCGTGGTCAGGGTATTGGTGGTGTACGCGCGCATGCCGGCGGCGAGCGTGCGTTCGATGACCGCCTGCGGCTGGAAGGCGAGGATCGCCTTGCCCACGCCGGTGCAGTAGGCGGGGCTGGATTCCGTGCCCACGAGGTCGCGCGGCGACGCGCGCTCTTGGGGCTCCTCGCGCTCGACCACGACCACGCCATGCCCGTCGAATACGCCCAGGTGGACGGATTCACCGATGAGCCTCGAGAGCCGGTCCATGAAGGGCTTGGCTTCGCGGATCAGGTCGAGATTGGCCAGCGCGAGGCTGCCCAGCTCGAACAGGCGTATGCCGAGGCCGTAGTGGCCGGTCCTCGCCTCCTGCCGGATAAAGCCGATTTCCCGCAGGGCCGCCAGCATGCGGTGCGTGGTCGCCCGCGGCAGGCCGGCTTTCTGCGCGATCTGGGCGAGGCTCAGCTCGCGATCGACGGTGGAGAAGGCGCCGAGGATGTCCATCATCCTTTCGAAGGCCTGTATCCGGCTTTTCGGGTCCGTCACGGGTGCGATTTGGGGCTCGGTCATTTCGCGGCTTGTCAGGTTGAAAACAGTATTGTACCAATCCCGGAATCCGGAATAACAATCCAGGGTTATTCCCTATTCGTGGAGGGGCGTTCTTGCGACAGAATATGGAATCATATATCGGATACCGGAATTCCATTCCAATTGTCTCAAAGGACTTGCAGTGAACACACCCTCCGCTCCCTCCTTGCGCCACACTTTGACCGGGGTCCTGCCGCCGATCACCACGCCTTTCGATGCCCAGGGCAATTTCGTGAAGGGTGGGCTCAAGGAGCAGATCGATTTCGTGATCGAGGCGGGTTCGCGTGCCGTGGTCGCGGGTGGCAGCACGGGCGAGGGCCACACCTTGACGGTGCCCGAGTACGAGACCGTCATGCGCGAGGCGCACGACGCGACGGCGGGACGGGTGCCGTTCGTCGCCGGCCTGATCGTCCAGAGCACGCGGGATGCGATCAACCGCGCAAACAGCCTGCGGGGCATGAACGTCGCCGCCCTGCAGGTGACGCCGGTGCACTATCTGTTCAAGCCGGACGCCGAGGCGACGATCGAGCATTTCCGCGCGATCCACGCCGCGACGAATATCCCGATCCTCATCTACAACGTCATTCCCTGGAACTACCTCGGCGTGGATCTCATGCTGCGCATCATGGACGAGGTGCCCGGCGTGGTCGGCATGAAGCAAAGCGGCGGCGACCTGAAGTCGATCTCCGACCTGTTGATGCTCGGCAAGCCCGAAAGCCTGGTCGTGTCCGGCGTCGATGCCTTGCTGTATCCCGGCTTCTGCCTGGGCATGCACGGGGCGGTGACCGCGCTGACCAGCGCCGTGCCGGCCGCGGTCGTCCGGCTGCATGCGGCCGTGCAGGCCAACGACCATGCCACGGCGCGCGAGCTGCATTTCAAGCTCAATACGCTGTGGAACACGTTCAGCCACGACAATCTGCCGGCCTGCGTCAAGTATGCGCAACACCTGCAGGGGGTGTCGCTGTTCCAGCCCCGCGCGCCGATGATGCGCGTGTCGGAGGCGCAAAAGGCGGCCATCGCCCGGGCATTGCAGCCCTTGCGGGACGTCTGAGGGGGATTGCCGTGAAAAAGCTCTTGAACGCGCCAGGCGCCTACGTCGATGAGATGCTCGAAGGGCTTTGCGCCGCCCATGCCGGCAGCTACCGCCTGCTGGGCGAGGGCAGGCGCGTGCTGGCGCGCCGCGACGGCGCGGTCGAGGGCAAGGTGGGCATCGTCACCGGCGGGGGATCGGGCCACCTGCCGGTCTTTCTGGGCTATGTGGGCGAGGGCTTGCTGGACGCCTGCGCGGTGGGCGATGTGTTTGCCGGTCCGCGCGTCGCTGACTGCGAGCTCGCGCTGCGGGCCGCGGACGGCGGGGAGGGGGTGCTGGCACTGTACGGCAATTATGGCGGCGACCGCATGAATTTCGACATGGCCCAGGAACTGCTGGAGCTCGAAGGACTGCAGGTGATGTCGCTGCGCGTGGCCGACGACGTGGCGAGCGCGCCGCCGGCCGAGCGCGGCAAGCGCCGCGGGGTTGCGGGACTGGTCTATGCCTACAAGGTCGCCGGCGCGCGCGCGGCGGCCGGCGGCTCTCTGGCCGAAGTCCATGCGGCCGCGGAAAAGGCGGCCCTGGCATGCCGTTCGATCGGTGTCGCCCTGACGCCCTGCACGGTACCCGAGTCGGGCAAGCCGACCTTCGAAATCGGCGAGGACGAGGTCGAGTTCGGCATGGGGATCCACGGCGAGCCCGGCATCTGGCGCGGTGCGCTCAAGACCGCCGACGAGCTGGTCGACGAGATGCTGGAACACCTGCTGCCCGAGCTGGACGCCGCGCGCGGTGATCGCGTGGCCGTGTTGCTCAACAGCCTGGGGGCGACGCCCGCGGAGGAACTCTACATCATGTACCGGCGCGTGGCCCAGGTGCTCGCCGGCAAGGGAATCGAGCCGGCGCTGCCCTGGGTGGGCCGCTATGCGACGTCCATGGAGATGGCCGGGGCCTCGATCACCCTCATGCGCCTGGATGGCGAGCTCGAGGCATTGCTGCGCGCGCCCGCGCGCAGTCCTTTCTGGGGCGCCTGAAATGGATGCGAGGGACCTGAAGGCGGGTCTGGCGCGTTGGGCCGAGGCGATGATGGCCGCCAAGGACGAGCTGAACGAACTGGATGGCCGCCTGGGGGACGGGGACCTGGGCGCGACGCTGGACAAGTGCGCCCGCAACGTCGAGGCGGGGCTGGCGGGGATGCCGGATTCGCTGGAACAGGTCTTCCGCTCGAGCGCGCAGGCTTGCGCCCGCGCCTCGGGCTCGAGCTTCGGCACGCTGCTCGCGGTGGCGTTCCTGGATGCCGCCAGGCGGGCGGCGCCCCTTCGGGCGCTGGAGGTCGCCGATGTCGCCGAGCTGCTGTCGGGCACGGTGCAGGCGCTCTCCTCGCGGGGCGGGGCGAGCCTCGGGGACAAGACCATGCTCGATTCGATCCAGGCGATCGCCGACGCCTTGCGGGGCCTGGACGATGAAGGACAGGCGGCGCGCGCGGCATGCGCCGCGGCCGCGCGGGCGCTCGACGAGTTCCGGGAAAAGCCGAGCCGGACCGGGCGGGCGCGCATGTTCTCGGAGAAATCCGTCGGCATGGACGATCCCGGAATGGTGGCGATCCTGAGGATGGCGGAAAGCCTGCCGGCCAGCGGAGGCGCGACGTGCTAGGACAAATCATCATCAGCGGCCTGGCGATGGGCGCGATCTATGCCTTGGTCGCGATCGGCTACGCCTTCGTATGGAACACGATGGCCATCGTGAACTTCGCCGCGGGCGAGTTCGTGACGTTCGCCGCCTATATCTTCGTGGCGACCTTCATCACCGCGCTGGGCTTTCCCTTCGTCGTCGCGGTCCTGGCCTCCGCGGTCCTCATGGCCTTGCTGGGCGCGGTGTTCACGCGCGTGGTGTTCGCCCGCCTGCAGAACCAGAGGCCGCTGGTCGCGATCATCTCGACCGTCGCGGTCGGCATCTTCCTCAAGGAAATGGCCCGCATCCTCTATGGCCCGGAACCGCTGATGTATGCCGGCCCGCTGGGCACCGCGAGCTTCACGGTCATGGGCGTCGCCATCGAGTGGCAGCACGTCCTGATCCTGGGCGTGGTGCTGGTGCTGACCCTGCTGCAGACCGTGGCGCTCAAGAAGACCCTGGCGGGCAAGATCATGCGCGCGGTGGCGATCGACCGCGATACGGCGGTGCTGATGGGCATTCCCGTGCAAAAAGTCCTCGCCGGCGCGTTCGCCTATGCCAGCGTGCTTTCCGCCCTGGCGGGCATCCTGCTCGCGCCCCTGTTCTTCGTCACGACCGAGATGGGATCCCTGGTCGGGCTGAAGGCCTTCATCGCGATGATCATCGGCGGCTTCGGCAGCATACCGGGGGCGATCCTGGGCGGCCTGATCCTGGGCGTCGGGGAAAACCTCGGCGCCTACATGATCTCGGCGACCTACAAGGACGCCATCGCCTTCGTCTTCCTGCTGATTTTCCTGGTCATTCGTCCCGAGGGCATCCTGCCCGAGCGCACGGCGGATCGTGCCTGAGCCGAGGACACCGATGACCTTGCGCAAACTGACGCTGCTGGCACTGCTCCTCGTCTTTGCCGCGCTGCCCTTTTTCGATGGCATCGGCGGCTACTGGCTGCATGTGCTCAATCTCGCCTGGATCGCGGCCATCGCCGCCCTGGGGGTGACGATCGCCACGGGAATGACCGGGCTGATCGTCCTGGGGCAGGCCGCCGTCATGGGGGTGGGAGCCTACACGACCGCGCTGGCGATGATGCTGCTGGCCTGGCCGTGGTGGGTCGCGCTGGGCGCGGCGCTGCTCCTCTCGGCGGCGGTGGGTGTCGCCCTGGGCCTGCTGTCCATGCGGATCAAGGGCCACTACCTGGCCATCGTGACCCTCGCGCTGAACGAGATCTTTCGCCTGGTCGCCCTGAACGAATCCTGGCTGACGGGCGGCCCCATGGGCTTGCGCGACATCCCGGGCTCGGATTGGGGATTCCCGGGGCCGGACGCCGACCATCGGCTCTATCTGCCGATCTTCCTGCTGATGGTCGCGGCGTACGCCCTCGCCCTGCGCCTGTACCGGCGCAAGCCGGGCCGCCAGATGCGGGCGGTGCGCGACGACGAGCTGGCGGCCGAGTCCATGGGCGTCGATTCGCGCGCGATACAGGTCCAGGCGTTCGTGCTTTGCAGCGTCTTCGGCGCGCTCGCCGGAGGGCTCTACGCCTTGATGAACGGGTTCATCTCGCCCAACAATTTCCTCATCATCGAAAGCATCAAGATCATCCTGATGTCGGTCCTGGGCGGCCTGGGCTCGATCGGCGGCACCTTGCTGGGCGCCGCCGCCATCACGATCCTGCCCGAGGCCCTGCGCGACCTGCAATTGTTCTACATGGCGGCCTTCGGCCTGGGCGTGGTGATCATCCTGCTGGTGGCCCCGCGCGGCCTGGGCGTCGTCGCGGACTGGCTGCTTGCGCCGTGGCTGCCCCTCGCCGAGCATGAGCGGCAGCCGGAGGGAATCCTGTCGATCTCGAGCGCGAGGCCCGGTCCGGCGGGGGCCGGTGCGGCGGCGTCCGGTCCGGCGGCAGCGGCCGGCGCGGCCCTCCGGCCCGCCGCGCCGGCGGCCGACGCCCGGGTGCTGATGTCGGTGCGCGGCATCGCCAAGCACTTCGGAGGAATCTATGCCTTGCAGGACGTCGGCTTCGATCTGCGCGAGGGCGAGATCCTCGGGCTGATCGGCCCCAATGGATCGGGCAAGTCGACCTTCGTGAACGTGTGTTCCGGCGTGATCCGCCCGGATGCCGGGAGGATCACCCTCGGCGGCACCGACATCACCGGCCTGCCGGCCTGGAAAATCCACCGGCTCGGCGTCTCGAGGATTTTCCAGAACGTCCGCCTGTGGGAATCGATGACGGTGCTGGAAAACGTCATGCTCGCCTGGGACGGCGAGGGGCGCGGTGCCCGGTATGAACGGGAGGCGCGCGACGCGGCCTTGCGGGCGCTCGAGGACATGGGCGTCGCCTTCCTGGCGAACCGGCGCGCGGGCGACCTCTCGTTCGGCCAGAGCCGCATGGTGGAGCTGGCGCGCGCCATGGTCACGCGCCCGCGCCTGCTGCTGCTCGACGAACCCGCGGCCGGATTGCGCGGCGGCCTGGTCATGGAGCTGGCCGACACCTTGCAGCGGCTGCGCGCCCAGGGGACTTCCATTCTCGTCATCGAGCATCGCATCAAGCTCGTCATGGCGATGTGCGATCGTGTCGTGGTCCTCAACCTGGGCCAGGCCATCGCCGAGGGCCCGCCGGCCCGGATCCAGGCCGACCCGCAAGTGATCGAGGCCTATCTTGGAGAGCGCGCCGGCTACGACTTCGAGGCGAGGACGGCGTGATGTGTTTTTCAGACGAGGTCGTGAGATCGACCCATTTCAGGAGACAACAATGAAGAAACGGATATTCCATCGCTCGCTGCTGGCCGCCGCCTGCGCGCTGTGCCTGGGCGCGCCCGCGACGGGCGCCATGGCCGCCGACGACGTGGTGACGATCGGCGCCTCGGCGCCGTTGACCGGGCCGCGCGCGAATCTGGGGCGCTATTTCAAGGAGGGGGTCGACCTCGCGGTCGACGAGATCAACGCGGCGGGCGGCGTGCTGGGCAAGCCGCTGAAGGTCGTCTTCGAAGACGACCAGGCCGACAATCCCAATGTCGCCATCAACGCCATCAATCGCCTGCTCAAGGTCGACCACGTCACCGCGTTCCTGGGGCCGCATTTCTCCGTGGCGCAGATGGCCACGCAAAACATCTACTGCGGCAAGGCCGTGTCGATCACGGGCGCCAGCGGCGTGCCGGTCACCGAATCCGGCTGCAAGACCGTCCTGCGGAATCGCGCCAACGACATCGTCGGCGCCAAGGCGCTGGTGGCCTATGCCCGCAGCACGCTCAAGATCGACAAGATCGGCGTGCTCTACATCAATGACGATTTCGGCAAGGGGGGCGGCGACCGCGTGATCAAGGCGATCGAGGACGTCGGCATCAAGCCCGTGGCGGTCGTGACGCACAATGCCGAGGACAAGGATTTCTCGGCGCAACTGGCGCGGCTCCACGATGCCGGCGCGAAATTGGTGATCATGTGGACCCACGACAATGAGGCGGCGCTGATCGTGCGGCAGGCCAAGCAGCTCGGGCTGGGGATGAAGTTCGCGGGCAGCACGTCGCTGAGCCAGCCCGTCTTCGTGAAACTGGCCGGCGAGGCGGGCGAGGGCGCCATCAGCTCCAGCGATTTCGTCACCTCCAATCCCGACGCCGGGGTCCAGGGCTTCATCAAGAAGTACAAGGCGCGCTACAAGGCCGAGCCCGAACTCTACGGCGCGACCTACTATGACGCGACCTATCTGATGGCGCGGGCCATCGACCTGGCGGGCTCGCTGGATCCCGCCAAGATCCGCGAGGCCTTCGGCAAGGTCCAGTACCAGGGGGTCCTGGCCAACTACCATTGCGTCGCCAATGGCGATTGCAATCACCAGGTCTACATCGTCGAACTCGAGCACGGCGATCCCGTCATCAAGGAACTGGTGAAGTTCCGATGAGGCCGGCAGCCGCCATGCGAGAACGAGGGGACGCTTGCGCGGCTGGCCGCGTGGTGCTCGACGTTCGCGGGGCCGACGCCTATTACGGCAAGGCCCAGGTCCTGTTCGGCGTCGGCATCCGGGTCGTCCAGGGGCAGGTCGTGTCGCTCATCGGCGCGAACGGCGCGGGAAAATCCACGACCCTGAACCTCATCATGGGACGCCTCCAGGCGGCCGCCGGGACGGTGGAACTGAATGGCGTGTCGATCGCCGGGAAATCGACCGAGGCCATCATCGGCATGGGCGTGGCCTGCGTGCCGCAGCGCAGGCGCATTTTCGCGACGATGTCGGTGCGCGAAAACCTCGAAGTCGGCGGCTATGTGCGCCGCAAGGACCGCGCGGGCCTGGCGCGCGCCTTCGATGAGGTCTATGCGCTCTTTCCCGTGCTCGAGGCCAAGTCGGGCATGATGGGCGGCGTCCTTTCTGGCGGCGAGCAGCAGATGCTCGCCATCGGCCGCGGCCTGATGTCCGACCCTTCGCTCCTCTTGCTCGACGAGCCCTCGATGGGGATCTCGCCCAAGCTCACGACCGAGATGTTCGCCGACATCCGGCGCATCGCCGGGACGGGACGCACGGTGCTGATCGTCGAGCAGAATGCCTATGCGGCCCTCGGGATCTCGGATTACGGCTATGTGCTCGAGAACGGCGCGGTCGCCCTGGAGGGCAGGGCCGCGGACCTGATCGAGGACGACTATGTGCGCCGGACGTATCTGGGCGCCTGAGCGCCCGGCAAGCCGGCCGCCGGCTTGCCGGGGCCGCGGCTCGGTGCTTGCGTGGCGCCGCGGACGCGGCCGTCCCGGCGGCCCGATATAATCCTGTCTCAATAGAGCCGCCCCGGCGCGAGGCCGCGGGCGGCCTTCCCTACCGACAGGATTGGATCGGTCCATGCGAGCCATCAAGAAATCCCCCAAGGGCCAGGAGGCGGTCCCGGCGGCCGGGCGCGTGACGCTGCTGGATATCGCCCGGCACGCGGGCGTCTCGCGCGCGACGGTGTCCCTGGTCATGCGCGACAGTCCGCTCGTCGCCAGCGAGACCCGGGATCGGATCAAGCAGGCGGCGGCCGAGCTGGGCTATGTCTACAATCGCGGCGCCGCCAGCCTGCGGTCCCGGCGGTCGCTGATCGTGGGGGTGTCGATCACGGACTTGAGCAACCCGTACTTCGCCGAGCTCACCGCGGCGGCAGAGCTGGGCCTGTCCCAGGTGGACCGCATGGCGCTGCTGAGCAACAACAATGAGTCGGTCGAAAAGCAGTCCTCGTTCGTCGACACGATGCGCGAGTACAACGTCGACGGCTTGATCATCTGCCCCGCGATCGGGACGCCGGTGGCCACGATCCGCCGCCTCAACGCGCTGCGCATTCCTTTCGTCTTCCTGTCGCGCCGCGTCGCCGGGGTCAAGGCGGACTACGTCTCCAACGACAACGTCCGCGGCCTGCGGATGGCGACCGAGCATCTTCTGTCGCTCGGGCATCGCCGCATCGCGATGATCTGCACGAGCACGCGGACCTCCACGGGCCGCGAACGGCTCGAGGGATACACGTCCGCCC
Source organism: Alcaligenaceae bacterium (assembly GCA_044508625.1). Classification (GTDB taxonomy): domain Bacteria; phylum Pseudomonadota; class Gammaproteobacteria; order Burkholderiales; family Burkholderiaceae_B; genus Castellaniella. The sequence goes on from JBIQHJ010000001.1 coordinate 143,325, forward strand.
TGCGGGACGCGGACCTGCCCGTCGATCCCGCCATCATCGTCGAGGGCGCGCCGACCCGGCGCAATGGGATGGAAGGCCTGATGTCGCTCATGGCGCTGGACCGTCCCCCGACGGCGGCGGTCTGTTTCAACGACATCACGGCCTTCGGGGCGATGCTGGGCCTCAATCGCCTGGGCATGCGGATCGGCCACGATTTCGCCGTGGTCGGCCACGACGACATCGCCGAGGCCGGCCTCTGGCTGCCGGGCCTGACGACGATCGCCATCCCGATCGAGGAGATCGGCCGCCAGGCGGCGCGCGTGCTGCTCGATCGGATCAATGAGCCGGACCGCCCGGTCCAGAAGGTCATCCTTCCCCCCCGCTTGATCGTGCGCGAGTCCAGCGGCGCGCCCGGGCACGCCTGATCAGAACCGGGGGATGTGCAGGCCGCCGTCGATGTGGAAGGCGTCGCCGGTGCTGAAGGGGAAGGCCCCGTCGGCCAGCGCGGCGACCGCGAGGCCGACTTCGTCGGCCGTGCCGAATCGCCGGATGGGCGTCAGTCCGTCGGCGATGCGCTGGTCGTACCGGGCCTTGACGACCCGGGTCATGTCCGTCTCGATGATCCCGGGGCGGATTTCGTAGACGCGGATGCCGGCCTCGGCCAGGCGCAGCGCATAGAGCTTGGTCGCCATCGAGATCCCGGTCTTCGACAGGCAGTATTCGGCGCGCTCGACCGAGGCGAACAGCGCATTGGCCGAGGAGACGTTCACGATCGTGCGGCGGCCGGCCGGCGCCTCGTCGGCGAGCATGCGGCGGGCGATGTCCTGCGTCAGGAAGAACATGGCTTTCAGGTTGACCGACATCAGTGTGTCGAAGCTCGCCTCGTCGACGTCCAGGATGTCGCCCCGGACTTTGACGGAGATGCCGGCATTGTTCACGAGGCAGCTCAGGCCCCCGAAGGCCTGCCAGGCCTGGGCGGCGAGATCCGCGCGCGACCGTGAGTCGGCGATGTCGGCGATCACCGCGTGCGCCCGGACGCCTTCACGCGCCAGCGCGGCGAGCGTGTGGTCCATGTCGGCGTCGCGCACGATGTCGTTGACCACGATGTCGTAGCCCTTGCGCGCCAGGGCCAGGCAGATGCCGCGGCCGATTCCCCGGCGTCCGCCGGTCACGAGCGCCGCGGGGCGGCGGGAATCCGTATGCGTCATGGCGGCCTCCTAGCCCAGCATCGCCCGCGCGATGATCAGGCGCTGGATCTGGTTGGTCCCTTCGTAGATCTGGGTGATCTTGGCGTCCCGGTACAGCCGCTCGACCTCGATGCCGCGCGTGTAGCCCATGCCGCCGTGGATCTGGATCGCGTGGGCCGTGTGCTCGACCGCGGCATCGCCGGCGAAGCATTTGGCCATGGAGGCCTCGACCGAGGCGCGCTCGCCCCGGTCCATCTTGTCGGCCGCGGCGTGCACCATCAGACGGGCCGCGTGCGTGGCCTTCGCCATGTCCGCCACCATCCACTGCACCGCCTGGAAGTCGGCGATGGGGCGGCCGAACTGGCGGCGCATGCGGGCGTAGTCGATGGAGGCTTCCAGGGCGGCCTGCAGGATCCCGACCGCCAGCGACGCGATCCCCACGCGGCCCTTGTCCAGCACGTTCATCATCATCTTGAAGCCCTGGCCTTCGACGCCCAGCAGCGCCTCCTCGGCCAGCGGAACGGCGTCGAAGGACAGCGGACCCAGGGGGGAGGCGCGCTGGCCCATCTTGTGCTCGCGGGGCCCGGCGGTGTAGCCGGGGAGGTCGCGGTCGACGAGGAAGATGCTCATGCCGCGTTTGCCCAGCTCGACGTTGCTGCGCGCCAGGACGACGGCGAAGTCGGCGACCGGCGCATTGTGGATCCAGAGCTTTTCGCCGCTCAGCGACCAGCCGCCGGCGCCGCGCGTGGCGGTGCAGCGGATGCCGCCGACGTCCGAGCCCGCGCCCGCCTCGGTGATGGCGTAGGCGCAGCGCCTCTCGCCGCGCAGCAGGGGCGCCAGGTAGCGTTCGCGCTGCTCCGGCGTGCCGTGCTCGGACAGCAGCGAGGAGACCAGCTCGACCAGGCCGCACTGGTCGGCGACCGAGGCATAGCCCCGGCCCAGTTCCTCCATGAGGACGGCATAGGCCAGGGCGCCGGCGCCCACGCCGCCGTGGGCTTCCGGGATGGTCAGCGCGAGCATGCCGAGCCGGGCCATCTCCTGGTACAGCTCGGCGGGATAGCGCTCGGTCTCGTCGAGCTCCGCCGCGATGGGGCGGACCTTTTCGTCGACGAAGGCGCGCGCCGAGTCGCGGATCATGCGCTGGATGTCGTTGAGCGGGGGTTCGAATGTGTATGTCATGGCGTTCAGGCCTTCTTGACCCATTGGAGGGTATGGTGGGCGACATCGGCGAGGTCGCCGTGCCGGTTGACGGGTGTGGCGCGGGCCGGGATCATCGGGAGGTCTCGAGGTCGATCGCGCGCCCTTGTTCGGAGGACCGCAGGAATCCCTCGATCAGGACCTGGACGCCCAGCGCCGAGCGGCCATGCGCCATGGGCGCCCGGCCCGATCGCACGCTTTCGAGGAAATCCTGGATCAGGGCGCGATGGGCGCCGTGGTCGAAGGCCATCGGATCCTGGGGGTCGCGCTTGAATTCCGGCGGGCTGGTGTGTTCGTGGCGCCCGTCCTGATGATGGACGTCCAGCGATTCTCCCGTCATGACCGCCGTGCCTCGCTCGCAGGCGAGCTCGATGCGTTCGGGGAAACCGGGATAGGCGACGGTCGTGGCATCGATGCAGCCGATGGCGCCGTTCTCGAATTCGATGGCGCCGCAGGCGACGTCCTCGGTATCCGTGGCCCGCAGGCCCGAGTTCCGCGCGAACGCGGTGATGCGGCGGGCCGGACCGGCCAGGTCCAGCAGCAGGTCCAGGGTGTGGATCGCCTGGGTCAGGAGCACGCCGCCGCCATCGCGCGCCATCATCCCGCGGCCGGGTTCGGCGTAATAGGCGGGGGTGCGCCACCAGCGGATCGAGGCGCTGCCCGAGACCAGGCGTCCCAGCGCGCCCGCGCGCATCAATTGGCGCAGGGCGATGGCGGCGGGCCGGAACCGGTGCTGCAGGACGACGCCGAGCCGCAGGCCCGCCTCCTCCATGAGCCGGACGGCCTGGACGGCGCGGGCGGTGGAGACGTCCAGGGGTTTCTCGACCAGCACGTGCTTGCCGGCCGCCGCGCAGCGGGCGATCAGCTCGAGGTGCGTGAGCGGCGGGGTCAGCAGCAGCACGGATTCCAGTTCGGGATCCGACAGCAGCGCCTCCAGGGTTTCCACCACGGGCAGGCCGGCTTCGCGCGCCGCCTCCCTGCGCCGCGGGCTGGGCGTCCAGGCGGCGGCGATCTCGACGCGGTCGCCGAGGTCGCGCAGACTTTGGAGGTGGGGGCGGAGGGCCATCCCCAGGCCGACCAGCCCGATCCTTTGCCTGGGCGCGTTCATGATGGCTCCTCGCCGGCGCCACGGCGAAAGGCCGCGATGCCTTCCAGGTGCTGGCCGGTGCTGAAGCACAGGGTGTTCATCTCGTTCTCGTAGCGCAGCCCCGCCTCGACCGGCGTGGAAAGCGCCTGGCGCACCGAGGCCTTGACGGCCTGCGCGGCGATCGGGTTGAGCGCCGCCAGCTTGCGGGCGACCTCGAGGGCGGTCTCCATGACGGCGTCGTCGTCGACGAGATAGTCGATCAGCCCCAGCCGGTAGGCCTCCGGGGCGTCGATCGGCTCGCCCAATAGCAGCAGCCTCAGGGCGGGGCCATAGCCGATCAGGCGCGGCAGCATCTGCGAGGCGCCGCCGCCGCCGACCCATCCGTGGGTGACCTCGGGAAAGCCGTAGCGCGAGCCTCGTCCGCCGACCCGCAGGTCGGATGCCAGCGCCAGCTCGCCGCCGCCGCCCAGCACCCAGCCCTTGAGGGCGGCCACGACCGGCTTGCGGACGCTGCGCAAGGCGTGGGCGTATTCCAGGCGGTTGCGAAAGGCCCAGGGGGTCGGATAGCGGGCGAGCGATCCCAGGTCGCTGCCCGCGCAGAACGCCCGATCGCCGCTGCCGGCGATCAGGACGGCACGCACGGCCTCATCGCGGTCCGCCTCGCGGCAGCAGGCCTCGATGCGCTCGGCCATGTCCGGCGTGACGGCGTTCATCTTCCGCGGCCGATTCAGGGTGATGCGGGCGATCCCGTCGCCGGTCTCCAGGATGACTTCCGGTGTCATGCGGGCTGCTCCATGAAAAATGACATGACGGCCTCGACCTGCCGGTCCAGCATGGGGATGCCGTTCATCACCCGGCATCCGCAGGCGCGCGCGTGCTCGGCCAGGGGCGTGGTCTGCGGCTTCATGATGATGTCGACGACGAACAGGCCCGGATCGAGGCGGCCGAAGGGCGCGGGCATGCCGTCGCCGGGCCGCATGCCGATCGGCGTGCAGTTGATCAGCAGCTCGTGTCCGTCGAGGCTCGCGGGGTCGGCGGCGACCCGGGCGTCGCAGGCGGGGTAGTGTCCGGCCACGCGCCGCGCCAGGGAAGCCGCGCGCTCGGCGTCCGTATCGAAGATGTCGAGGGCACGGGCGCCGGCGTCGGCCAGGGCGATGGCGACCGCGCTGCCCGCGCCGCCGGCGCCCAGCATCTTGATCCCGCGGCCCGCGGGCTCGAAGCCCTCGGCCCGCAGGGCCCCCACCAGGCCCGTGCCGTCGAAGATGCCGCCGTGCCAGCTTCCGTCCGCATTGCGGCGCAGCGCATTGACGGCGCCGACCTGGGCGGCCATGGGCAGGCAGGCATCCGCCAGGGCCAGCGCGCGTGCCTTGTAGGGAACGGTGATGACCAGTCCGTCGAGGTTGCCCAGCAGCATCAGGCCTTTCATGGCCTGGTCGAAGGACTCGGGCGGCACGTGCAGCGGGATCAGGATGGCGTTGTGCCCGGTCCGCTGCAGCCAGGCGGTCATGACCTCGGGAGAGCGGGCCTGGGCGATGGGATGGCCCACGATGCCGTACAGCCGCGTGGCGCCGTCGAGGCGGGCGATGGTCATGCCGGAACTCCTTGCCCCGCCGCGATGCGCACGCTGCGCGGGGCGATGCGGCCGCGCCCGGCCAGCCGCTCGGCGAGGCCGATCGGGCCTTCGCGGAACAGGGCGGCGTCCATGAGCCGTGGCGGTTCTGGAATGAGGGGCTCGAAGTCCATGCGGGCGAGCACGTCGCGCTCGAGCTCGATGCCGGGGGCGATCTCGACCAGGACCAGCCCCTCCGGGCTGAGCTGGAACACGGCGCGCTCGGTGACGTAGAGCACCCGTTGGCCGCAGCGCGCGCCGTAGGGGCCGCTGTAGGTGATCTGCTGGACGCCGCGGACGAATTTGCGTTGCGTGCCGTCCTGCTCGATCCACAGGCGGCCGTCGCCGCAGCGCAGCCGGCCGGGTCCCGCCGTGAACGTGCCGCTGTAGACGACGGTGCGCGCATTCTGGCTGATGTTGATGAATCCGCCGGGGCCGATGATGCGCTTGCCGAATCGGCTGACGTTCACGTTGCCCTGGGCGTCCACCTCGGCAAATGAGAGGAAGGCGAGGTCCAGGCCGCCGCCGTCGTAGAAGTCGAATTGATAGGGCTGGTCGACCAGGGCCGCGTAGTTGACGGCGGCGCCGGCGTCGCCGCCGGCCGCCGGCGCGCCGCCGATGAGGCCCTGCTCGTTGGTCAGGCAGACGGCGTCGAGCGCGCCCTCCTCGGCGGCGATGCTGGCGATGCCGGTCGAGATGCCGGAACCCAGGTTGCAGACGGCGCCCGCCACGAGTTCCTGGGCCGCGCGGCGGGCGATGACCTTGCGCGCATCCAGCGGCAGGCGCGGCATGTCCGAGGCGGGGATGCGCAGCTCGCCGGCGTAGGCCGGACTGTAGGGCGTGAGGTAGGTCTGGGGCTGGTCGGGCTCGATCACGATGTAGTCGACCAGGATGCCGGGAATCTTGACCTGCTTGGCCGGCAGGGTGCCGCGCTGGGCCATGCGCCTGACCTGGACGATCACGATCCCGCCGCAGCGGCGCGTGGCCTGGGCCTCCGAGAGCATTTCCCCGAATATGGCCTCCTGCTCCATGGTGACGTTGCCGTCCTCGTCGGCCGTGGTGCCCCGCAGGAAGCAGACGTCCACCTGGAAGGGCTTGTAGAACAGATAGTCTTCGCCGCGGAATTCGACCCTTTCGACGAGTTCTTCGGTCCGGGGGTCGGATTGGCGCCCGCCGCCCAGGCGCGGATCGACGAAGGTGTGCAGCCCGATCTTGCTCAGCAGGCCCGGCCGGCCCGCGGCCATCTCGCGCATCAGTTGCGAGAGCGCGCCCTGGGGCAGTGTCCAGCCCTCGATGCTGCCCGACCGGACGAGTTCGGAGATCCCGGGAGAGTTGACGTAGGTGCCCGAAACCACCCGGGCGAGCAGGCCTTCCTGCGCCAGGTGGCCCGCGCCCCGGCTGCCGCCATCGCCCAGCCCGACGGGATGCAGGGCGGTGATGCCGGCGGGCTCGCCGCTTTCGCGAAAGCGGTCGCCCAGGGCCTGCATCAGGCGGTCGGGCACGGCGTGGCCGCCGCCCGAGCCGCCGATCAGCAGCGTATCGCCGGCTTGCACCAGGGCTGCGGCCTGCGCCGCGGAGATCACTCTAGCCATTTCTTTACCTCTGGCAACGTCGTTTCCATGGTTCGTCAGGGATTCAGTTCAGGAACAGGTCGGGGGCATAGGTCACGGCGTCCGGGAAGAACACCAGGAACGTCAGCCCCGCGATCAGCGACAGGAAGAACGGGATCGTGGCCCAGAAGATCCGTTCCATGGGCAGCCGCGAGACGGAGGCCACGCCGTAGAGCGCGACGCCCACGGGCGGGGTGATCAGCCCGAGGACGCAGGTCATGCAGAACAGCACGCCGAAGTGCACCGGATCGATGTGGGCGGCGGCGACGATGGGCATCATGACCGGAGCGACCATCAGGATGATGGGCGTCGCGTCCATGAACATGCCCAGCACCAGGATCACGCCGAGCAGCACCAGGATGATGGCCCAGGGCTCGCTGACCAGGCCGCTGACGCCGTTCATGAACAGCAGGGGCAACTGCTCGCGGGTGAAGACCCACCCATCCAGCCCCGAGATGCCGACCACGAGCATCAGCACGCCGACCGTGCTGCCGGCGTTGACGAATTCCCGGTACATGCCCCGCCAGGTCAGGGTCCGGTACCACATGCCGAGCAGCAGGATGTAGAGCACCGCGATGGTGGCCGCCTCGGTGGGCGTGAAGAAGCCGAAGAATATGCCGCCGATGATGATGACGGGCGTGAGCAGGACGAGGAAGGCCTTGCGTAGCGTGGAGAACAGGCGGCCGAAGGAGAACTCGCCCATCAGCGGATACTGGCGCCGGCGGGCGATGATGGAGACCGCGATCAGCAGGATGGCGGCGAAGATCAGGCCCGGGATGATGCCGCCGATGAACAGGCGCCCGATCGAGACGTTCGCGGTGGCGCCGTAGATGATCATGATGATCGAGGGCGGGATGATGGGCGCCAGGGTCGAGGCCGACAGCGTGATGGCGGCGGCGAATTCGGGATCGTAGCCGCGCTCGCGCGCCGCCTTGACGGTGATCGTGCCCACGCCGACCGCGTCGGCGGCGGCCGAGCCCGACATGGCCGAGAAGATCATGCTGGTGATCACCACGACGTGGCCCAGCCCTCCGCGGATGTGGCCGACGATCGCCATGGCGAAGTCGAAGATCTTGTCGGTGACCTCGAGCAGGTTCATCAGGCGGCCGGCGAGCAGGAACATCGGCACGGCCAGCAGCACGGAGTTGTTGAGCGTGCCGTAGATCCGCTGGGTGGCGATGCCCAGTGAGATGTCGCCCAGGAACAGCCAGACGAGCGCCGGCAGGCCCAGCGCGACGGCGATGGGCGCGCGCAGCAGGATCAGGAGGATCAGCAGGATGAGAAAGAGCCAGATCATTCGATCGCCTCCTTGGCGTGCGCGTGCGCATCGATCGGTCGCACGAGGGCCATCAGGAAATGGAAGACCATGAGGGCGCAGCCCGCGGGTATGGCGGCATAGGACCAGGCGATCGAGATGCCCAGGGTGGGCAGGACCTGGCCCGCGCCGTGGATGGTGGTGTCGGCCGAGACCCAGGCGAGGACGCAGAAGAAGCCGACCGTGGCGACGTCCACCAGCCGGGCGACCGCCGCCTTGCCCGGGAAGTCGGCTTTCTCCATGAACAGCTCGACGACGAAATGCTCGCAGCGCCGCGTGCCGATGGCCGCGCCGATGAACACCAGCCAGATCTGCAGCACGCGCCCCAGTTCCTCGGTCCAGGCCAGCGGGAAATCCATGAAGAAGCGCGAGATCACCTGCATGGAGAGTGTGAAGATCAGGACGGCGAGGATCCAGAACAGCAGCAGGCCCTCGAGGCGCGCCACGCCTGCCTCCAGCCGGAGGAGTTGTGTTTTGTTCATGAGAGGTATCCCCTCGGGGGGCACGGCCCCCGGGCGTGGTTGCCTGGATCAGCGAGTGTTGCGGATCGCCTCGACGAGCTCGGCGCCGTATTGCTTGGCGTACTTTTCCTGGACCGGCTTGACGGCCTGCTCGAAGGCGGCGCGGTCGGGCTCGGTCACGGTGACCTTGCCGTGTTCCTTCAGCCATTTGATGTCGCTGTCGAAATTCTCGGCAAAGAGCTTGCGCTGGTATTGCGTGGCTTCGGCCATGGCGGCGTCGAATTCCTTGCGTTGCTCGGGGCTGAGCTTGGAGAGCGCCGCGGCGTTGGCGACCACCGGCTTCATCAGGAAGAAGTGTCCCGTGAGCGAGAGCTGCGGCGCCTGCTCGTAGAACTTCATGTTGCGGTAGCCCGAGCTGTCGTTCTCTGCGGCGTCGATGGTGTGGGTCGCGAGGCTGGTGTAGACCTCGCCGTAAGGCATGGGCGTGGGCTTGGCGCCCAGGGCGGTGAAGGTGTCGATGTAGACCGGGCTGCCGATTACGCGGATTTTCATGTCCTTCATGTCGGCGGGGGTCCGGATGGGGGTCTCGCGGCTGAAGACGTGGCGCACGCCGGCGCTCCACCAGGCGAGGACCTTCAGGCCGGACTGCTGCTCGATCCGCTGGGTGACGTCCTTGCCGATCGGCCCGTCGGCCACCAGCCAGGGATGGGTCGTGCCGTCGCGAAACAGGAAGGGGATGTCGAAGACGCCGACGATCGGCGCAAAGGCGCTGAGATTGGCGCTGGCGACGCAGGTCATCGTCAGGGCCCCCATCTTGACCTGCTCGATGGCGTCCTTTTCGCCGCCGATCTGGCTTTGGGGAAAGATTTTCAGCGTCAGGCCGGTGCCGCCTGCCGCGAGCTTGCCTTTCAGCATCTCGAAGGCCTCGTAGCACGGCTCGCCGGGCGGGTTGACGTGGCCCGCGGTCAACTCTAGGGCGTGGGCGGAAAAGCTGGCCGACATCGCCAGGGCGATGCCGCACAGCAGGGATTTCGTGGCGACTGGGAATTTCATGATGTCTCCGGTTCGGTGATGCCGAGGCGCGGATGCGGCCGATCGGCTCGGTGGTTTCATCCGCCATCTGGGCGGCGGTCCGAAAAATATTAGATCGATCTAAATTTTCCGTCAACATCGGTATTTTCCCTTGACGCCCTCCCATTCATCTGACTAAAGTCAGGCAATTGGAGAAAATCAAATGCAGCGGGAAAATCAATTGCAGCAGGTGCGCCGGTTCAACCGCATGGTCACGCGGCGGATCGGGGTCCTGGGCAACGACTACCTGGGCAGCGGCCGGCCGCTGGGCGAGGCGCGGCTGTTGTTCGAGATCGGGCTCGAGGGCGCGACGGTGCGCGAGCTGCGCGCCCGGCTGGGGCTGGATTCGGGATATCTCAGCCGCCTGCTGCGCGCGCTCGAGCGCGAGGGGCTGGTGGCGTCGCGCCGCGACGAGGGCGACGGGCGGGTGCGGCGGGTGGACCTGAGCGCGCGGGGGCGGAAAGAGTGGCGCATGCTCGATCGCCGCTCGGATGCGTTCGCCGCTTCGCTGCTGGCGCCGCTCGGCGCCTCGCAGCGTGCGCGCCTGCTCGCGGCGATGGGCGAGGTCGAGCGGCTCATGCGCGCGGCCTCGGTGACGATCGCGCTCGCCGATCCGGGCGGCGCCGATGCGCGGGCGTGCATCGAGGCCTATTTCCGCGAGCTGGACGCGCGTTTCGACGAGGGCTTCGATCCCGCGCGCACGGTCTCGGCCAATCCCGATGAGCTCGTGCCGCCCGCGGGTTTCTTCCTGCTCGCGAGCCTGGACGGCCGCCCGGTGGGCTGCGGCGCGCTCAAGGTCAAGGCCGGAGGCCTGGGCGAGATCAAGCGCATGTGGGTGGACGCCTCGGCGCGCGGGCTGGGCATCGCCCAGCGCCTGATCGAGGCCCTGGAGGCGCAGGCCGCCGCCGCGGGCGTCCGTGTGCTGCAACTGGACACCCATCGCAGCCTGGCCGAGGCGCGCGCGCTGTACGCCCGCAATGGCTATGCCGAGATTCCCCCGTACAATGACAATCCCTACGCCCATCACTGGTTCGAAAAGCGCCTCCCGCGGCGCCGCGGCGGCCGCGCGGCCTAGGGTGGGGATGCCGCGTCTCGATCCTCCGGCACGTAGATCATGCGGCCGTCCTCGAGGCGGTAGGTGATGCCGGCCCGTGCCCCGCTGCCCTCGCCGACCTCGCCGCTGGATTCGTAGCGGGTCAGCTCGCGCCCGTCCTTGATGGTGATGCGCATCCGCGCCGTGCCGGGGTTCTCGACCACCACCACCTCATCGCGCGAGAACGGATTCATCGGGTTCTGGGTGATCACGACCATCAGCATGCCGATGACGGCCAGGAACAGGTCGATCAGGTTGACCACCGACAGCATGGGATCGTGGGCGTCCTCGTCGTCCAGGAAGCGCATCAGGCCGCCTCCCCACGCTGGCGCTCGATCGCCCGCAGGTCCAGCAGCAGCCAGCGGCGGCGCACGGTCAGGACGAAGAAGCAGATGCTGGCGGCCAGCAGCGCCAGGATCACCGCCGAGAAGGCGGCCACCATGTTCCGGCCCACGGCCGCCCCGTCGCCGCTTCCCAGGGCCAGCAGCGCCGGGCCCATGGGGATCATGGTGGCGATCAGGCCCAGCATGGGCGCGGTGCGCGACACGATGCGCAGCCATTCCAGGCGCTGCATGATCCAGAGCTCCAGGTCGTCGCTGGCCGGGATCGGTGGGCTGCCCCGCACGGCCGGAGCCGGACCCTGGCGCGCGAACCGGGACAGCGGGCTGCGGTATGCGCCGCGCCGCCGCTGCCAGGCCTCCACGCAGAAGGCGCCCAGCATCGTCAGCGCATAGGCCAGGGCGGCGGCGATGAGCATGAGGACCGGCGCCAGGAACAGGCGCGAGACGGCATAGAGCAGGGATTCGATTTCGGTGAAGATTTCCATGGGGTTTCCTGTGGGCGGTGGTCAGGCGACGGGACCTTAGGCGGCGGGGCGTGAGGTGGCGGGGCGTGAGGCGCGGGACGTGAGGCGGCGGGACGTGAGGCGCGGCCGTTGCCGAGGGCCTGCCGCAGTCCGCCGCCGGCAAAGAAGATCAGCATGAGGGCCGCGGCCCAGGCCAGGCGGGGGGCCTCGGGGGTTTGCTTGGCATCGACCGGCTCGAGCACCTGGCCCCGGACGGGCTGGACGAGTTGGTCGGACTGGTCGGACTGGCCGGGCTGGTCGGGGTCGGCCGGCGAGGAATGGGCGGGGTCGGCTGCCGAGGGTTCCGGCTCGGCGGGGTTCGCGGGCTGGTCCGGGGCCCGCGCTGGCGCCGGGTCCAGGCCGAATCCGCGCGCCAGGCCGGCAACGAAGCGGCGCGTCGTTCCGGCGCCGGCGCGCGTGCCGAAGCGCCGTTCCAGCTCCAGCCAGCGCTGCGCCAATTCGCGCCGGGTCCGCTCGGGGGCGTCCCAATAGCCTTTGCGGATGGCCTCGGCCATGCGCTCGATCACCTGAGCCTGCGCGCTGGGGTTGTGCCGCTCGAACCATTCGCGTGTGCCCAGTCCGCGGGTATCGGCCACGTAGGTGTCGAAGATCGCCTGCCACTGGTCGCCGCGCACGGTGCTGGCATCCGTGGCCTGCCAGCCAAAGAGATTGTTCGTCGCCTCCAGGACCTGGAGGGTGCCGGCGTAGCCTTCCTTTTGCATGGCGGCGATCCATTGCGGGTTGAGGTAGCGCGTGCGCAATTCGTCGGCCAGGAAGCGCGCCAGGCCGATGGTGCGGGGCTCGCCGTCGCGCAAGTCGGAGACCAGCAATTGGGGGGCTCGGCCATCCAGGTGCCGGATGGCCGCCGACAGGCCACCCAGGAACTCGAAGGGATGGTCGGTGGACAGGACGCCATGCAGGTTCGACGAGCGCGACATGACGGCCGCCTGCACGCCGCGCAATTGTTCGGCCAGCAGCTTTGCCTGCGGCGGGCTTTCCCCCCAGGAGTGCTTGCCATAGGCGTGGCGGCTGCTGGCGAGGAATTGCCGGGCGAGCGCCGAGTCGTCCTCCCATTCGGTCGAGCGCTGCGCCAGGCCGGGGAGGCCGGTGCCGTATCGGCCGGGCGCGCTGCCGAAGATGCGGTGGCGCGCCGCCGCCTCGGCGGCCTCGGCGGGCAGCCCCTTGTCGCGCAGGGACGCGGCGATGCGCCGATTGTTCGCGGCGATCGGGTTGCCGGGTTCGTCCAGCGCCGCCAGGCGCTCCAGCGCGTCGTCGAGCAGGCGCATGAAGTGGTCGAACTGGTCGCGGTACACGCCGGTGACCTGTACCACCACGTCGGTCCGGGGCCGCCCGAGCCGCGCGGCGGGGATGATCTCCAGCGCCGTGACGCGCCCGCTCGCATCCCGGACCGGACGCAGGCCCAGGGCGTGCAGGATCTGCGCCTCGGTCGTCCCCAGATGGCGGATGGCCTCGGAGGCCCACAGGCTGAAGGCGAGTTTCCGCGGCCAGGCGCCGCCGTGCTCCGCCCGGAAGGCGGCGACGAGCTGTTCGTACGCGGCTTGCGCCGATTCATAGGCGGAAATGGCGGGGATCCTGTCGGCCTCGAAGGCGTACAGGTTGCGGCCGCTGGGCGTATCCGGATCGCGGATGGGGTCGCCGCCGGGGCCCGGCGCCACGAAGCGGCCCGCCAGCCCCGCCAGCAGGGCTTCGTTTTCGCCGGTGTCCCGCAGGCGGCGGTCCAGTTCGCGGGCGCGTTCGGCGAAGGCCGCGACGGCATCGGGCGGGGGTTTCGCGGGATCGGGCTCGAGCAGCCGCCGCACCGCCTGGTAGGCGGGCCCGTCGGGCAGGGCGGCGTGGTCCGTGGCGAACAGCTCCGCGGGGTCGACGCCCAGGGCTTCGTAGAAGGGTCGGCCGAGCTGCTGCATCACCGTGCTGGCGCGATGCTCGGCGCTGGCCGCCTCGCCGAAGGCATGCAGTCCGAGCGGCATCGCGCGGCGCGACAGCTCGTGCAGGTGATCGTGCAATGCCTGCAGGAAGCCATCGAAATCCTGCTCGGCCCGCTGCGCGCTCCAGCCCAGGTCCTCGTGCAGGTGGGCGGCGATGGCGGCTTCGCGGATCCGGTGGCCGGCCCGTTCGCGCGCCATGCCGTCATCGAGCTGCTGGTATTCGTGGATCGATTGGTGCAGGTCGCGCAAGCGGTCGTAGAGCCCCGCGGGGGCGAAGGGCGGTGTCTGGTGGCTGATGGTGACGGCCCTGCCGCGGCGCCTGGCCTGGATGGCCTCGCCGACGTTGTCCTGGATGTAGGGATAGAACACCGGCAGCCCGCCGGCGGCGAGGTAGGGATAGTCGTCGGCCGCCAGGCCGCGGTCCTTGCCTGGCAGCCACTCCTGCGTGCCGTGGGTGCCCAGGTGAATCAGCGCGTGCGCAGCATATTTCTTTTGTAGATACAGATAGGCCGCCAGGTACAGATGGTCCGGTGGCTGCCGGATATCGTGGTAGTGCGCGAGCCCATGCGCGTCCCGGGGCATTTGCGGCATCACCAGCAGCGAGCCCAGGCGCCAGCAAGGAATCACGAAATAGTCCTGGCCGTCCACCTTGCGCACGGCGCGATGGCGCCCGGGGTCGCCGGCGCGGCGCAGTTCCTCCCGGCGCCGCGCCGGCAGCCCGGCCAGCCAGCGTTCGTAGTCGGCCACCGGATACAGGACGGCCAGCCCCTCGGCGAGCAGGGATTCGAGCGGCACGCTGCCGTACAGGGCGCCGAGCATGCGCTGGCCGGCGGCGATGACCTGGGCCTCGTCCACCGGCGCGCCCACCCGGTAGCCCTGGGCGGCGAGCGCCGCCTGGATGGAAACGATGCTGCGCGGGACGTTCAGGTTCGAGGCGCCGAGATTCTTTTCGCCCGCCGGATAGTTCCAGAACATCAGGGCGAGCCGCTTGCCGGCCGGTGGGGTGTGGCGCAAGTCCGACAGGCTGCGCAGCTTGGCGATCAGGGCGTCGGCCTGGGCGGGCAGCAGGTCCTCCACGCCCGCGGTGCTGGCCGAGAGCACCAACGGGTCGCTGACGCCCCAGCCCTCCGGCCCCGCCAGGAACAGGGCGGTGGTGCGCGGGGACACGCCGCTGGACGCCTCCGGCCAGTCGGCCGCCTCGCCTTCGCGGAATCTCAGGGTCTGGATCACGGGGACGTCCAGCGCCAGGAAATCGCGGCGGCGCGCCGCGCCGTTGCGCAGATGAGTGAGATTGACCAGCGCGTCCACGTGGCCGGCGCCGAGGACGCCGGCCAGGCCGCCCGGATCGTCCGCGTCGAACCAGAACACGATGGGCAGCAGGCCGGCCGCCTCGCTGCGGGCGATCAGCTCGTCGACTTGGCGGGTTAGCAGGCCGGACACCACGCCCTGGTGGATCAGGAAGGCGACGCGGCCCTTGGATCCCGGTGGCTGCGCATCGGGGCCCTGTGCGCCGCCGGATCGTTCCGACGCCGCCCACTCCAGGTAGGCCTCGAGGCGGACGAAGACGCGCGGCGCGCGCGGGTGATAGAAGCCGGTGGCGGGCAGGCGTTCGGGCGGTTCGATCCGCGGCGGCGGGTCGCCCCGATGGATCGCCCCGGCGAGCGCGAAGAAGCGGCGGAAGTTCTGCGCGCCGCCGGCGCCGTACAGCGCCGCCAGCGTCGCGCCGTGCTCGGGCCGCAGGCGCTCCCAGGTCGGCCGGCCGCCGCCGGCCGCGACGAGCGGGGCGCCGATGCGAGGGGCCGCCTCGCGCAGGCGCCGCTCGACCATGGCGCGGTCGCCCGGCCGGGGCGTGTCGAGCACGACGAGCGCGGCCGACTCCACAGCCTTGCGCAGCGCCTCGTCCGGGTTCTTTTCGACGTCCAGGTGGCGCAGGCCGATGCCCGCCTCAGCGGCGTATGTTTGCAGGCGCTGGAATTTCTCGGCCGATACGAAGCCGTCGTGCAGCACCTGGATCGCGGGGACCTGGACTGCGGGGACCTGGACTGCGGGAACCTGGACTGCGGGAACCTGGATCGCGGGAACCTGGATCGCGGGAACCTGGATCGCGGGGACCTGGACCGTGGGAACCTGGACCGTGGGAACCTGGACCGTGGGAACCTGGACCGTGGGGGCGGGAGCCGCGGGGGCGGGGGCCGCGGGGACGGAGGCAGCGAGGGCCGGCGCGGCCGTGAGCAGGACGAGCGGCAGGACGAACGGCAGGACGAAGGGCAGGACGAGCGGCAGGGTCAGGGCCCACAGCCGGGACAAGGGGGAATCGGGCATCAGAACCTCGCGGTCAGTCCGGCGAAATAGCGGCGCCCCTCGTCCGCGCGGCCGTAGACGTCGGCGTCCTCGTTGGCGAGGCGCTCGTCGGTGATGTTCTCGATCCCGGCGTGCAGGTTCACCCAGCGGTTGAGCTCGTAGTCCAGGTAGGCATGCAACAATGTATAGCCTGGCCGTTCGGCCTCGGTGGCCGGGCGGTACTGCGCGCCGATGTATTCGGCGCGCAGCCGGGTGCGCAGGCGCGCGAGCGGCGCCCAGCCCAGGGTGGCGTTGGCGCGGTGGCGGGACCGGTCGGCGAGGCGTTCGCCCGAGGTCCCGTCGCGCGCGTCCAGGTAGGTGTAGTTGGCGTCCAGCCGCCATCGCGCGGACAGGTCCGCGCCGGCCGCCAGTTCCAGGCCGCGCAGGCGCGCGCGGGCGATGTTCTCGTAGTTCAGGCAGATCCGCCGGGGTTCGAAGCACGTCGGCTGGCGGACGGTGTCGATCAGGTTCCGCACGTCGTTGTGGAACAGCGTCGCGCTGGCGGACCAGGATTCCTGTTCGTAGCTCGCGCCGATCTCGAACGACCGATTGGTTTCCGGCTGCAGTTCGGGGTTGCCGCGGACGATGCCGCGCCCGCCGATGGCCGCGCGCGATTCGTACTCGGGCGAGAGCTGCTTGAGCGTCGGCGCCCGGAAGCCGCGTCCCGCGCCGGCCCTCAGGGTCCAGGCCTCGCTCGGATGGAAGACCAGGTAGGCCCTCGGACTGGCCTGCCAGCCGAAATCCTCGTGGCGATCGAAGCGGCTGCCCAGCACCAGTTCCCACCGTTCGCCCAGCAGGAGCTCGTCCTGGGCGAAAAAGGCGTAGTGGGTGAGGCTCTTGCTGCCGGCCTGGTTGACGGTCGGATCGTCCAGGCGCTCGCGCCGGGCCTCGGCGCCGAAGGTCAGCGTGTGGATCCTGTCCGCCCTGAAGCTCGCACGGCCGTCGGCCACTGTGTCGGTGAAGCGATTGGGGCCGGTGGGGTCGCCGCCGTCGCTGCGGCTGGCTTCGCGGTCCAGCGTCGTGCGGTAGAGGCGCAGCAGGGTGTCGCCCCAGCCCCACCGCCCGGCATGCGAGATCGAATAGCGGTGGCGGCGCACGTCGTTTCCGGCCTCGTGGACGTCGCCCGTGGTTCCGCTCCGCCGGCCCGTCTGGTCCTCCTGTCCGACGTCGGCGGACAGGTCGATCCGCTGGCGGGCGTCGGGAGTCCAGGCCAGGCCGAGGTGGCCGCTGCGCGCCTCCTGGCGATCCAGCGCGCTGAGCGCCGGATCGGCGGCGTCGCGCAGCGCGTCGCGGCGCCGCAGTTCTCCCCAGGCGTTCAGGCCCAGCGTGCCCTCCACCAGGGGGCCGCCGGCGTAGAAGCCGCTCTTGTACTGATTGCCTCCCAGGCCGTGGTCGTTGACCAGGGCGTAGCCGCTGAAGGAACCCTCCCAGCGGTCGGTCGCCGCCCGGGTGATCGTGTTGACCACGCCGCCCAGGGCCTCCGAGCCGTACAGCGAGGACGTGGGGCCGCGGACGACCTCGATCCGCTCGATGGCCTCCGTCGGCACCCAGCCGAGCTCGAAATCCGAATGGGCGATGGCCGAGGCCGAGGTGTTGATGCGCTGGCCGTCGATCAGCATCAGGGTGTGCTCGGGGCTCATGCCGCGCACCGAGATCCCGCGCCGTCCGAGGCCGACGTTCTCGAGCCCGATGCCCGGGGAATCCCGCACGGCCTCGCCCAGGTCGCCCACCGGCTGCCGCCGCAGGGCCTCGCCGTCGATCACGGTGACGCTGGCGGGGACGTCGGCCAGGCCGCGGGGCGAGGTGGTGGCGGTGACCACGAGGGCCGGCAGCGCCCCGCCTTGCCGGGGCCGTGGATCCTCCTCGGCTTGCCTTTCGCTTGCGGGCTCCTGGGCCCAGGCCGTGCCGCCCGCCGCCAGCGCGGCCAGGCAGGTCCCGGCGATGCGGCGCCGTATCTTCATCTTCACTCCTTTGGATGGTTCATCCGACATGGGTTGGCCGAGGGGCGACATGGATTGCCCGGGGCGCGCGGGCCCCGTGGGGACTGTTCCGGGTCCCCGCCCCTTGGCCGCCCGGCAGCGTCTTATGAAATGTTATAACATTACATATCGAGAATGGAATGTTATAACGTTTCATTTCATATGCCAAGTGGAAAATGCGTGGGTGGGTGATTTGCCTGGGCGCGGGCTTGCCGGATGGGGCCTGCCTGGATGAGAGGTTTCCCTGGATGGGGCGGCTTGCCTGAGTGCGGGCCTGTCTGGATGCGGACTTGCCTGAGTGCGGACTTGCGTGGACGGAGGCCTCCGCGGATGGGCGCCTGCCTGGATGCGGGCCTGAGTGGATGCGGGCCTGAGTGGATGCGGACCTGCGTGGGGGTGGACTCGCGTGGGGGCGGTGTTACGGCGGCATCGCGGCGATGCCGCGGCGCTCAGCCTAGGTGCCGGTGTCCATGGCCGTCCCCGCGGCCGTGCTCGTCCCCATGGCCGTGCTCGCCCTCATGCCCATGATCGGGTTCATGGTCGTGCCCGTCCACGTCCCCGTGCCCGCGTGATTCGGCCGGTTTCCCCGACTCGTTGGACAGGCTGCAGAATGCGGCGTCCTCCGCCTCGTTCCAGTCGATGGCCACGGTGGCGTGCTCGATGCCGAAGCGCGACAGCAGCTCGCGCTCGACGGCGCGCGCGACCACGCGCGCCTCGGCGTCGTGGACGGGGCGCACGTGCAGTGTCGCCAGGGCCCGGTCGGAGGTGATCAGCCAGACGTGGACGTGGCTGATCTCGGCGACGCCCGGGACGGTGTCCCGCAGGTGGCGCTGGATCATTTCGGGCCTGGCGTCGTCCGGGGCGCCTTCGAGCAGGATGTTCAGCGACTTGGCGAGCAGGCGCCAGGCGCTGTGCAGGATCAGCAGGGACACCACCACGGACAGGATCGGGTCGATCGGCATCCAGCCGGTGAAATGGATGGCCGCGGCGGCGGCGACCGCGCCCGCCGAGCCGAGCAGGTCCCCGAGGACGTGCAGCACGGCGCCCTTGATGTTGACGTTTTCGCTGTCGCCGCGCGTGAGGATCCAGAACACCAGGGCGTTGGCGAGCAGCCCCGCGACCGCCACGACCATCATCGGGCCGGCCTGCACGGGCTGCGGGTGCTGGAGGCGCTGCCAGGCTTCGACGACGATCCACAGGACGATGCCGAATAGGGTGATCGCGTTGACGAAGCCGGCGATGACCTCGAAGCGCAGGTAGCCGAAGGTGCGCTTGTCGTCGGCCGCGCGCCGGCCGTAGCGGAAGGCCGCGTACGCCAGCGCGAGCGCCACGGCGTCGGTGAACATGTGGCCGGCGTCGGCCAGCAGCGTGAGCGAGCCGGACAGGACGCCGCCGGCGATCTCCACCAGCATGAAGGCGAAGATCAGGAAAAAGGAGAGCAGGACCTTGCGCTCGTTGGCGCTGGTCACCGCCGGCGCATGGTCGTGGCCATGGCCGTGGCCGTGAACGTGGCCGTGGTCATGGCCGTGGTCATGCTCGTGGCCGTAGTCGTGATCATGATTATGATCGTGATCGTGGTCGTGATCGTGATCGTAGTCGCGCTCGTGGCCATGGTCATGACCATGGTCATGACCATGGTTGTGGTCGCGGTCGTGATCGTGCGCGCCGGCCATGTCAGACGGGATCGAAGTGGGTCATGACGTCCAGCACGGGCAGGTCGGCCATGACGCGGCGGCGGGCCTCGACGGCGATGGCGTGGCCGGCCTCGATGGTGAGCTGGCCGTCCATCTCGATGTCGACCTCGACCCAGACCATGTCGCCCATCTTGCGGGTGCGCAGGTCGTGGATGCCCCGCACGCCGGGCGTGCCCAGGATCCGCTCGCGGATGGCGCGCTCGGTGTCCTCGTCGGCCGCGCGGTCGACCAGGTCGTTGAAGGCCTGCCAGAAGAATTTCCAGCCCATCCGCAGGACGAACAGGCCGACGATCAGGGCGGCGAGCGGATCGGCCAGGGGCAGGCCGGCGAGGTTGGCGCCGATGCCCAGGGCGACGATCAGGGACGAGGCCGCGTCCGAGCGCGCGTGCCAGGCATTGGCCACCAGCAGGGTCGAGCGCGCCCGGTGGGCGACCCGCAGCAAATAGCGAAACAGCAGCTCTTTGGCCAGCAGCGTCAGCAGCGCGGCATAGAGGGCCGTCTGATGGACGATCGGGATGGCATCGGGATCCTGCAGCCGCTCGAAGCTGCGCCACAGCATGCCGGCGCCCACGATCAGGAGCAGCACGCCGATGGCGAGCGTCGCGGCGGTCTCGAAGCGCAGGTGCCCGTAGTGGTGGTCGGCGTCGGGGCCCTTGGCGCTGTGCTTGTTGGCCAGCAGCACCAGGCCGTCGGAGGCCAGGTCCGAGAACGAATGGACGGCGTCCGCGATCAGGGCCTGGGACTGCGAGTACACCCCGATCGCGAATTGCCCCGCGGTCAGCAGGGCGTTGACGTGGACGCTGACCCAGGTGCTGCGCCGCGCCGCCGCATGGCGGTCGATGACCGGCGGGGAGGTTTCCGGAGGAAGTGGCATGCAGAGAGTATAGGCGGCCGGCGGCGGCGCGCAAGCGCCGCCCGGCGCGGATCGTGGCTTTTGCCGCCTAGCTGATCCGCATGCCCGGCTGCGCGCCGCTGGAGGGCTCGAGGATGTAGAGCCCGGCGTCCACCGAGGGGTCGGCGTGGCTGGCGGCCAGGACCATGCCCTCGGACACGCCGAAGCGCATCTTGCGCGGCGCGAGGTTGGCGACCAGCACGGTGAGCTTGCCGGCGAGATCCTCTGGGCGGTAGGCCGACTTGATGCCCGAGAACACCTGGCGCAGGCGCCCCTCGCCCACGTCCAGCGACAGGCGCAGCAGCTTGTCCGAGCCCTCGACCTCGGCGCATTCGACGATGCGCGCCACGCGCAGGTCCAGGCGCGCGAAATCCTTGATGTCGATGGCCTCGGCGATGGGCTCGCCGCCCGGGACGGCGGCCGGGGCGGCCGGCGGCTCGAACAGGTCGTCGAGCTGCTTGGGGTCGACGCGCTGCATCAGGTGCTTGAAGGGCGCGATCCGGGACGGCGGCACGCCGGCGTCGGCCCAGGAGAAGGCGCGATCCAGGCACAGGAGCTCGCGCGCCACGCGGTCGGCCAGGGCCGGCAGCACGGGGGCGAGCATGACCGAGAGCGCCTTGAAGCCGGCCAGGGCGCGCGAACAGATGTCCTGCAGGGCGGCCTTTTGCGCCGCGTCGGCCTGGCCGATGCCCTTGGCGAGCACCCAGGGCTGGGCCGCGTCGAAGGCCTGGTTGATGCGGTCGGCCTGCGCCATGATGCGGCGGATGGCGCGGCCGTATTCGCGCGCCTCGAAGTCGGCGCGCACCTCGCCGGCCGCCTGCGCGAGCTCGGCCGCCATGGCCTGCGCGTCGCCGGAGTAGGCCAGCGCGCCGTCGAAATGCCGGGTGATGAAGGTGGCGGCGCGGCTGGCGATGTTGACGTATTTCCCGATCAGGTCGCTGTTGACGCGCGCGACGAAGTCCTCGGGATTGAAGTCCAGGTCCTCGACGTGGGCGTTGAGCTTGGCCGCGATGTAGTAGCGCAGCCATTCGGCGTCCATGCCGATCTCGAGGTAGCGCAGCGGCGAGATCCCCGTGCCGCGGCTCTTGGACATTTTCTCGCCGCTGACGGTGATGAAGCCGTGCACGTGCAGCAGGTCGGGCGCCTTGCGCCCCGAGAATTTCAGCATCGCCGGCCAGAACAGGGCGTGGAAATAGACGATGTCCTTGCCGATGAAATGGACCTGCTCGGTGTCGCCGGCCGGATCGACCAGGGCATCGAAGTCCAGGCCCTGGCGCCGGCAGTAGGCCTTGAGCGAGGCGAGGTAGCCCACCGGGGCGTCGAGCCAGACGTAGAAATACTTGCCCGGCGCATCCGGGATGGGGATGCCGAAATACGGCTCGTCGCGGGAAATGTCCCAGTCGGCGAGATTGGCCTCGGCCCCCTCGCTGGTGCCCAGCCACTCGCGAGTCTTGGCGAGCACCTCGGGCTGCAGGCGCCGCGTGCCGTCGGCGCGCGCGCCGTTGGTCCATTCCTGCAGGAAGGCCACGCAGCGCGGGTCGGACAGCTTGAAGAAGAAATGCTCGGACGAGCGCAGGACCGGGCGCGCCTTGGTGATCGTGGAATAGGGCTCGATCAGCTCGGTGGGCGCATACACCGCGCCGCAGGCCTCGCAGGAATCGCCGTACTGGTCCTTGGCGTGGCAGCGCGGGCACTCGCCCTTGATGTAGCGGTCGGGCAGGAACATGCCCTTGACGGGATCGAAGAACTGCTCGATCTGGCGGCTGGAGATGAAGCCCGCGGCCTTCAGCGCGCGGTAGATGTCCTGGGAGAGCTCGACGTTTTCGGGCGAATCCGTGCTGTGCCAGTGGTCGAAGCGGATGTGGAAGCCGTCCAGGTAGCGGGGCCGCTCGCCGGCGTACCGGGCCACCAGGGCCTGCGGCGTGATGCCCTCGGCCTCGGCCTTGAGCATGATGGGGGCGCCGTGCGCGTCGTCGGCGCCCACGAAATGCACCGTATGGCCGGCCATGCGCATGGCGCGCACCCAGATGTCGGCCTGGATGTACTCCATGATGTGGCCGATGTGGAAGGAACCGTTGGCGTAGGGGAGGGCGGTGGTGACGAAGAAGGTGCGCGGCATCGGGGAGGCGTGGAAAACCGTAAAACCTCAATTCTAGGGGATTTCACGCATCTCGATGTCGGTGACGTCCTGGGGCCGGGGACCGGCGCCGCGCTGCCGCGCGCCCGGGAAGCCGGGGTGCGCCCCGGGGCGGCGGCGCTCGGCCCAGTAGGCCTTCATGCCGAAGGGCCGGCCCTGGAGGCGGGCGACGATGTAGAGCACGGCCACCGCGATGGCGGTCGAGGCCATGAAGACGAACGCCATGGCCATGCCGAACAGGGCCAGGACCAGAAAGAGGGCGCCGCGCAGGGTCTGTTGGATGATGTTCATGGGGTATTGGACTCCTCGTACCCCGAAGGGTTCAAAAGCATGGCGGCATTGTGGTCGATATTGGGGTCAATCCTGCGGTGTCAAGGTCGATCCGCTATCCTTTCGGTTTCGACCATCCATTACCGGATCACCTCATGAGCGCGAACATCCAGGACATCCGCGAGGCCTTGTCCAAGGTCATCGACCCCGATACCCACAAGACGCTGCCGGTGACCGAATCCGAATTGCGGATCCGGCCCGCGGGCGACGCCTATGACATCACTGTAACCCTGGGTTATCCCTTATTCAATGGGCAGGACGAATTGCGCGGGCGGATCCGCGACGCCCTGGCGGCGCGCGGCGTGCGCGCGGGTGCCATCGATTTCATCCCGGTCATCCGCACCCATGCGGTGCAGCGCGGCCTGCGGCCCCTGGATTCGGTGCGCAACATCATCGCGGTGGCCTCGGGCAAGGGCGGGGTGGGCAAGAGCACCACGGCGGTCAACCTGGCCCTGGCCCTGCATTCCCAGGGGGCCCGCGTGGGGCTGCTGGACGCCGACATCTATGGCCCCAGCGTGCCCATCATGCTGGGCCTGTCCGGCAAGCCCAAGAGCGTCGACGGCAAGAGCATGGAGCCCATGGTCGGCCATGGCCTGCAGGCCAACTCCATCGGCTTCCTGATGGACGACGACGGCCCGGCGATCTGGCGCGGCCCGATGGTCACCCAGGCCCTGACCCAGTTGCTCAGTCTTACGAATTGGAACGATTTGGATTATATGATTGTGGACATGCCGCCCGGAACCGGCGATATTGCCCTGACCATGGCGCAGAAAGTTCCTCTGACGGGCGCGGTCATCGTGACCACGCCGCAGGATCTCGCCCTGGCCGACGCCCGCAAGGGCCTGATCATGTTCCAGAAGGTCGATGTGCCCGTGTTGGGGATCGTTGAAAACATGTCCGTCCATGTCTGCTCGAATTGCGGGCATTCCGAGCCCATCTTCGGCCAGGACGGCGGCCGGCAGCTCGCGGCGGCCTACAACCTCCCCTGGCTTGGGGCGCTGCCGCTGCAGATCGACATCCGCAGCGAGACCGATTCCGGGAGGCCCAGCGTCGTGGCCTCGCCCGACGGGGCGGCGGCCCGGCTCTACCAGCAGATCGCCCACCGGCTCGCGGTCCACGTCGCCGGGCAGCCCCTGGACGATTCCGGCAGCCGGCCGCGAGTGGTCGCCCGCCAGACCTGAGCCCGATGCGCTGGAGGATCGGGCGACTGTGTCTGTGTGGCGCGCTGGTGGTCCAGGGCGCGGCGCACGCCGTCCAGCCCGAGGTCATCATCGATCCCGGGGGCGCTCCTCCTGAAGTGTTGCAGGAAATTACAGAGGCGGTGGGCGCGATCACGCGCCTCGCCGAGGACCAGGACGTGCGCGAGGTCGCCCGCCTGCGGCGGCGGGCCTGGGACGCCGCGCGCGCGGCCCTGCAGACCCAGGGCTATTTTTCCCCGGTGGTGACGCTCGACGTCTCCGAGGGCGCGCCGGGCGGCGCGGAGTTCTGGGACCTCTCGATCGAGCCGGGCGAGCGTTCGCGGGTGCGCCTGCTGGGCCTGCATTTCACCGGCGCGATCGAGGGCGAGGCCTACGCGGGGCGCCGCGAGGCGCTGCGCGAGGAATGGCCGCTGCGCCCCGGGATGCCCTTCATCAACGGCGACTGGAGCTCGGCCAAGACCACGCTGCTCGACGAGGTCGGCCGCAAGGAATTCTATTTCGCCCGGTATGCGCGCACCCGCGCGACCGTCGATCCCGAGGCGGCCGCAGCCGACCTGGACGTGACGGTGGACAGCGGCCCGCCGGTGCGCCTGGGCCCCCTGCACGTCGAGGGCCTCAAGCGCGTGCCCGAATCCCTGATCGCGCGCTATGTGCGCTACGATCCGGGCGATCCCTATGACCAGGACAGGCTCGATGCCTGGCAGGAGGCCCTGCAGTCGACGTCCTTTTTCCGGGGCGCCTTCGTGACGCTCGAGGAGCCGGGCGCGGCGCCGGCCGCCACCGAACCGAACGGCATACCCGTGCCCGCGCCCCCCGAGCGGCCCAGCGGCGACGCGCCGGTGGACCTGCCGGTGCGGGTCCAGGTGACCGAGGCGCCCGCCCGGCGCGCGAGCGGCTCGCTGGGGCTCGACAGCGACCATGGCGTGCGGGTCGAGGGCCTGTATCGCCAGAACATCGTCTTTGGCCTGCCGGTCTGGATCGAGACCGGCGCGGGCGTCGATCCAGACCGGCAGCGCGCGTTCTTCGACGTGCACCTGCCGCCGACGCTGGCGGGCTACCATGACAGTTTCGGCGTCCTCTACGAGCATACGGACATCGAGGGCCAGGAAAACAGCCGCGCCGGCCTGGGCTGGACCCGCACCCAGAAACGGCAGGGCGCGGGCAACAGCCGCGTCGAGTACGAGACGCAGTGGGGCGGTCTGGTGACCCACGACAAGACGCGGATCGTGGGCGGCGAAAGCTACGAGGTGCCGAGCTGGTCGGCGAGCTGGAAATGGCTGCGGCGGGACGTGGACGCCAAATACGACCCGCACGAGGGCAACCTGATCGAGCTCGGCCTGGGCGCGGGCACCACGCTGGATGACTGGGAGCCCTTCTACCGGGCCAGCCTGCGGGGGCAGCAGTGGTGGCCTCTGGGCCGGCGCGACGTGCTGACGGTGCGCGGCGAGGTGGGCAAGGTCTGGTCGGACACCAGCCGGCTGCCGCAGGATTTCTCGTTCCGGACCGGCGGGTCGCGCACCATCCGCGGCTATCGCTACCAGAGCATCGGCATCGAGAGCGGGGAAGCCATCATCGGCGCGCCGGCCCTGGCCCTCGCCAGCATCGAATACGTCCATTATTTCACCGACCTCCTGGGCGCGAGCGTCTTCGTGGATGCGGGCGACGCGGCGCCGTCGTTCTCCGAGATGGACTGGCACGTGGGGTACGGGACGGGCCTGGCGGTGCGCACGCCGGCCGGGCCGTTCTATGTGGACCTGGCGTGGTCGCAGAAGGACCGGCGGCTGCGGCTGCATTTTTCGCTGGGGATCGCGTTTTGAGGACGACCCTGCGCGTGCTGCGGCTCTTTGGCCTGTGGGTGCTGCCCTTCATCGTGACGGCGCTGATGCTGCTGCTGGGCTTCGCGTACTGGTGCGCCGCCAGCCAATTGGGCACGCGCTGGCTGCTGCGCACCGCGGCCGCGCAGATGGACGGCGTCGCGCAAGGCGTGCACGGCACCCTGCGCGACGGCCTCTACGTCGAGGGCCTCTCGCTCGCGGTGCCGGGCGCCGACGTCCGGATCGTGGGTCTGCACCTGAAGGTCCTGTGGTCCGAGCTGCTCGAGCGCCGAGTGCACATCGACGATCTGTCCGCCGTGCGGATCGACGTGGCGCTGCGGTCGGCGCCGGAGGACGATGCCCCGGCCGGCGAGCCCTTCCGGATGCCGGTCCTGCCGGTGGACGTGCAGGTCGACCGGCTGGCCCTGGGCGGCCTGGGATTGACGATCGACGGGGAGGCGCCCCCGGTCGAGCTGCTGTCGGTCTCGACCGCCCTGATGCTGGACCGCCGGGCCGCGAGCGTGCGCCTGGACCATCTGCAGGCCGCATGGGGACGGATGCTGCTGTCGCTGGACGGGCGCCTGGCGGCCAATGGGCTCGAGCCGCCGTGGCCGCTGACGCTGGACCTGCGGGGCTTCGCCCAGGACCGCAGCGCGGATTCGCCCCTGTGCCTGCGGCGCTACCTGGGCCGGCGCGCGGCCGATGCCGGATCCTCGCCCTCGCCCGATTGCCGGATCGATCTGGGCCTGCGCGTCGCGGGGTCGCTGGACAGCCTGACCGCCGCGCTGCGCGCCAAGGGCGAGGGCCTGGCGCTGGACGCCGAGGCGGACGTCTTGCCGAACCACGCATTTCCCCTCGCGCGCGCCCGCCTGTCCGCCAGCCTGCCCGACGGATCCAAGGCATCCCTGCGCGTCGAGCCGGAGGGGGATGGGGGCGCCGCGGGCAGGGCCGCTGCGGATGGTGCCGGGGACGGTGCCGGCGACGATGCCGCTGCTGGAGATGCCGCCACGGGCGATGCCGCCGCGGGCGGGGCCAGGACCCTGGCCGTGAGCCTGGCGATGAGCGGTTTCGATCCGGGGCCCTGGCTGCCCGACGGACTGGGCGCGAGCCTGCTGAACGTCGAGGGGACGGCGCGCATTGGCCTGGACGCATCGCACGCCGTGCGCGAACTGAGTTTGAAGCTCGCCTTCGGCCAGGGCAGCCGCTGGAACGGCCAGCCTCTGTCCGGGGCTGTCGCGGTGGGCCGGGCGGGCATGCGCGCGGGACCGCTGTTCGATGCGCGGGCCGACGGCGGCTTCGATCCGGCGGGGCTCGTCGTTTCCGGACTGGACGCCGACCTGGCCCTGGGGCCGGACCGCCTGCGCGCGCGCGGCGAGTTCAGCCTCGCGCGCACCGCCCTGGACCTCCAGGCCCAGGTGCCGGCGCTGGCCGCCTTGTGGCCGGGCCTGCCGGGCGGCGCCAGCCTGCATGCGACGCTCGAGGGCAGCCTCGCCCAGCAGCGCCTGGCGCTCGAGGCGGGCTACACCCCCGAAGGCGCGCGCGAGGGGGTCCTGGGACACGCGCCCGTGGACGCCCGCCTGCGCCTGGACGGCGGCTGGGCGGAGGGCCGGGGCTGGCGCGGCACGCTCGGCGCCCTGGACGTCACGCACGCCGGCCTGTCCCTGCACAGCGAGACCGCCGTGCCGCTGGAACTCGACCCGCCGGCCGCGGCCATGCCGGCGGCGGGCCCGGCGGCCTCGACTGGCGCGGAGGCCGGTGCCGCGCCGGCCGCTCGGCCGGACGACCCGGCACCGGCGCGCGCGCCGGGCTGGGCCTGGAAGGTCGGGGCCGCGCGCCTGGAGGTCGGGCTCGAGGGCGAGGAGCTGCTGCGGCTGGACCATGGCGCCTCCAGCGGCTCGGGCCGCCGCTGGGCGTCCAGCGGCCGCATCGATCCCCTGGTGATCACGCCCGAGCGCATCCAGAAGCTGCAGGACTGGCTGGCCCGTGGGGGCCGGAACGTGGGCGGCGTGAATACCGCGCTGTCCGAGCGGGCCCGCCGCAGCCGGCTGGAGTCGCGCCTGGACTGGTCGCTGTCCTTCGACGACGCCTTGTCGGGCGACGTCCGCCTGACGCGCACGGGCGGCGACCTGGTGGTGCCGGGCGACGTGCCGATCGAGCTGGGCCTGCGCGAGGCGGCACTGGCCGTGTCGATCAGGCGCCGCGCGCCGGGCCTGAGCCAGGTCGAGGCCGACCTGCGGGTGGCGACGGCCAGGATGGGCTCGATGCGGGTACGGGCCGGCAGCCCGCTGCACGCGACGCCGGGCGGCGGCCTGGGCCTCAAGCCGCAGGACACCAAGACCGTGCACATCGAGGCGGTCTCGGAGGACCTCGCCTGGATCAACCTGTTCCTGGGCGGCGGCATCGAGGTAGGGGGCACCATCCATGCGGACATCGAGGGCCGCAGCCTGCCCGACGGGCGCTGGACGCTGAGCGGCCCGCTGAGCGGCGAGCGCATCAGCCTGCTGAGCGCCGACCAGGGCGTGCGGCTGCTCGACGGCACCCTGCGCGCCCATTTCGAAGGCGAGCGCGTGACGCTGGACGCCCTGCGGTTCCCGGCCGTGCGTCGCGTCACGCCCAAGGAATGGCGCACGGCCACCTGGATCTCCGAGGAGCCCGATGCCCAGAACGGGTCGCTCACGCTCTCGGGCCAGTGGGACCTGTTCCGGCAGGGCGGGGGCGTCGACATCGTGTTCCACCGCTATCCCATCTTGCAGCGTGCGGACCGCTACGCCATGATCAGCGGCACCCTGCGCATCGACAGCGTGCTGCCGAAGCTCGGCATCCGCGGCAGGGTCGAGGCCGACGCCGGCTGGTTCGACCTGGACATGCTCAGCAACATCCCGGCCCTGGACGGGGACGTGGTGGTCCTCGAGCCCGGCAAGGAGCCGGTGCTCGAGGAGCCCGCGCCGCCCCTGGACATCGACATGGACCTGAGCGTGGGCCTGGGGCCGCGCTTCTACATCACCGGCTACGGCGTGAACTCCGGCCTGGTGGGCGACCTCGAATTGCGCATGTCGGGCGGCAAGCTGACCGGCATCGGCGTGCTGCGCACCCGCGGCGGCTCGCTCGACGCCTACGGGCAGCACCTGCAACTGCGCCGGGGGACCATCACCTTCCAGGGCGACATCGCCAATCCGGTGATCGGCATCGAGGCCCTGCGCACGGATGCGGCGGTGCGCGCCGGCGTGCGCGTGGCCGGCACGGCGCGCCGCCCGCGCATCGACCTGGTGTCCTATCCCGACGTGAGCGAGACCGAGAAACTCACCTGGCTGCTGCTGGGCCATGGGCCCGACGAGAGCGGCGGCGACATGGCGCTGCTGTTCTCGGTGGGCAGCTCCTTCCTGTCCAGCGGCGAGCCGTTCTACCAGCGCTTCGGCCTGGACGAACTGAGCATGCGATCGGGCGAGCTCGGCAGCACCGGCAGCATCCTGCCGATCGAGACCGTCGTCAGCAGCCAGGACACGAGCAGCGCGAGCGACATCGAGCGGCGCTTCATCGTGGCGGGCAAGACGATTTCCCGCGACCTGCGGGCCAGCCTCGAGCAGGCCCTCTCGCAGACCGGCACGGTGGCGCGCCTGAGCTACCGCCTGATGAGCGGATTGCGGGCGGAACTCACGGTCGGCACGGTCAACGGCCTCGCCCTGGTGTACCGCTGGTTCTCCATGGATTGAGCGCCTGGGACCTTTCCCGGGCAAAACGCGCATAAAATACCGCAACGCGAATACAGGGGTGGCCATGAGCATCAAGAACGATCGCTGGATCCGGGAGGCGGCGCGGGCGGGCATGATCGACCCGTTCGAGCCCGGACAGGTGCGCTCGGTCGGCGGCCAGCGCATCGTCAGCTACGGGACCAGCAGCTACGGCTACGACGTGCGCTGCGCCGACGAGTTCAAGATCTTCACCAACATCAATTCGACCATCGTCGATCCCAAGGCCTTCGATGAAAAGTCCTTCGTGGATTTCCGTGGGGACGTGTGCATCATCCCGCCCAATTCCTTCGCCCTGGCGCGCACGGTGGAATATTTCCGGATCCCGCGCAGCATCCTGACGGTCTGCCTGGGCAAGAGCACCTACGCGCGCTGCGGCATCATCGTCAACGTCACGCCGCTGGAGCCCGAATGGGAGGGCCACGTGACGCTCGAATTCTCCAACACCACCCCCCTGCCGGCCAAGATCTACGCCGGCGAGGGCTGCGCCCAGATGCTGTTCTTCGAGAGCGACGAGGTCTGCGAGACCTCCTACGCGGACCGGGGCGGCAAGTACCAGGGACAACGAGGGGTCACGCTGCCCCGCACTTAGGGCCGTCCGGCCCTCATGGTGAATCGCAATGAAATTTCGCTTTCCGATCGTCATCATCGACGAAGACTATCGTTCCGAGAATGCCTCGGGTTTCGGCATCCGGGCGCTGGCGGCGGCGATCGAGGCCGAGGGGGTCGAGGTCCTGGGGGTCACCAGCTACGGCGACCTCAGCTCCTTCGCCCAGCAGCAGAGCCGCGCGAGCGCCTTCATCCTGTCGATCGACGACGAGGAATTCGACGAGGACTCGCCCGAGGACGTCGCCAACGCGATCAAGAACCTGCGCGCCTTCATCGGCGAGCTGCGTTTCCGCAATGAGGACATCCCCATCTACCTGTACGGCGAGACCCGCACCTCGCAGCACATCCCCAACGACATCCTGCGCGAGCTGCACGGCTTCATCCACATGTTCGAGGATACGCCCGAGTTCGTGGCGCGCCACATCATCCGCGAGGCGCGCGCCTATCTCGACAGCCTGCCGCCGCCGTTCTTTCGCGAATTGCTGGAATACGCCTCGGACGGCTCGTACTCCTGGCACTGTCCCGGGCACTCGGGCGGGGTGGCGTTCCTCAAGAGCCCCGTGGGCCAGATGTTCCACCAGTTCTTCGGCGAGAACATGCTGCGCGCCGACGTCTGCAACGCGGTCGACGAGCTGGGCCAGCTCCTGGACCATACCGGCCCGGTGGCCGAGTCCGAGCGCAACGCGGCGCGGATCTTCCACGCCGACCATTGCTTCTTCGTGACCAACGGCACCTCGACCTCGAACAAGATCGTCTGGCACGCCAACGTGGCCGCCGGCGACGTGGTCGTGGTCGACCGCAATTGCCACAAGTCCATCCTGCACGCCATCACCATGACGGGCGCGATCCCGGTGTTCCTGCGGCCGACGCGCAACCACCTGGGCATCATCGGGCCGATTCCGCTCGAGGAATTCGATCCCGAGAACATCCGCCGCAAGATCGAGGCCAATCCCTTCGCCCGCGAGGCGGCCAACAAGCGTCCCCGCATCCTCACGCTGACGCAGAGCACCTATGATGGCGTGATCTACAATGTAGAGATGATCAAGGAAAAGCTCGGCTCCGAGATCGACACCCTGCATTTCGACGAGGCCTGGCTGCCCCACGCGGCGTTCCATGAGTTCTACGAGGACATGCACGCCATCGGGCCCAATCGGCCGCGCAGCAAGGACACCATGATCTTTGCGACGCACTCCACGCACAAGCTGCTCGCCGGCCTGTCGCAGGCCTCTCAGATCGTGGTGCAGGACTCGGAGGAGCGCTCGCTGGACCGCAACCTGTTCAACGAGGCGTTCCTGATGCACACGTCGACCTCGCCGCAGTACGCGATCATCGCCTCCTGCGACGTGGCCGCCGCCATGATGGAACCTCCCGGCGGCACCGCCCTGGTCGAGGAGAGCATCCGCGAGGCCCTGGATTTCCGCCGCGCCATGCGCAAGGTCGAGTCCGAGTTCGGCAAGAACGACTGGTGGTTCAAGGTATGGGGGCCCAACCGCCTCGTGGCCGAGGGCATCGGCAACCGCGAGGACTGGCTGATGGCCTCGGGCGACGAGTGGCATGGCTTCGGCGACCTGGCCGAGGGCTTCAACATGCTCGACCCGATCAAGGCCACCGTGGTCACGCCGGGCCTGGACATCTCGGGCACGTTCGCCGAGAGCGGCATCCCGGCGGCGCTGGTGTCGCGCTACCTGGTCGAGCACGGCGTGGTCGTGGAAAAGACCGGCCTGTATTCGTTCTTCATCCTGTTCACGATCGGCATCACCAAGGGGCGCTGGAACACCCTGCTCACGGCGCTGCAGCAGTTCAAGGACGACTACGACCGCAACCAGCCGCTGTGGCGCGTGCTGCCGGGGTTCAGCGGCTCGCACAAGCGCTACGAGCGCATGGGCCTGCGCGACCTCTGTCAGCAGATCCACGAGGCCTACCGCTATTATGATTTCGCGCGCCTGACGACCAAGGTCTACCTCAGCGACATGGTGCCCGCCATGCGGCCGGCCGACGCCTACGCGCGCATGGCCCACCGCGAGGTCGAGCGCGTGGCGGTCGACCAGCTCGAGGGGCGGGTGACGGGGGTGCTGCTCACGCCCTATCCGCCGGGCATCCCCCTGCTGATCCCGGGCGAGCGCTTCAACCGCGACATCGTCGACTACCTGAAGTTCACGCAGGACTTCAACACGCGCTTTCCGGGCTTCGAGACCGATGTGCACGGCCTGGCGTACTCGCTGGACGAGCAGGGCCGCCGGCACTACTACGTGGACTGCATCCGCGAGGGCGGGTGAGCTCGCGAGGCCGGATGGCGGCGGCCGACTATGACGCGGCGGTGATCGGCGCCGGGGCGGCCGGCATGATGGCGGCCGGCGTCGCGGCGCAGCGCGGCCTGCGGGTGGCGCTGCTCGACCACGCGGCGCGCCTGGCGG
Source organism: Alcaligenaceae bacterium (assembly GCA_044508625.1). GTDB lineage: Bacteria > Pseudomonadota > Gammaproteobacteria > Burkholderiales > Burkholderiaceae_B > Castellaniella. The sequence continues at coordinate 175,878 of JBIQHJ010000001.1, forward strand.
AAAAGATCCGCATCTCGGGCGGCGGGCGCTGCAATTTCACCAATATCGGCACCACGCCCGCGAATTTCCTGTCGCGCAATCCGGACTTCTGCCGCTCGGCCCTGCGCGCCTATGCTCCGCGCGACTTCATCGACCTGATCGAGGGCCATGGCGTGCAGTGGCACGAAAAGCACCGCGGGCAGCTTTTCTGCGACGATTCCAGCGAGTCCATCATCCGGGTGCTGCGCGGCGAATGCGAGGCGGGCGGCGTGCACTGGCGCATGCCCTGCGTGGTGCGCGCCGTGGCGTTCGAGGACGGGGCCTATGTGCTGGATACGGAGCACGGCCGCCTGCGTGCGCGCCAGCTCGTGCTGGCGACCGGCGGCATGGCGGTCCCGCAGATGGGCGCCACCGATTTTTCCCTGCGCGTGGCGCGCCAGTTCGGCCTGCGCATCGTCGAGCCGCGGCCCGCGCTCGTGCCGCTGGTCTTCGATCCGGACCACTGGCGTCCCTTCGCCGCCTTGTCGGGCGTCGCCCTGGAAGTCGGCATGCGCCTCGCACCGGCGGGGGCGGATGCCTGTCGGGCGGACGCGCCCCGCCGCCGAAGGATCCAGGCGGCGCCGGATTTCGTCGAGGATCTGCTGTTCACGCACCGGGGCCTGTCGGGACCGGCGGTGCTGCAGATCTCCAGCTACTGGCGTCCCGGCGAGGCCCTCTCCGTGGACCTCTCGCCGCACGAATCCATGGCCGACCACCTGCTGCGGCAGAAGGCGGGCAGCCGGCAGCTCCTGGCGACGGTCCTGGCGCAGGCCTGGCCGCGCCGCCTGGCGGAGGCGTGGCTGGCGGGGGCCGATGGCCTGGGCGCGCGCCGGCTGGCCGATACGAGCGACCGCGAGCTGCGCGCGCTCGCCGGCCGGATCCACGACTGGCGCTTGCGGCCCACGGGCACCGCGGGCTACAAGAAGGCCGAGGTGATGAGCGGCGGCGTGGACACCGATGAACTGGACCAGCGCAGCATGCAGGCGCACCGGCGTCCGGGGCTGTACGTCGTGGGCGAGGCGGTCGACGTCACCGGCTGGCTGGGAGGGTATAACTTCCAGTGGGCCTGGGCGTCCGGCATGGCCTGCGGCCGCGCGCTGTCCGCCGCTTGAGGGCGCGCGGGGCCGCGCATTGCCCGCCGGGAGCCGCGGAACCCTGGACTTTCTGGGAGACCGAAGCTGCCGTACGCCGGGAGCCGTATGATGCCGGACGCCGTTGCGGCCGGCTGCGGGGAATGGAATGGAGGATGAGCACATGAGCAAGCCGTTGACCGGGATTCGCGTACTGGAGATGGGGCAGTTGATCGCCGGCCCCTTCGCCGCCAAGATGCTGGGCGAGTTCGGCGCCGAGGTGATCAAGATCGAGCCCCCGGGGCGGGGCGATCCCCTGAGGAACTGGCGCCTGGTGCACGAGGGCACCTCGGTGTGGTGGCAGGTGCAGTCGCGCAACAAGCGGTCGATCACCCTGGACCTGCGCGACCCCGGGATCCAGGCGCTGGTGCGCCGCCTCGCGGGCGAGGTCGATGTGGTCATCGAGAACTTCAAGCCCGGGACGCTGGAGGGCTGGGGCCTGGGGTGGGAGGACCTGCGGAGGGTCAATCCCCGCCTGGTCATGCTGCGCGTATCGGGCTACGGGCAGACCGGGCCGTATCGCGACCGGCCGGGCTTCGGCCTGGTGGCCGAGGCCATGGGCGGCCTGCGCCACCTCAGCGGCGAGCCGGGACGGCCCCCGGTGCGGGTGGGAGTGTCCATCGGCGACTCCCTGGCGGCCCTGCACGGCGTGATCGGCGTGCTGCTGGCCCTGCGCGCCCGCGACCGGGACGGGGAGGGGCAGGTGGTGGACGTGGCCCTGTACGAATCCGTGTTCAACATGATGGAGAGCCTCCTGCCGGAATACTCCGTGTTCGGCGAGGTCCGCCAGCCGGCGGGCAGCAGCCTGCCCGGCATCGCCCCCAGCAACGCCTACCTGTGCAAGGACGGCAAGTACGTGCTGATCGCGGGCAATGGCGACAGCATCTTCAAGCGCCTCATGCGGGTGATCGGACGGCCCGACATGGCGGACGACCCGGCCCTCGGGGACAATGTGGGCCGCGTCGCCCAGGTGGCCCGCATCGACGAGGCGATCGGCCGATGGACCGCCGCCCACGACCTGGAAGCCGTCCTGGCGGCCTTGAACGAGGGAGGCGTCCCCGCCGGCCGGATCTACGACATCGCCGACATCGCGGCCGACCCCCACTACCGGGCGCGCGACATGATCCTCCAGGACGCCCTGCCCGACGGCACGCCCTGCGAGGTGCCGGGCATCGTGCCCAAGCTCTCGGCCACGCCCGGCGGCATCGACAGCCCGGCCCCCGCCCTGGGCCAGCACACCGACGAGGTGCTGGAAAGCCTCGGGGTGGACGCCGCCGCCCGCCGCGCCTGGCGCGACCGCGGGCTGATTTGACGCTCCGCCGGGATTCTGATCGTTTTCCACTCTCTGCCGAGGTATCGGCGGGCGGCTCGAACCGCAGGATCAGTCGCCGAACACCTCGCCCCAGGGTCTCGGCATCGAGGATATTCAGCGACCAAGTCCCGAGCTGCGCCAGGCTGGCCGAGGCCAGGCGCGAACGCACATCGAGGTCGCTGACCTCGGCCGGATGCGTCCAGCGGCGCGTGCCGCTGTACAGTACGATGGGATTGTTGTCCCCCTCGATTTCAGGGTATGCTTACCGCTTGCTGTCACCCGATGCGGGTGGGAGAGCGCCGGCATCGCCGGCCGCCGAAGGCGCAATTCGCCCAGAATCGCTCAGGCACCCGTACCATCCGCATGATGTTCGCCAGGGCGTGCATCGCAGCATTCTGGAGAGACTCGCGCCGTTCGGGACGCGGGCGCCGAAGGTGAACCCCCTTTTTTGCGGGGCAACTCTCAGGCAAAAGGACAGAAGGGCGCTGCCGGCATCGTGTGCCGCCTTGTTCCATTTCCTTTTCCGGAGCCTCCATGCCTTCGCATACCCCCTTGTACGCAGCACACGTCGCCCTGGGCGCCAAAATGGTCGATTTCGGCGGCTGGGACATGCCCCTGGCCTATGGGTCGCAGCTCGAGGAGCATCACGCCGTGCGCCGGTCCGCCGGGGTGTTCGACGTGTCGCACATGCTCAACGTCGACGTGACGGGGGGCGGCGCCCTGGACTACCTGCGCCGCCTGCTGGCCAACGACGTGGCGCGCATCGTGGGCCAGCCGGGCAAGGCCCTGTACACCTGCATGCTGCGCCCCGACGGCGGGGTCATCGACGATCTGCTGGCGTATTTCTTTGCCGCCGACAGCTGGCGCCTGGTGGTCAACGCCGGCACGGCGGAAAAGGACCTCGCCTGGATGCGCGAGCAGGCGGCGGCGTGGGGCTCCGAGGTGACCATCGCGCCGCGCCGCGACCTGGCGATGCTCGCCATCCAGGGGCCCGAGGCTCGCGAGCTCGTGTGGCGCGTGCGGCCCGAGTGGCGCGCCGCGACGGCTGAACTCAAGCCCTTCACCGGCACCCGCATCGACGAGGGCACCCTGGTGGCGCGTACCGGCTATACCGGCGAGGACGGCTTCGAGGTCGTCCTGCCGGCCTCCGGCGTCGAGGCCTTCTGGGACGCCCTGGTGGCCGCGGGCGCGCGGCCCTGCGGCCTGGGCGCGCGCGACACGCTGCGCCTGGAGGCGGGCATGAACCTCTATGGCCAGGACATGGACGAGACGGTCCATCCCCTCGACTCGGGCCTTGCGTGGACGGTGTCCTTCAAGGATCCGGGCCGCGATTTCGTGGGCCGCGCCGCCCTCGAGGCGGCCGGCGGGACGCGCGACCTGGTCGGCCTGAAGCTCCTCGATCGCGGCATCATGCGCGGCCACATGAAGGTCCGCAGCTCCGCCGGGGAGGGTGAAGTCACCAGTGGCAGCATGTCGCCCACCATGGGAATATCCATAGGCCTGGCCCGGCTGCCCGCGGGCATCCAGCCGGGCGAGCGCGTCGAGGTCGAGATCCGCGGCAAGTGGCTGCCCGCCGAGGTCGTCCGGCCCCCCTTCGTGCGCAACGGCAAGGTCCTCGCCTGACGGCCGGGCGCTTCCAGCCAATCCGCTCCATCCCTAAACAGCACCAACAATCCTATACACGGGGTACATCATGTCCATTCCTTCCGATCGCAAATACACTTCCTCGCACGAATGGGTCAAGGCCGAGGGCGACGTCTTCCTGGTCGGCATCACCGACGACGCGCAAGACCAGCTCGGCGATCTCGTGTTCGTCGGCGACGTGCAGGTCGGCGCCCGGCTCGCCGCCGGCGACACCGCGGCCGTGGTGGAGTCGGTCAAGGCCGCTTCCGACATCTATGCCCCGGTGGCCGGCGAGATCGTCGCGTTCAACGAGGCCCTGGCCGACCAGCCCGGCCTGATCAACGAGGCGGCCTACGAGCAGTGGATCTTCAAGATCCGTCCCGACAACGCCGCCGACGCCGACGGCCTGCTGGACGCGGCCGCCTACGCGGCGCAGGCCTGATCCGCCTTTCCGAACCGTAGCCCAGAGGTCTTACATGTTGCGCGACACCGACACGCACTCCGAATTCATCGCCCGCCACATCGGGCCTTCCGAGGATGACCAGCGCCTGATGCTCCAGGCCGTGGGCGCCGCCGACCTCGACGCGCTGGTGCGCGAGGTCGTGCCCGGCAGCATCCTGTCCGAGGCGCCGTACCTCGACCTGCCGGGCCCTCGCGGCGAGGTCGAGGCGCTGGCCGAGCTCAAGGCCGTCGCGGGGCGCAATCAGGTGCTGCGCAGCTACATCGGCCAGGGCTATTACGGCACCCACGTGCCGCACGTGATCCTGCGCAACATCCTCGAGAATCCGGCCTGGTACACGGCGTACACCCCCTACCAGCCCGAGATCTCCCAGGGCCGGCTCGAGGCGCTGCTGACCTTCCAGACCATGGTGGCGGACCTCACCGGGCTGGACATCGCCAACGCCTCCCTGCTCGACGAGGGCACGGCGGCGGCCGAGGCCATGACCCTGGCGCGGCGCGTGTCGCGCGCCAAGTCCCAGGGCTTCTTCGTCTCGCGCCACGTGCATCCCCAGACCCTCGAGGTGGTGCGCACGCGCGCCGCCGGCCTGGGCATCGAGCTCATCGTGGGCGACGAGGCCGAGGGCCTGCCCGAATGCTTCGGCGTGCTGCTGCAGTATCCGCACAGCCTGGGCGGCGTGGCCGACTACCGCGCGCTCACCGAAACGGCCCACGGCATGGGCGCCATCGTGGCCGTGGCCACCGACCTGCTGGCCCTGGCGCTGCTGGCGCCGCCGGGCGAATGGGGCGCGGACATCGCCGTGGGCTCGGCCCAGCGCTTCGGCGTGCCCATGGGCTATGGCGGCCCGCATGCCGGCTTCATGGCCTGCAAGGACGCCTACAAGCGCAACCTGCCCGGGCGCCTGGTCGGGGTGTCGCAGGACGCGGCCGGCCAGCCCGCGCTGCGCCTGGCCCTGCAGACGCGCGAGCAGCACATCCGCCGCGAAAAGGCCACCTCCAATATCTGCACCGCCCAGGTGCTGCTGGCCATCATGTCCGCCATGTACGCGGTATGGCACGGCCCCGCGGGCATCGCCCGCATCGCCCGCCGCGTGGCGGCGCACACCGCCCGGCTGGACGCCGCCCTGCGCGCCATGGGCGCGACCGTGCTCAACGAAAGCTATTTCGACACCCTGCACCTGCGCACCGGCGCCCGCACCCAGGCGGTGCTGGACTCCGCGGTGGCGGGCGGCATCAACCTGCGGATCGTCGACGACGCCAGCGTGGCGATCTCGCTGGACGAGACCGTGGTGGCCGAGGATCTCGAGATCCTGGCCGGCGTGCTCGCCAAGGGCCTGGACCTGGCCCGCGTCGCGCCCGATTTCGGGGCCGCCGGCGACGGCATCCCGCCGGCCTGCCGGCGCGCGAGCCCCATCCTGTCGCACCCGGCCTTTTCGCGCATCCGCTCCGAGACCGACATGCTGCGCTACCTGCGCGAGCTGGCGGACAAGGACCTGGCCCTGGACCGCACCATGATCCCGCTGGGCTCGTGCACGATGAAGCTCAACGCCACGGCCGAGATGATCCCCGTCACCTGGCCGGAATTCGGTGAAATGCATCCCTTCGCGCCGGCGGGGCAGGCCCAGGGCTACCAAGAGCTGATCGAGCGCCTGTCGGCGGCCCTGTGCGAGATCACCGGCTACGATGCGGTCAGCCTGCAGCCCAACTCGGGCGCCCAGGGCGAATACGCGGGCCTCCTGGCGATCCGCGGCTATCACCGGGCCAATGGCGAGTTCCAGCGCAACGTCTGCCTGATCCCGGCCTCGGCGCACGGCACCAACCCGGCTTCGGCCCAATTGGCGGGCATGGAGGTCGTGGTCGTGGCGTCGGACGCCAACGGCAACATCGACATGGACGACCTGCGCGCCCGCATCGCCCAGGTCGGCGACCGCCTGGCGGCCCTGATGATCACCTATCCGTCCACCCACGGGGTGTTCGAGACCACCGTGACCGAGATCTGCGCGCTGGTCCACGACGCGGGCGGCCAGGTCTACCTGGACGGGGCCAACATGAACGCCATGGTGGGCGTGGCGCGGCCGGGACGCTTCGGCTCGGACGTCTCGCACCTGAACCTGCACAAGACCTTCTGCATCCCCCACGGGGGCGGCGGCCCGGGCGTGGGCCCGGTGGCGGTGCGCGGGCACCTCGCCCCCTACCTGCCGGGGACCGTCGGCTCGGACGGCCGGCTGCCCGCCGGCCAGTGCGGGCCCGTCTCGGCGGCGCCTTTCGGATCGGCCAGCATCCTGCCGATCTCGTACATGTACATCGCCATGATGGGCGCCGAGGGCCTGCGCCGCGCCACCCAGGTGGCCATCCTCAATGCCAACTACCTGGCCCGCCGCCTGGCGCCGCACTATCCCATCCTGTATGCCGGCCCCAACGGCTGGGTGGCGCACGAATGCATCCTGGACATCCGTCCGATCAAGGAGGCCAGCGGCGTGAGCGCCGAGGACATCGCCAAGCGCCTGATGGACTATGGATTCCATGCGCCGACCATGAGCTTCCCCGTGGCGGGGACCCTGATGGTCGAGCCCACCGAATCCGAGGGCCTGGCCGAACTCGACCGCTTCATCGAGGCGATGATCGCCATCCGCGCCGAGATCGCCCTGGTGGAGCGCGGCGAGCACGGCGCCGAGGACAACCTGCTGTGCAATGCGCCCCACACGGCGCAGGCCCTGCTGGCGGCCGACTGGACCCATCCCTACACCCGCGAGCAGGCCGCCTATCCGGTGCCGGGCCTCGTCCGGCGCAAGTACTGGCCGCCGGTCTCGCGCGTGGACAACGCCTGGGGCGACCGCAACCTGAGCTGCGCCTGCCCGCCGGTGTCGGAGTATGCCGCCGCCGAGGCGCAGACCGAGGCTGCCTGAAAAAGAAACCCGGGCCGGGAGGGCGCGGCCCGGGTTTCGCGCCTCCGGCTGATCCCGCGTCTCCCGGGCTTGAGTGTGACTTCCCCAGCGGGCATGGTTGGCTCCGATCCTTCCACAGGATGATCGGATTTTTTTGCCTTGGGCGGATTGCGACGGTATGACCCATACAATATGGTTTCGCCTTGTGGGTTGAAACTAGGGACACAGACTTGGACAGACCGACATGAACGCCTTGCCATTCCGGCTCAAGATGCTTCGGAAAAAGAATCGCTTTTCGCTGGATACGCTCAGCCAAATGACGGGGGTGACGAAAAGCTATCTATCGAAGCTGGAGCGCGGCTTGAGCCAGCCGTCTATATCGATCATTTTGAGGCTGGCTTCTGCGTATGGCTTGAGCGTCGCCGACCTCGTGGACGAACATGTCAGCGAGCCCGGCGACATCGCCATCGTGCGGAAATCCGAGCGCAAGCTCATACGGATGCCCGAGGTGGCGGGGGAAGGCCTCGGCAGCATGCGCTATCAGATACTGGGAGGCGCCGGCAGCGAGTGGGCGCTCGCACCTTTCATTGCGCTGCCTCCCATGGAGTTCCCCGACGAGGATGCAGTCATGCCTCATGACGGGGAGGAGTTCATTTTCGTCGTTCAGGGCGTTGTCGAGATCAAGATAGGCGAGAGGATATTCAGATTGAATAGCGGAGATTCCGTCCACTTCAACTCTGAATATCCCCATCGTTTCCGCTCTGTTGGTAAAAAGGCGGCCGAAGTGCTGGTTGTCACCCTGCGGGCTTAGGGAGAGCCGTGCGTCGCCGAATCTAGGAACAATCAATCCTTTCTTTGAAAAGAGCTTCCATTTTCCGGCAGGCCGCGAGTAAAAGCAGATCGGCATCCATGTGCGAGACGAACTGGACGCCAATGGGCAGGCCGTTCCTCCCCAGCCCCACCGGCAGTGTCACGGCAGGCACGCCGAGTAGCGTCCAGAGGCTATTGAATATCGGGTCGCCGGTGCTCTGAATCAAGGGGGCTTCGCCCGGCGCCGCCGGTACCATCATGGCATGGAAGTCTTTGCAAAATACATCAAACTCGTGGCGGGCCCGACGCAGGGCCTCTCGCGCCTTCAGGTAGTCTTCCGGCAGCAATTTCCAGCCTAGTTCAAGTTGGGCGCGGGTGCGCTTTCCGAGCAGGTCGCGCCTGGCCTCGTCAAATTCAAAGGCATGATTTCGAGCCACTTCGTAGGCCATCACCTGTGTGTGCAGATCGTTCAAGGAATCAAACCAGGCGGGTAGTTCCACTTCTTCCACCTCGATATGTTCCTCGGACAGTCGAGCCCCCGCCCGTTCGAGCGCAATGCGCTGTTCGATTTCGGCGTGCTGCCAGAATGGTGTTCGGCACATACCGATGCGGAGGCGGTCGGGAACGGACGGCGCAGGCATGGACTGCGCTCCCTGCAAGACGCTCCACATGAGCATATGGTCATCGATCGTGCGTGCGATCACCCCGAGCGTATCCAGCGATGCGCCAATCGGCTTGATGCCGTCGGGGGCGAACGTATTCAAAGAGGGTTTGTAGCCGATGACTCCACAATAAGCGGACGGCCGGATGATGGAACCCGCCGATTGGGTGGCCAGGGCAACGGGAATCTGGAAGTCCGCCACCGCTGCGGCGGAGCCGCTCGACGAACCGCCGGGCGTGTGGGAGGGATTATGGGGGTTGGCCGTCTTGTTCGGCTCGAACATGGCAAATTCGGTTGTCACCGTTTTTCCCATGATAATCCCGCCGGCGCGCGTCGCGAGACCTATACATGCTGCATCGCGTTGCGGTCGATGGCTCCGGTAAATGCTGGAGCCATACTCTGTTGGGAAATTCCGGGTATCAATATTATCCTTTATTCCGATGGGGACGCCATGCAGCGGCCCCTTGGGGGCGCTCGCGTCACATTCACGAGCGGCTTGCAACGCCTGTTCTCGATCCAGGCATGCCCACGCGCCGACGACCGGCTCGCGCCGCTCGATTTGTGTCAAGCATGCCTCGACAAGCTCCACCGAGGAGATCCGGCGAGCGGCGATTGCTGCTGCTGCCTCGGTGGCCGACATTGTATTCAGGACCGTCATTTTTCCATCCTTAGAAGTGGCGTGCTTTATCGAACCAGACGAATTCGCCGCCCTTTATGACTCCGCACAGATGATCGAGCGCATTGATATCCAGCAGCGGGTTTCCTCTTATGAAGATCAGGTCCGCCCATAGCCCGTTCGCTATCCGCCCCACTTCGTCGGCCATGCCAATGGCCTCGGCGGCGGCGGTGGTGGCGCTGCGCAGAGCGATTAGTGGGGGGATTCCTGCCTCCACCATGAATTTGATCTCGACGGCGACCGAACCGTGCGGATTGCCTGGAGTGCCCGCATCCGTCCCAGCGACAATCGGCACCCCGGCGGCCGCCGCCGCCGCAAAACTATCCACCCATTGTTGGGATACCCGGCGCATCTTCTGGATGGCGTACTCAGGAATTCCAGCCTTTGGATCGGCCTCGAGAATACGGCGCATGGGCGTGAGCGTTGGTACCAGCGCGGTCCTGGTTTTCAGCATCTCGTCAATGAGATCGGGGGACAGATAGATGCCGTGTTCTATCGTGTCCACGCCCGCCTTAAGGGAATTGTAGATACCTTGTTTTCCCTGCGCATGAGATGCTGCTCGCCGGCCGCAATTGTGTGCTTCATCTACTGCGGCGCGCATTTCCTCCATGCTCAATTGCACATGCTCCGGTTCGACCATGGGCGTGATTACACCGCCTGTGGCAACCACTTTGATCAGGTCTGCCCCCATTTTCAAGTTCTTTCGCGCCGCTTTGCGCGCTTCGTCCACCCCATCGATCTCGGTACCGATGAAGCGATTGTGGCCTCCCGTCATGACGATGCAGGGGCCGGAAGCCATCATGCGCGGTCCTTCGACCAACCCGTTCTGGATCGCTTTTTTGAGGAAAATTCCAATTCCTCCGTTACATCCGACGTCCCTGACGGTGGTCGTACCGGCCTCCAGGGTGGCCCGAGCGGCGGCACATGCTTTGTAGGCAGTGATGATGTGAGGTTCCGCAATCAGATTGGAGACGCTGTCTGCTGTGCCATCGAGGCAGAAATGCACATGTGCGTTGATCAGCCCAGGCAGAATGGTCAGGCCGGATGCGTCTATCTCGGGTATATCCCGAGGAAGCTCCGCCGGATCCACGAATCGGCCGTCCCGAATGCCTAGGCTGTCGTATGACACGAGCGCTTCAGCGCCATTCCATGCTGTGGCATTATTGATTTTCAGGGTCCCTTTCATGATTTTTCGCCAATTGAGTTGAACTCGTCGGCGACGACATGGCAAGCCACAAGATGTGATTCTCCGATTTCTTCGAGCCGTGGGCGTCGCTCTGCGCAGCGTGGGATCGCGCGGGGGCAGCGTGGCTGAAAGGGGCATCCGGGGGGTGGATCGAGCGGGCTCGGAATTTCTCCAGAAAGGATGGTGCGCTCACGCCTGCCTTCCCTGTTGACTGATGGTATGGCTGAAATCAAGGCCTGTGTATACGGATGCCTGGGTTCGGAAAGCAGTTTGCCGGCATTGCAAATCTCCATGATCTGCCCTAGGTAAAGGACGGCGATGCGATCGCAGAAATAGGCGCAGAGATTCAAGTCGTGTGTAACGAAGATATATGTCAGTCCGAGTTGTCGGCGAAGGTCGGCAAGCAGATTGATGATTTGCGCCTGAACAGAGACATCCAGTGCTGAGACTGCTTCGTCCGCGATGATGATCTTTGGGTTTACAGCCAGCGCGGCTGCGATAGCGACACGCTGCCGCTGGCCACCCGAGAGCTCGTGCGGGTAGTGCTTGATCGCCCTCTTCGGCAGCCCTACCAGGTCGAGCAATTCGCTCGCGCGCGCTAAAGAGGCCTGCCGGCCCATGCCGAGAAAATTCTTCAGCGGCTCGGCGAGCGCGTCGCCTATGCGCATTCGAGGGTTGAGAGAACTGAAGGGGTCCTGGAAGACAATTTGTATGTCTCGCCAGTAAGCATGTCGTTCGTCTTTGGAAAGCCCGTTGATCTTCTGTCCGCCGTAATGAATGGCGCCACCCGTGGGCTGTTCGAGGCCGAAAATCAGACGGCCCAGGGTGGATTTTCCGGATCCGGACTCTCCCACGATGCCGAAGCTCTGGGAGGCCCTGATGGAAAATGAGACATCATTGACGGCGTATAGCTTCTTGTGCTCTATCCCCAGCCCTTTTCGACGCACTACATTGAATGTCTTCTCGAGATTCGCAATGCGGATTATTTCTTCAGGATTTCCTGCCAGCGTAGACATCTTATCTCCTGCTCGTTTCCTAGATATTCGATTTCCGGGTGTTTTTTGTGGCAATCATCCAGCGCATGCGGGCAGCGAGGCGAGAACCTGCAGCCAAACACCTCGGATAATAATGGCGGTCTGCCCTCGATGGGCACGAGAGGCCTGTCGCTTTTAGGATCGGCAATACAGGACAGCAGCCCGTGGGTATAGGGGTGGAGGGGTTCGGAGAAGACCTTGCCGACCGGCCCACGTTCCTGTATCTCTCCCGCATACAGGACGGCAACGGTATCGCACAGTTCCGAGATCACCGCGAGGTCATGGGTGATGAACAGAATGGCGACCCCGGTTTTCTCCCGGATCTTGCGCAGCAGGTCGAGGATCTGGGCTTGTATGGTGACATCCAGCGCGGTCGTCGGCTCGTCGGCGATCAAGAGGTCGGGATCCGAGGATAGCGCCATTGCGATAAGGACCCGTTGGCGCATGCCGCCGCTCATCTGAAACGGATAGGCGTCGATGGCAACCGAGGGATCCGCTATGCCCACCAAACCGAGTAGGCCGATGGCGCGTGCGCGGGCGTCTTTCCAGCGGATGGCTTCGTGGGCCCGGATCCCCGTGATGATCTGGTGGCCCACCGTGAACACGGGGTTCAGGGCGGTCAGGGGTTCCTGGAAAATCATGCCGATGCGGTTACCTCGTATGCGGCGGATCTCTGCAGCCTGCATACGCAGCAGGTCCCGTCCATCGAAGAAAATACGGCCTCCGGTGATCTTTGCCGTGCCGGGCGGAAGCAGGCCCATGACTGCCAGCGAGGAGACGGACTTGCCGCTTCCCGATTCTCCCACCAGCCCGAGGATTTCCCCTCGCCGGATGGCAAAGCTGACCCCGTCCACGACCTTGAGGGTTTCGTCATCAGTGCGGAATTCGACGGTCAGGTTCTCGACTTGCAGGAGATATTCGCTTGAATGATTCATGGCCTTCATAGTTTGAGCCGCGGATCCAAGGTGTCGCGCAGAGCGTCGCCCAGCAGATTTATCCCGAGCACGGTCAACATGATCGCCAGGCCCGGAACCACAGTGAGCCACCAGGCCAGCGTCATGTAGTCTTTGCCTTCAGCCAGCATCCAGCCCCAGGTCGGTGTGTCTGGCGCCACACCGAGCCCCAGGAATGTGAGCGCCGATTCCATGATGATCATGAAGGCGACTTCCAGCGTCATCACCACGACAATTGGTGTCGCGACATTGGGAAGGACATGCGCCACCAGGATCCGCAAGTAGGAATTGCCTCTGACCCTTGCCGCCTCGACATATTCCTTTTCGCGCACCGAGAGGGCCTGCCCATACACGATCCGCGCGAATTGCACCCAGCGGGTCAGGGCCAGGACCAGTATCAGATTCGTGATGCCGGCCCCCAGCGCCCCGACGACCACCACCGCGAACAGGATGTACGGTATGGCGAGGAAGATATCGACCAGCCGCATGAGGGCTGTGCGTACGATGCCTTCGCTGAAGCCCGCAACAAGTCCCACCGTGGTGCCAAGGATTCCAGCAATGCTTGCCGTGACAAAGCCGATGAAAAGAGAAGTCTGGGCACCGTACATGACACGGCTCAGGATATCGCGCCCAAGTTGGTCGGTGCCGAGGATATGTCCCCATGTGCCCCCGGAGAAAACTGGAGGCCTCAGCCGGGCCATGAGGTTCTGGGCGTTTGGATCAAACGGACTCAGAATCGGGGCGAGAACCGCCATTGCGATCATTGTGAGAACAATGGCGAGGCCGATGGCGCCATTGCTGCGACGCACGAGCCGCCCCGGCATGGTTTTGCGGAACCGCTGTGGAAATCGAGGGCGGCTGAAGGCCAAGGCCTTTCCCGGAGATGGGGGGAGCGTCATTTGAAAGATCCTCCTTCCCGTATGCGCGGATCCAGGTAGGTGTACAGGATGTCCACCGCCAGATTGACCAGCACGAAAATGGCGGACAAGACCATGACGATGGCCTGTACGACGGGATAATCCCTTGCGAAGATAGAGTCGATTGCAAATCGGCCGACTCCCGGCCATGAAAAGATCGTTTCCGTGATGACCGCCCCGCCCAGCAACACGCCGAATTCCAGGCCGATGACTGTCACCAGGGGGATCGCCGCGTTACGTAAAGCGTAGTTGGAGATAATGATCCGTTCCGCAATGCCCTTGGCACGCGCGGTCCGGATGTAATCCTGGCTGAGTACATCGAGCATGCCCGAGCGGGTGATGCGGGCGATACGTGCCATTGAAAAGACGGCAAGTGTGAAAGCGGGCAGGATGAGAGTTTCGAATCCGTTGCGCCCACCCGTCGGCAGAAGGCCCAGCTTGACCGAAAATAGCAGGATGAGCAGTAGCCCCAGCCAATAGACCGGTGTCGCTTGACCGAGCAGGGAAAACCCCATCGCCAGGGAATCGATGAGTGTTCCCCGCTTGACCGCCGCGACGACACCCAGGGGAATGGCGACGGCCATGGCGATCAGGAGGCTGGCGACCGTCAGTTCAAAGGTGGCGGGAATGCGCTCCATGACGAGGCCGATGGCGGGCTCGCTGTGGCGATATGAATAGCCCAGATCCCCCTGGACCACATTGAGCAGGAAATTCGTGTATTGATAAAGCAAGGGGTCATTGAAACCCATTTGCTCCCGAAAGGCCGCGCGCTCGTCGCTGGTGGCGTCGAGCGGCAATAACAATTGTGTGGGGTCTCCGGATAAGTGCAGCAGGAAAAAAACGATGGATAGAACGCCTAGCAAGACAAAGATGGCTTGATATAGCCGCTTCAGAATGTATATCAACATAAGTTTCGTCGTCTTGCCGGACCCGGGCGGCGCTCAGGTCCGGTTGGGCCGCATGATGAATTATGGGATGGTGATCTCGGTCAGATTGATGGCTTCATCCGACCTGGCCGTCCAGGAAATCCCCTTGTTGAGGCCGTAGATATCTTCAAACTGCATGAGGAATAGCCAAGGCGCTTCTTCATGGACAAGGTCGTTCATGTTCTTGTATATGGCCATTCTGCGTTCTGGATCCATTGTTTTGCGTGCCTCGTCGATCAATGCATAGATCTCTTCGCTTTTGAAGTTCGAGACGGGCTCGTTGGGGCCAAGCAATGGGGTCGCCCAATGATCAGGGTCTAGGCTGGGCAGGGACCATCCCAGCATGTACATTGGCTCGACATTATGGGTGTTGAATTTCTGGGCGTAGCTCCCCCATTCGTGTATCTTGACATTGACCTTGATACCGACTTGGCCAAGCTGGGCGGCAACCACCTGTGAAATATCCTTGTCCATCGGGTAACGGCCGTTGGGACTATCCAGGTTGACTTCAAATCCGTTGGGATAGCCTGCTTCCGCCAGCAGCTTTTTGGCCTTGTCAGGGTTGTATTCGTACAGAGGCGACTGATAGTCGATCCCGAGCAATGCGAGCAAATGTCCGTTCACGCTGCCCGCCCTGTGTCCGTATCCAAGGAGAACACTGTTGATGATGCCCTGCACATCAACCGCGTGATTGATGGCCTGGCGGACCCGTTTATCTTGCAGGGGGCCACTTTTTGTGTTGACCAGGCCTATGAACAGGACTCTAGAGCTTGGCGCGGTGGAAACGGTCAGGTCCTTTGATGCCTTGATCTGCTCCAGGTAGTCGGGCTGCAGGTTGGTCATCAAGTGGATGTCCCCCGCTCGCAAGGCGGACACGCGTGAGGCGTTGTCTGCGATTGCGCGGAAGCGGGCGGCCTTCACGCTGGGCGTGTCTCCCCAGTAGGACGGGTTGGCGTCCAAGTCGATGAAATCGCCGCGCGTCCATTTACCGATCTTGTATGGGCCCGTTCCGACCGGGTTGGTGGCGAATTTTTCATTGCCTACCTCGCCGACATATTGGTCGGGAACCATGAAGATCAATGTCAAGCGGGCGGGCAATACAGGGTCCGGCTGGCTCGTTATGAGACGTATGGTGTGGTCGTCAACGATCTGGATTTCGGATATCGTATTGATCCACCCGCGCTGTGGTGATTTTTCATCCGGATTGAGGATGCGTTCGATAGAGAACTTGACGTCCTGTGCATTGAACGCTTCGCCGTTGTGAAACACGACATTCTTTCTCAGCCTGAATTCCCAGGTCCTGTCGTCTATGCGCTCGTAGGACTCGGCGAGGCTCGGGGCGATCTGCAGTTTCTTGTCCCGCACCAAGAGCGAATCGTACATGTTCGCATGGACGATGCGGGAAGGGATGTCTGTGGTTCGGTGTGGATCGAAGCTCACCGGATACACGCCTTGGGCAACCACGACGCGATCGATCTGGGCAGCCGTCGCGGGTGCGAGCAATATCGCTGTAGAGATAAAAATGCACACCGAAAGTGCTTTGGGTATTGAAATCTGACGTTTCATTGTTTGCCTCCTTTCATGGATTATGTATTGTATTTCCGGATACTACCAATGGATTTCGGCCGGCTCAATAGATAATTCTTCACAATCGCTTTGCAAAAATGCACAATGGAGTCGCGACTATGCAGGATTGGGACAGCCTTCGTATCTTCCTTGAGCTGACTCGGAGCAAGGGGCTTGTCGAGGCGGGAAAGCGCCTCAACATCGATCATTCGACGGTTTCCCGAAGGATCAGGCAGTTCGAGCAGGAGATCGGGACGCAATTGTTCGAGCGCAGTAATCAGGGCTATACACTGACCGCCGCTGGTCATCGATTAATCGCGTATGCCGAGCGCGCCGAACTGGCAATGTCCGCCGCGATTGAGGAACTCGGAGGTCAGGACCCCTTGCCGTCGGGCCATGTCAGACTGGGCACCACGGAAGGCTTCGGCATGTTCCTGGCGCCGGCCCTGCTGGCGGATTTTTGCGAGCAGCATCCGGGAATCACCGTGGATTTGTTGCCGATGCCTCGGTTCATCAATATGTCCAAGCGCGAGGCCGATATCAGTATCAGTCTTGACCGCCCACAAAGCGGGAATTATGTCGTGGCCAGGTTGACGAATTATTCCTTGCGGGTGTATGCCACACGTGCCTATCTTGAAAGCCACCCTCCGATACGGACGCAGGCGGATCTCGCAAGGCACAACTTCACTGGGTATATCGATGAGCTTGTTTATACGGAGGAGTTGCGCTATGAGCGGAACATCGCCCCTTCCGCGTTTCGTCCTTTGCGCTCCAACAGCATCGTGTCGCAATACAGCGTTGCGAGGCATGGGAGAATGCTTGCAATCCTCCCATGCTTCATTGGTCAGCAGTGTCCCGATCTGGTGCCGGTACTGAAGGACCAACTGAGCATTACGCGAACCTTCTGGCTGGCGGTCCCGACCGAGACACGCCATATCAGGCGTATCTCGGCATTATGGGATTATTTGCGCGACGCTGCCGATAGCAATCAGGCGTACTTCAGAGGAGAGTCTACCGAGCCTTTGTGGCTCACGAAGAATCAGCAGTAAGCGTCGCTGCGGGGCGGCCGCGTTGGCAGCCGCCCTGCGCTGCGAATCATTGGAGCATGCGATTGGCCCGACGGGCATAATACGCGAATGTCGCCTCATGGCGGCGTGGTGTGCTGATCCATTGCTGCGCCTCCGCGCCCAACTCGGCCGGCACGGGCTGGATGTCCCCGGCCGCCCGCGCCAGCAATTGCAGGCGCGCGGCCTTTTCGAACATGACGCCCAGCACGCACGCTTCTTCCACACTCCCGCCGGCCACCAATAAGCCATGATGAGCCAGCAGGATGGCCTTCTTGTCCCCGAGCGCCTGGGCGATGAGCTCGCCTTCTTCGTTCCCGACCGGGATGCCCGGCCATTTCTCCAGAAAGGCGACCTGCCCATACAGCACACAAGTGTCCATATGCGCCAATTCCAGCGGAATCTCGAGCATCGACAAGGCCGATGTCATGGGAGGGTGCGAATGCACGATACACCGGACGTCGGGCCTGGCCCGATAGAGCCATGAGTGAAACCGATTGGCGGGATTCGGCATGCCATCCCCTTCGATCACGTTGAGGTCTTCGTCGACAAGCAATAAGTTTTCGGCGGTGATTTCATCGAAGCCCAAGCCGAGCCGTTGAGTCCAGTAGGTATTCGGCTGCTCGGCCCGAGCCGTGATCTGGCCCGCCAGGCCCGAATCGTGGCCGAAGGCAAATAACGTGCGGCAAGTCTGGGCCACGGCCTCTCGCGTCGAAAGTTTTTCAGTCCGCAGCTTGGTCTCCATCTGCTGTATGGCGGACGTGACAATCTCTGACTTACTGAGCTGCATGGTGTCCTTTACCATCGAAATCTCCTGGGTAAGTAGGATGGGGCCGGATGCCAAGGCGCCGATCCCTTGTGGCGCGGCACGAGGCGATTTCTTTAGCATTAGATACTTTTTTCTTAAATGACACAAGTTTCCTAACCACCGATTGATCCGCCCTGTAGGGCAGAGGCACCTGGATGAAATGCTTTGGGTGGGGGGCGGCGAAGCCTACCGCTGGGAGCGCTTTTTTATTTCACCTCGTTCAACACCTCGCCGATCGTGCCGAAGATCTGCGCGATCTGGGTCTCGTCGATGATGAGCGGAGGCGAGATCGCGATGATGTCGCCGGTGTAGCGCACCAGGACGCCCCGGTCGAAGCATTTGGCGAAGACCTCGGCGGCGCGCGCGCCGGGGGCGCCTTCGCGTGGCGCGAGCTCGATGCCGGCGACCAGCCCCAGGTTGCGGATGTCGATCACGTGGCGGGTGCCCTTGAGCGCATGCGCCGCGTCCTCGAAGGGCTTGGACAGGGCGCGCGCCCGGTCGAACAATCCCTCGTCCCGGTAGATGCCCAGGGTGGCGAGGACGGCCGCCGTGGCCATGGGGTGCGCCGAGTAGGTGTAGCCGTGAAAGAATTCGATGCCGCTCGCGCTCGCCTCGAGGATGGCGTCGTGGATGCCGCGGCGCACCGCCACCGCGCCGGCCGGCACGGCGGCGTTGCTGATGCCCTTGGCCATGGTGATGATGTCGGGCGTCACGCCGAAGAAATCGCTGGCGGTGGCCGCGCCCAGGCGCCCGAAGCCGGTGATGACCTCGTCGAAGATGAGCAGGATGCCGTGCTTTTCGGTGATGGCGCGCAGCTTTTCCAGGTAGCCCTTGGGCGGCAGCAGCACGCCGGTGGAGCCGGCGAGGGGCTCGACGATGACTGCGGCGATGGTGGAGGCGTCGTGCAGCGCAACGATGCTTTCGAGGGCGTCGGCGAAATGCTCGCCCCAGGCGGGCTGCCCGCGCGTCCAGGCGTTGTGGGCCAGGTCGTGCGTGTGGGGCAGGTGGTCCACGCCGGGCAGCAGCACGCCCGAGAAGGTCTTGCGGTTGGGCGAGATGCCGCCGACCGAGATGCCGCCGAATCCCACGCCGTGGTAGCCGCGCTCGCGGCCGATCAGGCGGGTGCGCTGGCCTTCGCCGCGCGCCCGGTGGTAGGCCAGGGCGATCTTGAGCGCGGTGTCGACCGACTCCGAGCCCGAATTGGTGAAGAAAATGCGGTCCAGGCCGGCGGGCATCAGCGCGGCGACCTCGGTGGCCGCCCGGAATGAATCCTCGTGGCCGATCTGGAAGCTGGGCGCGTAGTCCAGCTCGACGGACTGGCGGGCCAGGGCCTCGATGATGGGCCGGCGGGCGTGGCCGGCGTTCACGCACCACAGGCCGGCGGTGCCGTCCAGGACCTGGTGGCCGTCGGCCGCCGTGTAGTGCATGTCCTTGGCCGCCTTCAGCATGCGGGGGTGCGCCTTGAACTGGCGGTTGGCGGTAAAGGGCATCCACAGATTGGACAGGTCCGTGGCGGAAGTGGTGTCGGTGCGCATGGCGACCTCGCGATCGAAGGATGGAGAGACGGAAAATCGGTCGATCCATTCTGTGCCGCCCCCTGGGTGAAATACATATACAGTGGTAGGATGGCTGGATAGCTGTATTGACTCAGTTGATGTAACTGTATTGATCGATGGGCGTGCAGGACCGCGCCCGCAGGGGATGGGATGATCCTGTTCGAGCCCGACCGCGACCGCAAGCGCGCGCCTTCCCTCGTCGACCAGGCGGCCGGCGCGCTCGAGCGGGCCATTCGCGAGCGCGTCCTGCGGCCGGGCATGGCGCTGCCCTCGGTGCGGCGGTTTGCCCGGGACCACGGGCTCAGCACCTTCACCGTGATGGCGGCCTACAACCGCCTGGTGGCGCAGGGCCTGCTGCAGTCGCGCCCGGGCGCCGATTTCCGCGTCGCGCGCCGGCGGGCCGTGGCCGCCCCGCCGCCGGCACCGGCCTGGGTGGCGCCGCGGATCGGGCCGTCCTGGCTGCTGTCGGACGTGTTCGCCGACCATTCCATCTCGATCAAGTCCGGCTGCGGCTGGCTGCCGCCGGACTGGCACAACGAGGCCGGCCTGCAGCACGCGCTGCGCCAGCTCGGGCGCGTCCCGGTGAGCCAGATGGCCTCCTACGGCCATCCGCTGGGCTACCATCCCCTGCGCGAGCACATCGCCCACCGGCTGGGCGAGCACGGCCTGGAGGCCGCGGCGGGCCAGGTGCTCCTCACGCACGGGGCGACGCAGGCGCTGGACATCGTCGTGCGCACGGTGCTGCGGCCGGGCGACCACGTGGCGGTCGAGACCCCATGCTACGCCAACCTGCTGCAGATCCTGGCCCTGAACGGGATCGTGGTGCACGGCGTGCCGCGCACCGCCGACGGCGTCTGCGGCCAGACTCTCGAGCGCCTGGCGCGCGAGCATCCGCTCAGGGCGGTGTTCGTCACCACGGCCTTGCAGAATCCGACCGGCGCGACCTTCACGATGGCCGGCGCCTTCCGCCTGCTGCAACTGGCCGAGCGGCATGCCTTCCTGGTGGTCGAGGACGACGTGTCGCGCGACTTGCTGCTCGAGCCCGCCCCGCTGCTCGCGGCGCTCGCCGGCACGGGCCGCGTGGTCTACGTGTCGGGCTTTTCCAAGAGCGTCATGCCGTCGATGCGGGTGGGCTACCTGCTGTGCTCGGGCGACCTGCTGGACCAGTGCGCGCGCACCAAGATGTCCATGGGTCTCACCTCGGCCGAGATGATGGAGCGCGCCGTCTATCACGTGCTGCGCGACGGCCGCCACGGCACCTACATGCGCGGCGTGCGCGAGCGCCTGCGCCAGGCCCACGACCAGGTCAGCGGGGCCATGGCCCAGGGCGATTTCGAGGTGTTCGGCGAGCCGGGGGCGGGCCTGTTCCTGTGGGCCCGGCCGCGGCGGCTGCCGCCCGGCGGGGCCGTCGAGCTGGCGGCCCGCGCGCTGGAGGCCGGCATCTGGCTGGCGCCGGGGGCCTATTTCGATCCCGAGGGCCGCGACGAGGGCTGGTTCCGCTTCAACGTGGCGTATTCGGGGCATCCGCGCCTGTGGCGCTTCTTCAGGGATGCGGCGCGCGCGCCGCGCGGCGCGGGGCCTCAGGCCCTGCGATAGGTGACGAAATCGTAGTCCAGCCCGTTCTCGCGGGGCTGGGGCAGGCGCTCGACCTCGCGCCACTGGCCCGCGGGCAGCTCCGGGAACCAGGTGTCGCCCTCGATCGCCGCGTGGATCTCCGTCGCCACGAGCTCGTCGGCCAGGGGCAGGGCGAGCCGGAAGACCTGCTCGCCGCCGATGACGCAGGCCACCGGCGCATCCGCGCAGGCGGCCAGGGCGGCCTCCAGCGAGGGCATGACCTCGGCGCCCGGCGCGTCGAAGCCCGAGCGGCTGAGCACCAGGTTCCGGCGCCCGCGCAGGGGCCGCCCGAGCGAGGCCCAGGTTTTGCGGCCCATGATGACGGGATGTCCCAGGGTGCTGCGCTTGAAGTGCGCCAGGTCGGAGGGCAGGCGCCAGGGCATGGCGTTGTCGCGCCCGATCACGCGGTTGTCCGCGTAGGCGGCGACCAGCCGGATGGTGCGTGGAGGCATGGGGGATCCTTGGAGGCGGGCGATGGGCGCAGTGTAAACCAGGCGCGCCCCGGGTTCAGGCCGCCGGGGCGCCCGCCTCCGCGGGGCGCGGCACCGAGAAGCATCCCAGGAAATCCTCGACCGCCCGGCGATCGCCGGCGAGGGCGGCGCGCCCCTCGTCCAGCGCCGCGTCCAGGCTCGCGGCCCCGTAGGCCAGGTGCAGCAGCGTGGTCGGATCCGTGCGCAGGCTCGCCACCGTCGATGCGCCGGGCTCGGCGCGCCGGACGTCGAAGGTCCCCGCGCGCACGCGGGCGGTGAACGCCTGCCCGTCCAGGACCAGCGTGACGCAGGCGTCCCGCCCGGCGGCCCTTTCGGGGTCGAACAGCGCGCGAAACGACAGGATCATGGAATCGGTGTTGAGGGGGCTGCCGCGCGCGAAGGCGGGCGAGCGCACCCCCCACTGCAGCAATTGCAGCAGGATGGGCTCGAGCTCGCGGCCCCAGGGCGTCAGCTCGTAGGCCATGACGGCCGCCGGCGGCGGCTGGCGGCGCCGGGTCACGACCAGGGCGGCCTCGAGCTCGGCGAGGCGCTGGGACAGCACGTTGGCGCTGATGCCCTTGAGGCCCGCGCGCAGGTCCGTGAACCGCTTGGGGCCCAGCAGGAGCTCGCGCACGATCAGCAGCGCCCAGCGCTCGCCGATCAGGTCCAGCGCGTGCGCGGCGGCGCAGCCGTCGCCATAGCTTCGTTTCACGCTCATGTGTTACAGCATACCATCAAATCCTAATAAATGATTTTTCAGTTGTTTTTTAGGACTAAACAATCGTACAGTCTGGCTTGGGGACGGAAGATCCCGTTTCCCGCGACCATGCCCGCCGGGCATGGCGAGCCAAAGGAGATCAACGATGCAGACGAATACCCGAGACGACGCGGCCCAGTCCGCCCTGCGCGCGATCCTGGACGAATGGCTCCAGGCCTCGCAACGGCGCGACCTGGATGCCTTGATGGCCTGCTATGCGCCCGACGTCGTGGCCTATGATGCGATCCAGTCCTTGCGCTTCGTGGGGCGGGACGCCTATCGCGACCATTGGCGCATGTGCTTCGACATGTGCCCCGAAGGTGGTCTGGGCCTGCGCCTGCAGGACCTCGAGCTCAGCGCCGGCGGCGGCGTCGGCTATGCGCACGCGCTGGTGGGATGCTCCGATGGGTCGGGCAAACGGGAATCCTGGGGCCGCATGAGCTCCGGATTCCGGCGGGAAGGCGGACGCTGGGTGATCGCCCACGAGCATTTTTCCTTTCCCTTCGATATCGCGACGGGCAAGGCGATGATGCACTTGCTGCCCGACGGCGGCGCGCGGCTCATGCCCATCCCGCCCGACATGAACGCGGTGGCGCCCCATCTCGTGTGCCGGGACGCCGCGGGGGCGATCGAGTTCTACGAGAGGGTTTTCGGCGCCACCGAGATGGCGCGCCTGGACAAGCCCGGAGGCGGCGGCGTGATCCACGCCTGCCTGCGGATCGGCGATTCCGCGGTGATGCTGATGGAGGAAACGCCCCAGTGCCAGGTGAACAGCCCGGCCACGCTCGGGGGGACGCCGGTCATGGTCCATCTCTACGTGGAGGACGCGGACGCCGTTTTCGCGCGCGCGGTGGAGGCCGGCGCCGTGGTGCTGGTGCCGCTCGCCGACATGTTCTGGGGCGACCGCCACGGCGTCGTCCTCGATCCCTATGGGCACAAATGGGAGATCGCCACGCACGTGCGCGATGTCTCCCCCGAGGCCATCCAGGAAGCCGCCGCGAAGCTCAGCCAGCAGGCCGCGTAGGGGGCGCGGCCACGTTTTATCGAGCGGCCGGCATGCCCGAGCGGAACGGACGGGCCAGTGGCGGTCCGCGCCGGGCGGGCCGCATGGCGAGGCGTGTCGATCCAGCGTCAATCCAGGGGATGGATCGCCTGGCCGGCGCAGCCGGCCAGCAGGTCCGCGAGCGGGCCCTGCGCCAGGACCAGGCCGGGCGCCAGGTCGGCGAGCGGCCGCAGCACGAACGCGCGTTCGTGCATCCTCGGATGCGGGACGATCAGGTCGGGCTGGTCGACCCGGCGATCGCCGTACAGCAGCAGGTCCAGGTCCAGGGTGCGTGGCGCATTGCGGTAGGGGCGTTCGCGCCCGTGCTCGCGCTCGATGGCCTGCAGCAGGGCCAGCACGGCCCGAGGCGCGAGGGCCGTGCGCGCACGCGCCACGGCGTTGATGTAGTCGGGGCCCGAGGAATCGACGGGCGCGCTGCGGTACAGGGGCGAGAGCCGCAAGGCCAGGATGCCCTCAGCGCGCGCGAGCCGTTCCGCGGCCAGGCGCAGGGTGCCGGCGGCGTCGCCCAGGTTGGCGCCCAGGCCGATGTAGACATCGACTTGCGGTCCACGCGCGGGATCGGTCGGCTCGATCACGGGCGGCGCTCGCGGGATCAGTCCTGGCGGGGCTCGGGCTGGGGAGGCTCGGACTGGCCCGCCCCCTCGGCCGGATGCGGGCGGCGCTTGCGGCGGCGCCGGCCCACGGGTGCGCCGCGCGCGCCCGCGTGGCCCGCCTGCCAGGCGTCGATCATCTCGCCGCGACGGTCGTCGCCACTGTTGGCGAGGTCCATCCACCATTGGGCCAGCACGCTGTCGACCTCGCGCGCCTCGGCGCGCAACTGCAGGAAGTCCACCGCCGCGCGGAATCGGGGCTGCTCGATCAGCCGCCAGATCGAGCGCACGGTCGCGCGCTCGAAGCGGGCCTGCATGAGCCAGATTTCCCGCATGTCGGACTGGTAGCGCCGCTGGATGGCGAGCTTGTGGGTCTGGTCGTCGATCACGGAGTCGGCGGCCTGGATCAGCGCCTCGTTGCGCTGCATGCCCTGGGCCGTCAGGGCCTGCCAGCGCTTGTGCACCAGGCGCCACAGCAGCGCGGCGAACAGGAAGCTCGGGCTGACGGCCTTGCCGGCGCGCACGCGCGCGTCGGTGCGCGAGAGCGCGATCTCGACGAAATCCTCGCCACCCTGTTCCTCGAAGATCCGATCGATCAGGGGCATCAGGTTCTGGATGAGGCCGGAGCTGCGCAATTGCCGCAGGCAGTCCATGGCGTGGCCGCAGGTGAGGAGCTTGAGCGTCTCGTCGAACAGGCGCGAGGCGGGCACGTGCTCGATCAGGCCGGCCAGGCGCGCGATGGGCTGCTCGGTCGGCGGATCGATGCGCGCACCGAGCTTTGCGGCGAAGCGCATGGCGCGCAGCATGCGTACCGGGTCCTCGCGATAGCGGGTCTCGGGATCGCCGATCATGCGGATCACGCGGTTCTTGAGGTCGGCCACGCCCTGGTGGAAATCGATGACCTCCTCCTTGAGGGGGTCGTAGTACAGCGCGTTGATCGTGAAGTCGCGCCGCGCGGCGTCCTCCTCGTGGGTGCCGAACTCGTTGTCGCGCAGGATGCGGCCGTGCTCGTCGGTTTCCTGGCCGCCCGAGGACGGTGCGCGGAAGGTCGAGGTCTCGATCACCTCCTGGCCGAACACCACGTGGACGAGCTGGAAGCGCCGGCCGATGATGCGGGCCCGCCGGAACAGGGGCCGGATCTGGCTGGGCGTGGCATTGGTCGCCACGTCGAAGTCCTTGGGCGCGAGGCCGACGATGAGGTCGCGGACCGCGCCGCCGACGATATAGGCGTCGAAGCCGTGCTGGTTGAGCACCTCGCAGACCTTGATGGCGTGCCGCGAGACCAGGCGGCGATCGATCCCGTGCTTGTCGCGCGCGAGGCGTTCGGGTCCGCCGGACGGTGTCGCGAGCAGGCGCGATACGAATTTCTTGATGGTCTGCGTGAGCATATTGGGGCGTATTTTATGACTTTGCATCCCGCATGTCCTCGAATAGATCGAGCACGGGCCAGCCGCGGGTGCCGGCCAGCGCCCGCAGGGCGGGACTGGGGTTGGTCGCCACCGGATGGCTCACCACCTCGAGCAGCGGCAGGTCGTTCATCGAGTCGCTGTAGAACCAGGATTCGCCGAAGTCCTCGAGCCCGAGCCCGCGCTTGCCCAGCCAGTCGCGCACGCGCAGCACCTTGCCCGCCTGGAAGCTGGGCGTGCCCAGGATGCGGCCGGTGTAGCCGCCGCGCGCGTCGCGCTCGGGCACCGTGGCGATGAGGTGGGGGATCTCGAGGGCGCGGGCGATGGGGGCGGTGACGAACTCGTTGGTCGCGGTGACGATGGCGCACAGGGCGCCGGCGTCGCGGTGGCGGGCCACCAGGGCGCGCGCCGCGGGCAGGATGCGGGGGCGCACGATCTCGGACATGTAGGACTCGTGCCACCGGGCCAGCTCGTCGTGCGGGGCGAGCTTGAGCAGGCTCAGCATGAAATCCGCGGCCTCCTGGGCGCTGAGGGTGCCCTCGTTGTAGCGGCGCATCAGCTCGTCGTTGCGCCGGCGGGCGGCCTCGGGGTCGCCCGCGCGCCCGGTGCGGGCGAGGAAGTCGGCCCACTGGTAGTCGCTGTCGAAGGGCAGCAGGGTGTGGTCCAGGTCGAACAGGGCCAGGGTCTGGGGCGTCGTGGTCATGGCGTCCTCGGGGTTTGCTGCGCGTCGGCCAGCAGGTCCTTGAGCAGGGGAAGGGTGATCGGGCGATGGCGGGCGAGGGAGTAGCGGTCCAGCGCATCGACGAGCGCCGTCAGCCGCCCCATGTCGCGGTCGCAATGGGTCAGGATCCAGCCCAGGACCTCGTCGCCGAGGCGCAGGCCGCGCGCCTGGGCGCGCTCGCGCAGCGCCGCGGCGCGGTCCTGGTCCGAGAGCTGCTCGAGGCGGTAGACCAGGTCCCAGCCCAGGCGTGTGCGCAGGTCCTCGCGCAGGGCCATGGCCGTGGGCGCCCGGTCGCCGGCCAGCAGCAGGGCGAAGGCGCCCGGCGTGCCCGCCGCCGTCCGCCAGCGATTGTACAGGGCAAAGAGCGCGGCCTGCGCCTCGGCGCCGAGCTCGCCCACGTCGTCGATCGCGACCAGGGCGAGCCGGCGGTCCTCGTCGGTCGCCAGCGCCCGCAATTCGCCGGCATCGGCCGGCGCGGCGAAATACGGCGCCCCGTGGGCCTGCGCGCTCGCGCGCAGCAGATGGCTGCGGCCCGAGCCCGCGCCGCCCCACAGGTACAGGGCGCGCCCGGGCGCGAGCTCGCGCACGGCCCGCAGGGTCGCCCGATTGTCCCCGATCACGAAACCGTCCAGGGTGGGTGGCGACGCCGGCAGGATGTCCAATAGCAGTTGCTGCGTCATGCCAGGGGAAAGTTCATCGTAAAATCGGGGCTTCTCATTGTCCAAACATGCAATTCTTGCACATCTGGCGGCTTTTCTCATGACTCATCAACCCTCAGCTCCCATGACCTACCGCGATGCCGGGGTCGACATCGACGCCGGCGACGCGCTGGTGGACCGCATCAAGCCGCTGGCCGCCCGGACGCTGCGTCCCGGAGTCATGGCGGGCATCGGCGGCTTCGGCGCCTTGTTCGAGCTGCCGGCGCACCTGCGCCAGCCCGTGCTGGTATCGGGCACCGACGGCGTGGGAACCAAGCTGCGCCTGGCCTTCGAGTGGCAGCGGCACGACACGGTCGGCATCGACCTGGTGGCGATGAGCGTCAACGACATCCTCGTCCAGGGCGCCGAGCCGCTGTATTTCCTGGATTATTTCGCCTGCGGAAAGCTCTCCGTCGACACGGCGGCGCGGGTCGTGGGCGGCATCGCGCGCGGCTGCGAGCTCGCGGGCTGCGCGCTGATCGGCGGCGAGACCGCCGAGATGCCCGGGATGTACCCCGAGGGGGAATACGACCTCGCCGGCTTCGCCGTCGGCGTGGTCGAGAAATCCGACATCATCGACGGCGCCGCCATCCAGCCGGGCGACGCCGTGCTGGGGCTGGCCTCCAGCGGCGCGCATTCCAACGGCTATTCCCTGCTGCGCAAGATCCTGCGGCATGCGGGCGCTCGCCCCGACCAGGACCTGGGCGGCCGCCCGCTCGCCGACGTGGTGATGGAGCCCACCCGCATCTACGTCAAGCCGGTGCTGGCGGCGCTCGCCGCGCACGGCCGCGCCATCAAGGGCCTGGCCCACATCACTGGCGGCGGCCTGCTGGAAAACGTGCCCCGCATCCTGCGCGCCGGCCTCTCGGCCGAGCTGCATCGCGACGCCTGGCCCATGCCCGAGCTCTTTGCCTGGCTGCAGCGCGAGGGCGCCGTCGACGACCACGAGATGGCGCGCGTGTTCAATTGCGGCATCGGCATGGTGCTGGTGGTCGATCCGGCCCAGGCCGATGCCATTGCCGCGACGCTGCGCGCCCAGGGCGAGACCGTCCACGCGCTGGGCGCCATCGTCGAACAGGCTCCCGGCGCGCCCCGGACGGTGGTGATCTAGCGAATCCCGGGCGGGCGCCGCGCCGGCCCGGCCTGCGCCGTCCCCGGTGGGCGGCGCGTGGCCTCATCCGGCGCTGGCCGGATGGAGGCGCGCAAAGGCGTCGATCACGCGCGCGACGGCGTCCTCGGCCTGGCAGTCGATGGCCTCGCGGCCGGGCAGGGCGCGCAGCCACGTGATCTGGCGCTTGGCGAGCTGGCGGGTGGCGGCGATGGCCCGTTCGACCGCCTGCTCGAGCGTGCATTCCCCGTCTAGGAAATCCCAGACCTGCCGGTAGCCCACGCAGCGGATCGAGGGCAGGCCGGGATGCAGGTCGCCGCGCGCATGCAGGGCGCGCACCTCGTCCACGAGGCCGGCCTCGATCATGGCGCCGTAGCGCCGGGCGATGCGCTCGTGCAGCCAGGCGCGGTCCGCGGGCTCGAGGCTGATGGCGGCGTGGCGCCAGCCGGGCAGCGGGGCGGCGGCCGCATCCCGCAGCCATTGCGTCATGCTGCGCCCGCTGCCGCGCCAGATCTCGAGCGCGCGCTGCAGGCGCTGGCTGTCGTTGGGCGCCAGGCGGGCGGCGGTTTGCGGATCGACGCGGGCGAGCTCGGCGTGCAGGGCGGGCCAGCCCCGGGCCAGCGCCTCCTCGTCGATCGCCCGGCGCAGCGCCGGGTCGGCCGGCGGCAGCTCGTGCAGGCCCTCGCGCAGCGCCTTGTAGTACAGCATGGTGCCGCCGCACAGCAGCGGGATGCGTCCGCGGCTCGAGATCTCCTGGACCAGGGCCGCGGCGTCGCGCGCGAATTCGGCGGCGGAATACGCCTCGGACGGATCGCGGATGTCGATCAGGTGGTGGGGCACGGCCGCGCGCTCGCGCGCCGAGGGCTTGGCCGTGCCGATGTCCATGCCGCGATAGATGGTCGCGGAATCCATGGCGATGATCTCGATCGGCCAGCGCCGCGCCAGCGCCAGCGCCGCCGCCGACTTGCCCGAGGCCGTCGGGCCGGCCAGGCAGATGAGGGTGCGGGCCGGAGGAGCGGCGGGGAAATTCCGGGTGGCCCGGGCATCCGCCCTCCGGCGGGCCCCGGCTGCCGTTCCCGGGCGGCCCCCGATCGCCGTCTCGAGATTGGGCTCGACCGCTATCCCAGGGTTGGCTGCGATTGCCATCCCAGGGCCGGTCGCGATCGCTGCCCCGGGGCCCAGGCGGGCTCGAGCTTTCTCCCCGGCGTCCCCGTGCCCGGAATTTCGTTTCATTGCCCGCGCATGAACAGCTTGTCCAGGTCGCCCATGGTCCATTGGAACCAGGTGGGCCGCCCGTGGTTGCACTGGTCGGCGCGCTCGGTGCGCTCCATCTGGCGCAGCAGGGCGTTCATCTCGTCGATCCCCAGGCGCCGGTTGGCCCGGACGGCGCCGTGGCAGGCCATCGTGGACAGCAGCTCGTTGCGCTGCTCGGTGAGGCGCGCCGAGTGGCCGATGCGCTCGAGGTCGGACAGGACGCCGCGCGCCAGCGCCTCGATGTCGCCCTGCGCCAGCAGGGCGGGCACGGCGCGCACCGCCAGCGAGCCCGGGCCGGTCGGCCGGATGCGCAGGCCCAGGGCGTCGAGCGTGTCGCGCTCGGCCTCGGCCAGGGCGACCTCTGTGGCGCTGGCGCTGAACACCACGGGCACCAGCAGATCTTGCGCGGGCAGGGGGGCGCCATCCATCGCCTGCTTCAGGGCCTCGTAGACCACGCGCTCGTGCGCCGCGTGCATGTCGACCAGCACCAGGCCCCGCGCGTTCTGCGCGAGGATGTAGATGCCGTGCAACTGGCCCAGCGCCATGCCCAGCGGCAGTTCGCCGGGATCCGGCGTCCCCGCCCGGCGCGCCGCTGGGAAAGCGGAGGACGCGGCGCTCGCCCCGTGCATGGCGGGGGAGGCCGAGGACGCGGCGCCCACCCCCTGCATGGCGGGGAAAGCGGAGGACGCGGGATTCGTCGCCGGCGTGGCGGGGGAGCCCGAGGGCGTGCGGGCCCCAGCGGGCGCCCCCGTGGACGCGGCGCCCTCGCCCTCATCCAGGGGCCGGTAGAGCTGCCGCCAGTCGACGGCGGGCGGTCTTTCGTTCAGGACGAAGCGCTGCTGGACCGGGGGGCGCGAGGCGGTCGCCGCCGGGGCCTTCCAGGCGGCCGGGTCGCCGTCCGAGGGAGCCGGGGGCGCCTCGGCGGGGCCGGGGACCGCGGCGCCGCCGCGCTGGGCCAGGGCCTGTCCCAGCGCCTGGGCGACGTACCGATGGACGGCGCCGCTGTCGCGGAAGCGGATCTCGTGCTTGGCCGGGTGCACGTTCACGTCCACCGTCGCCGGGTCCAGCGTGAGGAACAGCACGTAGGCGGGCTGGCGGTCGCCGTGCAGCACGTCCGCATAGGCCTGGCGGACCGCGTGCGAGACGGTGCGGTCGCGCACGTAGCGGCCGTTCACGTACAGGTACTGGCGGTCGGCCCGGTTGCGGGCGAAGGTCGGCCGGGTGATGCGGCCCTCGAGCGCGATCAGCCCCTGGGCCGCCGAGACCGGCAGGCTCTGCTCGTCGAACGCATCGCCCAGCACGTCGCGGATCCGACTCTCGGGGCTCGCGCACGGCCAGTTGCGCTGCGGCTTGTCGTTGTGGAACACCCGGATCGCCACCTCGGGCCGGGCGAGCGCGATGCGCTCGACGGCCTCGAGGCAGTGCGCGTATTCCGTGGCCTCGGTGCGCAGGAACTTGCGCCGCGCCGGGATGTGGTCAAAGAGCTGGCGCACCTCGACGCGCGTGCCCACGGGGCCGGCGGCGGCCTCGGGCGTCCCGGACTGAGGGGTGATCCGCCAGGCCTGCGTGTCGCCCGCCGTGCGCGAGGTGATCGTCAGGCGCGCGACCGAGGCGATGGAGGCCAGAGCCTCGCCGCGAAACCCCATGGAGGCGACGGATTCCAGCTCGGCCAGCGAACGGATCTTGCTGGTGGCATGCCGCCGCAGGGCGAGCGGCAGCTCGTCGGGCGGGATGCCCGAGCCGTCGTCGCCGACCAGGATCCGGCGGATGCCGCCCCCGTCGAGGCGGACCTCGATGGCGCGCGCGCCGGCGTCCAGGGCGTTCTCGAGCAGTTCCTTGAGGACCGAGGCGGGGCGCTCGATGACCTCGCCGGCGGCGATCTGGCTGATCAGGGTGTCGGGCAGGGGAGCGATCGGACGGCGGTCGGACATCGTTGCGGTCGGCAAGGGCATGGCGATCGGGCCAGTTTAAACGGTTTGCGGCCAGGGATCGAAAAACGAACTATAGTGGCATGCTGCGCGCCGAAGCGGCGTTTTCAGAGGAAGACATGGCGGAATTCTTTCATTTGGTCCTGCATATCGACCAGTCCCTGGGCCTTTGGGTCGAACAGTACGGGGCCTGGATCTACCTGATCCTGGCGCTGATCATCTTTGGCGAGACCGGGCTGGTGGTCCTGCCCTTCCTGCCCGGTGACTCGCTGCTGTTCATCGCCGGGGCCTTCGGCGCCTCGGGCATGCTCGATCCCGTCCTGCTGGGCGCGATCCTGCTGGTGGCGGCGATCCTGGGCAATACGGTCAACTACGCCGTGGGGCGCTATATCGGGCCCAAGGTCTTCGAACGGGACTACCGGTTCCTCGACCGCAAGGCCTTGCTCAAGACCCACGCCTTCTATGAAAGGCACGGCGGCAAGACCATCGTGCTGTCGCGTTTCCTGCCGCTGTTTCGCACCTTTGCCCCCTTCGTGGCCGGCGTGGCCGCCATGAACGTGGTGCGCTTCCAGGTCTACAACGTCATCGGCGCCATGGCCTGGATCATCGGCCTGATCACCCTGGGCTATTTCTTCGGCAATGTGCCGATCATCAAGGACCACCTCAACACCATCGTGCTGGTCGGCGTGAGCGCCGCCGCGGTGCCGGCGCTGCTGGGCGTGCTGTGGAAACTCCTGCGCCGCGCGCCCGCGAGGCGGTGATCGCGCCGGCCCGGCCGGTGCCGAGGCCTCGTGCCGGGCCGGCCGGCCTCGCCGCCTGCGTCCGCGGGAACGTGACAGGCGCGGCCCTGCTCCGGGCCGGGCGTATCGAGCGCCTCGCCTCCCGCCGGAAAACGGCCTCCTACGCCCGGCGCGCCAGCGCGGGGCTGGCCGCGAAATAGCCCTTCACGCCGTCCAGCATGGCCCGCGCGATGCGCTGCTGGTGCTCGGCGCTGCGCAGCAGGCGCTCCTCCTCGGGGTTGCTGATGAAGGCGGTCTCGACCAGGATCGAGGGGATGTCGGGCGCCTTGAGCACGGCGAAGCCGGCGCGCTCGATGCGGTTCTTGTGCAGGCGGTTGATCTTGCCGATCTCGCCCAGGACCCGGGTGCCGACCTTGATGGAATCGTTGATCTGGGCGCCGGTGGACAGGTCGAGCAGCACCTTGGCAACCTGTTGGTTGTGGGCGCCGAGGTTCACCCCGCCGATCAGGTCGGCGTCGTTTTCCTTCTGCGCCAGCCAGCGCGCCGCCGTGCTGGTCGCGCCGTGCTGCGACAGCGCCCAGACCGACGATCCGCGCGCCGAGGGCTTGATCCAGGCGTCCGCGTGGATCGAGATGAACAGGTCGGCCTTGACGCGGCGCGCCTTCTGCACCCGCACGTTCAGGGGCACGAAGTAGTCGCGGTCGCGCGTGAGGTAGGCGCGCATGTTGGGCTGGGCGTCGATCATCGCCTTGAGGCGCTTGGCGATCTGGAGGACGATGTCCTTTTCGCGGGTGCCGCCGCGCCCGATGGCGCCGGGATCCTCGCCCCCGTGGCCCGGATCCAGGGCGATGAGGATGGGGCGATCGCGCCTGGACGCCGGAGGAGGCGGGGGCGTCTCGGGCTCGGGGGCCTTGCGGGCCACCGGCGCCGGCAGCTTCTGCCCCTCGACCGAGGGGATCGGCGCCTCGGACGGGCCGTTCTGCGCCAGCTCGTCGAGGATGCCGGCGAGCGGGTCGTTCTGGGCGTCCTTGAGGAGGGCGAGCAGGGGATCCTGCGCCACCTTCGGGTACAGGTCGAGCACCAGCCGGTACTTGTAGCCGCCCACGGGCTTGAGCGTGAAGACCTGCGGGGCGATGTCCTGCTTGAGATCGAACACCAGCCGCACGACGTTGGGCCGGTTCTGGCCCACCCGCACGCTGCGGATGTAGGGATCGTTGGGGCGGACCTTCGAGACCAGCTCGTTGATGGCGTGGCTCATGCTCAGGCCGTCGATGTCGACGACCAGCCGGTACGGATCCTCGAGCACGAAATGCTCGGCCTTGAGCTCGGAATCCATCTCGAGGGTGACGCGGGTGTATTCGTCGGCGGGCCAGGTGCGCACGGCCAGGATGGTCGCGGCCTGGGCGAGACGCGGGACGACGGGCAGGAGGAACAGCGCGATGCCGCCGGAAATCAGTTTGCGCCGCAGGGGATCGGTCCGAGGGTCGGGGGTCCGGGCGGAGTCAGTTGCGTCAGCCATAGTCGTCCTTTGTCGCTGTAGGCGCCGATGGATGCGCGGCGGCCGGTGCCGGCATACTCCAGCAAAATGTCCAGGTCCGGAGGGGGAAGGCGGGTCCCGGCCTGCTCTGGCCATTCGATCAGGATGACGGCGTTTTCATCGAATAATTCGCGGAAGCCGGCGTCCTGCCATTCCTGGGCATCGCTAAATCTATAGAAATCAAAGTGATAGAAGTATAAGTTAGAAACATTATAGCTTTCAAGCAGGGCATAGCTGGGGCTTTTTATTCGGCCCTTGACGCCGGCGGCCCTCAACAGGGCGCGCGCAAGACTGGTTTTCCCCGTGCCCAGGTCGCCGCGCAGGTGGATGCGCCCGCCCGGCGTGGTTTTCGAGGCGTCGTGTCCGCACAACAGGCGGGCGAGCTGTTGCGCCAAAGAAACAGTGGCCGCTTCATCGGCCAGCGTCATCGTCAGGACGTCGGGTGGGCGGGCCATGGCGGCCTCCATGCAAACGGCGCGCGCCGGCGGACGGGCCGGACGATCCGGGGCCGGCAGGGCGGGAAACTGCGCCATTGTACGCGGCGGGCCGGGGCCGGCGCGGAGGGGCCGCCCGCCTCGACGGCGCGGCTCGGGGAAATCCGGGACACCCTCCCCGCGGGGGATCGGGACCGCTTCCTCCCTTATAATGAAAGGCTCGTCTCCTTAGTTAAATGGATATAACTTTCCCCTCCTAAGGGAAGATTGCAGGTTCGATTCCTGCAGGAGACGCCAGTCCGCAGCGCCCAATCCCACGAGCGACCGCATGCGCGAGGCCACGGCCCCGTGCCGGTCCCGGGCGGCGTCCGCGAGCGCGTCATCCACGGCATCCACGGGCACGGAATCCATGGGCACGGAATCCATGAGCGTGACCCCACGATCCCATGGCGACACGAGCGGGGCCTTCCTCCCTGGCGGATCCGCCAATGGTCAATTTATGTAAAAAATGAATAATTTGAGTCCATTTGATTGGGTCGATTTGATCTAGATCGAATTTTACCGACTGATTAGTCGGATACCATTTCCATATGTTTCATCATCTCAGACCGCCGTCCATGCTTTTTCCTCGCCCAGCGGCCGCCCCTGCCCACGTGGATCTCTCCATTCGCGATTTGCCCGCCGAATACGGACGGATGCGCGGACGCGGCCTGTATTGCCTGAACGCCGGCAGCCTGCAGGATGCCCTGGTCCTGTGCGCCGCGGCGCTCGAAGGGCTCGAGGCCCGCGACCGCGCCCTGGCGATCGGCATGCCGCAGGCCGTGGAGTCGCTGGTGTCCATGCTGTCGGAGGGCGGGCGCGCCCACGGCCTGCGGGCCTATGCCATCGAGGCCCTGGTGCCCAAGGCCTTGCGCATTCTGGCCCGCGACGTCGACCGGGCCCTGCGGCCCGTCGGGCGCTTCATCATCCTGCTGCTGCCCTCCGAGGACGTCCTGGCCATGGATCTCTCGCTCGACGACTGGCTCATCGATTGGCGGTGGTGGCTGTATCGCAATGGCTGCACCTTGCTGCTGGTGTTCCATGGAACGCGCGCCGATGCCGTGCCCGACATCCGGGCCTCCAACGAGGCGCTCTGCGGACTGGCCTCGCTGGTGTGCGAGGACGGCGCCTACCGCTATGCGATCCGCCACTGGCGCAACCAGCATGGCGTGGCGGGCGAGGTCCGGATCAGCCTGGAAAAGCGCGATGGAGCCTTCCACGCTTTGGCCCGCCGCGCCGGCGTCTCGCCGCGGGCGCATGACTGCGACGAGGTCCGGATCGAAAGTGCCGCGCTCGCCGGGGGACCGGCGATCCTGGATCCGCACTGGACGGTGTACGAGCGTGCCGAGGACCTCCACGAACAGGCCCTGGTCGCCGAGGCCGCCACGATCGTGTTCGCCTGCGAGGGCCGGCAGGATCTCGCGGGCCTGGCGCGCCGCCTGCATGCGCTGCGCCGCCAGCGCGGGCCGGCGATCAAGCTGGTGGTGCGCGAGGTGGGCGGGGCGTTGCGCGACCGGGACCATGAGCTCCTGATGGATTGCGGGGCGACACTGGTGGTGCCCAGGGGCGTCCATGCCGCCCAGTTCCTGCGCTTCCTCGAGACCGTGCAGGGCGGGATGCACGTCCGCCCGCTCATCGATGACCCGGAGGCCGCGCTCGCCGCGGAGCCCCTGCCCGAGTCCGTCGGGATCGTCGGGGCCGAGCGCTTCCTGGATTACCTCGGCGCATTGGGCAAGTCCGCGGCCGGCGCCTCCAGCGGCGTATTGGTGGTGCTCGAGCCCGTCCCCGGGCTGGGGCCCGAAGCCGCGATGAGCCGCCTGAGGCTGCGGCGCCAGGGGGATGCGGCCTGCGCGCTCGGGGATCTCGTCCTCCTGTTTCTCTCCAACTGCCCGCCGAACCTCGCCGAGGCGGCCCTGGGCGAGGTGTTTCGCATGGATCACGGCACTCTTTTCTCGGACTATCGCATTCACGCCGATCCGGCGGACATCGGCGCGCAGGCCCTGCTCATGCGCCGCCGCCTGTCCGGCCTGCCGCGGGCGCATGGCGTGGACGACGAGGCGCGGCGCGCCTCGATCCCCGGGCCCCTTCCGCCCTATCGGCCCCGCCTGCTGGCGGCCGGGGAGGGCGGACCATGATGACCGGCATCGGCGGACTGCCGTGGCTGTTCGGGCTGGGCGCGGCCGTCATGGGCGCGCTGGCCCACTGGGCCTTGCGGGGCTTCTGGGCCTGGCTCATCGGGCGCGGGCTGCCGCCGCGGTATCTGAAGGCGGTCGCGGTTCCGCGCGGGCGCCCGGGTCGTCCATCCGGAGAGGGAGGGCGCGATGCCGCTTGAGCGCGAGACCGTCCCTCCGGGCCACGTCCATCCGCCGCTTGCCGCCTGGCGCGGCCTGGGGGCGTGGAACGCGTATTTCATCGGCAAGATGATCCTGTATGCGACGGGATCCCTGAACCTCGACGTGTTCTACAACGTGCTGTTCG
This sequence comes from Alcaligenaceae bacterium, assembly GCA_044508625.1. Lineage (GTDB taxonomy): Bacteria > Pseudomonadota > Gammaproteobacteria > Burkholderiales > Burkholderiaceae_B > Castellaniella. The sequence goes on from JBIQHJ010000001.1 coordinate 212,299, forward strand.
CGGCCTTCCTGCTGCTGCCGCTGCGGCCCGACTGGCTGCATCGCGCGCGCCGGATCGTCGCGGTGCCGATCGGCATCGCCCTGCTGTACCACGATACCTGGTATCCCCCGTTTTCGCGCTTGACGGGCCGATCCGAGGTCCTGCAATTCTCGTTCTCGTACATCGTCGAATTGCTGGGCCGCTTCATCGACTGGGACATGGTGGGCGCGGGTCTGATCTTTCTCGTCGCCTACCTTTTCGTCTCCCAGTGGCTGCGCCTGACCGTGTTCAGCGTGCTCGCCCTGGGCTGGCTCGCCCTCGGCGGGCTGACGGGCATCAGCCTGAAATGGGACGCGGCGCCGTCCGCGACGCTGGCCGATGCCGCCGCGCCCGCGGCCTTCCAGGGCGCGGCCGCCGTTGCGGAGGCGCAGCCGGCGGCCCCGGCCGCGCCGGCCGCCAAGCCCACCAGCCAGCAGCTCGACGGCGCCCTGCGGTCGTTCTTCACGGCGGAATCGAGCCGGCGCACGAATTTCCCGCAGGCGCTCGCCGGCGGCGAGGCGCCCTTCGACATCGTGTTCCTGAGCGTCTGCTCGATGGCGTGGGCGGACCTGCAGGCGAGCGGCCTGTCGACGCATCCGCTGTTCCAGAACATGGACCTCGTCTTCGACGACTTCAATTCGGCGACCAGCTACAGCGGGCCGGCTGCGCTGAGATTGCTGCGTGCGAATTGCGGCCAGGCCTCCCATGAGGCCCTCTACCGGCCCGCCGACGAGCACTGCCATCTGTTCGACAGCCTGCGCCGGCTCGGCTTCGAGACGCAGGCGCTCCTGAATCATGATGGCCGCTTCCCGGGGTTCGTCCAGCCTCTGGGGACCGTCGGGAAGTTCGCGCCGCCCCATGTCCCGACGTCCCTGAAGCCGCGCCTGAGAAGCTTCGATGGCTCCCCGATATGGGGTGACCTGGATACCCTGAGCGACTGGTGGGCCCGGCGGCGGGCATCCAGCGGCGAGCGCGTCGCGCTGCTCTACAACACCGTGACGGTGCACGACGGCAACCGCGAGCCGCTGAGCGACGGGGGCAGCCGCTCGGCGCCCTTCCAGACGCGCGCCCAGTCGCTGCTGGACGGCTTCAACGCCTTCATCGGCGAGCTCGAGAAAAGCGGCCGGCGCGTCCTCGTGGTGCTCATCCCCGAGCATGGTGCGGGCTTGCAGGGCGATCGCATGCAGATCCCCGGGATGCGCGAGATCCCCAGCCGCGCCATCACCCGGGTGCCGGTGGCCGTGCGCCTGGTCGGGGGCACGGCGCCCCACGGACCCGCCGTCCACGTGCAGGGGCAGACCAGCTACCTGGCGCTGTCCGAGCTGATCGCGCGGACCCTGGCCGACGATCTTTTCGACCGGACCGAGATCGACTGGAAGGCGTTCGCGGATGGCCTGCCGCGGACGCAGCCGGTCTCCGAGAACGAAGGCAGCGTCCTGATGTCCTGGGGCGAGACCCCCTACGTCCGGATAGGCAAGGGGGCCTGGATCCCCTATCCGAAATAGGAGCAGTGACCATGATGCAAGGGCAATCCCCGTACGATGGCGCCGATGGGCGCCCGCTCGCCGGGCAGGCGTGGGACGATGACATCGCCGCCCTGCGGGCCTACCTGGGCCGGCCGTCCTTCCGCTACGTCGACCAGGCCGTGGAGGAGGCGCACGCGGAGGCCCTGGCGCGCTGGCCCCTGCTGCGCGAGCTCGACGGGATCGGCTGGCCTGGTGACGCGCCGCCGTCCGGGCCCGCGGCGTCCGCGGGATAGGGCCGGCCATGCGAGTCGCCGTCCTGGCCGGTATTCGAGGGGGAGCGGGCACGACCAGCGTGGTGGCTATGCTGGGCGAGGCCCTGCATGCGCTCGGCCAGCGCGTCCTGATGGCGGACCTGGGCCCCTCGGACCTGCTGCGCCTGCATTTCAACGTCCCGTATGCCGATCGGCATGGCTGGACGGCCGCCGGGGCTCCCCGGGACTGGCGGCGGCAGACCTTCGAGGCCGCCCCCGGACTGTGCCTGACGCCCTTTGGTCCCGGCGCCGGCGATGTATGGGGCGTGGACCATGGGGCGCGGGCGGAGGCCTTCTGGCTCGACGTGCTGGCGGATTCCTCCCTGGATGCCGATTGGGTGATCTTCGATTGCGCGCCCGAGGCGTGGATGCCGGTGCCGGCGCTGCGGGCGCGCAGCAGCCTCGACGTCCTGGTGGCGCCGCCGGACGCCGCCGCGCACGTCCTGCTGGCCCGGCATGGGCTGGCGGGCGGGCGTTGGCTGCTCGTCAATGGCCTGGATCCGTCCGGGACGCTGGCGGGCGACATCGTGGTGGACTGGCGCCGCCGCCATGGCGAGCGCGTGGTGCCCGTCGTCATCCCGCGCGACGAGAGCGTGCACGAGGCGCTGGCCCTCAAGACGACGGTGGCCCGGCGCATGCCGGATGCCGCGGCCAGCGACGCGGCGCGGTCCCTGGCCCTGTGGTGCCTCGCGGCACGGCCGGGAGGCGCATGAGCGGCATCTCGGCCCTGGTGCTCACCCCCGCCGCCCATGGCCTGTGGACGGGGCTGTGCGGGCGCCTGCGCAAGGACAGGGGCCTCGGCGCCATGGGCGCCGGCCTGCAGGCCGCGGCGCTGGTGCTGGCCTGGGTGTTCCTGCGCCTCGAAGGGCCCGCCTGGCAGGCCGCCGCCCGGCGCTACGGCCCGTGGTTCGCCCATCTGCGCGGGCGGCCCTCCAGGCCGGGCGATCCCCTGCGCTATGCCTTGCAGACCGCGTGGCTGCTGTTCTTCATCCCGCCCCTGCACCAGCGGGACAGCCGGCTGCGGGCCCATTGGGAACGCTGGCGCGCCGGCGCCGCGCGCAGGCGCGAGCGCGCGATCGGCCGCCTGGACGGGTTGCCGGACGCCGTGCGTGGCAGCGCGTGGCTGGGGGCCGTCCGGCGCCGGGTGTCCGGCCTGGGCGCCGTGAGCCGGCGGCTGCTGTTCGGCGCGGCCTCGGCGCTGGCCTGCGCCCTGGCCGTCCTGGTGGTGACCCAGCCGTTCAACGATTTCGCCCAATTGGTCTTCGTCACCCTGCTGTTCGGCCTGGCCGTCACGGTGCGGCGGGTGTCGGGCCGGTTTTCCCTGCTGATCCTGATCATCCTTTCGGTGACGATCTCCAGCCGCTACATCTGGTGGCGCTATTCCGCCACCCTCAACTGGACGAGCACGCTGGATCTCACGCTGGGCCTGCTGCTGCTGGCCGCCGAGACCTATTCCTGGGTCGTCCTCCTGCTGGGCTACGTCCAGGTCGCGTGGCCGCTGCGGCGGCCTCCGGCGCCCCTGCCGCCGCGGCCCGGCGACTGGCCGACGGTGGACCTGTTCATCCCGACCTACAACGAGGACCTGGACGTGGTGAAACCCACGGTGTATGCGGCCCTCGGCATGGACTGGCCGGCGGACAAGCTGCGCATCCACCTGCTCGACGACGGCCGCCGGGATGCGTTCCGGGCCTTTGCCGAGGAGGTCGGCATCCACTACGTGACGCGCCCCGACAACCGCCACGCCAAGGCGGGCAACCTGAATCATGCGATGGCCGGGACGGACGGCGAACTGATCGCGATCTTCGACTGCGACCACATTCCCACGCGCTCCTTCCTGCAGGTGACCGTCGGCCATTTCCTGCGGGATCCCAGGCTCGCCCTGGTGCAGACGCCCCATCATTTCTTTTCGCCCGATCCCTTCGAGCGCAACCTCGGCCATTTCGGCACCCAGCCCAATGAGAACACGCTGTTCTACGGCCTGGTGCAGGATGGCAACGACTTGTGGAACGCGGCGTTCTTCTGCGGATCCTGCGGCGTCGTGCGCCGCTCGGCGCTCGAGTCGGTCGGCGGCTTCGCCGTCGAGACCGTCACCGAGGACGCGCATACCGCGCTGCGCCTGCATCGCGCGGGATACAACTCGGCGTACCTGCGCATCCCACAGGCCGCCGGCCTGGCGACCGAGAGCCTGTCCGCGCACATCGGCCAGCGCATCCGCTGGGCGCGCGGCATGGTGCAGATCTTCCGCCTGGACAATCCCCTGTTCGGCAAGGGGCTGGGGTTCTTCCAGCGGGTGTGCTACCTCAACGCGATGCTGCACTTCCTCTCGGGCATCCCCCGGATCGTCTACCTGACCGCGCCGCTCGCCTTCCTGCTGCTGCACTCCTACATCGTCTACGCCCCCGCCTTCGCCATCCTGCTGAACGTGGCGCCCCACCTGCTGCACGCCAACCTCACGAATTCCGTGCTGCAAGGCTCGTACCGCAGGACCTTGTGGGGCGAGATCTACGAGACCGTGCTGGCCTGGTACATCGCGCGGCCCACGACCGTGGCGCTGCTCGCCCCGCACAAGGGGGCGTTCAACGTCACGGCCAAGGGCGGCCTGGTCGAAAAGCAATACTACGACTGGACGATCTCCCACCCCTACATGCTCCTGGCCCTGGCCAACCTGGCCGGCCTGCTGTTCGGCGTCTGGCGCCTGTTCACGGGGCCCGCCGACGAGGTGCTGACGGTGCTGATCACGATGGCGTGGGTGTGCTTCAACCTGGCCATCCTGGGCGGCGCGGTCGCGGTCGCCGCGGAGCTGCGCCAGATCCGCCGCAATCCCCGCGTCCCGAGCGAGCTGCCCGCGCGCCTGCGGCTGGAGAGCGGCCACGTGCTGACGGCCACCCTGTCGGACTATTCGGAAGGCGGCGCCGGCATCACGCTGTCCGGCGACCACATCGTCCGGCCGGATTCGAAGGTGCATCTCTGCCTGTCGAGGGGCGGGCGGGAATTCGCCTTCCCGGGGCGGGTGACACGCCACCTGGGATCCAGGCTGAGCATCCGCTTCGATCCCATGAGCCGGCGGCAGCACATCGATTTCATCCAGTGCACCTTCGCCAGGGCGGACGCGTGGCTGGGCTGGCAGCGCAGGATGCGCGGGGACCAGCCCATCCAGAGCCTGCGCGGCATCGTCGAACTGGGCCTCAACGGCTACTACCAGCTCGCCCGGCACGCGCCCTTTCCCTTCAGCGCCATTTTCCGTGGCGGCGTGGCGGCCGCGGACTGGCTGCTGTCCTTCGTCCCCGTACGCCATCCCAATCCTTCCTCCGACCTCATTGGATCGCATACATGAGCCCCCGCTTTCGCAATTGCCTTCTTTCCGGCCTGGCGGCCTGCCTGTCGATCATCGCGAGCCCCGGGAATGCGCACGCGGCCGCCGCCGCGCAGAGCCCCGTGGCCGCCGAGTCCCCGGTCGCCGAGTCCCTGGCCGCCGAGTCTCCGGTTGCCGGCGGCGCCGCCTCTCGGGTCCAGGCCGGGGGCGGGGATCCGGCCTCCGCGCCGGCGAGCGGCCCGGCGGCTCCGGTCCACCGCGAGACGATGGCGCTGGGCCGGCTCGCGCAGGGCGACAAGTTCATCCTCAGGGGCATGGCGAACACGCAGCACCTGGAATTCACCGTCCGCAAGGACCGCGAGGTCACCCATGCCGAGCTCGACCTGGTCTTCACGCCCTCGCCGGCGCTGCTCGACCGGCTCTCGCACATCCGCGTCTACCTGAACGACGAACTGATGGGCGTCGCGCCCCTGGACGAGGCGCGGCCCGGCGTGCGCCAGGACCACCGCATGGCGCTGGACCCGCGGCTGATCGGCTCCTTCAACCGGATCCGCCTGGAGTTCATCGGCCACTACACGGACGTGTGCGAGGACCCGGCCCATTCTTCCCTGTGGCTGGATCTCAGCAGGGATACGCGCCTGGTCCTGGACCAGGAGACCTTGCCGCTGGTCAACGACCTGGCCTATTTCCCCGAGCCCTTCGTGGACCTGGGCGACATGCGGGCGCAGACCGTGCCCTTCGTATTCGCCCAGGCGCCGGATCCCCGCAGCCTGCAGGCCGCGGGGGTGCTGGCGTCCTATTTCGGCAGCGTGGCGGCGTGGCGGACGGTGCATTTCCCCGTCGTCTACGGCCAGGTGCCGCCGCACAACGCCGTCGTGTTCGCCGACAATGATCACCGGCCCGGATTCCTCCAGGACTATCCCCGGGTGGACGCGCCCACGATCGACATGATCAGCGCGCCGGACGACCCGTATCGCAAGCTGCTGCTGGTGCTGGGGCGCAATCCCGATGACCTGCTGACGGCGGCCCGGGCGCTGGCCATGGGCGGCCCGCTGCTGCGGGGACAGAGCGTGGAGGTCACCGAGGCCGTGGCCCTGGCCGATCGCATCCCCTACGACGCGCCGCGCTGGACCCCCACGGACCGGCCGGTCCGGTTCTCGGAACTCGTGGACTATCCGGGCCAGCTCGAGGTGTCGGGCCTGCAGCCGCCGCCCGTCGCCTTGAACCTGAATCTGCCGCCGGATCTGTTCGTGTGGCGCAATGCCGGCATTCCCATGCGCCTGCACTACCGGTATACGCCGCCCCGGACGCGCGACGAATCGCGCCTGAGCCTGAGCCTGAACGGGCACTTCATCGAGAGCTATTCCCTGGAGCCGGCGGACGACAAGGGGCGGTTGCTCAAGCGCCTGCCCGTGCTCGAGAACGATGCCGCGACCAGCAGCGAGAAACTGCTGGTGCCGGCGTTCAAGATCGGCGCGAACAACCAGATCCGCTTCGATTTCTCGTTCGGCAGCATGGTGGGCGGCGCCCAGAAGGACCAGTGCCAGACCATCCTGCCGGTGGACATGCGCGCCAGCATCGACCAGGACTCGACCATCGATTTCTCGGGCTACCTCCACTATCTCGAGATGCCCAACCTGAAGGCGTTCGCCGGCAGCGGCTTTCCGTTCAGCCGCATGGCCGACCTGTCCGAGACGGTGGTGATCGTGCCGCGGCAGCCGACGGCGGACCAGGCCGCCACCGTGCTGGAGGCGCTGGCCCAGATCTCGGCCCGCTCGGGGCTGCCGGCCTTCAAGGTGCGCCTGACGCACGACTGGAAGGAGGCCGCGGCGCTCGATGCCGACGTCCTGTGGGTGGGCGAGATGCCCGAGCGGGTACGCGCGCGGCCCGACGCCAACTTGGTCGTCGAAGGAGCGCGCACCGCCATGCGCCAGGCGCGGGATCCGGCATTCCTGCAGCAGCCGGCGGGCCGCGAGCCGACCCTGGCCCCGCGCGTGGAAATGGATGCGGTCAACCGGGTGGAGGTCGTGGCCCACGCGCCGCTGGCCGCCATCGTCCAGTTCCAGTCCGAGACGCATCCCGGGCGGAGCTGGGTCGGGCTGCTCGCCTCCACGCCCGAGGATTTCGGCCTGCTGCGCGAGGCGCTGGGGGATTCCGGCAAGCGCGAGGCCATGATGGGCGGGGTCGTCATCGTGCGCGACTCGGGGGTCCACAGCACGGCGGTGGCGCCGCGCTACTATGCGGGCCGCCTGAACTGGTGGCAGTACGTCTGGTATCACCTGTCGGACCAGCCCGTGCTGCTGGTGGCCGCCGCCCTGGTCGCCATCCTCCTGATCGCCGCGCTCTTGTGGATCGCCCTGCGCCACCGCGCCCGCCGGCGCCTGAACTGGGATGCGTAGCGCGAGGCTCTGGTGCGCGGCCCTGGTCCTGTGCGGCCAGGCCCAGGCGATGGCCGCGGATTGCGGCCCGGCCGCCGCATGGCCGCGCTGGGAGGCGTTCCAGGCCGCCGCCATCGCGCCCGAGGGCAGGGTCGTCGATCACTCCGATCCGCGCGCGATCACCACGTCCGAGGGCCAGGGCTATGCCCTGTTCCTCGCCCTGGTGAACGGCGATCGGCGCCTTTTCCAGCGGCTGTTGCGATGGACCGAGCGCGAGCTGGCGCGCGGCGACCTCACCGCGTACCTGCCGGCCTGGCTGTGGGGCGCGCGCGAGGAAGGGGGGCACGGGGTCCTGGACGCCAATACCGCATCGGACGCCGACCTCTGGATCGCCTATGCCCTGCTGGAGGCGGGCCGCCTGTGGAATGAACACCGCTATGCGGCCCTGGGCAGCCTGATGCTGGGCCGCATCGCCCGGGAGGAGATGGCCGAGGTCCCCGGCCTGGGCACCGTGCTGCTGCCCGGGATGCGAGGGTTCGCACACGACTGGGGATGGGTCCTGAATCCGAGCTACATGCCGCCGCAGATCTTCGAGCGGTTCGCGCGCGCGCAGGCCGAGGGGCCTTGGGCGGCCGCGCGCGCCGCATTGCCCCGGGTGCTGCGGCAGGGCGCTCCGCGCGGATACGCCGCCGACTGGATCGCCTGGCAGGCCGACCAGCAGGCCTTCGCGCCCCGTCGGGGGCGGGAGGCGACAGGCAGCTACGATGCGATCCGGGTCTACCTGTGGCTGGGCATGCTGGCCCCGGATGCGGCCGATGCCCAGGCTCTCAAGACCCATTTCATGGCGATCGAGGGGCTGGTCGATGCCGAAGGCCGGTTGCCCGAGCGCATCGACGTCCTCGGTGGCGAATCCCAGGGCCGCGGGCCCGCCGGTTTCTCGGCGGCCGTGCTGCCCCTGCTGCGCGATGGCCCGCATGCCGCCGCGCTCGCGCGGCGCGCGGCCTCCGTCGGGCTCTCCGGGGACCGTTACTACGAGCAGATGCTGGCGCTGTTCGCCGAAGGCTGGATGCAGGGCCGCTACCGTTTCGATGCCCAGGGCGCCTTGCTGACCGGAGACGCGGCATGTCCATGATCCTTACCTGCCTGCGCATCGTTCTCCTGTGTCTCGCCGGCTGGGGCGTGGCGGGCGCGCAGGAGGCGCCCGGCCGGCCCACCGCCGAGGAGCGCCTGGTCGAGCAGGTCCGCCACGCGGAATCCCTGCACCGCGAGGACCTGGTCGATGACGCCCTCGCCCGCCTGTTCCGCATCCAGCCCGGCCACCCCGAAGGCCTGGCCGCGCAGTTCCGCCTGGCCATGCGCCGTGACGACCGGGACGCGGCGCAAGGAATCCTCGATCGCCTGGCCGCCGCGGCGCCGGGTTCCAAGGCCCATCGCGAGGCGGCCACCCTGTTTCGCCTGGAGACCTCCCAGGAGGTGATCGAGATGCTGGGCAGGGCACGCCTGTATGCGGCGGCGGGGCGCCTCGGCGAGGCACGCGAGCTCTACGACCGGGTGTTCGGCGGCGTGTATCCGACCGCGGACCTTGCCGCGGAATACTGGCAGTTCAGGGCTCGCGAGCCCGGCGGCCGGCCCGGGGCATTGGCCAATATCCGGACCGCCTTGGAGTCCCATCCCGAGGACGCCGGATTGCTGGCCGCGGCGGCGCGCCTGTCCCTGGCCGAGGGGCTGGAATCCGACGGTCTCGCCTACCTGCATCGGCTGGCCGGAACACAGGCGGGGCGCGCCGTGGCGGCCCGCATGGAGTTCGATCATCTGTCCGGGCAGGCCGTCTCGGAGGACACCGCGGCGCGCTGGCGCGCCTATGCGGAGCGCTACCGCGGCCATCCCCTGGCCGAGGAGGCCGGGGAACGCGCGGCGGGGCAGCAGGCGCTGCTCGACGATCCGGCCTGGCGGGCGGGCCAGGAGGGGATCGCCCTGATCAAGGCCAGGCGCGACACGCCCGGCGCGCTCGCGCGCTTGCGCCGGGCGGCCGCCGCCTATCCTCGAGATCCGAACATCCTTGGGGCGCTGGGCCTGGCCTGGCTGCGTTCCGGGGACCGGCGCCAGGCCTTGCGCCATTTCGAGGCGGCCCGCGAGAACGAGGCCGTGGTGGGCGGGTCCGCGGCATGGGTGAGCCTGATCAAGTCCACGCGCTATTGGCTGCTGCTCGAGCAGGCGGGCGAGGCGGTGGGCCGCGAGGACTGGTCCCGGGCCGAGTCCCTGTACGCGCAGGCCCGGCGTCTCGAGCCCGGCGACGTGCACGCGCTCGTGAAGCAAGCCGACATGGCGTCCTTGCGCGGGCAGGCCGAACAGGCCTTGCGCCTGTATCGGCAGGCGCTGGGCATGGCGCCCGGCAGCGAGGCGGCCGTGCGCGGCATCCGGCGCACCCTGGATGGAATGCCGCCGGATGTCGCCTTGGAGCGCCTGGGGTCGCTGAGGCTGCCGGATGGCTCGGCCCTGGCGGCCCTGCGCCGCCGGCTGGAATTGCGCCTCCATGTGCAATCGGCCGAGCGCGCCCAGGAGGCCCAGGATTGGCCCCGGGCCGTCGAGAGCTGGTCGGCCGCGCAGGCGCTCGACCTCGATGATCCGTGGATCAGCCATCACCTGGCCGTCGCGTTGCGCCGCCAGGGGGCGGACGATGAGACGGTGATGCGGGCCTACGGCAAGCACCTGTCCCGCCATCCGGACGAGGCGGCCAGCCGGCACGCCCAGGCCTTGCTGCTGAGCGCGGGGGGCCATGGGCAGGCGGCCCTGGACGCCTTGGCGGTGATCGATCCAGCGCAATGGACGCCGGCCATGCACGCGCTCGCGGAGCGGCTGCGCGCGCAGTTGTCGATCGAGGCGGCCCGGCCGCTGCGCGAGGCCGGCCGCATCCAGGAGGCCATCGCCGCCCTGGAGGCCCATCCCCAGAGCGTCCCGATCCGAATGCAGGTCGCGCAGTGGGCGCTGGATGCCGGCAGCCCGGAAAAAGCCCTCGCGAACTACGGGGCGATCCTGCGGGAGGCGCCTGATCACGCCGATGCGTATCTCGGCCAGGCGCGGGCCTGGGCCGCGCGCGGGCAATGGCCGCGCGTGCGCGCGGCGCTGGAGCGCCCGCCCGAATCCCTGCGGCATCCCGATGCGAGCCAAAGCCGCGTGATGGCCGAGTTGTGGACGGGGCTGGGCGATCGCGCCCGGGCGCGCCGCATCCTGGATGCCGCCCGCACCGCCTCGCCGCGCGATCCCCTGGTCCAGCGGGACCTGGCGCGCCTCTCGGCGGCCGACGAGCCGCGGGCGGCGCTGGACCTCTACGCGGGCGCGATGCGGGCGGCCGGGCTGCTGCCGGGGGATGCCGGCGATCCCGTCGATCCGGCCGGGCTGAGCCGCGCCACGCGCCTGGAGGCGCAGGACGACTGGCTGGCGCGCGGCCTGCGCCGCGAGACGGCCGCCCTGTACCAGGACCGCAATCCCGTCCTCACCGTCATGAACGACTTCTGGTTCCGCAACGACGGCACGCCGGGGGTGTCGCGCCTGAAGGCCGACACCACGGTCGCCCGCCTGGAATTCCCCATGGACGCGGGGCGGCTCTTTCTGCAGGCCGACCACGTCCGCATGGACGCGGGCACCTTCGACACCGGGGCGGACGGCACCCATGCCCAGTGGTTCGGTTCCTGCCGCCTCGGCGGCCGGGACGGCGGGGGGAGGATGCGCTCGCTGCCGGGCTGCGCCGGGGGCTTGAGCCAGGCCGCCCGGGGCACCAGCCTGGCCGTGGGCTACGAGCGGGGCGGATTCAGCGCCGACGTGGGCCACAGCCCCTTCGGCTTCGCGGTCGGCAATTGGCTGGGCGGCGTGAGCTACCGGGACAAGCTCGGGCAGGTCGGCTGGCGGCTCACGCTGTCGCGCCGGCCGATGTCCAATTCCCTGCTGTCCTTCGCGGGCACCGAGGATCCGCGCACGGGCATCGTCTGGGGCGGCGTGGTGGCGACGGGCCCCAGCCTGGGCCTGAGCTGGGACCAGGGCGGCAGCGACGGGGTCTGGGCGGACCTGAGCCACCACCGGCTGACCGGCCTGAACGTCGAGGACAATCGCCGCACGCGCCTGATGGCCGGCTACTATCGGCGGCTGATCAATGAGCCCCACGAGGTGCTGTCGGTGGGCGTCAACGCCATGTACTGGACCTATCAAAAGGACCTGGGCGAGTACACCCTCGGCCATGGCGGCTACTACAGCCCGCAGCGCTACCAGTCGCTGTCCCTGCCTCTGCGCTATGCGCGCCGCGGCGCGGACTGGTCCTTCGTCGTGGACGGCTCGATCTCCACCTCGTGGTCGAAATCCGACGGCGGCTCGTACTATCCGCTGCCCGGCCTGATCGAGGCGCCGCTGGGCGCCCTGTCGGCGCAGGGCGTCTCCGCCGCAGGCGCCCTGGCCGAGAGCCGGTTCTCGCCGAGCTCGGGGAGGGGCACGGGCTATTACCTCCGCCTCGCCGCCGAGCGCCGCCTGAGCGATCACTGGGTGCTGGGCGGGGCCTTCGAGGTGCAAAAGAGCGAGGACTATTCGCCCAACCGGGCCATGCTCTACCTGCGCTACACCCTCGAGCCCTGGCGCGGCGACCTGCCCTTGCCGGTCTCGCCGATAAAGGCCTATTCGGACTTCAAGTAGCCGGCCGGCCCGGGAGGCCTCATTCCCCGCGCTCCAGCGCCACCCGCACGGGCCGGGCGTCCAGCGCCCGCGCCAGCGCGCCGGGGGCGACGCTGATCAGGTAGCCGCGCCGGCCTCCGTTGACGTAGATCGTCGGATATTCCAGCAGGGTTTCCTCGATCCACACCGGCATGCGCTTGCGCGTGGCGAAGGGCGAGGTGCCGCCCACCTGGTAGCCCGAATGGCGCTGGGCCGTTTCGGGGGCGCAGGGCGCGATCTTCTTGGCGCCGGTCTGGCGCGCGAGGTTCTTGGTCGAGACCTCGCAGTCGCCGTGCATGACGACGACCAGCGGCCGGGCCTGCTCGTCTTCCATGATGAGGGTCTTGGCGACCTGGTGCAGGTCCACGCCCAACTGGCGCGCGGCCTCGCGCGCGCCCCCGTGGTCCACGTAGTCGTAGGGGTGCTCGCCGAAGGGGATCTTTTGCTGGCGCAGCCAGTGGGTGGCGGGGGTCTCGGAGGTGTGCCTGGTCTTGGACATGGGGCCGTGGGTCCTCGGGTTTCGGCGGGTTGGGGCGGGTTCAGGCGCGCGGATGGTGCTGCGCGTGCAGGGTCTTGAGGCGCTCGCGCGCCACGTGCGTGTAGATCTGGGTCGTCGAGATGTCGGCGTGGCCCAGGAGCATCTGCACCACGCGCAGGTCGGCGCCGTGGTTGAGCAGGTGCGTGGCGAAGGCATGGCGCAGCACGTGCGGCGACAGCGGGACGCGGATGTCGGCCTGGGCCGCGTACTTGCGGATCAGCAGCCAGAAGGACTGGCGGCTCATGCCCGCGCCGCGCCCCGTCACGAACAGGGCGTCGCAGGCGCGCGCGCCCAGCAGGGCGGGCCTGCCCCGGGCCAGGTACTGGCCGATCCAGTACAGGGCCTCCTCGCCGAGCGGCACCAGGCGGTCCTTGCCGCCCTTGCCCATGACCACGCGCACCACGCCGTCCCCCAGGCTGGCGTCCTGGACGGCCAGGCCCACCAGCTCGCTCACGCGCAGGCCCGTGGCGTACAGGGTCTCGATCATGGCGCGGTCCCGCAGCCCCAGCGTGCTGCCCACGTCGGGCGCGGCCAGCAGCGCCTCCACCTGGGACTCTGACAGGGTCTTGGGAAAGCGGGCGGGCTGGCGGGCGCTGCGCAGGCCCAGGCAGGGATCCTGCGCGCACAGGCCGCGGCGCAAGGCCCACAGGTAATAGCGCCGCAGCGCCGCGAGGCGCCGGTTGGCGGTGCTGGCCTTGCTGTGGGCGTGCTGGGCCGCGAACCAGGACCGGATGTCCTCGGCGCGCGCCGATTCCGGCGAGCGGCCCGACGCGGCCGCGAGCCAGCGCGCAAAGGCGGCGAGGTCGCGCCGGTAGGCCGCCAGGGTATTGTCCGCCAGGCCGTCCTCGAGCCACAGGGTGTCGAGAAAGGCGTCGATGGTGGAGGGATTGACGGTGTTGGCCATGGAACGAGGGCGGGCAGATTGATCGGGGTTCATTGGGCAGCGTTGCCTTGGGCGATCTTCGGCCATCAGATTGCAGGTTTATTTGCGCTCTGGCAAGTCGCTGGCGCCGTCGCGCCGCCCACGCCCGGCGGCGAGCGGAGCCCGGCCCTCTCGTTCACGGCAGCGCCTTGGCAAGCGATTGCCACGCAAGCATCGCGCAGCGCTTGCGCGCCGATTGCCGGCGCAGCAGCCGCAGGGGCTGCAGAAGGCCGGGCAGCGGCAAATCGACGGAGTCGTCCGAAAACCATTGCTGGATCCCGTCGGCCAGCTCTCGGGCCATGTCCGTCGTCGACCCTTGCACGGCCTGCGTCATCAGGGAAGCCGATGCGACGGCGATCGAGCAGGCGTAGCCCGTAAAACGCACGTCGGTGATCACGCCGTGGTCTTCGTCGATACCGACTTCGATATGATCGCCGCACAAGGGATTCCTGCTGCTGCCGCAGTGCTCCATTCCCTGCACCGCCGCGCGGTTGTGGGGGTGGCGGAAGTTGTCGCGCAATATGGCCTGCCACACCCTGTGCGCATCGGCATCCCTGTCGTTCCGCTCCTGGCTGCTCATGCCTTGCCGCCGTCTAGCGAAACGCCGCGATGGCCTGCTCGATGGCCCGCAGCAGCGCCGCGACGTCAGCGTGGGTGTTGTAGGGCGCGAAACTTGCGCGCAGCGTCGCCCGCGTGGCCAGCACCCGCATGAGCGGCTGGCAGCAGTGATGCCCGGCGCGCAAGGCAACGCCCGCGCTGGCCGCCGTCTGCGCAACATCATGCGGGTGTATTCCCTCCACATTGAATGCCACGATGCCGGCGTACTGCCGCGCATCTGCCGGCGGCCCATAGACCACGACCCCCGGGATCTCCTCCAGGCCCCATATCGCCTCGTCACGCAGGCGGCGCACGTGCTCTTGCGCCTCCTCCGGCATGTGCGCCTCGATGAATCGAGCGGCCTCGGCCAGCCCCGCGGCGCCGGCCAGGTTCGGCGAGCCCGCCTCGAATCTGGCCGGTGCCGGCAGCCAGGAGGAGTCGTCGGCACCGACCTCGTCGACCATGCCGCCGCCCAGCAGCAGGGGCTGCATTTCAGCCCGGCGTGCCGCGTTGGCATACAGCACGCCAATGCCTGTCGGGCCATACATCTTGTGTGCCGAAAAGGCGTAGAAGTCGCAGCCAAGGTCGCCGACGTCGACCGGGATGTGGCCAATGGCCTGGGCGCCGTCCACCAGTACCGGAATGCCGCGTTCATGGGCTTGCCGAATGAGTGCGGCAATGGGATTGATGATGCCGAGCACGTTCGAGACATGAGTGACGGCAAGCAGGCCGACGTGACGGGAGGAAGGCGGCGGCAGCTCCTGCAGTACGCCGTGCGCGTCGCAATGGAGGATGCGCAGCCTTGCGCCACTTGCCTTGCAGGCCGCCTGCCAGGGCAAGAAATTGGAATGATGCTCCATGGCGGTTACCCAGACCTCGTCGCCCGCGCGCAGGCGGTTCCTGGCCCAGCCGGCCGCCGCCAGGTTGATGGATTCCGTGGCGCCGCGCGTGAATATGATGTCCGCGTCGCTTGCCGCGCCCAGGAAGCCTCCGATGGTCGAACGTGCGGCCTCGTAGACCTCGGTGGCCGCCCCCGCCAGATCGTACAGCCCCCTGTGAACCGCCGCGTAGCGCTGCGTATAGCAGTTTCCAATGGCGTCGATGACGGCCGCGGGCTTGTGTGTCGTTGCCGCGTTGTCCAAGTAATGCAGGTGCTTGCCGGCCGCGGCGAGCAGAGGGAACATCCGCCTCAGGGACTCGGGATCGAATCGTTTGCCGTCGGCCGGGCGGGTGGCGGTGCGCGTCATTTGCTCGATCCGCCCGCGGCCGGAAGGGTGGCCTGGCTCGACATGAGGATATCCGACATGCGCCTGCCCGAGCCGCCACGCCTCAGCATGACGATTTCGCTGATGACGGACAGCGCGATTTCCTCCGGTGTGCGCGCGCCAATGTCGAGGCCCGCGCGGATGTTCACCCTGTCGAGCCGTTCTTGGGGAAAACCGGCTTCCTTGAGGTAATCCATCACCAGGCTGGCGCGTTTGTGGCTGGCTATCAGCGCGATGTAGCCGGGTCGGGCCGCAAGCGCCCGCTGCATGGATTCGTGGTCGCCCTTGTGCTGCGTCGCGATCACGACGAAGTCCTGCGGACCCGGCTCGAGGGATGAGTAGTCGGGATCGTCGCTGATCAGGCGGTGGGCGTCGGGGAACCTCTCGGCCGTCGCGATGGGGTCATTGACCGCCACGTTGAATCCCACGGTATCCGCGAAATGGCACAGGCATTCCGCTATGCGCCCGTGGCCCATGATCCAGAGCGTGGGCTTGGGCTGAATGGGTTCGATGAAAACCCGCATGCTGCCGCCGCAGGGCATGCCGACGCCCAGGACCTCATCGTCCAGGTCGATGTCCATCATTTTGGTTTTGCCTGTATCCATGCATTCGAGCGCCGCGCTGCCGACCGCGGATTCGGCGCAGCCGCCGCCCACCCAGCCGGCCATTATCCGGCCTTCCGGACCGATAATGGCCTTTGCCCCCGTCTTTGCCGAAACCGAGCCTATTGCCTCGACCACGGTGGCGACTGCGTGAAGCTCGCCGCGATCGCGCAATTCAAGCAGTATGTCGATGATCTCTCTTGCCATATGGTTTGCCGTGCCTATGATGTTTCGCAATTCCGGCATGGATTCGATCGACGAATGCGAAAGCCGGTATTTTTGCGACCCCTCCGGGGCGGATATCACAAGCATATTCCGAAAAAGCGGCCCGCGCGATCCATCAATCTAATTGATGGATGCTATCACTATATATTACTTGAACTGATCGATACCCGTCTGTAGACTGAATTCGGTGGCGGTTCCGATATTGAGTTGCACTGGCCCGCGACCGCGATGAAGTGGTTGCATGGAAATATAAGAATATCGTGCCCATGGAGGAAGGAATGAATCCCTTGCGTGCCGGCAAGAGTTTCGACAGTTTGCGTGACTGGCTTCGGCACCTGGCCGCAACGGATCGCCTCGCGACGCTGAAGGAGAATATTCCCCTCGAGCATCGCCTCGCGGCGATTGCCAAACGTCTGGACGGCAGCAAGGCCGCATATTTTCCAAAACCGGGCGGGCATGACATAGGCATCGTTTCCGGGTTCATGTCGCAGCGCGCCTGGGTGGCGGAAGCCATGGGGGTGCCGCAATCGGAACTGCTGGCGCGATATCGGCATGCAGCGGAAAATCCTCGCCCCTGGGTCGAAATCGAAAATGGCGCTCCTTGCCAGCAGGTCGTGCACCGGGATATCGACGTGCGGCGCCTTTTGCCCATCCCGACCCACAGCGAGCATGATTCCGGGCCCTACATCACGGCGGGCCTCGTGATTGCCCGCAACCCCGCGACGGGCATTCAGAATGTGTCGATCAACCGCATCCAGGTCCATGGCGAAAGACATATGGCCCTGCTGATGCTGCCCCGCCA
Organism: Alcaligenaceae bacterium; assembly: GCA_044508625.1. Taxonomy (GTDB): domain Bacteria; phylum Pseudomonadota; class Gammaproteobacteria; order Burkholderiales; family Burkholderiaceae_B; genus Castellaniella. Next base: position 229,431 of record JBIQHJ010000001.1, read on the forward strand.
TCTGCTCGCCTTCTACAAGGCGGCCGAAGGCGCGGGGCGGGCGCTGCCCATTGCCATCGCCATCGGCGTGGATCCGCTGACGCTGCTGGCCTCCCAGGCCATTACGCCGATCGATCATGACGAGCTCGAGATCGCCAGCGCCTTGCATGCGGATCCCTTGCGGGTGGTGAAATGCCTCAGCAATGATGTGCGGGTGCCGGCGCATGCGGAAATCGTCATCGAGGGCCGCATATTGCCGGGGGAACGCCATATGGAGGGGCCTTTCGGCGAGTTTCCGAAATACTACAGCGAAAAAGAGCAGCGCGAGGTCATAGAGGTCGACCTGATCACGCACCGGGAAAAACCCCTCTACCACACCATCGTGCCGGCCGAGATGGAACACCTCTTGTTGGGCGGCATCCCCCGCGAGGCGACTTTGCTGGGCCATCTGCAAGGCAGCCATCCACAAGTCCAGGACGTTCATTTGTCGGTTGGCGGCGTCTGCCGCTATCACTTGTACGTCCGGCTGCGCAAGACCCATGAGGGCTTGCCAAAGAACGTGATCCTGTCCGCGTTCGGCGCCCATTACGACATCAAGCATGTGGTGGTGGTGGACGAGGACGTCGACGTCCATGATCCGCAGCAGGTGGAGTGGGCGGTGGCGACCCGTTTCCAGGCCAGCCGGGATCTGGTGGTGGTCCACGGGGCCCAGGGATCCGTGCTGGATCCCTCGACGACGCTGTACGCGCCGCCGCAGGGGCGGGATGCGGACGAGGCCGCGGTGCAGGGCCTCAGTGCCAAGATGGGCCTGGATGCCACACGCCCGGTGCATTACGAGGGACATGTGTTCACCAAGGTCAGGATTCCTGGCGAACAGGACGTCGACCTCGACGAGCTCATCTCCCCGAATACCCGTTTTGATATCGATCGGCCATAGGCGGCCGGCTTGCCGTCCTATGCCGATCACCGTTTCCAGCGGAGCGCATCGTTCATCGACCACCATTCGCCTCGCCGCCGCAAAGCTCGAAACCCGATGAAAGCATGGAAGGCAGCCATAATGAGAAAGCTTTTGAATCCGCTCTCGATATTCGCGATCCTCTGGTCGTGCTTCCAGATCTACGTGGTTTATGGAACGCCTCTGGACCTGATGGTGGCGGTCCCGATCCATGTCATGTTTGCGGCGATCCTGGTGTTCCTCGGCAAACCCTTGATCAAGAACCCGGGTTCCAGGTATTACGCCAGCGCGCGATGGCTCGATATTGCCAGTGTGCTGGCCTGCATCGGAATCGCCGCATACTTTTATATAGAACAGGGCCGGATCACCACCCGCATCGCGGGCGTGGATCCCGTCACTCCGGGCGATTTCGTGGTCGGCGTGCTCACCGTGATTCTCGTCGTCGAGGCGACGCGGCGGCTGCTGGGCAGGGGCCTGACCTTCGTGATCCTGGCGTTCCTGGTCTATCAGTTCAGCGGCACGGCGATGCGCGGCATTCCCGGCATCGGCGCCGTGGCGCACGGCGGCGAATTGACGGCGTCGTTCTTCAGGCGATTCCTGGAGCTGCAGACACTTCAGAATGAAGGCATCTTTGGGATTCCCAGTATCGTTTCCTATACGCAGGTGATGTATTTCCTGCTGTTTGGCGCGTTCCTGGAAACGTTCGGCGGTGGAAAACTGTTCATCGATCTGGCGACCTTGATGGTCGGCCGTTTCCGCGGCGGCATGGCAAAGGTCGCGGTCATCGGGTCCACCATGTTCGGCGCCATCAGCGGCAGTGCGACGGCCAATGCGGCGATCGTCGGCAATTTCACGATTCCCGCCATGCGCAGGTCGGGCCTCAGCGCGGAGGAGGCCGCCGCGGTAGAGGCGTCGGCCTCGACGGGCGGGCAGATCATGCCGCCCGTCATGGGAGCCGCCGCCTTCCTGATCGCCCAGTTCATGGGGGAATCCTATCGTGACATTGCGATCAGCGCGATCATCCCGGCACTGCTGTATTATGCGGCGCTTTTCTTCGTCATCGACAGCAGCGCCAAGAAGCACAATATCAAGGGAGTTTCGGCGGCCGAGTTGAATATCACCTGGCGGTCCACCTTTTTGCGCCTCTATTTGTTTATTCCGGTAGTCTCGCTGGTCTACGATATATTCGTCGGCAGGTCCCTCAGCTCGTCCACGCTGCGTGCCGTCGTGCTGACGATCATTCTGGCCTATTTGACCAAGCTGTATGAAAAGACCCGTAATGGCGAGGGCTTTTTCCGCAGCGCGGGCACGACCGCGCGCGATATCGTCGTCGATTCCATCCTGGCGCTGGAAAGCGGCGGACGGGCCGCGGTGACGGTCGCGATCCCCTGCGCCGGCGCCGGCATCATCGTGGGTGTCGCCTCCATGACCAACCTGGGCCTGACCTTCGGCGGATTCATGCTGGCGATCTCAGGCGGATACCTGATTCCCTCCCTGCTGATCGTCATGGTGATGGTCATCATCATGGGGATGGGCATGCCCACCACGGCGGCTTATATCATGGGCTCGATCCTTGCCGTCCCGGCGCTGCAAATCCTGGATCTGCCGCTGATTTCCATCCACTTCTTCGTGCTGTATTTCGCCGTGCTTTCCATGGTGACGCCGCCCGTCGCGCTCGCGACATTCGTCGCGGCCGGCATCGCGGGCGCGGACGTCTGGAGAACCGGGTGGATGGCCCTGAGGAACAGCTTCGCGGGCTTTCTGGTGGCGTTTGCCCTGGTCCGCAGTCCCGCCCTGCTGCTCGAAGGCCAGGCGCATGTCATCGTCCTGCACAGTCTCGTGACCTTGGCGAGCTGCTACGTCATGGCCGTGTGCTTCTCGGGATTCTGGCGTACCCATAATTCAAGGCTGGAAAATATCCTGATGTTTTCAATCGCGATTTCGTTCTTGTCTTTTGATGCCGTTTATATCGGCGTCGGGCTGGCCATATTGGCGATTGTGTGGCTGGGCCAAGGGGTTCGTATACGCAAACGGCCATAACCAAGGAGCAGACATGACTGATTTGAGTTCTCGCAGAACCGTGATCAAGCTTATCGGTTTCGGTGCATTGAATGCCGTGCATGGCATCCCCGCGGCATGGGCCGCCGCGGCGGAAGGCGCAAAGATGCTGACGGCCCCCGCCCGCATCAGGTTTGCCACGGCGGGCACCGGCAGCGGGTGGTATGCCATGGGGGGCGCCTTCAGGAACGTGCTCTTGAAGGGCCTGCCCAAGGGCTCGGCCGTCGAGGTCATGAGCACGCCGATGGCGATTGCCAACACGTTCCTGGTCTCCAAGGGCGATGCGGATGTAGGCTTGAATTTCCCGCCCGTCGTTGCCTGGGCCGAGCAGGGCGTCGGCCCATTCAAAGAGCCGATACACAATATCCGCGGCTTGCTGGGCGGCCTGGACCAGTATTGGCAGCGCGTGACCGTCAGGAATGGCTACGAGCTTGAAAAACTATCCGACATCAAGGAAAAGAAGCTCCCGGTTCGGATCGGGACGGGCCCGGATGGAAGCCTGAATGAGTACATGGCTCGCCTGATCCTCGAGGCCAATGGCCTGACCTACGATGAGATCAAGGGGTATGGCGGCAATGTCGTGCGCTCGGGCCTGAGCGTCATTACCGACCTTTTCCAGGACAACCGCCTGGACATGGTGATGGGCATCACCACGCCCGGCCATCCCAATACCGCGCAACTGTCGATTGCTCCGGGCCAGAGATTCCTCGGGCTCCAGGATCATGCCATCGAATACCTCAAGAAATTCGGGTTTTCCGAGGCCACGATGCCGGCGGGCATGTTCGAGAAGCAAGACTATCCCGTGAAAGGCGTCGGTTGGAGCACCGGTCTCTATGCATCGACGGCCATGTCGGATGACGAGGCCTATTCCATCTGCAAAGCCATTCTGGCGGGCATCGACGAACTGAAAGGCAGCCTCGCGTCCATGAAGGACTGGACGCCGCAGATTGCATCGGATCCACGGCGGATCGGCGGGACCATTCACCCCGGCGCCGAGGCCTATTTCAAAGAGGCGGGTCTGCGGTAAAGACGGGCCTTGCGGATGGGCGATGGGCTTGCGTCAGAGCGCCGGCGTGGTCGACGGCATGTCGACCGCGAGCTCCTGGGGGACGTCCCGCATGAAGTCGTACTCTGCGGGCGCGGGCTCTTTCGGGGCGCCCGCGCCGATCCGCATCGATTGCAGGTGCTGCGTCAATAACTCGATGAAGGCCGAGGTCGCCTGATTCAGCGGGTGCCGGGGGTGGGTCACGCACACGACGCGGCGGGTCAGTGTGGGCTCGACGATGCGATGTGTTCGCAGGCGCGGGCTCCAGGGCTGCCCGCTCAAGGTGATGCCTGGGAGGATGGTCGCCAACTGTGTATTGCTGACCAGATTCAGGATCGACGTGACCGAATCGGACTCGATGGTCGGCGACAGGCTGATGTCCGCTCCCTGGGCGTAGTATTCCATGATGCCGCGCAAGCCGTGGTGCCGCGTGAGCAGGGCGAGTTCCAGCGTGTCGACGATGCGCAGGGGAACGACCTCGGGCAGGGCGCGCCGGTGATCGACGCTGGTGATCAGCACCATGTCTTCGTCGGTGATGACTTCCATGTCCAGGCCCAGCGGACGGGTCGGCTTGTTGATGATGGCGGCGTCGAGGCGGCCCCCGGCCACCCAATCCGCCAGTATCGCGCTATAGCCGTCGGCAATCGTCACATTGACCTTGGGGTGCTGGCTCTTGAATTCCTGCAGGGTGATGGCGAGCGCCCCATGGGCGATGGACGCGATCATGCCGACATTGATATGGCCGCGCAACTCGCCCTTGGCTCGCAGCAACTGTTCGCGCGCATGCGTCAGGTCGCGCATGATGGGGAAGAACAATTGGTACATCTGGCGCCCCGCCGTCGTCGGCTGCATCCCGCGAGGATTGCGTGTGAACAGCTTCTGGTCGAGTTCCTCCTCGAGCCTCGCGATCTGCATGCTGAGCGCGGGTTGAACGATATTCAGCCGTTTGGCCGCCCGTGTCACGGTTCCTTCCTCGAACAAGCAGAGAAAATACTGAATCTGGCGTAATTCCATCATCGTCCCCTTCGGGTTTCTCCCGCATGGCCGCCGGCCTGGAAAGCGCTTATAGGGCGATCTCCCGCAGGAGCCGTTCCTGGTCGGCGGGCTCGCTCGCCTTGCCGGCCAGCGTGATGCTGCCGCGCTTCATGACGTAGAAGCGGTCCACCACCAACAAGGACCGCTTGAGGTTCTGCTCCACCAGCAGAATGGAGACCCCTTCCTCTTTGAGCTCCGCCAGCAGCTTGAAGATATCGTCGACGATCATGGGGGCGAGGCCTTCGCTGGGCTCGTCGATCAGCATGAGACGCGGCCGGCCGATCAGCGCCCGGGCGATCGTCAGCATCTGCTGCTCGCCCCCGGACAGCGTGATCCCGGCCTGCGATCGCCGTTCATGCAGCCTGGGAAAGCGTTGGTAGACGTCGCTCAGGGCCCGGCGCTGTTCGGCCTTGGACAGCGTACGGTTCTGCAGCAGTCCCAGTTGAAGATTTTCCTCGACGCTGAGCCCGGGGAAGATCCGCCGGTCTTCGGGGATGAATGCGATTCCCTGCCGGGCAATGGCGTCCTGCTCGAGCCCATTGAGCTTCACGTCCTGGAAAAGGATGTCTCCTTGAGTCGGCTTGACCCATCCGGCGATCGTCCTGAGCGTGGTGGTCTTGCCGACGCCGTTGCGGCCGAACAGGCCGACGATCTCGCCGGCTGCGATTTCCAGATCCACGCCTTGCAGGATGTGGCTCAAACCGTAGTAGGAGTGTACCCCCGTCATACGCAATATCATATTGCTCACGCCTCTCCGAGATAGGCTTCGCGCACCGCCGGGTTCGCCCGGACATCCTGCGGAATTCCCTCGGCCAGCTTCTGGCCCTGATGCATGACGACGATCCAGTGCGACAGGTCCATCACCAGGTCGATGTCGTGCTCCACCAGCATGACGGCGGTTTCCCCGGCGATATCGCGGATCATGTTCTTCGTGTCCTCCGTATCGCCGTGCGACATTCCCTGTGTGGGCTCGTCGAGCAGCAGCATCCTGGGTTCGCTGGCAAGCGCCAGGGCGATTTCCAGCCGGCGCTGTTCCCCGTGGGACAAGTAGCCGGCCAGCTCCTTGCGCCGCTGCGTCAAGAGAAAGCGGTCGAGGAGCTCCCTGGTCTTGGCCTTGGCGCGCACGCTGTGGGCGAGGGGCCGCAGCAGGCGGCCGTCGGGCTCGAGGATTTGGCTGGCCAGCCGCAGGTTTTCCTCCACCGTCAGGTCGAAGAACAGTTTGGTGATCTGAAAGGAACGCGCCAGGCCGGCCAGGCAGATGCGGTTGGATGGCCATCCGGTGATGTCCTTGTCCTGGAACCGGACACGCCCCGAGCTCGAGCGGATGGCGCCGGCGATCAGATTGAACAAGGTGCTCTTGCCCGCTCCGTTGGGGCCGATCACCGAGGTGATCTGCCGGTCGCGCGCCTGCAGGCTGACGTTGTTGACCGCCTGCAGCCCGCCGAAGGCGACACTCACCCCTTCCACGTCGAGGATGATTTCGGTCATGAGAGCCGTCCCCCTTTGGCGGCGCCCGTCAGCCGCTTGTAGAGGCCGACGAATCCCGCAGGGAAAAAGATCACCGTCAGCATGAAGATGATGCCGATCACGATGCCATGGTGCAGCGTCCAACTGCTGATGAAAGTCTTGAGGGCAATCAGGAAGACACTGCCGTAGAGCGGTCCGATGAGCGTGCCCGTGCCTCCGAGGATCACCATGATGACGGCATTCACCGAGATGTCGAAATACATGAGTTCCGGGGAGACGAAACCGCGCAGCAAGGGGTACAGCGTGCCCGCCAGCGCGGCCACGTCCGCCGCGATCACATAGGAGGCCAGCTTGTACCGCCAGGGGTTGTATCCCAGGGCGCGCACGCGCTCCTCGTTCGAGCGGATGGCGACCAGCACGCGCCCGAATGGCGTGTGCGTCAAGTACAGCAGGCCCAGGTACATCACCAGGACGAAGAACAGGGACAGCATGAAAAAGCTGACCGGATCGCCCAGGTTCAGGCTGAAAAGTCCAAAGTTGATCTCCAGCACGGGAATGCCCGTGATGCCGTCCGATCCGCCCAGGGACCGCGTGTTGTAGACCGCCCGTCCGGCGACCTGGGCGAGGCCGAACGTGATCAGGATGAAATAAACGCCCCTGGATCGAATGGCGATGGCCCCGATGACCAGCGCCACGAGGGTGGATGCCAGCAGGCTCAGGCCCAGCGCGCTCCAGAATCCATGGCTGCCCCCCTCCAGCAGCAACAGGGCGGTCAGGTAGGCGCCCATGCCGAAGTACAGCGCCTGGCCCAGCGAGAAGAGCCCGGTGTACCCCAGCAGCAGGTCGACGCTGAGGGCGATCCCCGAGAAAATCAGGGCCTCGGTGGCCAGGCGCAGATAAAAGGTCTCCTGGGCGATGCCGGCGATGATGGCAAAGAGAATGGCCGCCGCGAAGAAGATCCAGGCCAGGAGCCTGGGGCTTGTCGTTCCGCTGAATTTTTGCGCGCCCACGGCTACCGGCTCCAGTTGAACAGGCCCTGTGGGCGGACGACCAGCACCGCGATCATGATGCTGAAGATCAGCGGCTCTCCCCAGTTGGGTGCGATATACAGGCTGGCGATGGATTCGATCTGCGTCAGCAGCAATCCCGCCACCACCGTGCCCCAGAAGCTGCCGATCCCCCCCACGATGACGACGGTGAAGGCCAGCAGGATGAAGTCATGGCCCATCGTGGGAAATACGGAATAGATCGGCGCCAGCAGCACCCCCGCCAATGCCGCCAGTGAAATGCCGAACGCGAATGCGCCGGAATAGATCAGGCGCACCGGCACCCCGAGGCTGGCCGTCATGTCCTTGTCATGGGCGGCGGCGCGAATCACGGCGCCGAGGCGGGTTCGAAACAGCACGAACCAGGTCAGCGTGATGATCAGCGTGCCGAACACCAGCAGGAACAGCCTGTAATTCGGAATGATGATTCCCACGATTTCGGTAACGCCCGAAATGGGGTTTTCCGGCTTCATCGTATTGGGCCCGTACAGCACGTCGTACAGGTCCTTGAGAATGATGGACAGGCCGATCGTCAGCAAAAGGGTGAGGGTGTGCCGATCCGGGCTGTGATACACGAACCGGATCAGGCAGCGCTCCACGAGGGCCCCGATGGGCATCACCAGCAGCGGCGTGATGATCAGCGCCGCCCAGAATCCCAGGCCCAGGGCGTACAGGGTCATGCTGATGAATGCGCCCATGGCGTAGAACTCGCCATGGGCCATATTCACCACATCCAGCAAGCCGAATATGATGCTCAGCCCCAGGGACACCAGGATGATGGCCACGCCGATCGTCAGGCCATTGACGATCTGCGGCCCCAGGACGAATTGCAGATACTCGATCATGTCCGTTCTTAGAAACGTTCACACGTGTCGGGACCCGCCGCGTTCGAGCCCTCGATCTTGTCGACGATGGTGAATCTGCCGTCCTTCACCTGCAGGACGTAAACGTCCATGATGGCCTGGTGGTCCCCGGCACGCATCTCTTTCCTGCCCTGCGGGGTATCCCAGGCCAGGCCGCGCATCGCGGTGCGGACGGCATCGGTATCGGTGCTGCCCGCTTTTTCGACGGCCGCCTTGTAGAAATACACCACGCCGTACGAGTCGGCGCCATACAGGTCGGGCGTCGCATTGGTCTTCTTGTGGAAATCATCGGTGAATTTCTTGTTTTCCGGGGTATCCAGGTCCGGCGAATAACCGGCAACGGTCACGAAACCCTCGGCGGTGTTGCCCATCGCCTGGATGTTCTGCGCGGTGACGGCGACGGAGGCGCCGGCCAGCGTCATGCGGCTGCGCAGCCCGTACTCCTCGAGCTGGGAAAAGAAACGCACGGTGTCGTTTCCGGCGGTGGACGTATAGATGATGTCCGGACGGCTTTGGCGGATTTGACCGAAATAGGACGTGAAATCCTTTTCGCCCAGCGGCGGAAAGAGTTCCCCCACGACATTCAGGCCGGCAGCCTTGGCCGTTCCTACGAAGCCGGCGACGGTATTGCGCCCCATCTCGTAGTCCGGGCCGACCGCCAATATGCGCGCGTCCGCTTTGTGATTCTTGATCCATTGCACCAGCCCGGTGGCCTGCATGCCGCCGGGCGCGTTGACGCGGAACAGATTGGGCGAGCACCTGATGCCGGTGATGGCATCGGAGAGCGAGACGGTCGTGGACGCGAGGCGCTTGTTGCGTTCGGCCACCTGGCCCACGGCAATGGTGCCGCCGGAATTGACCACGCCGGTCAGGAAATCGACCTTGTCGCTTTGAAACAGCTTTTCCGCCTTGCGGGTCATGACCGCGGGATCCGCCTCGCCGTCCTCGAAAATCAACTGGACCTGGCGGCCCGCGATCCCGCCCGATGCGTTGATTTCCTCGACGGCCAGTTCGGTGCCCCACTTGACCTGCTGGCCGATGGGCGCATAGGCGCCGGACAGCGGTGTCAACACGCCGATCTTGATGGCTTGCCCATTGGCTGCGAATGCGGGTGCGCAAGCGGCAGCCACCAATGCCGCCGTGGCGCTGGCGGCCAGCCGATAAATGGCTTTGTTCATGATTGCGAGTCTCCGTCCTTATAGATTGAAAAAACCTCATGTGGCAGCGATTCATCTTATAGGCAGGGGGTTCGAAAACCATTATCAGCGTGTCCGCGAATTTATCTCTGGGTCTTTTTTAAGGATTTCCCGCCTGGCGGAGGTCCCGTTTTCTGCAAGTAAATCATACTGATGGGTAAATACGAGCACTGTGTGATAAAGACTTGGGCGCGGGCTTTGATCTACCATGGTCCAAATGGATGGCTCAGCCGGAAATCCGAGACATGAGTTCTGAATTGGTGAATGAAACAGGCCCGCACGTAGGCCGCCGCGCGGCGCGCATCGAGGACGCGGCCCTGTTGACCGGCCGGGGGCATTATGCGGATGACGTCGGCGTCAAGCCCGGCACACTGCAGGCCGCGATCCTGCGCGCGCCGTATGCGCACGCGGAAATCGTGTCCGTCGACACGTCGGCCGCCGAGCGGCAGCCCGGGGTCAGGGCCGTGCTCACGGGGGCGGACGTCCGGCAATGGGCGGCCCCGTTTCCCGTCGGTGTGCAGCAGCCCATGGAGCATTGGTGCATCGCCATCGACAAGGTGCGCTACGTCGGGGAGCCCGTTGCCGTCGTGATCGCGGAAGACCGGTATCTTGCGGAAGACGCCCTGGATTTCGTGAATGTCGAGTACCGCCAGTTGCCGGCCGCCGTCGACCCCGAGGCGGCGGCCGGTGCGCAGGCTCCCGTGCTGCACGCCGCCGTGGGTTCGAACGTCGTCAGCGACCGGCATTTTTCCTATGGAGATCCGGATTCGGCCTTCGAGGCCGCCGAGCGCCGCGTCGCCCTGACGATCCACTACCCGCGCAACTCGACGACGCCGATCGAGGGGTTCGTCGTCGTGGCCGAATACCTGGCGGGAGGCGAGGGCTACGATGTCCTGTCGAATTTCCAGGGGCCCTTCGCCATCCATACGGTGGTATCGCGCGCCCTGAAGGTCGGCAGCTCGAGGCTGCGCCTGCGTTTCGTCAAGGATTCGGGCGGCAGCTTTGGCGTCAAGCAGGCGGTATCCACCTATGTGGCCTTGTTGTGCCTGGCGGCGCGCAAGGCCGGTGCGCCCGTCAAATGGGTGGAAGACCGCTATGAGCACCTGATGGCCTCGGCGGCCGCGCCGAACCGGATCACGACGATAGAGGCCGCCGTTCATGCCGATGGCACCCTGGCCGCCCTGCGCTATGACCAGATGGACGACTGCGGCGCCTATCTGCGCGCGCCGGAACCGGCCACCCTGTACAGGATGCACGGCATCCTGACGGGAGCCTACAAGGTACGCAATCTGTCGGTGCGCAATCGGGTCGTGCTGACCAACAAGACCCCCAGCGCCCTGGTGCGCGGCTTCGGCGGGCCCCAGATGTACTTCGCGCTGGAACGCCTGATGCAGCGGATCGCGGTCGAGCTGGACCTGGATCCGCTGGATGTGATCCGGCGCAATCTGATCCCGCCCGACGCATTCCCGTATCGCGCGCCCGCCGGCGCGCTGATCGGCTCCGGCAACTATCAGGAATCTCTGGCCCTGGCGATCAGCCGCGGCGAGCTCGACGAATTGCTGCAGCGCCGCCAGGCCGCGCGCGCGGAAGGCCGGCTGTACGGCATCGGCTATGCCGCCATCGTCGAGCCCTCCATTTCCAACATGGGCTACATCACGACCGTCATGTCGGCCGAGGCGCGCGCCAAGGCGGGCCCCAAGAACGGCGCGATCGCCAGCGCGACCGTCAGCGTCGACCCCCTGGGCTGCGTGACGGTGATCATCGATTCCGTGCCCGGCGGCCAGGGGCATCGCACCGCCACGGCCCAGGTCGTGGCGGACGTGCTGGGCCTCGCGCCGGACGACATCATCGTCAACACCGAATTGGACACGCAAAAGGACGCCTGGTCGATCGCGGCGGGGAACTACTCGAGCCGCTTTGCCGGCGCCGTGGCGGGCAGCGCGCATCTGGCCGCCCTGCGGATCCGCGGAAAAATGGCGCGGATCGCGGCGGACACCCTGCGGGTGTCGCCGGACTCGATCCAGTTTGCCGACGGCAAGCTCCATTCCAGCGAGGCGCCTGATCGAGCCTTGCGTTTCCATCGTGTCGCGGGACTGACGCATTGGTCACCTGGCTCGCTGCCGGACGGCATGCAGCCGGGCCTGCGCGAAACCGTTTTCTGGTCGCCGCCACACGCCGACGCGCCCGATGAAAAGGACGTGATCAACAGCTCCGCCGCCTATGGATTCATCTTTGACATCTGTGCCGTGGAAGTCGATCGCGCCACGGGACGGGTGCGTATCGACCGATACGTGACGTCCCATGATGCCGGCCGGCTGCTGAACCCCGCCTTGGCCGAGGGGCAGATACGGGGGGGATTCGCCCAGGGCCTGGGGGCGGCCCTGCTCGAGGAATACCGGTATGGGGCCGACGGCAGCTTCCTGTCCGGCACCTTGGCGGATTACCTGATGCCGACGGCCTGCGAGGTGCCGGAGCCCATCATCGTGCACCTCGAAACCCCGTCGCCCTTCACGCCACTCGGGGCCAAGGGCATCGGCGAGGGCAACAACATGAGCACGCCGGTGTGCATCGCCAACGCGGTCGCCGATGCCTTGGGCGAGGCCGATGTCCGCCTGCCGCTCACGCCATCGCGCGTGCATGCGCTGCTGGCCGGGCCCGAGCCCGAACCCGAATCCGATCCCGCGCGGGTCCAGACGCCCGTCGTCCAGGCCCCGTCGCCCGCGCCCGGTGGCGGCCGCGCGAGCGCCGGCGGCGATGCGCTGCATATGGCCGGCACGGTACAGTTGGCGGCCGCGCCCGAGAAGGTCTACGCCGTCCTCATGGATCCCGATGCGCTGGCCAGCGTGATCCCGGGCTGCCATGCCCTGGAGCGCGTCGACGAACAGACCTATCGCGCGGAAGTCACGATCGGAATCGGCGTCGTCAAGGCGCGCTACCAAGCGCAGGTCACCCTCAGCGACCTCGATCCGCCGCATGGCCTGTCGCTGGGCGGCCAGGGCATGAGCGCCCTGGGGTCGGCCCAGGGCAGCGGCAGGGTGCGCCTCGAGCCGCAAGACGGCGGCACCCTCTTGTCCTATGACTATGACGTGGCGGTCAGCGGCAAGGTGGCCGCAGTCGGCAGCCGCATGCTCGAAGGGGCCGCCAGGATCATCCTGCGGCAGCTCTTCGAGCGGCTTGGCCGCAAGGCGTCCGGCGAAACGGTGGTTGCGCGGGTCTCGTGGTGGCGGCGCGTGCTGGCATTTCTTGGAATTGGCCGATGAAGCCCTGTTCTTTCGATTACGTGCGCGCGGACCGCGTACAGGACATTTTCGAGGCTTTCGAGCACTATGGCCAGGAGGCGCGCATTCTGGCCGGGGGGCAATCCCTCATGGCCATGATCAACTACCGTCTGGCGCGTCCCAAGGCCCTGATCGATATTTCCCGCTGCGCCGAGCTGGATTACGTGCGGGTCCGGGATGGGCGTCTGGTCGTGGGCGCGGCGGTCACCCAGGCCAAGGTGCAGCAGCGCAAGGCGCTGGCCCGGGAGGTTCCGCTGCTGCAGCTCGCCTTTCCGTACATTTCCCATTTCCAGATCCGCAGCCGCGGCACGGTGTGTGGCTCCATCGCCCATGCCGACCCCAGTGCCGAGCTGCCCCTGTGCCTCACGGCGTTGCGGGGCGAGGTCGTTTTGCGATCCAGGTCGGGGCGGCGCACCCTGGCCGCGGACGAGTTTTTCACCGGCATGCTCATGACGGCCATCGAAGAAGGCGAATTCATCGAGGAAGTGCGCTTCCCCCTGGCCGTCGATGGATGCCGCTACCGGTTCGACGAGGTGGCGATGCGGCGCGGCGATTTCGCCATCGTCAGCCTGGCCGTCGTGGCTTCCGCCTCTGAAATCGCCCTCACCATCGGCGGCGTGGCGGATCGGCCCGTGACCCGGCGCTGGCCGCGGTCCGCCGACCTGCCGGCCGTGCTGGCGGCGTTCGCATGGGACCTGCAGGCGCAGAGCGACCCCCACGTCAGCGCGTCGTACCGCCGCCATCTGGTTCGCTCGCTGGGCCAGAGACTGATCACCGAGGTACTCGATGAAACCGTATCGTAGCGACACCCCGCATGCCATCGGCCTGACTTTGAACGGCCGCCAGGTCAGCGGCCAGGCCGCGCCGCGCATGCTTCTGTCCGATTTCCTGCGGCACGTGCTCGGGGCCACCGGCGTGCATGTCGGCTGCGAGCATGGGGTTTGCGGCGCCTGCACCGTGCAGGTCGACGGCGTTCCGGCGCGTTCCTGCCTGATGCTCGCGGTGCAGGCCGAAGGGCGTTCCATAGAAACCGTGGAAGGCCTGAACCGCGACTGCGCCGTCGAGCTCACGGATTTGCAGCAAGCGTTCAAGGACCACCATGCGCTGCAGTGCGGCTTCTGCACGGCGGGCATCCTGATGTCCTGCGATGCCTATCTGAAGCAGTTTCCATGTCCGGATGAAGATCAATTGCGCGATATGCTGTCCGGCCACTTATGCCGGTGCACCGGCTACACCAACATCGTGCGGGCGCTCCAGGCCGTCGTGGCGCAGCGAAACGGGATCAAGAAGGAGGAGGACGAGAATGTTCGATCTGGGTCGTAGCTTCGTGGCATCCGTTGAACGCAGCCCCGGCGCACTGGCCGTCGTGGATGGCGGCTTGCGCCTGACCTACGAGGAATGGTTCGAAAAGATTCGCAGGATCGAAGGCGGGCTTGGCCGACTTGGCATCGGGCATGGGGATCGCGTCCTGGCCATCATGCAGAACCGCTGGGAAATGGCCAGCCTGCACTGGGCCTGCCAGTTGCTGGGCGCGGTCATGACGCCGTTGAACTGGCGGGCGAAGCCTGACGAGGTGGATTACTGTCTGCAGTATTCCGAGTCGCGTGCGGTCGTCTACGAGGGTGTTTCGGCGGATGCCGTCCAGGGCGCGCCGTCCGCCGGCGAGGTGCCCAGGATCGCCCTGGACGGCGCGGGCGGCGGAACCCTGCCATTCGAGGAATTGCTGGACGCCGCCCCCGCGGCGCAACTGATCAATGCGCACGCGCAGGACTGGTCGCTGATGCTGTTCACGTCCGGCACCACGGGGCGCCCCAAGGGCGTGCCGCGCCGCCACCAGCACGAGCGCTCCGCCGCCCTGGCGCACATCGCGCAGAACCTGTATGCGCGCGGCGAGCGCACTTTGGGCGTCATGCCGCTCTATCACACCATGGGCGTGCGCTCGCTGTTGGCCATGTCCATCCTGAACGGCTGCTTCGTCTGCGTGCGCAAGTTCGACGTGCCCCTGGCCTTGCGCTCGATCCAGCAGGAAAAGATCACCAATCTCTACCTCGTGCCGACGCTGTACCACGACATCGTCCAGCATCCGGACCTGGCGGCGACCGACATCGGCTCGGTGCGCAAGCTCGGATACGCGGGCGCCCCCATGACGGCGGCCCTGGTCAAGCGCCTGCAGGAGGTCTTCCAGCCCGAGCTGTTCGTCAATCACTACGGGTCCTCCGAGGTTTACACGTGCACGATAGAACCCGATGTCGTGGGCAAGCCGGGCAGCGCGGGGAAATCCGCGCTGAACCAGCGCATCCGCGTCATCAAGTATGGTTCGGATGACATGGACGAGCTGGCCGCGGTCGGCGAGGAAGGCCAGATCGCCGCGGATCTGGCCGGGGACGAGGCCTTCGAAGGCTATTGGCGGCGCCCGGACGCGGACGCCAAGGCGATACGCGGTGGCTGGTTCCTGACCGGCGACCTGGGCTACTACGACGAGGATGGCGACCTGTTCGTGACGGGCCGGGTGGACGACATGATCGTCAGCGGCGGGGAAAACATATCGCCCACCGATATAGAAAGCCTGCTGTCGCTGCATCCCGCCGTCGACGAGGTAGCCGTCGTGGGCCTGCCCGACGAGCGCTGGGGCGAGAAGGTCACCGCGTTCATCAAGGCCAGGGCCGAGGTCAGCCCCGAGGAGCTGGACGCCTATTGCCGCTCGTCGACCCTGCCCAATTTCAAGCGTCCGCGCGGCTACGTCTTCGTGGACGAAATGCCCAAATCGCCCGTCGGCAAGATTCTGCGCCGGGTGATCAAGGAAAGGCATGCCTCCGCATGACCCTCGATTTTCACCAAACCTAGGCAAACACAATGGATCACACGAATCACTACGATGGCTTCAGCGTACGGATCAACGCCGAGGCGCAGCGCGCCGACATCATTCTCGATCGCCCGCCCCTCAACGTCATTTCCATGCCGCAGCGCGATCAACTGCGCCAGGTGTTCGAGGCGCTGGACATCAATGACGCGGTGCGCGTCATCGTGCTGCGTGCGCAAGGGACCCATTTTTCCAGCGGCGGCGACATCAAGGGCTTCCTGGCCGCATCGCCCGAACATGTCTCCAAGCTGGCCTGGAATGTCGCGGCGCCGCAGCGCTGCAGCAAACCCGTGATCGCGGCCAACCGCGGCTATTGCTTCGGGGTTGGATTCGAACTGTCGCTGGCGTGTGACTTCCGCATCGTCACCAACACCACCCAGTACGCGCTGCCTGAGCAGAAACTGGGGCAGATCCCGGGTTCCGGCGGCTCGGCGCGCCTGCAGAAAATGGTCGGCATCACGCGCACCAAGGACGTGGTCATGCGCTCGCGCCGCATATCCGGCGAGCAGGCCTATGACTGGGGGATTGCCACGCAGTGCGTGGAGGATGCCCAGCTCGAGGAGGCGACGGACGCCATCGCCCTCGAGCTCCTGGCGTTTTCGCCCCTGGCGCAGCGCACGGCAAAGAAACTGCTGAACGAGACGGACGATGCCAGCCTGTCGATAGCCATAGAGCTCGAGGGCCACTGCTACAGCCGCTTGCGTTCATCCGATGACTTCCGCGAGGGCGTGGAAGCCTTCCATGGAAAAAGGCAGCCCGTATTCCGTGGAACCTAGCGCGCCACGCCCGTTCGCGCGCACCGGGCGGGTTGGAGCCATCCGGCAGGACGGACTCGTCGATCACGGTGGGCGCCGCATCCGCTCGCGCGCACCGGGCGGGTCGGAGGGGCAGGCCGGCCGGAGCTAGTGGGCCTTGGGCGTCTGGTAGACGTCGACCACCTGGCGGTACTGGCTGGGCAGTACCCCGGTGTGCTGCTGGAAAAAGCGCGTGAAGTGGCTTTGCGCGTTGAATCCCAGATTGGCCGACAGGACGCTCATGGATTCGCGGGTATCCGTGATGCCGTGGATGGCTGCCTCGACTCGTAGAATATTGTTGTAGAGCGTGGGAGTCAGGTTTGTCTGTTCGCGAAACAGCTTGAAGAAGTGGGCTCGCGACAGGCACGCCTCGGACGCCAGTTCGGAAGTGTCGATCTTTGAGCCGGCATTCGCCCGCATATAGGAAACCGCGCGTCGAATCCTCGAATCCTGGATGTGCGGAAAATCATAGGCGCTGAGGTACGTCGCCCTGCGCCATTCCGAGAAGGCGTCGATGACCAGTACCATCAGGTTCGATAGCTGCGTCTGCAGCGCGTCCTCGCTGAGTTGCCCGCCATACAGCATTGTCGTCGCCAGGCCCTCGGACAGTGTCCGGATCCGGGGCGGCAGCTCCACACAGGGTTGCGGAAAGAAATTGGGCGACTGGCTGGATATGAACGACTTGTCGATCTCGCTGAGCCAAAGGGGCTCTATGTAAAAGGCGAGGATCACCGTGTGCGGCGCATTGTGGTTGTGGTGGGTGTACGCATGGGGCTCCCAGGCGTTTATCAGGACCGCGGTGTCCGCATTCAGCGGGCAGTATCTGTTGCCCACGCGAAAGAAGGTGTCGGAGCCGCCAACCTTGATCAGCACGTGGCATTGCGAATGTGCATGGTTTACCAGCGGATGATCCATGTTGAGCAGGGCGATGCGCCCAAACTGCCCCTGGAGAACCCGAATAGCGGATGACATTGCTCACCTCTTTGACATGGGCGGGTGACGCCGGGGCGAAATTTGTCGGACATCACGCCCCCGCCACTCGTCAAAATAGTATCACTTATATGATGCTTCGGCCCCTGTCAATGGGCCGGACGCTGCGCGGGCCCGATGCGGCCATTTCCCTGAAATTCCCCCTTCGCATGGCGAGGAATTTCACCAAAGAGCGCTGATATCGGTATATAGTTATATATATTTCGAAACGAGGCAGAGGTCATGAAGCTTCCCGCTCCACGCAAATCACATTGCCGCAATGGTGGGCCGTCGCTGGTCCGGAATCTGGCTCTGGCCTGCGCCCTGTATTGTGCCGCAATGCCCGCCATGGCGCAGGATCTCCTGGTCTCGGCGGCGGCCAGCCTGACCAATGCCTTCAAGGACCTCGCCACCCGGTTCGAGGCGACCCACCCGGGCGTCAAGGTCCAGACCAATTTCGGCGCCTCCGACGTCGTCCTGCAGCAGATCGTCCAGGGCGCGCCCGCCGACGTCTTTGCCTCCGCCGACCAAAAGGCCATGGACCGGGCGGTCGAGGCCAAGGCCGTGGATCCCGCCACCCGGCGCGATTTCGTGCGCAACGAGGTGGTGCTGATCGTGCCCGCCGACAATCCGGCCGGGATCGGCTCGCTCAAGGACCTGCACGGCGACCGGGCCAAGCGCGTGGCCTTCGGCAATCCGGCCTCGGTGCCGGTCGGCCGCTACACCCAGGCGGCGCTGGAGCGGTCCGGCGACTGGCAGGCGGTCCAGTCGCGCGAGATCCTCGGCCAGAACGTCCGGCAGGTCCTGAGCTACGTCGAGCGCGGCGAGGTCGACGCGGGCTTCGTGTTCGCCACCGACGCCGCCCTGATGAAGGACAAGGTCAAGGTCGTCCAGACGATCCAGACGCCGGTGCCCGTCGTCTACCCGATCGCCCTGGTGCAGCGCGACGGCCGCGCGCCCGAGGCGCAGGCGTTCCTCGACTACGTGCTGTCCGACGCGGGCCAGTCGGTGCTGGCGAAATACGGTTTCGCCAAGCCGTGATTCCGCGGGGTGGGCATGAGGCGGGGGCGTGCCGCCGCCCGCCGCCGGCGCCGTGCGTTCGCGGCGGCGGGTGGCCGGCGTCCGGCGGTATGTTGGCCGCGCGGCTGGAGTTCAGTGGCGGCGTGCCCGCCGCGGGAGCCGGATCGCCGTGAGCAGTGTCTGGATACCCCTGCTCCTGTCCCTCAAGGTGGCTGCCTGGGCGACCCTGCTGGCGACGGTGCTGGGCGTCGCGATGGCCTACGGGCTGTCGCTGTGGTCTTCGCGCTGGTGCGACCTGGTCGATGCGATCCTGACGCTGCCCATGGTCCTGCCGCCGACGGTGACGGGCTATTACCTGCTGGTGCTGCTGGGGCGGCGCGGGTGGCTCGGCCCCTGGCTGGCCGACATGGGCATCGAACTGGTGTTCACCTGGCAGGGGGCGGTCGTGGCGGCCACGGTCGTGGCCTTTCCCATGGTGCTGAAGGCCGCGCGCGCCGCCTTCCTGGACGTGGACCACCGCCTCGAGCAGGCGGCCGCCGTCCTGGGCGTTTCCCCCTCGGCGGTGTTCTTCCGGGTCAGCCTGCCCCTGGCCGCCCGCGGCATCCTGGCGGGCGTGCTGCTGGCTTTCGCCCGGGCGCTGGGCGAGTTCGGCGCGACCCTGATGGTCGCAGGCAGCATCCCGGGGCGCACGCAGACCCTCTCGATCGCGATCTACGAGGCCGTCCAGGCGGGCGAGGACGACTACGCCAACTTCCTCGTCCTGGTCACCTCCGCCACCTGCGTCGTCGCCCTGTGCCTGGCCGCATGGCTCGCGCCCGGCGCGAGCCGGCTGCGCAAGGAAAGGAGGTCCTCGTGAGCCCGCGGTCGCGGAAGGGGATTCGCCTCGGGCGTGCGAATTGCGGAGAGATGTACGCCATGCGCCCGCGGCCTGCGGAAGGGAGTTCGCCGTGAGCCTGCGGGTCCAGATTCGCCGCCGCGTCGGCGGGGAGGCGGGCTTTGAACTGGACATCGAGCTCGAGACCAACGCGCGGCGCATCGCGCTGTTCGGACCCTCGGGGGCCGGCAAGAGCCTGACCATGCAGGCCATCGCCGGCCTGCTGAAACCGGACGAGGGCCGCATCGAGGTGGCGGGCAGGGTCCTGTTCGACAGCGCGCGTGGCATCGACGTCGCCCCGCGGGACCGGCGCCTCGCCTATCTGTTCCAGGACTACGCCCTGTTCCCGCACCTGACGGTGCGCCAGAACATCGGCTTTGGCCTCACGCGCGGCTGGTTCAACCGGCATGGCCGCCGCCCGCTGCCCGCCTCCGCGCGGCGCTGGGTCGAGGCCTTCCATCTCGAGACCCTCCTGGATCACTATCCCGCGCAGTTGTCCGGCGGCCAGCGCCAGCGCGTGGCCCTGGCCCGCGCCCTGTCCACCGACCCGGGACTGATGCTGCTCGACGAGCCCCTGTCCGCGCTGGATGCGGGCCTGCGGACGCAGATGCGGCAGGAGCTCGCGCGGCTGCAGGCGCAGATCGACATCCCCACGGTGCTGATCACGCACGACCCGGGCGACGTGGAAGTCCTGGCGGACGAGGTCTTCCACATCGCCAAGGGCCGCATCCAGGGACGCGAACTGGTCGCCCGGTGATGTGTCCTGGGCGGTTCAGACGTGTGAACTGGCCGTTCGGTGCGGCGTCCCAGCCGGCTCGGCGCGTAAACAGATCACCCACTGGCAGCATCCCGGGCTATTCGGGCGCGTAAGCTTCCTGTCTGACGGGGACGTCCCGGGCGGTTGGCTCAGGCGCGCATGAGCGCCTTCATCTCGTCGGCCAGTGTCAGGAGCTGCCGGGCCGTGACTTTGGTGAACCGCCGCATGTCCTCGTCGACCCATTCCGAGCGCAGGATCCAGCCGTCGGCCTCCTGGCTGACGAAGCCCCGCTCGTCCAGGCGCTTGAGCTTGCGCCGGATGGTTTCCCGAGGCAGGCGCGAGATCTGCTCCAGGTCGCGCAGCCGCATCGGCTTCAGTCCGCCGACGGTGGGCGCCGGCCCGTGCGCCTCGGCGCCCGGATGGGGCAGCGGAAGGTGCGGCGCGACGTTCAGGTGCGAGAGCAGGCCGAGGATGATCAGCGATTCCATGTCGAGCTCCAGCATCCGGGCGGAGCGCAGCATGTGATCGATGAGGAATCGGTTCATCATCATCGATATGGACGGGAACATGCGATCGAAGGCCCGATCGAAGCGGTCGGCGGCGCTTTCGGCCGCGGGGTCTTCAGCCGCAGGATCTTTGTCCACGGCGGTGCCCGCCTCCGTATCTCGGGGCGTGCCCATTTCTTTTTCCTGGGTGTCGGGACGGATCGCCATGCCGTCCTTCACTCGGCGGGCCGCGCGTCGGTGCAGCGCCATGCCGCCCTCACCAGGCCGGCCGCGCGCCGATGTGGCGGGAGACGTAGCCCGAATATGCGCCTCGCACCGCCACGGAAAGATAGGCGGTGATCGCGGCGGTCAGCGCCGCCACCAGGATCGTGGCGGCTGCGGCGGTGATCTCGGCATGGCCGACCACCTTTTGCCACAAGACTCCCGCCGACACCGATATCGCGAACAGGGCGAGGCTGTTCCGGACCGCTACGGCGAGGGCATGCCTCGCCGCCGACGAGAACGTCACCGGCGACCAGCCCCGATGGTTCCGGTACTCTTGCGCGTAGCGGATCAGCGTGATGATGAAGGCCGAGACCGTCATCGACGCGATCGCCAATCCCACGGCGGTGCCCGACCCCGTCGATATGCTGTCCGATGTGAGAAGAATCGTGTCGTGGCCGCCGAGCCAGTAGTGCCCCGCCGCGAGGGTGATCAGGAGGGTGGCCATTCCTATGGCGTAGCTTTGTTGAAAGGGGGTCGGCATGGAGCATCCACGGGTAGTGCGCATGATTGGATCCTTGTAGTCGAAATGCCAGGCCATGATAGCGGACGCAAGCGGCCCGTAGACCCTCGATGCGAGGAAGTTCGCCCAAAATGGGCGGGAGCGCCGAAAGCCTGCTCCGGCGTGCCTGGCGGCCCTAATCCAGCGTGCCCAGCAGCACGTCGGAAGCCTTGAAGAGCGCGGCGATCTCCTGGCCCTCGGCCAGCTCCATGGCGTCCAGATCATCGGCGCTCAGGGTGGCGACGATGCGGGTGTTCGGCCCGACGTCCACGCTGACCTCGGCCTGGAGCTTGCCCGCCGTGATCCTGGATATCGTGCCGCCCAACTGGTTGCGGGCCGACAGCCGCGTGCCGGGCCCGAGCCGTGCCAGCATGACGGCCGGCGCCTTGATGAACGCCAGGGCGCGGCGGCCCTCGTGCAGCCCCAGGGCGACCGTGCTCTCATGTGTGATGAGGGCCACGATCGGCAGCCCCTCGGCCGTCTCCAGCGTGATCTCGTCGTTGATCTCGCCCAGGACGATGCGCCGGATGGTTCCCAGCAGCCGGTTGCGCGCCGAGGTCTGGACCATCATGTACTGCAGCAGTTCGAGATTGCGCGGCGCGTCCGGCCCGAAGCGCGCCAGCACGTCCATGAACCGCTGGTGCTCCTGGCGGATGCGCCCGTACCATTCCACGAGGTCGCGCGCCCGCTGGGTGAGCGTGGCGCCCCCGCCGCGCTTGCCGCCCGTCACGCGCTCGACCAAGGGGCTGTCGGCGAGGTTGTTCATCGTGTCCACCGCGTCCCAGGCAGCCTTGTAGCTCAGGCCCACCTTGCGCGCCGCGGCGCTGATCGAGCCCTCGGTGCCGATGGCCTCCAGCAGCGCCATGCGGCGCTCTGTGCCCCAGTTCTGCTCCTGGCTGCGCAGGGTCAGTGAGGTCGTGAGCTCGGGAGGGGTGGAGGCGGGGATCATGGCAGATATTGAGGTTTCAAGTGGATTTTTGAGTCAGAAATGATTCTATCTGTTGCGAAAATGCGTTGATTGCAGCAGGGCATGTTCCGCATAGGAATTCGTAAGCTTGTTCCCGAGACATGACTTTGTATCGCTGGAGCTCATTGAATAGAGATTTTGGGTTCACATACCTTACACCCGCAGGTAGTTTATAAGGAAAATGGGGAAGTTCATAGTGTTCCAGAATTGCATGTTCGACATTTCTGAAAGGGATGTAGTGGACAGCATCCATCCCACGAGTCAGGCGTTTGTTGGCCTGATCACCGTCCAGTATGGCGATGACGTCCTCTGCCGGAGCGAGGAATTGTTCCTTCTCGTTTCTTTTCATCAGGTCGATCACATTTCCGGCGCCTCCCACGTAGATGATTTTATGGCTGTAGAAGCGAACCTTTGAACAATATCGACCGATGACATACTCGATGAAACCTTGTAGCTGGCCATCCTCGGTCAGAATATATTTGTCCCATCCGATGAATCCGAAAAGCCTGCTGCGGACATAATTGTAGGAAGCCGCAAAGGGTTGAATGATGCCATTTCTTTCCTCCATGTAAAAGAGCTCATCCTCTGCGAGGGTGCGCATCATGGCGAGGGAATGGGTAGTAAAGACGATGTTTGTTCCATACTGGGCACAAAAACGCCGGAGGTGCTTGATCAAGTGCACTTGGGCGGCTGCGTCCAATGAAATGTCTATCTCATCTACAATGATCAGCTTGCGCCTGTTTCTGATCTTTCGATACAGGTTGATTATAAAATATTCACCGGAACTCAGATGATCTTCTCGGATATATCTGTTTTCCGCCTGAGGGATGCAGAAATAGGAAGTTCCGCGCGCTTTGACTTCGACGAGATCATCGAATTTTCTGTTGCCGTATACTTCAGCCATGAAGACTATCAATTCATCGGGTCTTTGGTACTGCTCCAGCACGATTGCCCGGCGTATTTCAAAGTCCGCATTGCTGATTTCCTGAAAGAAGTTGAATCTATGTCCATATGGAATAGGCAGTTCGGCATCCACCTGTGATCTCTCCGCGCCAGGAATTGCGATGTGGCAGTTCAGGGATTTCAGGTTTTCATCATATATGAAGGAGTAAGTTTTTCCTTCTATGGAATATGTTATTGAGCTGTCGGGGCCGAAGGCCTGGACTTGTGTTGTCTTGGCAAACGTGTCTGCGGTATGGAAATTTCGTATCGCCTTGATCAAGGTTGTTTTTCCAATCCCATTCCTGCCGACGATGCACATCAATCCATGCCGACTGGTATCGATTCGAAAGATGGCGTTCCGAATGTGTTGAACGTTTTGGATATCGACTGAAAACAGCATGAACAGTGGCCTAACGCTTTCCTGTGTCCCGCATGAGCGTATCGATGGTGGTGATTCCGTATTTCTTTCGGAGCTTGTCTAGATAGGCCCTGTCTACTGTATTGACATAGTTGAGATAGCCGGAAATTTTAGTGAGACCGTCCTCGAATTTTCCATGGCTTTTGTCGAGGAACTTTTCGTGATCTTTCAAATAAAAATGAATCAGTACCTCAAGATTTGACTTGAATTTTGAATCGACCGATACCTGTCCATTAGGCAAGACGACCATGCCGAGAAGCTTGATCTTTCCTCCTTTGTTTAGAAGCCGGCTTTTCTTTCTGTTGATGGACAGTTTCCCACCGAAGCATTCGTCTAATATGCTGTTCACAGTATTTTCGATGTCTGCGAGCCCGAGAGTGCCGGTTCCGGAAATGATGATATCGTCTGAATATCTCGTCAGAATCAGGCCGTGGGTTTGACAGTACTTCATTAGCCGGTTATCGAAATCGTATAGACAGGCATTGCTGATCGGCGGCGAGGTGGAGAAACCAATGGGCAGGGCGTCGTCCACGATCATCAGCTCGAGTAGCCTGCCGATATGGTCGTTCAGATCGAGGATGGGTGTGCTATCTGCGCTATGCTCGATGGTGGTTTTTACGATCGCCGAGTCCAGGCTTCCAAAAAAATGGGCGATGTCCGTATGATAAAAAACCTTGCTTTCCCGATGTTTGGCGACGGCATCGTAAGGGCTGACACCCCTTCTGTAGGAAAAAACGACTTCGGTATTGGTTTGTAGGTAGTCGAGCAGAAAGAGCCTGATGAATGAGTGGTAGATTTTTAGTTGTTTGTCGGGGGCAAAGACCTTTCTTTCCTTGATTATGTTGACAGTGTAGTGATCCGTCACTGGCTCTTTCAGGAAGTCCGTAAAGGCATGCCTGCCATGATACATGGCATCAAATAACACTTGTAGTGGCTTTCGAATCATGGGCGGGAGCACACTGACGGTTTACGGCAAATTTTTAATTTTTTGGCCAGCGGCAGGGAGCGTCATTGGCCAGATGCAGTATGGCCGCTTGCTGGCAGATAGATAATTGTGGGAATTACTGAGATAGGCGGGAACCATGAGCCCGCCATGGCGGCGAACATCGTTCGGCGAACGCTTACTTACCGCGGCATGCCCCCGGAAAAGGGAACGCATGCCGCTGAAGTAACTGGCTAATGGCCTGTAGAGGTCGGCATGAATGACCGGAGATGCTCCTGGTCGCCAACATACGCAGATTGTATTCGAGTTCTAGGACCATGAGAAGGGGAAGGGGCCGTATGCGCGGTCGCCCCGATGTCGTGGTGGGAAAGGGATGTCATGGTCATGTGGGCGCCGCGCTTGCGGGACTGGAGAGGCGCTCGAGCGATCTTCGCAGCGTGGAAGAAAACTCCTGTTAGAATGACAGAGGCGGGCCCCTTCGCATGGTTCGGCGGTGAACCTGGTCAGGTCGGGAACGAAGCAGCCACAGCCGCGCGGAACCAGTGCCGAAGTCAGGCTCGCCTTTTCCTTCGACCATGATTGCGGCTTATCCATGAGCTACCTCGTATTGGCGCGCAAATGGCGTCCTCGTTCGTTTGACACGCTGATCGGGCAGGATCATGTCGTCCGCGCGCTCACGCATGCCCTCGACAGCGGCCGCCTGCACCATGCGTGGTTGTTCACCGGCACCCGGGGCGTGGGCAAGACCACCCTGTCGCGCATCCTGGCCAAGTCCCTGAACTGCGAGCAGGGCGTGACGGCGACGCCTTGCGGGCAATGCCGGGCGTGCACGGAAATCGACGCCGGCCGCTACGTGGACTACATCGAGCTCGATGCCGCCTCGAACCGCGGCGTCGACGAGATGACGCAGTTGCTCGAGCAGGCCGTCTACGCGCCGTCCTCGGCCCGCTACAAGGTCTACATGATCGACGAGGTCCACATGTTGACCGGGCATGCGTTCAACGCCATGCTCAAGACCCTCGAGGAACCCCCCGAGCACGTCAAGTTCATTCTCGCGACCACCGATCCGCAGAAAATCCCGGTGACCGTGCTGTCGCGCTGCCTGCAGTTCAACCTCAAGCAGATGACCGTCCCGGCCATCGTCGAGCACCTGCGCCACGTCCTGGCCGAGGAATCCATCCCGGCCGAGCCCGAGGCCCTGCGGCTGATCGCGCAGGCCGCGGCCGGCTCGATGCGCGATGCGCTGTCGCTCACCGACCAGGCCATTTCATTCAGTGCGGGTCAGCTCACCGGCGCGGCGGCGCGCGACATGCTGGGCACGCTCGACCAGCATCACCTGGTGACGCTGCTGCGCGCGCTCGCGGCGGGTGACACACCCGGCATCCTGGCGGTGGCCGACGACCTGGCGGCGCGCGGGCTGTCCTACCAGGCCGCCCTTGCCGATCTCGCGGTGCTGCTGTCCCGGATCGCCATCGCCCAGCGCCTGGGCGCGCCGCGCGAGGGCGACGATCCGCTGGCGCCCGAGATCCAGGCCCTGGCCCAGGCCTTGCAGCCCGACGAGGTCCAGCTCTTTTACGCCGTGGCGGTCAACAGCCGGCAGGAGCTCTCCCTGGCGCCCGACGAATACGCGGGCTTCGTCATGGCGTGCCTGCGCATGCTGGCGCTCCTGCCCGCCGGCCGTGTGGCGGCGCCCGTCCCGGCAGCGGCCCCGGCAGTGTCCCCTCCTCCGGCGGCGGCTGCCCCCCCGGCTGGAACCGCACCGGCTGCCGCAGTCGGAGCCGACGCTACAACCGCAGCCCGCGCCACGGCCACAGCTTCCGTCACGGCAGCCCATGCCACAACCGCGGCCGCTGACATAGCCACGGCTCCTGCCACAGCCGCAGCCGATGCCACAGCCGTAGCCCCCGTTACGGCCGCAACCCCAGGCACGGCCGCAACCCCAGGCACGGCCGCAACCCCAGGCACGGCCGCAACCCCAGCCACGGCCGCAACCCCAGCCACGGCCGCAGCCTCCGCCATAGCCACGGCTCCTGCCAGCCGCACTGCAGGCGGGGAGCCCTCGGTGGTGGCTGATCGCGTGCCCGCGGCCATCGCCGCGGCCAGGCCCACGCCTGGCAAGGAATCCGTGCCTGATGCCGCAGCGGGATCCGAGCCGGCGTCCGCCGGTTCAACCGGCGGCCGCGCCTCGACGGCGGGTGCAGGCGGATCGTACGTGAACGAGCCCGCCGGCAAGCCGCCGGGCGAGGGCGTCCCGTCCCGCGAGGCTGCCCCGCAAGGCCAGGGCGGATCGGAGGGTGAGGGGCAGCGGCCGGGCAAAACAGAGTTGCCCCGTGAGGGTGCGCTGTCCCGTGAGGCTGGACCCCTCGATCGAGGCGAGCCTCGATACGAGGACGGATCGCGGGCCCAAGGCGAACCGCGACGCCAGGGCGGACCGCAACGCCAGAACGAACCCCAGGACCAGGATGGGCCTCCGGCCTGGGATGAGGACATTCCGGATTTTCCCGAAGGCGACGACGGCCTGGTGCCCGTCGGCGGCGATGAGGACGAGGTCTTCTTTGAGGGGCCCCCGCCCGGGGCGTCCCGCGCGGGGCCGGCGGCCGTCCGGGCGGCGGACGCCCGGGCGATGGGCGTGCGGCCGGCCGCAGCCGCGGCGGCGCCTGCGCCCGATCCGCGGGACGTGGGGCCGCGCGACTGGCCGGCGCTGGCCGCCGCGCTGCCGGTCACCGGCGCGGCCGCCGAGCTGGCCGTCAACAGCGAATGGCTCTCGGGCGGCGAGCACGAGGTGCGCCTGCGGGTCGCGATCCGCTCTCTCGCCGAAGGCGGCGGCCCCGAGCGCCTGCGCACGGTGCTGTCCGAGCATTTCGGCCGGGTGATCCGGCTCGAGATCGAGTGCGGCGAGACCGGCGAGGACACCGCCTACGCGGTCGACCAGTCCGCGCGGGCGGCCCGCCAGCGGGCCGCCGAGGAGGCGGTGCCCGGGGACGCGGTGGTGCGGGCGATGGCGCAGTCCTTCGGCGCCCGCGTGGTCCCGGGATCGGTGCGCCCGCCTGCGGTATAGTCCCATTCTTTGCTCAGACATTCAGGACGGATGATTCCATGATGAAAGGTCAGATCGCGGGCTTGATGCGCCAGGCCCAGCAGATGCAGGAAAACATGAAGAAGGCGCAGGAAGCCCTGGCCGAGATCATCGTCGAGGGCGCGGCGGGGGGCGGCCTGGTCAAGGTGTCCATGAGCTGCAAGCACGACGTCAAGCGCGTGGCGATCGACCCGAGCCTGTTCGACGACGATCGCGACATGATCGAGGATCTCGTGGCCGCCGCCTTCAACGACGCCCTGCGCAAGGCCGAGGCCACGGCCCAGGAGAAAATGTCGGCGGTCACCGCCGGCATGTCCCTGCCGCCGGGGATGAAGCTGCCGTTCTGATGGATCCCAGCCTGCCGGAGCCCGAGCCTCTGCGGGCGCTGATCCAGGCCCTGCGCAGCCTGCCGGGCGTGGGCGCGCGCTCGGCGCGGCGCATGGCCTATCACCTGCTGCAGCACGACCCCGACGGCGCGCTGCGCCTGGGCAAGGCCTTGCAGGACGCCGTGGGGGGGCTGCGCCATTGCGTGCGCTGCAATTCCTTCTCGCAGGAGGACTTGTGCCCGACCTGCTCGCACGCGGACCGCGACCAGACCCTGCTGTGCGTGGTCGAGACCCCCGCCGATCAGAACATGATCGAGGCCAGCCACGGCTACCGGGGCCTGTACTACGTGCTGATGGGGCGGCTCGCGCCGCTCGAGGGCGTGGGCCCGGACCAGCTCCAGTTCGCGCGCCTGCTCGAGCGCGCCACCGACGGCGCCGTGCGCGAGGTCATCCTGGCGACGAACTTCACCGCCGAGGGGGAAACCACGGCGCATTACCTGGCCGACATGCTGCGCGCCCGCGGGCTGTCGGTCAGCCGCCTGGCGCGCGGCGTGCCCAGCGGCGGCGAACTCGAATACGTGGACGCCGGCACCATCGCCTGGGCCCTGTTAGAGCGCCGTCCCGGCTGAGAATCCCCGCCGCCGATACCCCCTCATCGCTGCCGCCGCGGCCAATGCGCATGCGCGGACCATCTCCCGCGCGGCGGATCCCCCGCCGCCGATACCCCCGCGGCGCGCG
Source organism: Alcaligenaceae bacterium (assembly GCA_044508625.1). Taxonomy (GTDB): domain Bacteria; phylum Pseudomonadota; class Gammaproteobacteria; order Burkholderiales; family Burkholderiaceae_B; genus Castellaniella. The sequence goes on from JBIQHJ010000001.1 coordinate 258,306, forward strand.
TGGGCAGGGATGTTCCCGGCTGATTTCGATTTCCGATCCCGTTATCATGATTGGGAATCGTTCCAATGGAGACCGCAATGTCCGTTACGCGTCGTGAATTGCTCAAGGCGGCCGGCGCCGCCGGCTTGATGGGGGCGCTGCCCGCCGTCGTCCGCGCGCAGGCGCTGGAAAAGACCTCGCTGACCATCGCGGTCGGCGGCCAGGCCCTGATCTATTACCTGCCCCTGTCGGTGGCCCACCTCAAGGGCTATTTCAAGGACGAGGGCCTGGACGTGTCGATCGCGGATTTCGCCGGCGGCTCCAAGGCCCTGCAGGCCGTGGTGGGCGGCAGCGCCGACGTGGTCTCGGGCGCCTTCGAGCACACCATCAACCTGCAGGCCAAGGGCCAGTACTACCGCGCCTTCGCCCAGCAGGGCAGGGCGCCGATGATCGTGCTGGCGGTCTCGAAGCAGACCCTGGGCGGCTACCAGTCGCCCGCCGACCTCAAGGGCCGCAAGATCGGCGTCACCGCGCCGGGATCGTCGACCAACATGATGGCGAGCTTCTTTCTCGCACAGCACGGGGTCAAGCCCACCGAGGCGTCCTTCATCGGCGTGGGCGCCGGGGCGGGCGCGGTGACGGCCATGCGCAGCGGCCAGATCGACGCCATGTCCAACCTCGACCCGGTGATCAGCACCCTGGTCAAGGAGGACGCGGTGCGGATCATCGCCGACACGCGCACGCTCAAGGACACCATCCAGATCTTCGGCGGCAACATGCCCTCGGGCTGCCTGTACGCCTCCCAGGAATTCATCGACGCCAATCCCAACACCACGCAGGCGCTGGCCAACGCCATGGTCCGGGCCGACAAATGGATCCAGTCCACCAGCCCCGACGAGATCGCCGCCCTGGTGCCCAAGTCCTACCTGCTGGGCGACCCCGAGCTCTACAAGCTCGCCCTGCGGGGCAACCTCGAGGCCCTATCCCCCGACGGCATGGTGCCCGAGGACGGCCCGCGCACCGCGCTCGAGGCGCTGGCGGGCTTCGTGCCGGGCTTCGACAAGTCCGCCATCGACATCTCGCGGATCTGGACCAACGACTTCGTCATCAAGGCCAACCAGAAATACCCCCATGCCTGACGCCCTCAGCCTCGAGCAGGTCACCTGCACGTTTCCGGCGGCGCAGGGCGGCTCGTACACGGCCATGCGCGAGGCCTCGCTGACGGTCGCGCCGGGCGAGTTCGTCTCGGTGGTGGGCCCCACGGGCTGCGGCAAATCGACGCTGCTCAACATGGCGGCCGGGCTGCTGGCGCCGACCGCGGGCGCGGTGCGCGTGTTCGGCGATCCCCTGCGGGGGATCAACCACCGGGCCGGCTACATGTTCCAGGGCGAGGCCCTGATGCCCTGGCGCACGGCGCTCGCCAACGTGACCGCCGGGCTCGAGTTCGCCGGCGTGCCGACGGGCGAGGCCCGCGAGCGCGGCATGGAGTGGCTGCGGCGCGTGGGCCTGGGCGGCTTCGAGGACCGCTACCCCCACCAGATGTCGGGCGGCATGCGCAAGCGCGCCATGCTGGCCCAGACCCTGATCCGCGACCCCGACATCATCCTCATGGACGAGCCCTTCTCGGCCCTCGACATCCAGACGCGCCAGCTCATGGAAAACGAGGTCCTGGACCTGTGGATGGCCAGCCGCAAGGCGGTGCTGTTCATCACCCACGACCTGGACGAGGCCATCGCCATGAGCGACCGGGTGGTGGTGCTCTCGGCCGGGCCCGAAACGCATCCGATCGGCGAGTTCCCGATCGACATCCCGCGGCCGCGCGACGTGGCCGAGATCCGCGCCCACCCGCGCTTCATCGAGCTGCACCAGGCCATCTGGGCCGTGCTGCGCGACGAGGTCCTCAAGGGCTACGCCCGCCAGAGGCAGGGCTGACATGAAACGCACGCTTTCCCTCCCCATCCTGCGCACGCTCCAGGTCCTGCTGCTGGTCGCGATCCTGCTCGTGTGGCACCTGGCCTCGGCCAGCCGGGACATTGCCTTTTTCTTCGGCCGGCCCGTCGAGGTCGCCGGGGTGATCTGGGCCTGGTTCATCACCGACGGCAGCATCTACCGCCACCTGGGCGTCACCCTCATCGAGACGGTGCTGGCCTTCGTGATCGGCACGGTGGGCGGGCTGGGCTTCGGCCTGTGGCTCGGCCTGTCGCGCGGCGCGAGCGCGCTGCTCGATCCCTACATCACCGCCGCCAACTCGATGCCGCGCGTGATCCTGGCGCCGATCTTCGCCATGTGGTTCGGGCTCGGCATCTGGTCCAAGGTCGCCCTGGCGGTGACCCTGGTGTTCTTCATCGTGTTCTTCAACGTCTACCAGGGCGTGCGCGAGGTCAGCCCCACGCTGCTCGACAATGCCCGGATGCTGGGCGCCTCGCGCCGCCAGCTATTGCGCCACGTCTACATCCCCTCGGCGACGAGCTGGGTGTTCTCGAGCCTGCACACCTCGGTGGGGCTGGCCTTCGTCGGTGCCGTGGTGGGCGAGTACCTGGGCTCGGCCGCCGGGGTGGGCTACCTGATCCTCCAGGCCGAAGGCACGCTGGACGTCAATACGGTGTTTGCCGGGATCGTGGTGCTGACGGTGTTCGCCCTGCTGCTCGACGGCGCGGTCGCCCTGGTCGAGCGGCGCCTGCTGGCGTGGCGGCCGGCCGCCGGCGGATCCGGGGCGCTGTGAGCGGCCGGGGTGCCGCGCCGGCACCCCCGCAACGTCCCACGCGGGAGGGCCCGGCCTCGCCGCGCAGCCCGAATCCGGGGGCTATCCCCGCATCCGCGTCACCAGGGCGTCGAGCTGGACGGCGTCGGCGGTGAAGGCGCGGATGCCCTCGGCCAGTTTTTCCGTCGCCATGGCGTCCTGGTTCAGCTCGGTACGAAAGGCCACCTCATTGCTGGCCTGCCAGGCCGGCGCGTTCGCCTTGGCGCCCTCGACGCTCAGGCGGGCCTCGAGCGGCGCGTCGCTGGCCGCGAGCTGGCCGAGCAGCTCGGGGCTGATCGTGAGCAGGTCGCAGCCCGCCAGGGCGCGGATCTGGCCGATGTTGCGAAAGCTCGCCCCCATGACCTGCGTGGGGATGTCGTAGGCCTTGTAGTAGTCGTAGATGCGCTCGACCGAGCGGACGCCCGGATCGTTCGGGCCGGCGTTGGCGGCCTCGTCCCAGCCCTCGCCAGCGGATTTCTTGAACCAGTCGTAGATGCGCCCCACGAAGGGCGAGATGAGGGTCACCTTGGCCTGCGCGCAGGCGAGCGCCTGGGGCAGCGAGAACAGCAGGGTGAGGTTGCAGTGGATGCCCTCGGCCTGGAGGGCACGGGCGGCCTGGATGCCTTCCCAGGTGGAGGCGAGCTTGATCAGCACGCGCTCGCGCCCGATCCCCGCGCGCTCGTACAGGCCGATGATCTGGCGGGCGCGCTCGATGCTGGCCAGGGTGTCGAAGGACAGCCGGGCGTCGACCTCGGTCGAGACGCGGCCCGGGACGATCGAGAGGATCTCGCGCCCGAAGGCCACCAGCAGGCGGTCGACCTGCTCGGCCAGCGGCGCCGAGGGGTGGTCGCGCAGCACGCGCTCGAGCAGGGGCCGGTAGGCGTCCTGCCGCACGGCTTTCAGGATCAGCGAGGGATTGGTCGTCGCGTCGGTCGGTCGGTAGGCGCGCATGGCCTCGAAATCGCCGGTGTCGGCGACGACGGTGGTCACGGCGCGCAGGGAATCGAGTTCGGAAGGCATCGGTGCGGAGGCGAAAAAGGTGGACGGCCCTACTGTAGTGCATTTCGAGGGGGGCGGGGGAAGGCGGGGCGCGGGATGTATAATAGGAAAGTTTGAATATCGACTTTACAACCGGGGTTCATCTTGCTGCCGTCAATCTTTCCCGTGGGTCCCAGCGGCCTTGTTCCAGCGATTCTAGCCTTGGCTGATGGTACTGTGTTCAAGGGGGTCTCCATCGGGGCGCCGGGCCATTGCGTGGCCGAGATCGTCTTCAACACCTCGATGACCGGCTACCAGGAAATCCTGACCGACCCCAGCTACAGCGGCCAGATCGTCACCCTCACGTATCCGCATATCGGCAATACCGGCGTCAATCCCGAGGACGTCGAATCCTCCCGCGTGCACGCCGCCGGCCTGGTCGTGCGCGACTGCCCCGCCCGGATATCGAACTTCCGGGCCCGCCAGACCCTGCCCGAATACCTCAAAGAGCAGGGCGTCGTCGCCATCTCGGGCGTCGACACCCGCAAGCTCACGCGCATCCTGCGCGAGCGCGGCGCGCAGGGGGCCTGCATCCTGGTCGGCGAGGACGTCGAGCGCGCGGTCGAGCTCGCGCGCAGCTTTCCGGGCATGGCCGGCCAGGATCTCGCCGCCGCCGTCGGCACGCGAAAGGCCGGCGCCTGGGCCCAGGGCACCTGGGCGCTGGGCCGCGGCTACAGCCGCCGCGAGGGCGATCGGTTCCACGTCATCGCCTACGACTACGGCATCAAGGCCAACATCCTGCGCCTGCTGGCCGATCGCGGCTGCCGCATCACGCTGGTGCCGGCCACCACGCCCATCCAAGAGGTCCTCGACCAGCGGCCCGACGGCATATTCCTCTCCAACGGCCCGGGCGACCCGGCCGCCTGCGACTATGCGGCCGAGGCCTGCCGCGCCGTCCTCGACAGCGGCATCCCGCTGTTCGGCATCTGCCTGGGCCAGCAGGTTCTCGGCCTGACCCTGGGCGGGCGCACCATCAAGATGAAGACCGGCCATCACGGCGCCAACCACCCGGTCCAGGACCTCGACACCGGCCGGGTGTTCATCACCAGCCAGAACCATGGCTTCACCGTGGACGGCGACAGCCTGCCGGCCAACGCCCGGGTCACCCACGTCTCGCTGTTCGACGGCACCCTCCAGGGATTCGAGCTCACCGACCGCCCGGTGTTCTGTTTTCAGGGCCACCCCGAGGCCAGCCCGGGGCCGCACGACATCCTGGTGCTGTTCGACAAGTTCATCGACCTGATGGCCCGCCACAAGGCCCAGTCCTCCAAATAAGAAAGCCACTGCCATTCCATGCCCAAGCGTTCAGACATCCAGAGCATCCTCATCATCGGCGCAGGTCCCATCATCATCGGCCAGGCCTGCGAGTTCGACTATTCCGGGGCCCAGGCCTGCAAGGCCCTCAAGGCCGACGGGTTCCGCACCATCCTGGTCAACAGCAACCCCGCCACCATCATGACGGACCCGGAAACGGCCGACGTCACCTACATCGAGCCCATCACCTGGCAGGCGCTGGAAAAGATCATCGAGATCGAAAAGCCCGATGCGCTGCTGCCCACCATGGGCGGGCAGACGGCCCTGAACTGCGCGCTGGACCTGGCGCGCCACGGCGTGCTCGAGCGCCACGGCGTCGAGATGATCGGCGCCAATGCGCAGGCCATCGAAAAGGCCGAGGACCGCCTCAAATTCAAAGAGGCGATGACCTCCATCGGCCTGGAATCGGCCAAGTCCGGCATCGCCCACAGCATGGACGATGCCTGGGCCGTGCAAAAGCGCATCGCCTCCGAGCTGGGCAATTCCGGCTTCCCCACGGTCATCCGCCCCAGCTTCACCCTGGGCGGCACGGGCGGCGGCATCGCCTACAACGCCGAGGAATTCGAGGTCATCTGCCGCCGCGGCCTCGAGGCCTCGCCCACCCACGAGCTCCTGATCGAGGAATCCCTGCTGGGCTGGAAGGAATTCGAGATGGAGGTCGTGCGCGACAGCGCCGACAACTGCATCATCGTGTGCGCCATCGAAAACCTCGACCCCATGGGCGTGCACACCGGCGACTCGATCACCGTCGCGCCCGCGCAGACGCTGACCGACAAGGAATACCAGATCATGCGCGACGCCTCGATCGCGGTGCTGCGCGAGGTCGGCGTGGACACCGGCGGGTCGAACGTCCAGTTCGCGATCGACCCGGCCAGCGGCCGCATGATCGTCATCGAGATGAACCCGCGCGTGTCGCGCTCGTCGGCGCTCGCCTCCAAGGCGACGGGCTTTCCGATCGCCAAGGTCGCCGCGCGCCTGGCCGTGGGCTACACGCTCGACGAGCTGCGCAACGAGATCACCGGCGGCGCCACGCCGGCCTCGTTCGAGCCGGCCCTGGACTACGTCGTCACCAAGGTGCCGCGCTTCGCCTTCGAGAAATTCCCCCAGGCCGATTCGCGCCTGACGACCCAGATGAAGGCCGTGGGCGAGGTCATGGCCATCGGCCGCACCTTCCAGGAATCCTTCCAGAAGGCCCTGCGCGGCCTCGAGGTCGGCGTCGACGGCCTCAACCAAAAGACCACCGACCGCGAGCGCCTGCAAATCGAGCTGGGCGAGCCCGGCCCCGAGCGCATCTGGTACGTGGGCGACGCGTTCGCCCAGGGCTTCTCCCTCGACGAGGTCCACAACCTCACCAGGATCGATCCCTGGTTCCTCGCGCAGATCAAAGAGATCGTCGACATCGAGCTCGCGCTCGAGCAGCGCACCCTGTCCGAACTGGACGAGGGCACCATGCGCGAGCTCAAGCGGCGCGGCTTTTCCGACCGCCGCCTGGCCTTCCTGCTGGACACCACCGAGGCCGAGGTCCGCAAGCTGCGCCACCACATGAACGTGCGCCCCGTGTACAAGCGCGTCGATACCTGCGCGGCCGAGTTCCCCACGACGACGGCCTACATGTATTCGACCTACGAGGACGAGTGCGAGGCCGCGCCGACCGACCGCAAAAAGATCGTCGTCCTGGGCGGCGGGCCCAACCGCATCGGCCAGGGCATCGAATTCGACTACTGCTGCGTGCACGCGGCCCTGGCCCTGCGCGAGGACGGGTTCGAGACCATCATGGTCAACTGCAATCCCGAGACCGTGTCCACCGACTACGACACCTCCGACCGGCTGTACTTCGAGCCCCTGACGCTCGAGGACGTGCTCGAGATCGTCCACAAGGAAAACCCGGTCGGCGTGATCGTCCAGTACGGCGGCCAGACCCCGCTCAAGCTCGCGCGCTCGCTCGAGGCCAACGGCGTGCCCATCATCGGCACCAGCCCGGATTCGATCGACGTCGCCGAGGACCGCGAGCGCTTCCAGAAACTGCTGAACAAGCTCGGCCTGCGCCAGCCCGCCAACCGCACGGCCCGCACCGAGAGCGAGGCCCTCGCGCTCGCCGGCGAGATCGGCTATCCGCTGGTGGTGCGCCCCAGCTACGTGCTGGGCGGGCGCGCGATGGAGATCGTCCACGAGCCCCAGGACCTCGAGCGCTACATGCGCGAGGCCGTCAAGGTCAGCAATGATTCCCCGGTGCTGCTCGACCACTTCCTGAACAACGCCACCGAGGTCGACGTGGACTGCCTGGCCGACGGCGAGCAGGTCATCATCGGCGGCGTGATGGAGCACATCGAGCAGGCGGGCGTGCACTCGGGCGACTCGGCCTGCAGCCTGCCGCCGTATTCCCTCAGGCCCGAGACGGTCGCCGAGATCGAGCGCCAGACCGCCCTGATGGCCCGCGCCCTGAACGTCAAGGGCCTGATGAACGTGCAGTTCGCCATCCAGGACGGCGACGTCTACGTGCTCGAGGTCAATCCGCGCGCCTCGCGCACGGTGCCGTACGTCTCCAAGGCGACCGGCCGGCAGCTCGCCAAGATCGCGGCGCGCGTGATGGCGGGCCGCTCGCTGGCGGCGCAGGGGATCGGCTCGATCCCGGCGCCCCGCTACTATTGCGTCAAGGAGGCGGTGTTCCCCTTCGTCAAGTTCCCCGGCGTGGACACCATCCTCGGCCCCGAGATGAAATCCACCGGCGAGGTCATGGGCGTGGGCGAATCCTTCGGCGAGGCTTTCGTGAAATCGCAGATCGCCGCGGGGGCCTGGCTGCCCGAGTCCGGCCGCGTCTTCATCAGCGTGCGCGACCAGGACAAGCCGCGCGCGGTCGAGGTGGCGCGCGGCCTGGCCGCGATGGGCTTCGACCTGGTGGCCACGCGCGGCACGGCCGCCGTGATCGAGGCGGCCGGCCTGCGGGTCCAGATCGTCAACAAGGTCACCGAGGGCCGGCCCAACGTCGTCGACATGCTCAAGAACGGCGAGATCGCGATGGTCATCAACACGGTCGAGGAACGCCGCAACGCCATCGCCGACTCGCGCACCATCCGCATCCAGTCGCTCGCCAACCGGGTGACGTTCTTTACCACCATCGCCGGCGCGCGCGCCGCGGTCGAGGGCCTGCAATACCTGCGTCACGGCGGCGGGCTCAAGGTCTATTCCCTGCAAGCCATGCACGCCGCCTCCTAGCATCCCGCGCGTGGGCGCCAGCGTGATCGCAGGGCCGGCTTCCCGTAGAATGCGCCCATGGAACCGACCTTGCCCGCCACGCACGTCCCCGTCTCGCGCGACACCGACCGCTCTCAGGCCGCCATCCTGAGGGCGGCGCGCGACGAGTTCACCGAGCATGGATTCGCCGGCGGGCGCGTCGACCGCATCGCCGAGCGCGCCGGCGTCAACAAGCGCCTGATCTACTACTATTTCGGCAACAAGAGCGCGCTGTTCCTGTCGGTCCTGGAGGGCGCCTACGCCGACATCCGGGCGGCCGAGCAGGGGCTGCGCCTCGACCTGCTCGACCCCGTCGAGGCCCTGCGCAGGCTGGTGACCTTCACCTGGCATTATTTCCTCGAGCATCCCGAGTTCCTGTCCCTGCTGGGCAGCGAAAACCTGCTGCGGGCGAGCCACCTCAAGAAATCCGCCAAGATCCGCGAGATGCACTCGCCGCTGGTGCAGATGCTCGACACCCTGCTCGAACGCGGCCGGGCGCAGGGCATCTTTCGCGCCGGGATCGATCCGGTGCAGCTCTACATCTCGATCGCCTCGCTGGGCTTTTTCTACCTGGCGAACAACTACACGCTGTCGGTGATCTTCGGACGCGACCTGCGCGCGCCCGAGGCCCTCGACGAGCGCCTGGCGCACATGACCGAGCTGGTCATCGGCTACGCCTCCAGCCAGCCGGATGCCGGCGGCGCCCCGCGGCGCCTCCCGCCGGAGGCCGCGCCGCGCAAGGCCCGGGCGCGGAAGGCCTGATCGTTCCTTCGTCCCATCGATCCACGGCCCAGGGATATCCCTAGGCCCGGTCGTCATTGACACTTCAATCGGCTCGCGACCATAATTCACCAATCAGTGAATTGAGAAAAACGCGGGGATGGCGGGCCGGGATGCGGCGCGCAAGACCGCGGGGAGCCCCTGGATGTTGCGCAAGCTGATCTTGTCTCCGGCCATCCGGCCGATCCTGCTGGTCCTGTTCCTGCTGGTGCTGTGGGACCTCACCATCCGGATCTTCGGCATTCCGGCCTATCTCATCCCGCCGCCCGGCAAGGTCATGGTCCAGCTCGTCCAGCAATGGCCGATGCTGCTGTCCGAAAGCTATTTCACGACCCAGGCCACCGTCTGGGGATTCCTGCTGTCCATCGTGGTCGGCGTGCCGATCGCCATGGTGATCGCCTATTCCCGCGTCGTCGAATCCTACGTCTATCCCTTGCTGGTGTTCTCGCAGAGCGTGCCCAAGGTGGCGATCGCGCCGCTGTTCGTCGTGTGGTTCGGCTTCGGCATCCTGCCCAAGGTCATCACGGCCTTCCTGCTGGGGTTCTTTCCGATCGTGGTGTCCACCGTCATGGGCTTCAAGTCGGTCGAGTCCGACATGCTCGACCTCGCGCGCTCCATGGGGGCGAGCCGCCTGCAGACCTTCTTCAAGATCAGCCTGCCGGCGGCGCTGCCGGCCATGTTCAGCGGCCTCAAGGTCTCGGTCACCCTCGCCGTCGTCGGCGCCGTGGTGGGCGAATTCGTGGGCTCGAACTCCGGCATCGGCTACGTCCTGCAAGTCGCCAACGGCAACTTCGACCTGCCGCTGATGTTCGCGGGCCTCGTCCTGCTCTCGATCATCGGCGTCCTGCTGTTCGCGGTCGTGGACCTGATCGAACGCATGATGATTCCCTGGCACGCCTCGCAGCGATAGGGCCGCCCCGCGGCACGCCGGAGGCGCGGCGCAAGGATGTTTTTTCTCGGTCGCCGGCCACGGCGGCCTGGACCATGACGGGCCGCATCGGCCAAAGGAGACACGCATGATTCGCAACTTGCTCAAAGCGGGCCTGGGTCTTGCCCTGAGCGCCGCCATGCTGGGCGCCGCGCCGGCGCAGGCGCAGGACAAGCCCAAGGACGACGTCACGCTGATGCTGAACTGGTACCTGTACAGCGAGCACGCGCCGTTCTTCCTGGGCAAGAAGCTCGGCTACTACGACGAGGAAGGCATCAACCTCGACATCCAGGAAGGCCGGGGCTCGGCCGTCACCGCGCAGGCCGTGGCCGCCAAGTCCGTGAATTTCGGCTACATCGACGTCACCACCATGATCAAGGCGGCGGCCAAGGGCGCGCCGCTGGTCTCCACGGGCGTCCTGTTCCAGCTCAGCCCGATGTCGGTCATGGGCTTCGAGGAAAAGGGCATCCGCACGCCCCAGCAGATCATCGGCAAGACCGTGGCGGTCACGCCGGGCGACTCGATGTCGCAGATGTGGCCGATATTCCTCAAGGCCAACGACATCGATCCCGGCCAGATCAAGATCGTCTCGGGCGACGCCCAGACCAAGCTTAACGCCGTCATGACCGGGCGCGCCGACATGCTGCTGGGCTACGTCATGGACCAGGCCATCAAGCTGCAGGACGCCACCGGCAAGGTGGTCCACCCGATCCGCTTCGCCGACTCGGGGGTGAACCAGATCAGCTCGGGCATCATCGTCAACAAGGACTGGCTCGCCGAGAACCCCGACCTGGCGCGGCGCTTCATGCGCGCCTCCACGCGCGCGGTCGAGGCGGCGGTGAAGGATCCGCAGGCCGCGGTGGACGCCATGCTCGAGGCCAAGCCCAAGGCGGGCGTGCGCGAGACCCTGCTGGTCGGCCTGCAGCGCAGCATCGAGCTCTACCACACCAAGGACACCGAGGGCCAGCCCCCGTTCCGCGTCGCCATGGACAACGTGGACAAGTCCCTGGACATGCTGGTGGAGTATGGCGGGGTCGATCCCGCGCACCGCGGCAAGCCCTCCGACTACGTGACCCTGGACTATCTCCCCAAGAACTGAATCCCCCGGAACCCAAGCAGCACTGGACTTGCCCATGCCTGACGACATCCTGATCGAAGCCGCCGGCGTCACCAAGGTCTACCAGACCCGGGACGGCGCCGTCGAATCCCTCAAGCCGCTGGATTTCAGCATACGCACGGGCGAGTTCGTGTCCGTCGTCGGGCCGTCGGGCTGCGGCAAGAGCACGCTGCTCAAGATGGTGGCCGGCCTGCTGCCCATCACCGAGGGGCGGCTGTCGCTGGCGGGGCAGCCCGTCGCCGGCCCGCGCAAGGACGTGGGCATCGTGTTCCAGAGCGCGGTGCTGCTCGCCTGGCGCAACGTGCTGGACAACATCCTGCTGCAGGCCGAGATGCGCCGCATGCCCATGGGGCCGGCGCGCGAGCGCGCGCTCCAGCTCATCGAGATGGCCGGCCTGAAGGGCTTCGAGAGGAAATACCCGTGGCAGCTCTCGGGCGGCATGCAGCAGCGCGCCTCCATCTGCCGGGCGCTGCTGCATGATCCGCCGCTGCTGCTGATGGACGAGCCCTTCGGCGCGCTCGACGCCATGACGCGCGAAAAGATGAACCTCGAGCTGCAGCGGATCTGGGCCGAGTCGCGCAAGACGGTGCTGCTGATCACCCACAGCATCCCCGAGGCGATCTTTCTTTCGGACCGGGTGATCGTCATGAGCGAGCGGCCCGGCTCGATCGCGGCCATCTATGACATCGAGCTGCCGCGCATGCGCTCGCTGGACGTCATGGGCACGCCCGAATTCGCGACGTACGCCAGGCAGGTCCGCGCGCATTTCTATTCCGAAGGCATATTGGATCACTGAGGCCCGCACGGGCGCTGGACATGCAAGCCATTCGTTTCGTCATCGAGGACATCGGCCTTGCCGAGCGCGATGTCACCCTGCGGTTGCCTTTCAGATTCGGCGCCGCCACCGTGCGGGCCTGCCCGCAGGCCTACGCCCGGGCGCGCATCCGCCTCGAGGACGGCTCGACCGCCGCGGGCTGCGCGGCCGAGATGATGATCCCCAAGTGGTTCGACAAGAGCCCCGGGCTCACGCAGGAGCAGAATTTCGATCAGCTCCGCGCGGCCCTGGCGCTCGCCCGCGAGGCCTACCGCTCGGACCCGGCGCCCGACACCGCCTGGGGGCATTTCGCCCGCCATTACCGGGCCATCCACGAGGCGGCGGCGCGGCGCGGCCTGCCGCCCCTGGTCGCGTCCTACGGCCCGGCCCTGGTGGACCGGGCCGTGTTCGACGCGGTCTGCCGGGCGCTGGGGGCGAGTTTCGCCGCGGCCATGTCGGCCAATGCCGCGGGCATGCGCCTGGCGGGCACGGGCCTGGCCGACGATCTGGCGGGTTTCGACCTGGACGCCTTCCTGGCGGCGCATCCCGCCTCCCTTGCGGGCCGGCGGATCGCGGCGCGGCACACGGTGGGGCTGGCCGACGCGCTCGTCGAGCCGCCGCCGGACGCGCCGGACGATGGCCTGCCCCGCACCCTGGCGCAGGCCATGGCGCGCTATGGCCACCGCCATTTCAAGCTCAAGCTCGCGGGCGATGCTCAGGCCGACGTGGAGCGCCTGGCCGAGATCGCCCCGGTGATCCGGGGCGCCATGCGCGTGGTGACGCTCGACGGCAATGAGCAGTACCGCGACGCGGCGCACCTGGCCGAGTTCCTCGACCGCCTCGAGCGCCACCCGGGGCTCTCGCCCCTGCGCGCCTCGCTGGCATTCCTCGAGCAGCCCCTGGCGCGCGCGCAGGCGCTGGATACGGACGTCTCGGCGCTGGGGCGGCGGGTGCCCCTGCTGGTCGACGAGTCGGATGCGACGCTCGACGCGTTCCCCCGCGCGCGGGCGGCGGGCTATACCGGCATCTCGAGCAAGAGCTGCAAGGGCTTCTACAAGTCCGTGATCAACGCGGCGCGCTGCGCGGCCTGGTCGCGCGAGACCGGCCGCGCCTATTTCCTGTCGGGCGAGGACCTCACCATGCAGGCGGGCCTGGGCGTCCAGCAGGACCTGGCGCTGGCGGGCTGGCTGGGCCTGGCTCACGTCGAGCGCAACGGCCACCACTACGTCAACGGCCTGGCTGCCGCGCCGGGGGCCGAGCAGCGCCGCTTCCTGCGCGGCTTTCCCACGCTCTACGAGCGCTCCCATGGCGCCGTGCGCCTGCGTATCGACAAAGGCGAGATCGACCTGAGCGGCCTCGACTGCGCCGGCTTCGCCACCGGGGCCGCCGACGGCCATGTTTCCTGGGACGCGATGCGTTCCATCCATTGAACGAAAAAGGACTTCCATGAGTACGCAACGTCTCGGAATCATCATGCACGGCGTCACGGGACGCATGGGCATGAACCAGCACCTGATCCGCTCGATCGTGGCGATCCGCCGCCAGGGCGGTGTGGCATTGGCCAACGGCGACCGGGTGATGCCCGATCCGATCCTGGTGGGCCGCAACCTGGACAAGGTCCGGGCCCTGGCCCGGGCCCACGGCATCGAGCGCTGCGGCGACGACCTGGACGCCGCCCTCGCCAATCCCGAGGACACCGTGTTCTTCGACGCCGGCACGACGCAGATGCGCCCCGACCTGCTGGCGCGCGCGATCGCGGCGGGCAAGCACATCTATTGCGAGAAACCCATCGCCACCGGCCTGGACGAGGCCCTGCGGGTGTGCCGCCTGGCGCGCGAGGCCGGCGTCAAGCACGGCGTGGTGCAGGACAAGCTGTTCCTGCCGGGCCTGCGCAAGCTCGACATGCTGCGCCGCTCGGGCTTCTTCGGGCGCATGCTCTCGGTGCGCATCGAGTTCGGCTACTGGGTGTTCGAAGGCGACCTGCAGCCCATCCAGCGCCCGTCCTGGAACTATCGCAAGGAGGACGGCGGCGGCATGATCCTCGACATGGTCTGCCACTGGCGCTACGTGCTGGACAATCTGTTCGGCGAGGTCCAGTCCGTTTCCTGCCTGGGCGCGATCCACATCCCGCGGCGCTGGGACGAGCAGGGCAGGCCATACGAGGCGACCGCGGACGACGCGGCCTACGCCACCTTCCAGCTCAAGGGCCATGGCGGCGAGCCCGTCATCGCGCAGGTCAACAGCTCGTGGGCCACGCGCGTGCGCCGCGACGACCTGGTGACCTTCCATGTCGACGGCACGCATGGCTCGGCGGTCGCCGGCCTGACCGATTGCGTGTCGCAGGCGCGGGTGAACACGCCGCGCCCGGTCTGGAACCCCGACGAGAGGCAGAAGATGCCCTTCATGGACCAGTGGCAGGAGGTGCCCGACACCGAGTCCTGCGACAACGGCTTCAAGATCCAGTGGGAGCACTTCATCCGCCACGTCGCGGCCGACGAGCCCTTCCGCTGGACCCTCGAGGAGGGGGCCAAGGGGGTGCAGCTCGTCGAGGCCGCGCTGCAGAGCTGGCAGGAGCGGCGCTGGATCGACGTGCCGGCGCTGTTCCCGAACCACTGACCGAGGAAGCCTCATGAGCAACCGCATCCTGCTGCCCACGCCGTCCGGCGGGCTTGAAACCTATGCCTTGCGCGGCGTCGCCGCGCCCCGGCCGGCCCCCGGCGCGGCCTTCGACCGCATCGCCTATTCGGCGGCCCACGTCGTGCCGGATCCCCTCGCGGACGTGGATCCCTGGATCGATTGCGCCATCGACTGGGACGCCACGATCGGCTATCGGCGCCACCTGTGGTCCCTGGGCCTGGGGGTGGCCGAGGCCATGGACACCGCCCAGCGCGGCATGGGCCTGGATTGGCCGACCTCGCTGGAATTGATCCGGCGCTCGCTCGACGCCGCGCGCGACTTTCCCGGGGCGCTGGTGGCCTCGGGCTGCGGGACCGACCATCTCGCGCCGGAGGCGGCACGCACCCTCGAGGACGTGATCGCGGCCTACGAGACGCAGGTCGAGGCGATCGAGGCCCTGGGCGGGCGGCTGATCCTGATGGCCAGCCGCGCCCTGGTGCGCGTGGCCCGCGGCCCCGAGGACTACGCCCGGGTCTACGGCCGCATCCTCGAGCAGGTGCGCGAGCCCGTGATCCTGCACTGGCTGGGCGACATGTTCGATCCCCAGTTGCGGGGCTATTGGGGCGACGAGGACGTCGCGCGCGCGATGGACACCGCCCTGGGGGTCATCGCCGCGCATGCGGACAAGGTCGACGGGATCAAGATCTCGCTGCTGGACAAGGACCGCGAGGTCGAGATGCGCCGCCGCCTGCCCGCGGGCGTGCGCATGTACACCGGCGACGATTTCAACTATGCCGAGCTGATCGCCGGCGACGGCGCGGGCGAGCTGCCCACCCACGGGCACAGCGATGCGCTGCTGGGGATCTTCGACGCCATCGCGCCGGCGGCCAGCGCGGCGCTGGCCGCGCTGGCCGCCGGGGACGAGGCGCGTTTCCACGAGATCCTCGCGCCGACCGTGCCGCTGTCGCGCCACATCTTCGCGGCGCCGACCCGGTTCTACAAGACTGGGGTGGTCTGCGTGGCCTGGCTCAACGGCCACCAGGACCATTTCACGATGGTGGGCGGGCAGCAGAGCGCGCGCTCGGTCCTGCACATCGCCGAACTGTTCCGGCTGGCCGACCAGGCCGGCGTGCTCGAGCGGCCCGAGCTGGCCGCCGAGCGCATGGCGCAGTGGCTGGCGGTGCACGGCGTCCGGCAATCCTGAGAGGAGGCGGCATGCGCGACCTTTCCAAGGATCACGAGCTCTTGTCCCTGAACACCGCCACGGTGCGCAAGCAGTGGCGGCTGGACACGATCATCGACGAATGCGCCCGGCGCGGCATCCGGGCGATCTCGCCCTGGCGCGACCAGGTGGCGGCCGTCGGCCTGGAGGCGGTGGCGCGCCGGCTGCGGGACGCCGGCGTGGGCCTGTCGGGCTATTGCCGGGGAGGGTTCTACCCGGCGGCCGACGCGGCGGGCCTGGCGGCGGCCCTCGAGGACAACCGGCGCGCGGTGGACGAGGCGCGCACGCTGGATGCGCCCTGCCTGGTGCTGGTGGTGGGCTCGCTGCCGGGCGCCCTGGAAGGAAGGCCGGCCTACACGGACATCGCGCGGGCGCGCGGCGAGGTGCGCGACGGCATCGCCGCCACGCTCGAATACGCCCGCACGGCCGGCATGCCCCTGGCGATCGAGCCCCTGCACCCCATGCAGGCCGCGGAACGCGCCTGCGTCAATACCCTCGAGCAGGCGCTGGACCTGTGCGACGAGCTCGACCCCGGGCGCACCGGCATGCTGGGCGTGGCCGTCGACGTCTACCACGTGTGGTGGGATCCGAAGCTCCATGCCCAGATCCGGCGCGCGGGCGCCGAGCGCCTGCTCGCCTACCACGTGTGCGACTGGCTGGCGCCGACGCGCGACCTGCTGAACGACCGCGGCATGATGGGCGACGGGGTGATCGAGCTCAAAGCCATCCGCCGCGAGATGGAGGCCGCGGGCTATGCGGGCCCTTGCGAGGTCGAGATATTCTCCGAGGACTGGTGGAGCCGGCCCGGCGGCGAGGTCCTGGACACCTGCATCCAGCGACATAGATCCGTTGTATAGCCTGGCCGGCCCTGGGGAGGACTTGCGCGGCGCGGGCGGCCGGCCATAAACTTGCGCGAGCCTTCCCGCCCCTCCACCCTTTCCCGAGGCCCGCCTCCATGTCCAACTTCTATTTCCCGCAGTGGCGCCGCGTGTCCGGCGCCGCCGAAGGCGCCGTGGTCCAGCCCGACGAGGCCATGCCCTGGCCCCAGACCGTGGCGATGGGCGCGCAGCACGTCGTCGCCATGTTCGGCTCCACCATCCTCGCCCCCTTGATCATGGGTTTCGATCCGAACCTGGCCATCCTGATGTCGGGGATCGGCACGCTGATCTTCTTCGTCTTCGTGGGCGGGCGGGTGCCCAGCTACCTGGGGTCGAGCTTCGCCTTCATCGGCGGCGTCATCGCGGTGACGGGCTACGCGGGCAGCGGCCCGAACGCGAACATCGGCGTCGCCCTGGGGGCCATCATCGTCTGCGGCCTGGTCTACACGGGGATCGGCCTCCTGACGGCGTGGATGAATGCCCGCTCGGGCGGGGGCTCGGACTGGATCGATGCCTGGATGCCGCCGGTGGTCACCGGCGCCGTGGTGGCCGTCATCGGCCTGAACCTCGCGCCCATCGCCGCCAAGGGGGCCATGGGCGGGTCCCTGTTCGACTCCGCGATGGCGATCGCCACGATCCTGTGCGTGGGCGGCGTGGCCGTCCATACCCGCGGCATGGTCCAGCGCCTGCTGATCCTGGTGGGCCTGCTGCTGGCCTGCGTGATCTACGCCGTCCTCGCCAACGGCCTCGGGCTGGGCAAGCCCATCGATTTCAGCGCCATCGGCGCGGCGCCCTGGCTGGGCCTGCCCACCTTCGCGACGCCGGTGTTCGAGGCGCACGCCATCAGCCTGATCGCGCCGGTGGCCATCATCCTGGTGGCCGAAAACCTCGGCCACATCAAGGCGGTCAGCGCCATGACCGGACAGAACCTCGACCGCTACCTGGGCCGCGCCTTCATCGGCGACGGGGTGGCCACCATGGTGTCGGGCGCGGTCGGCGGCACCGGCGTGACCACCTACGCCGAGAACATCGGGGTCATGACGGTCACCCGCATCTATTCCACGCTGGTCTTCGTGGTCGCCGCGCTGATCGCGATCTTCCTGGGCTTCTCGCCCAAGTTCGGCGCCGCCATCCAGGCCATCCCGGCGCCCGTGCTGGGCGGCATGTCGGTGGTGGTGTTCGGCCTGATCACCATCGCCGGGGCGCGGATCTGGGTGGTGAACCAGGTCGACTTCAGCGACAACCGCAACCTGATCGTGGCCGCGGTGACGCTCATCCTGGGCGCGGGCAATTTCTCCGTCGCCATCGGCGCCTTCCGCCTCGACGGCATCGGCACCGCGACCTTCGGCGCGATCATCCTGTACGCGCTGCTGCGAGGCCGGGGCCGGGGAGGCTGAAGGATCGAGGCCGGCTACGATCGAGGCCGGCTACTTTACTTCGGTGTTTCTTTTGCCCCGTCCGGGCGGGCGCGCAGCGTGCCGCCGGGCGGCGTGGATTGGGCGCCGAGCACCACGCCCCGCACCTCGCGGCCATAGAGGTCGTGCTTGCCGCCGTGATGGGCTTCCGTCGTTTGGCGCAGGTCGCCCTTGTAGCGAGGATCCTGCGGCCGCTCGTGGGCGTTGACGAAGTAGGATACGTCCCAAGCCTCCTGGTCGGTGAGGCTGTTGCCCTGGCTCAGCGGCATGTTGGCCTTGATGAAGGCCGCCGCCGTGTCGATGCCGTGCATGCCTGCGCCCCAGTTGTAGGAATCGTCGCCCCACAGCGCCGGGAACACCATGGCGCCTGAGGCGTCGTGCCGGCCCGCGCCGTCCGCGCCGTGGCACAGCGCGCAGTGCTGCTCGAATACCTTCTGGCCGCGGACATAGTCGGGCGCGCGTTCAGGCTCGTCCAGCCTCGGAAAGCCTTGCCCGGGCAATTTCTTGCCGGTCGGTGCGCCGGTCGCCAGCCAGTACATGTAGCTCTCGAGCGCCACGATGGTCTCGCTGTCGGCCGGCGGCATCCTGCCGTTCATGCTGTACTGGAAGCAGCCCTGCAGCCGTTCGGCCAGCGTGTTCACGTGCTTGTTCTTCGAGCGGTAGGCCGGGTACAGGACATAGGCGGCCCACAGCGGCGAGGCATCGGCCTGGCGGCCCGCGTCCATGTGGCAGCTTGCGCAGTTCAGCGAATTGCCCACGTACTCGCCGGCGAACTGGCCGGTCTTCAGGAAAATGTCCTGGCCCTTGCGCACTGCCTTGCCGAATTCATCGTCGGGTATGCCGGTGGCCGGCGGCGGAGTGAATGCTCCTCCCGCCTGCGCGGGAGCAGCCGGGATCGCCACGGAAGTGGCCGTGGGCCTGGCGCCGGGGGCGGCCTCGGGCAGATCGGCGAAGTAGCCCGCCACCGCTTCGATCCGCGCCTCGTCCAGGCGTAGCGCGATGTTGCCCATGAGGGAGAGAGGCCCGGCCGGCCGCTGCTGTTTGCGCCACAGCGTGAACTGTTCGATGATGTAGGCCTTCGGCAAGCCGGCGATGGCGGGAAAGTGTCCGCCCACGCCGGCTCCGCCCGCCGCGTGGCACTGGGTACAGGCGGGGACGCCACGCCCCCAGTCTCCGCGGTTGGCGAGCCATGCGCCCTGGTCGGCCGGGTCGGGGAAGGTGCTGGCCATGCCCGCCAGCCGTTTCGCGTCCCAGGGCGCCTGCAGGCCGTCGACGTAGGCCGCGACGGCCTGGCGCTGGCCGTCGTCCAGGGCGGCGGCGATCGGCTTCATGATGGCGTTGCCGCGGCTGCCATCCGCGAAGCTCCGCAACTGCTCCTCCAGGTACTCCGCGCCTTGCCCCGCCAGGTACGGGAAATTCGCGGCGGGCTGCCCCTCTCCCCGCGCCCCATGACAGGAGGCACAGGCCGGCACGCCGGCGATTCCCTGTTCATAGATGCGCTTGCCGTCGTCCGTCCCGGCGCCGTGCGCCGCCGGCGCGATGGCGAACGAGAGTGCTCCCGCCATCGCGAGCCTCCGCAGCGGCAACGCCTTGCTGGTCCCTGAAAAAAACATGTGTGTCCCCTCCGCTGGCCCGCCTCGGCCGATCGATGCGCCACCACCCGGCGAGGCGCCTCGCCGCCGGCAAGCGCCGTGCCCGCGCGGCCGCCGCGAGGGGCGCATGGGGACATCCTGAGCGGCCCGTCGAGTGCTTGTCAAGGGGCTTGCTTTTTCCAGCCTTTTTGACCACAATAGGCCGCAATACCCCGGTGAATTCGGCCGGGGCTTTATTTTGGGCGGGCACTCGAGGGATATTCCCCGCGGAATCGGCCGATGCCGATCCGCCTGCCCCCCCACGCCGGGCGCATGCATCAACCCGCCCGGTCGTTCCGATAGCACAAGGTCAGACGCCTCTCATGTGCGAGGCGTCTGTTTACACTTTTGCCGCCGGACCGCTCCAAGGCAAAAAGCACCCCCCCGGGGGGCAGCAAGCCGAAGGCGCGGCGAGGGGGCCTTAATGTCGCCGCCGGACCGCTCCAAGGCAAAAAGCACCCCCTCGGGGGGCAGCAAGCCGAAGGCGCGGCGAGGGGTATTTTTGAGTCAGGTAGATTATGTCTGCGATTCCTTTGACAGCTCGCGGGGCAGAGCGCTTACAGGCCGAATTGCATCGCCTCAAGACGGTCGACCGCCCCGAAGTCATCAATGCCATCGCCGAGGCGCGGGCCCAGGGCGACTTGTCCGAGAATGCCGAATACGATGCGGCGCGCGAGCGCCAGGGCTTCATCGAGGGCCGCATCCAAGAGCTCGAGAGCACGCTCTCCAATGCCCAGATCATCAATCCGGCCGATCTGGACGTCGCGGGCCAGGCCGTGTTCGGCGCGACCGTCGAGATCGAGGACCTGGAATCGGGCGAGCGCCTGCGGTATCAGATCGTGGGCGATCTCGAGGCCGACATCCGCGCCAACATGATCTCGGTCTCGAGCCCCGTGGCCCGGGCCCTCATCGGCAAGAGCGAGGGCGACGTGGTCGAGGTCAAGGCCCCCGCGGGCGTGCGCGAATACGAGGTCTGCTCGGTCAGCTACGTGTAGCGCGGCCGCGCCGCGCCCCGGCGCGCAGCGTCAGGGCGCTGCCGCCGCTGCGGCGCGGGATGCCGGGGGCGGCGGCGGGACGGCGGCGAGCATCCGCCTGCGTACCAGGGCGGCGTGCCTGCGAGGCAGGGGCGCCGCTTTTTCGTGCCGGCGCCTTCAGCGCGATGGGCGCCTCCTTGCGGGCGCCCTCGCCCGCGGACGCGGGCTTTGCGCCGCGGGCGGGTTTGGCGTCCCCACGGGCGGATTTGGCGTCGCCGCGACCGGGCCTGGCGTCCCCCCGGGCCGGCCTGGCCTCCGCGCGGGCGAGGGCGGCCTGTTTTTTCGGGATGTAGGGCTCGGAGGGCTTGCGCACGGCGCGGGTCGCGTTCAGGGCCTCGGCCCGGGCCTGTTGCGCGGCCGTGTCGGGCCGATAGATAATCAGCGTCTTGCCCAGGTGGTGGACCGCGGCGCACGAGAGCGCCTCGCAGATGGCCTCGAGCATGGCCGCGCGTTCGTCGCGCTCGGCGCCCGCCACGCGCACCTTGATCAGCTCGTGCGCGGCGAGGCTGCGGTCGATCTCGTTCAGGACGGATTCGCTCAGGCCCCGGTCGCCGATCAGCACGACGGGACGCAAGGGGTGTGCCGCGGCGCGCAGGGCGCTGCGTTCATGGGATGTCAATTCGAGTTTGGGCATAGCGGAATTGTACGGTAATGGCCAAGAAAAAATTCTCCAAAGCCTGGGTCCAGCAGCACATCAACGACCCCTACGTCAAAATGGCGCAACAGAAAGGCTACCGCGCCCGCGCCGCGTTCAAGCTCGCCGAGATCCTGGACGCCGAGAGGCTGCTGCGCCGCGGCGACGTGGTGGTGGACCTCGGTTCCGCCCCGGGCAGCTGGTCCCAGGTCGTCCGCGAGCGGCTCGCGGGCCCCGGCGGGGCCGTCGACGGCCGGATCGTGGCGCTGGACCTGCTGCCGATGGAGCCCATCGCCGGGGTCGAGTTCATCCAGGGGGATTTCCGCGAGGACGGCGTCCTCGCGGAACTGCGCGAACGCCTGGGCGGCCAGGCCGTGGACCTTGTGATTTCGGACATGGCCCCCAATTTATCCGGTGTGGCCTCGGCTGATGCGGCGCGCATCGCCCACGTGTGCGAACTGGCGCTGGAATTCGCCCGCGACCACCTCCGGCCCGAGGGGGCGCTGGTGATCAAGGCATTCCACGGCAGCGGTTTTTCGCAGGTGGTCGAGTCCCTCAAGCGCCATTTCGTCCGGGTCGTGGAACGCAAGCCCAAGGCCTCGCGGGACAAATCCTCCGAGACTTTCCTGGTCGCGCGTGGCCTCAAAGCCTCGCGGGAACCGGAGGTGCCCATAGAGTAGGGCGGCGGCGCGGCTTGCCGCCGGGATTCGGGTAGAATGAAGCATTGACGGTTTTGTCAGCTTGTTGTAATCAGGCGCCAGACCGACGACAGTACACGCAGGAGGTTGGCTTTGAACAACTCGTTTTCCAAGATCGCGGTCTGGATGGTGATCGCGCTCGTGCTCTTCACGGTGTTCAAGCAGTTCGAGGGGCACCCGGTCACGGGCGATACCGTCAGCTACACGCAGTTCATGAACGATGCGCGCGCCGGCCGCATCAACAAGGTCGACATCCAGGGCGACACGATCTTCGTGACGCCGGAATCCGGCCGCTCGTACAGCCTGACCTCCCCGGGCGACCTGTGGATGGTGCCCGAGCTCGTCAAGAACGGCGTCCAGGTCTCCGGCCGCGCCCGCGAGGAACCTTCCTTCCTCACCAGCCTGTTCATCTCGTGGTTCCCGATGCTGCTGCTGATCGGGGTGTGGATATTCTTCATGCGCCAGATGCAGGGCGGCGGCAAGGGCGGGGCGTTCAGCTTCGGCAAGTCGCGCGCGCGCATGCTCGACGAAAACAACAACACCGTCACCTTCGCCGACGTCGCCGGCTGCGACGAGGCCAAGGAGGACGTCCAGGAACTCGTCGATTTCCTGCGCGACCCGACCAAGTTCCAGCGCCTGGGCGGCCGGATTCCGCGCGGCGTGCTGATGGTCGGCCCTCCGGGCACCGGCAAGACCCTGCTCGCCAAGGCCATCGCCGGCGAGGCCAAGGTGCCGTTCTTCAGCATCTCGGGCTCTGATTTCGTCGAGATGTTCGTCGGCGTGGGCGCCGCGCGCGTGCGCGACATGTTCGAAAACGCGAAAAAGCAGTCCCCCTGCATCATCTTCATCGACGAGATCGACGCGGTCGGCCGCCAGCGCGGCGCGGGCCTGGGCGGCGGCAACGACGAGCGCGAGCAGACCCTGAACCAGCTCCTGGTCGAGATGGACGGCTTCGAGACCGGCCAGGGCGTGCTGGTGATCGCCGCCACCAACCGGCCCGACGTGCTGGACCCGGCGCTGCTGCGTCCCGGCCGCTTCGACCGCCAGGTGGTGGTCTCGCTGCCCGACATCCGCGGGCGCGAGCAGATCCTCAAGGTCCACATGCGCAAGGTGCCCATCGCCCCCAACGTCGATCCGACCGTGCTGGCGCGCGGCACGCCGGGCTTCTCCGGCGCCGACCTGGCCAACCTCATCAACGAGGCCGCCCTGTTCGCCGCGCGGCGCAACGGCCGCACCGTCGACATGTCCGACCTCGAAAAGGCCAAGGACAAGATCATCATGGGCGCCGAGCGCCGCTCGCTGATCATGCCCGAGGAGGAACGCCGCAACACGGCCTACCACGAGTCCGGCCACGCCCTGGTCGCGCGCCTGCTGCCCAAGACCGATCCCGTCCACAAGGTCACCATCATCCCGCGCGGCCGCGCGCTGGGCGTGACCATGCAGTTGCCCGAGGGCGACCGCTACAGCATGGACAAGGAACGCCTGCTGAACACCATCGCGGTGCTCTTTGGCGGCCGGATCGCCGAGGAGGTCTTCATGAACCAGATGACCACCGGCGCCTCCAACGACTTCGAACGCGCCACGGCCATCGCCCGCGACATCGTCACGCGCTACGGCATGACGGATTCGCTGGGGCCCGTGGTCTACGCCGAGAACGAGGGCGAGGTCTTCCTCGGCCGCAGCGTGACCAAGACCACCCACGTGTCCGAGGCCACGATGCAAAAGGTCGACCACGAGATCCGCAGCATCATCGATGCCCAGTACGCCGTGGCCCGCAACCTGATCGAGTCCAACAAGGACAAGATCCACGCGATGGCCAAGGCCCTGCTCGAATGGGAAACCATCGACGCCGAGCAGATCGAGGACATCATGCAGGGCCGCCCGCCGCGCGCGCCCCAGCCGCCCACCTCGGGCGACACGGGCAGCACGCCGCCCTCGGCCGGCCAGGCGGCGCCCAGCGGCGACAAGGATCCCGCGGCCACTCCCATCTGACCGGTCCCCAATGTCCGGCCACCTCCAGTGCGGGCGCTACCGGCTGTCCCTGCGGCGCCCGCTGGTGATGGGGATCGTCAACGTCACCCCCGACTCGTTCTCGGACGGCGCGCAGCATTTCCGCGCCGCCGAGGCGATCGCGCATGCGCGGCGCCTGGTCGACGAGGGCGCCGACATCCTCGACATCGGCGGCGAGTCCACCCGGCCGGGCGCGCAGGCCGTGCCGCTCGACGAGGAACTGCGCCGCGTGCTGCCGGTGGTCGAGGCCCTGCGCGATTGCGGCGTGCCCGTGTCGGTCGACACCTGCAAGCCCGCGGTGATGGCCGCCGTCCTGGAGGCCGGCGCCGACATGATCAACGACATCATGGGATTCGAGGCGCCGGGCGCCGTTCAGGCCGTGGCGGACGCCTCCTGCGCGCTGTGCGCCATGCACATGCGCGGCGAGCCGCGGACTATGCAGGACGCGCCCGAATACGGCGACGTGGTGCGCGAGGTCGGCGACTACCTGGCCGGGCGCGCGCGGGCGCTGCGCGACGCGGGCGTGGCGTCCGAGCGCATCGTGCTCGATCCGGGCTTCGGTTTCGGCAAGACGGTGGCGCATAATTACACCCTGCTCGCGCACCTGCCCGAGCTGCGGGCGGGGGATCATCCCCTGCTGCTGGGCGTGTCCCGCAAGTCGATGATCGGCGCGGTGACGGGGCGGCCCGCCGACCGGCGCCTGGGGGGCAGCATCGCGGCCGCCCTGGCCGGCGCGGCGCGCGGCGCGGCCATTCTGCGGGTGCACGACGTGGCCGATACGGTGGACGCCCTCAAGGTCTGGGCGATGGTGGAAGGAGTCCGCGCATGAGCGCACGCAAGTATTTCGGCACCGACGGGGTGCGGGGCATCGTCGGCGGCGAGGTCATCAATGCCGGGTTCGCCCTGCGGCTGGGCTATGCGGCGGGCCGCGTCCTGGCGCGCGGCGCCACCGGCGCCGGCCGGCCCACGGTGGTGATCGGCAAGGACACCCGGATCTCGGGCTATATGCTCGAGTCGGCCCTCGAGGCCGGGCTGTCGGCCGCCGGCGTGGACGTCATGCTCGCCGGCCCCATCCCGACGCCCGCCGTGGCGTATCTCACGCGGGCCTGGCGCCTGGCGGCCGGCATCGTCATCAGCGCCTCGCACAATCCGCACTACGACAACGGCATCAAGTTCTTTTCCGCCGCCGGCACCAAGCTGCCCGACGAGACCGAGGCCGCCATCGAGGCCATGCTCGACGAGCCCGTCGGCTGCGCGGGCTCCGAGGGCCTGGGGCGCGCGCGGCGCATCAACGACGCGGCGGGCCGCTACATCGAATTCTGCAAGAGCACCTTCCCCAACGAGCTCGACCTGCTGGGCCTGCGCATCGTGGTGGACGCGGCGCACGGCGCCGCCTATCACATCGCGCCGCATGTGTTCCGCGAGCTGGGCGCCGAGGTCACCACCATCGGCTGCGAGCCCGACGGCTTCAATATCAACGAGGGCGTGGGCGCGACCCATCCCGAGGCCCTGGTCGCCGCCGTGCGGGCCCAGAGGGCCGACCTGGGCATCGCCCTGGACGGCGATGCCGACCGCCTGCAGATGGTCGATGGCTCCGGGCGCCTGTACAACGGCGACGAGCTGCTGTATGCGATCGTGCGCGACCGGGCGCGCACCCAGCCGATCGGCGGGGTGGCCGGCACCCTGATGACCAATTTCGGCTTCGAAAAGCGCATGCGCGACCTGGGCATCCCCTTCGAGCGCACCCAGGTGGGCGACCGCTACGTCCTCGAGGCGCTGCGCCAGCGCGGCTGGCTCTTTGGCGGCGAGAGCTCCGGGCACCTGCTGTGCCTCGACCGCCACACCACGGGCGACGGCATCGTCGCCGCCCTGCAGGTCGTCGCGGCGATGCGGCACGGGCGGGCGCGCCTGGACGAGCTGGTCGCCGATCTGCGGATGTATCCCCAGAAAATGGTCAACGTGCCCCTGGCGCCGGGCGTCGCCTGGGAGGAACACGAGGGCCTGCGGGCCGCGGCCCAGGCGGTGCGCGATTCGCTCGGCGAGCGGGGCAGGGTCCTGATCCGCGCCTCGGGCACCGAGCCCAAGCTGCGCCTCATGGTCGAGGCCGAGGACGAGGCCCTCGCCGAGGACGGCGTGCGGCGGCTGGTGGCTGTAAAATTGGCTTGAGCGGCCTGCCGTCTCACGGCTGAAACATGCCGCTGTCACAATACCCGGCGGACATGCCCGCTGGAGGTGGCCGATGCATCGACCCTTATCCTTCCACACCGATCTGATGGAACGCACAGACTGGATGGGCGCCGAGGTCGGAGGCCTGGCGCTGAGCGTCGCGAGGACGCCCGGCGAGATCGAGGCCCTCCAGCGCCTGCGCTATCGGGTCTTCACCGACGAGCTGGCCGCCGTCTTTCCCGATGCCGTGGGCGATCGGGACGTGGATCGCTTCGACGACTGGTGCGTGCATTTCCAGGTGCGCGACACGGGCGCCGACCGGGTGGTGGGCACCTACCGGGTCCTCACCCCCGAGGCCGCCGCCTGCGCGGGCGGCTATTATTCCGAATCCGAGTTCGACCTCTCGCCGCTGCGGGCGATGCGCCCGAGCCTGGTCGAGGTCGGCCGCTCGTGCATCGACGCCGATTTCCGCCATGGCGGCGTCATCATGCTGCTGTGGTCGGGGCTCGCGCAGATCATGATGCGCGGCGGCTACCGCCACATGCTGGGCTGCGCCAGCGTCAGCCTGCGCGACGACGGGGTGACGGCGGCCGAGGTCTGGCGCATCGCCCAGGGCCTGATGGCGCGCAATCCCGACGTCCCGCGCATCGCGCCGATCCACCGCTATCCGGTCGAGCGCCTCGACAGCACGCTGCCGGCGCGCGTCCCGCCCCTCATCAAGGGCTATCTCAAGATCGGCGCCACGATCTGCGGCGAGCCCGCCTGGGATCCGGACTTCAATACCGCGGATTTTCCCATCCTGCTCGACCTCGAGCGCCTGGATTCCCGCTACCGGCGGCACTTCGGCATGGGCTGAACGCGCCGCGGGCGCGGAGGAGGGCGAGCGCCGGTTGGGCCAGGGGTGAGCGGGGCCGCCCGGCGGGCGCCGGCTCGGGCCGGGAATGCGCGGCGGCTGCCAGGCAGGCGCCGGCCCGATCTCAGGCGGCCTGCGGCGCCGTGCGCGTCAGGCGCAGTTCGAACCCCGCCTTGCGCCAGATCTCGATCTCGGCCCGCAGGGTGAATTCGCTCAGGGGATGGGCCGACAGCCAGTGCCGATCGATGGCGATGTCGAGCTGCGTGCCGTGCGCGTGCAGGCGCAGGGGCAGGGGGCCGGCGGCCTCCTCGCGGCGGCGGTGCATCAGCACCGCCAGGCGCAGGCAGCACAGGGTCAGCCAGCGCGCCCGGCTGGGGGAGCGGTCGCGCAGCTTGCCCAGTTTTCCCTGGTGTCCCAGCGCGAGGAAGGCCAGCAGCTCCTGGTCGTCGCGCGAGAATCCCGGCATGTCGGCATGCTCGAGGATGTAGGCGCTGTGCTTGTGATAGTCGGCGTGGGCGATGGCCAGGCCGCATTCATGCAGCGAGGCCGTCCAGGCCAGCGCGCGGCGCAGGTCCTCGTATTCGGGCTCGGCCTCCAGGCCGACCTGGTCGAACAGGGCCAGCGCCAGCGCCGACACCCGCGCCGCCTGGGCCTCGTCGACCTGGTAGCGCTTGGCGAACTGGCGCACCGTCTCGTCGCGCTTGTCGTGCTGCAGGTCGCGGCCCAGCAGGTCGTACAGCACGCCCACCCGCAGGGCTCCCTCGCCCGCGCCCATGGCGTCGATGCTGAGTTCCTGGAAGGCCGCGATCATGATGGCCAGGCCGCCCGCCAGCACCGGCGCGCGCTCGGCCTTCAACCCAGCCCAGTCCTGCAGGCGGACCTCGCCGGCGCGGATCAGGGCCGCGCGCAGGCGCTCCATGCCTTCGAGGGTGATGGCGCGCTGCGACAGGCCGTTTTCCGTCAGGACGGCCAGCAGGCCCTTGGCCGTGCCCGAGGAGCCGTAGGCCTTGTCCCAGCCGGTGTGCCGGTAGGGGCGGGCGATCGCCTCGATCTCGCGCCGGGCGCCCAGGATCGCCTGGCGCATCCGCGATTCGGTGATGCGGCCGTGGGGGAAATAGGCCCGGGTGTGGGTGGTGCAGCCGATGGTGAGCGAGGCCAGGCGCAGGGGCTTGCATCCCTGGCCGATGATGAACTCGGTCGAGCCCCCGCCGATGTCGATCACCAGGCGCCGCTGGTCCGAGGGCGGCAGCTCGTTGGCCACGCCGGCGAAGATCAGGCGCGCCTCCTCCTGGCCCGAGATGATCTCGATCGGGAAGCCGAGCGCGCGCTCGGCTTGCGGCAGGATCTCGGCGGCGTTGCGCGCCACGCGAAAGGTGTTGGTGGCGACGGCGCGCACATTGGACGGGGGAAAGCCCTTCAGCCGCTCGCCGAAGCGCTCGAGCGCGGCGATCGCCCGGGCCACCGCCTCGGGGCGCAGGCGCTTGTACTCGTCCAGGCCGCTGGCGATGTTGACCACCTCGCGCAGCTTGTCCTCGGCATAGATCTGCGCCTTGCTGTCGTGTCGCACCACGCGGCCGATGGACAGCCTGAAGGTGTTGGAACCCAGGTCGATCGATGCCAGACGGTCGTCCATGCTTGTACCCGATAGTGTCACATTGTGCGATTATAGTGGCCGGTCATGACACGATTTGGAGCGTCCATGGATGCTAGCGGGACACCCACGGTTCTGTCGAACCGCGAGCTGTCTATCCTGAAGTTCAACGAACGGGTCCTGGCGATGGCCGAGCGCGCGGACACGCCGCTGCTCGAGCGCCTGCGCTACCTGTGCATCGTGGGGTCGAACCTCGACGAGTTCTTCGAGATCCGCATGGCCAGCCTCAAAGAGCAGCAGCGCCAGACGCCGGAACTGGTGGGGGTCGACGGCCTGACGCCGGACGAGGCCTTCGACCGGGTCCAGCGCGCCGTGCACGCGCTGGTCGACCGCCAGAACCGCCTGCTGACCGGCGACGTCATGCCCAAGCTGCTCGAGCAGGGCGTGGGGCTGATCTATTCCACCGGCTGGACCGACCTGCAGCGCGAATGGGCGCACGGGCTGTTCCGCCGCGACGTGATGCCGCTGCTCACCCCCATCGGCCTGGACCCGGCGCATCCCTTTCCCCGGGTCTACAACAAGAGCCTGAATTTCATCGTGTCTCTCTCGGGCGAGGACGCCTTCGGGCGCGAGGGCCACATCGCCATCGTGCAGGCGCCGCGCGCCCTGCCGCGGATGGTCAAGATCCCCTCCGAGATCTCGGGCATCCCCGACGGGTTCATGCTGCTCACCACCCTGATCAACGCCTTCGTGGGCGAGCTGTTCCCCGGCATGGACGTGCAGGGATGCTACCAGTGGCGGGTGACGCGCAACAGCGACCTGTTCGTCGACGAGGAGGAAATCACCAACCTGCGGCAGGCCCTGCAAGGCGAGCTCTCGCAGCGCAATTTCGGCGCCTCGGTGCGCCTCGAGATCGCCCATGCGATGCCCCCCGACCTCGAGCTGTTCCTGCAGCGCGAATTCGGCCTCGGGCCGGCCGACACCTATCGGGTCAACGGCCCGGTGAACCTCGCGCGGCTGATCCAGCTCTGCAACCGCGTCAACCGTCCCGACCTCGAATATCCTCCCTTCCGCCCCAAGGTGCCCGCGCCCTTCGACGGCGACATGGACGAGCCCGCCGAGCTGTTCGCCGCCATCGCGGCGCGCGACCACCTGCTGCACCATCCCTACCAGTCCTTCCAGCCCGTGCTGCAGTTCCTGCGGGCCGCGGCCAAGGATCCGCAGGTGGTGGGCATCAAGCAGACCATCTACCGCACCGGCGAGGATTCCGAACTCATGGGCCTGCTGCTCTCGGCCGCCAAGGCGGGCAAGGAGGTCACCGTGGTGGTCGAGCTCATGGCGCGCTTCGACGAGCAGACCAACATCAACTGGGCGGCGCGCCTCGAGGAGGTCGGCGCACACGTGAGCTACGGCGTGGTGGGCCACAAGACCCATGCCAAGATGGCGCTGGTGCTGCGCCGCGAGGAGGGCCGCATCCGGCGCTACGGGCACCTGGGCACGGGCAACTACCACCCCCGCACGGCGCGCCTGTACACCGATTTCGGCCTGCTGACCGCCAATCCCGACATGTGCGAGGACATGGACCAGGTGTTCTCCCTGCTGACCGGCCTGGGATCGCGGCGCGCGCTCAAGCTCCTGCTGCAATCGCCCTTCACGCTGCACGACACCCTCATGGGCCTGGTCCGGGACGAGGCGGCGAGCGCGCGGGCGGGCAAGCGCGCGCGCATCATGGCCAAGATGAATTCCCTGCTCGAGCCTTCCATGATCGAGGCGCTGTACGACGCGAGCCGCGCCGGCGTGCGCATCGACCTGATCGTGCGCGGCGCCTGCGCGCTGCAGGCGGGGGTGCCCGGCCTGTCCGAGAACATCCGCGTGCGCTCGATCATCGGGCGCTTCCTCGAGCATTCCCGGGTCTTCTATTTCCACCGCGAGGGCGAGGGCGTGCTGTACCTGTCCTCGGCCGACTGGATGGACCGCAATTTCTTCCGCCGGGTCGAGCTCGGCTTTCCGGTGCTGGACAAGAACCTGCGCCGCCGGGTGATCGACGAGGCCTTCACCTTCGCCTTGCGCGACAACCAGCTCGCCTGGAGCCTGCAGCCCGACGGACGCTACCTGCGCGTGCGCAACCGGCGCGCGCCCATGAACCTGCACCAGCACCTGATGGCCCGCCTCGGCGGGTGAGGGCCGGGGCGTCTCCTTCTGCGCCGACCCCCCAATCCTGGTTCCTTCCAGTCTGACGAAATCCGTTCGTCCCCGATCGGGCGATCTAGCGGGCAGCGCCGGCTGGGTAGTGGCCGCTGCTCCGCCCTAATTCTCTTTCCCGCCAGGGTTATCACTAGGTGTGATCTGTGATCACTAGTGTCAAAATTTACTCAAGAAGCTGGATGAAACCCTGTGGAAAATTCATATCCGCACGAGAAGACCCGGTTTTGTTACATATCGCCTCTAGGCGGATGAGTCCTCGATCCGACCGGCGTCCTTCAGGAAGGTGGGGTGATGAATCATCCATATCGATCGTGTTGCCTCATTGAATGGGGCATTTCATGAGAACTTCTGGATGCATCGGGTTTGAGGTGTCCGGTTTTTGAATGGTGTGATCAATATTCCGTCTCGGGTGAAGCCATGAAAAATTCGATCAATCGTGGAATAAAGAAGCTCCTGATTTTTTTTCTGCTGTTATTTTTTGCGGCAGGCGGCCTTGCGAGGGCGGATACGGTACTGAAGATCGGATGGTCCACCGCCGATAGTAAAAACGATCCTCATGCGATCCTGGCACATGCTTTTTCTGCGGAAATCAATAAGATCGCGCCGGGTGAATTCACGGTTCAGATGTTTCCGAACGGCCAGTTGGGCAATGAATATGAGCTATTGCAAAGCCAGCAACTGGGCACCTTGGATATGGCGCTGGTGGCAGGCAGCAGCGCCAGCGAAATAGTTCCTGCGTTCCAGTTGAATGATCTGCCTTTCCTGTATAAGAATGAAGAGGAAGTTTTCCGCGTACTGGACGGAAAGGCGGGAAAGATGATGTTCAAACTGCTGGATGAAAAAGGCATCGTCGGTTTGGGTTTCTTGAATGCCGGATTCAGAAATGTCCTGAATAACAAGCGGTCGATCAATACGCCTGAGGATCTTTCGGGGGTGAAGCTGCGGGTCGTTCCCAGCGATGTTTTCATCGATATCTTCAAGGCTCTGGGAGCAAACCCCGTGCCAATGCAGTGGGGGGACGTTTTCACGGCTGTCCAGCAGGGGACAATCGATGGTCTTGAAGTGCCGCTGTCGGTTGCGTACGGCAGCAAGTATCAGGAAGTCGTCAAGAACCTCTCGCTCACGCAGCATATATTCAATGCGCCCATCTTCACGATTTCTAAGAGCACTTATGGGAAGTTGACCCCTGAACAGCAGAGCAAGGTGGTCACGGCAGCTCGATCAGCCATCGAGGCGCAGCGTGCCACGGTGTCCAGCAATAATGCCGGAATCCTGGAAAACATGAAAAACTCGGGCATGGTGATCAACGCCATAGCGGATCAGGAGGCTTTTAGGGAAAAAACCAAATCCGTCTATGACAAATATCGCGCGATCATCGGGCCGGACATCATCAGCGCGGCGCTCGAGGAAATCGACAAGTAGGTTTGCGCTCGGGCACATGAATGGGCTGAGTGTTTGCACGAGCGTCAAACATGGCGGGATGGCTTGTTCGTGCGGACGATTCCGAAGGAAGCGTGAGCATGATTGTTGAGGCCTCATGATGAAGGCGATGAAGAAGCTATTGCAAGCGGCCGCCATTTTTGCTGTCGTGGTAATGGTCACCAGCATGCTGATCGGGATTTTTTTCAGATATGCGCTGAATAGTTCGTTGGCCTGGGCAGACGAGATCGCCTTGCTTGCTTTCGTCTGGCTGACTTTTCTTTCCAGTGCCATCGCCGTGGAAGACAACAGCCACGTCAGGATCGAGATCCTGACGGATCTTCTGCCAAAGGGTGTGAGGAAGTGCATCGAACTTCTGGTGTGGCTGATCGCCGCGTTTGTCGGAGCTTATATGCTCTACATGGGGATAGAGTATGTCCTTTTCACCCTGGGACAAAGATCACCCGCCGTCCGATACCCATTTTGGATGCGCAACGCGGCCCTTCCTCTTTTTGGCTTGTTGGCCATTATATTTTCGTTGAAGCACATAAAGTCATTGATGCGTTAAACAAATACTCCGTGAAAGGTATGCTTCGATGAGTTTCTTGACCGCGTTTCTGGGGTTCGGGCTGTTGGTGCTACTGGCCTTTGGCGTGCCGATTGGCTTTACCTTGGGCATCCTTACCATATCGGGCTTGTTCATTGCGGACATCAACCCAATCATGTTCATCCAGAGAGTGCTGGCCGGTGCCTCCATTCCCAGCCTGTTGGCCTTGCCGGGATTCATTCTGGCCGGCGACATCATGGGCGCGGGCGGGTTGTCCAAGCGGCTGGTGCGCGTCGCTTCAGCGCTGCTGGGTCATCTTACCGGTGGCCTGAGCATCGCCACGGTCATGGCCGGCACCTTTTTTGGGGCGATATCGGGTTCTGCTCCGGCCACCACGGCTGCAGTGGGTTCGATCATGGTCGATGAGCTGAACAAGCGCGGCTATGAGCGTGATTACGCGGCGGCACTAGCCACGTCGATCGGGCCTTTGGGGCAGATGATCCCACCCTCGGTGCCCATGGTGGTTTGGGGGGTGCTGGCCGAGCAGTCCATCTCCAAGCTGTTTCTGGCGGGGGTCGTACCAGGCCTGCTGGCTGCTGGAGGGTTCATTGCCATCAGCGTCTGGTATGCCAGGAAGCTGGGCATCCAACGCGACAAGCGCGCGACGCGGGGCGAACTGCTGTCGGCCTTGCGGGATGGTTTCTGGGCACTGCTGGCGCCCATTATCATCCTCGGTGGTATTTATGGCGGGGCCTTCACGCCGACGGAGGCTTCCATGGTGGGGGTCCTGTATGGCGTGATCGCGGGCCTGTTCATCTACAAGGAACTCACGCTTCAGCAGCTGCTCACGGTGGTGGGAAAAAGCGCGAAACTCATTGGCATCATCATGTTCATCGTCATCATGGCATACGGCTATGCCTATTTGATGGCGGTCGAACAGGTACCCATGCAGGTGGCCAACCTCATCTTATCCATCAGCGACAACCCGATCATCATCTTGCTGCTGGTGAACGTCTTGCTGCTGATCCTGGGGGCCTTGATGGACAATATTGCTGCGATGGTGATTCTGAGCACCGTGCTGACGACGGTGGGCACTCAGGTCGGAATGGATCCGATCCAGTTGGGCGCCATGGTGGTGATCAACTTCGCCGTGGGCATGGTGACACCGCCCGTGGGGTATTCCTTGTTCGTCGCTTCAGCGATCAGCGGCTTGAGGATCGAGACCATCTCCAAAAGACTGCTGCCTTTCCTTTCCGTGCTGATTATCGTAGTCCTGCTGATCACATATGTGCCTGCGGTAACCACGTGGTTGCCCAATCTCATGGGATGACATCATGAGTCAAGATTTTTTCATTGAATATCCGGATCCCTGTCCTCGGTTCGCCGGACAACCCCTGCCGGTGAATAGCTGCGATTGTCATGCACATGTGTTCGAAGACTTCGATGCCGGCATGTGCCTACCGAATTGGGCGTACAAGCCGCGTCGGATCACGATCGGTCAATATGCAGGTATGCTGCGGGCCTTGGGCTTCAGCCGGGGGGTCCTGGTGCAGCCCAGTGTTTATGGTGCGAACAACAGTGTCATGCTGGACGCGCTGTCGTCTGCCGAGCGGCCCACGGACATCGATTGGCGCGTCGTCGTCGGTTTAGACGGCGGCGAGGACGAAAGCACGATCGAGCGGTTGCACGCCACCGGGGTGCGTGGGGTGCGGATCAATCTGCTATATGTCGATACCACGATGCTGGATCTTCCGAAGATCCAACGCATAGCGGAGAAGATCGCGCCTTTTGGATGGCATCTTCAGTTCTTGATGGACATCAGTCGGATCGCGAATTGGGTCGAGGGGTTCAAGACATTCCCCGTGGATTGCGTGATCGACCATATGGGGCATTTCCCGGCCCGAGACGGGGTCCAGTCACGAGCGTTTCAGAATCTTCTTTCCCTACTCGAAGATGGCCGTACTTGGGTCAAACTCAGCGGCCCGCATCGCTTGTCCAGCGGTAAGGTATTTCCCTTCGTCGACGTGCTGCCCATCGCTAGGGCGCTGGTAGCCAAGCGGCCGGACCGCCTGGTATTCGGGACGGATTGGCCGCACGTCAGCATCAACCCGATGCCCAATGATGGCGATTTAATCGAAGAATTGTACCGCTGGGTGGATGGCGACCAGGACCTTTGCCGACGGATCTTGGCTGAAAACCCAGAAGTTCTTTATGACTTCTGATCATGAGTCCGCAAACTCTGTCGGCTAATCGGAATGGGTAATGATATGAGCAATAACGAAGACCTGATTCGTATTGGTGCCGGCGCTGGTTATGCCGGCGACAGGATCGACCCCGCCGTGGAACTGGCCCAGTATGGTGATCTGGATTATCTAGTGTTCGAATGCCTGGCCGAGCGCACCATTGCTTTGGCGCAGCTTGAACGCCTGACCCATCCGGAACGCGGCTACACTCCTTTGCTGGAAGACAGGATGAGGGCGGTCTTGCCCTATCTGCGGGATGCGCGAGGCAAGCGGCGGTTTCAAATCATCACCAATATGGGCGCGGCCAATCCCGCAGGGGCTGCTGCCAAGGTCGTCGAGATTGCTCGACACCTGGGTCTGCGGGGTTTGCGGGTCGCCAGTGTCACCGGAGATGATGTACTGGATCGGGTCCGGCATGGTGATCATCTGATGCTTGACAACGGTAAAACCATGACCCAGATCGATCATGTCCTGGTTTCTGCCAATGCCTATCTGGGGGCAGCGGGGATCGTCCAGGCGCTGGAGCAGGATGCAGATGTCATCGTCACGGGGCGTGTGGCGGATCCAGCATTGTTCGCCGCGCCCATGATCCATCGATATGGGTATGCCTGGACCGATTGGCATCTGCTGGGACGGGCCATCCTAGCCGGTCATCTGCTCGAATGCTCCGGCCAGGTCACGGGAGGTTATTTTGCGGACCCCGGCTTCAAGGACGTAGAAGGCCTGGCCCGATTGGGATTTCCCATTGCGGAAGTCTCGCGCAGCGGAGACATCACCCTGACGAAGGTGCTCGGCTCGGGCGGCAGGATCACCCCGCAGACTTGCGCGGAGCAACTGTTGTACGAGGTGCATGACCCAGCCTGCTATCTGACCCCGGATGTCTCGGCGGATTTTTCTGATGTTCATTTTGAAGAACAGGCCTTCGACCGAGTGAAAGTCTGTGGCGGTTCCGGGCATCCCAAGAGCGGCCTGCTCAAGGTCACCGTGGGTTATCGGGACGGATACATGGGTGAGGGCCAGATGTCCTATGGCGGCCTTGGCGCAGAAAAACGGGCCAGGCTGGCGCGCGACATCCTGCTGGAAAGGCTGGAGTTCACCGGCATTGCGTTCAATGAGATTCGCGCGGATCTGATTGGCGTCAATTCGCTCTATGGCGACAGGCTCAGCCATGCGTCGGGTGATCCGCCGGAAGTGCGTGTCCGCCTGGCCGGGCGCTGCGACGAACGTCGGGACGCGCAGCGGATTGCCGATGAAGTGGAAGCTCTGTATACGACCGGCCCGGCCAGTGGCGGTGGTGCGATCAAGACCGTGAAAGAAATCATCGGCGTCGCGTCGCTGCTGTTGCCTGAGGAACAAGCACCTGTTGCCGTCGCTCTGGAAACTGTGCCATGAAATTACGAGACATTGCGCATACGCGCACCGGCGATAAAGGGGATACCTCCAATCTGGTTGTCGTCGCTTACCGACCTGAGCACTTTGAGCGATTGCGCCAGGCGTTGACGGTGCAGCGGGTGGCGGCCCATTACCAGGATCTTTTCTATCTAGAAGGAAAAGCCATCGAAATCCAGGTGATACGTTATGAAGTCGTTAGTATCCATGCCTTGAATTTCGTCATGAAGGGTCTGCTCAGGGGCGGCGTCACCCGATCCTTGTCCTTGGATCCGCATGGCAAAACCCTGGCTAGTTCGATTTTGGACCTGGATCTGAATGTTTGATTTCTTATTCCATCATCTAGAGAATTTGATTGTATGTTTGATCTGAAAAATAAAACTGCCCTGGTCAGCGGGTGCGGTTCATCCTATCCCGGGTTCAGCAACGGGAAGGCCACGGCCTTGGCCCTGGCACGCCAAGGGGCTCGCGTCATTGGCCTCGACTACAGCCTGGAGGCGGCCCGGGAAACCAAGGCCCTGATCGAGGACGAGGGTGGGCGCTGCGATGTGCTGACCTGTGATGTCACCCAGCCTGATCAGGTTCAGCAAGCCGTCCGACAAGCCCTGGAACTGGCTGGTGGCGCGGTGGATATTTTGGTCAACAACGTCGGTGGTCCGGAGCCTGGCGACCCGGTGACCATGAGCGTGGAAACCTGGGATGCTCAGTTCGATCTGAATGTCCGGGGCGCCTTCCTGATGTGCAAGTACGTCATTCCCGGCATGGTCGAGCGGGGTGGGGGAACGATCATCAATATTTCGTCCACGGCCGCCATCCGCTATACCGGGAAGCCCCAGGTGGCTTATGCGGCCAGCAAGGCAGCATTGGTCCAGATGACCCAGAACACCGCCGTTCTGTATGCGCCCCACAAGGTGCGTCTGAACTGTGTCTTGCCCGGCCTGATGTGGACGCCGCTGGTGGAAGGGTTGGTCAAGAAATTCAAGCAGGCTTCCTATGATGAGTTCGTGGAAAAACGGAATCGTCAGGTTCCAATGGGCATGATGGGTAACGCGTGGGATGTCGCCCATGCGGTGGTGTTCCTGGCGTCCGATGAATCCCGCTATGTGACGGGTACCAAAATTATTGTGGATGGCGGCTTTACGGCCACGACCAAATAACCCTATTGTGAGGTGAAGATTGTCTGATATTCCGCTGACCCCCCTCGATATTACAGATCCCGCTGATATCGTGGCCGCTATCAGAAAGCGGCGCGGCGGCACGCTTCTGAATCTGGACAGGCTATTGCTGAATAGTCCGCCGTTGGCTGAAAGCTGGAACATTTTTCTGGGGACGATCCGCGAAAAATTATCGGTCTCCCCTCGGCTGAGGGAGATCGCCATTTGTACGGTTGCGGTCATCAACGAGGCTGAATACGAATTTCATCATCATTCGACGGAGCTTCTGAAGGCCGGGGGATCGCAACAGCAGGTCGATGCTTTGCGCGATATTCGGCGTTCTTCGTCCTTGCAAGGTTTTTTCGACGAGCGGGAAAATTTGGTGATCATGCTGAGCATGGAAATGACGGAGCATGTGGCAGTGCAACGCTCCACGATGGATAGGGCACGGCAGGAATTTTCGACGCAGGAACTTGTCGACCTGATCGCGACGATTGCGACCTACAATATGGTTTCCAGGGTCATCGTCGCGTGTAACATTCGTCCAGAAAATTGACCGAAGACCGGAGCGGGGCTCGCTCCGGGTTCTTCCCCGCGTCTGTTCAGAAACCGACTTGGTCCCCGACCCTGAGACACGGCGATTCCCGCGTCTCATCGGGCGCGGCTGCGCGCAGATCGCCGTGCGGATCGAGTGGACCTGATCTGCAATGGATACCGACAGTTCGCCAGGACCGATCCATAGGGAACCTTCCACGCCGACCCGTACGTTGGCACCCATGGCAGCACCGATCGCGGCCAATGGCTATGGATTTTTCCCGGCCCCCAGGATCGACCACCGATAGTGGTCGCCGAACAGGCGGTCCGCTGTACGCGGCATGCGCATCAGATCCTCCGGATGGGAACCGATGCCGCCTGTTCTTCCATGCTCATGCAAGGGTTGCCGCTCGTTTTGATATTGATGGTGGCATCGGTGCCAGATTTGATCTTTTTCAGAACGGGCGGAAATGCGCAGCATTCTGTGAGGGTCTGCCATCGTGGGGGCCGCGAGCGTTCAAGTACGGGATGGCGGCTCCGGCCTTCGAGGCGCCGATGATCGATTCGGCGATTTCATCGGCAGTCGCGGGAGATGAGGCGACATGCTGGTATATGGATGGCACCAGTAACGGCGCACGTGATGAGGGCTTTTCTCTTGCTGACCACGTCTTTCTTCATGCATCTGAGAAGTGGTTGACGTACATTACGTGAATTTGAATATCATATTAATCATTGTAATCACAGATCATGTATGGTGATTACCCCAATAATCTACGAGATAAGTGTGATGTCTATCCCATTGAAACCAGCGCCCCGCGCCAAGACCCTGAGCGCGGGCGTTCTGGCCCAGATCAAGGAGCTATTGCTATCGGGGCAGGTGCGGCCGGGCGAGCCTTTGCCTCTGCGCTCGATGGCCGAGGCGATGGGGGTTAGCATGATGCCCGTGCGGGAGGCAGTGAATCAGTTGATCGCGGACCGGGCCCTTGAGGTGGCCTCGAACCGCTCCGTCTGCGTACCCGTCATGACTGCCGAGCAGTTCGATGAAATCACTCGCATCCGTCTGCACATCGAGGGCTATGCGGTGGAACAGGCAACATGCCACGTTACTCCCACGCTGTTGAGCAGTTTACGCGGACTGAATGATGCCTTGTCGCAGTGCATGGCGGAAGGCGGAGCCAGCCTGGCGCAGACGATTCTGCTGAACAAGTCTCTGCATTTTCAGCTCTATGAAACGGCGCAGATGCCCATGCTGCTCAACATCATCGAGGCGCTATGGCTGCGGATCGGCCCGATCTTGAATTACGATCTGCTGATGGGGTCCGAGAGGACCCGCGACCGCACGGCGGTTGGCCACCATAGACGCATGATCGATGCTCTGGAGGCCGGTGATGCCGCTGCTGCGCGCGACGCGCTGCGGCAGGACATCCAGAGTTCCTACCAGCACATCGTTTCTAAGCACTATCAGAAGGCGGTGGATTAGGGCCCCCCGCATTAGGCGCCGTCGCGTGATGATGTCGATGTCATCAAACCGTCACCACTGCTCTTTACCATGTCATCCTGACGAGTTGGGGTTGCCCCCGGCACCGTCGATCACTACAAACCACAAAGGGTTTAAGACATGCTCAAACGGATTCTGACGCAATGCGCCGCCGGCCTGGCCGTGATCGGGGCCGCGGCGGCGGCGCAGGCCGCCGACCTCACCGGCGCGGGCGCCTCCTTTCCCTATCCGGTCTACGCCAAGTGGGCCAGCCAATACCATGCCGAGACCGGGCATCGCGTGAACTACCAGTCGATCGGCTCGGGCGGCGGCCAGCAGCAGATCATCGCCAAGACCGTGGATTTCGGCGCGACCGACGACCCCATGAAGCCCGATGCCCTGCGGGACAACGGCCTGGTGCAGTTTCCGGCGGTGATCGGCGGCACCGTCCCCGTGGTGAACATCGAAGGCGTGGCCCCCGGCCAGCTCCGGCTCACCGGCCCCGTCCTGGCGGGGATCTTCCTGGGAAAGATCCGGAAATGGGACGATCCGGCCATCGCCGAGCTCAACCCGGACCTGAAGCTGCCGTCCAAGGCCATCGTGGTCGTGCACCGTTCGGACGGCTCGGGCACGACCTTCGGCTGGACGAACTACCTCTCGCAGGTCTCGCCCGAGTGGAAGGACAGGGTCGGCGAGGGCAAGGCCGTGAAGTGGCCCACGGGCCAGGGCGGCAAGGGCAACGAGGGCGTGGCCGCCTACGTGCGCCAGCTCGCCAACTCGGTCGGCTACGTCGAGTACGCCTACGCCAAGCAGAACCGGCTCGCCTGGGCCCAGCTCCAGAACCGCGACGGCCGCTTCGTGCAGCCCTCGCAGCAGGCCTTCGCGGCGGCGGCGGCCAATGCCGACTGGAACAGCGCGCCGGGCATGGGGGTGATCCTGAACGACGAGCCGGGCGCCGAGTCCTGGCCGGTGACCGCGGCGACCTTCATCCTGGTGCATGCCCGCCAGGCGGACGCCGCGCGCGCCCGCGAGGTCCTGGCGTTCTTCGACTGGGCCTACCGCAAGGGGGCCGACATGGCCCGCTCGCTGGACTACGTGCCCCTGCCCGACGAGGTCACCGCCAAGGTGCGCGAGGTCTGGGCGGCCGACATCAAGGCGGCCGACGGCACGCCGGTCTGGAAGTGACGCCCCCGCCGCCCCGGCCGGCTCCCGCCCGGGGCGGCGTCCATTTATGTGAAAATAACGGTTTCAGGTTTCTGTGCGGCGCCGCCCATCCGGTGGCCGGCCGCCGCGGATGAGAGCATGATCGACAAACAGCGCAGCCTCTTGGTGGATGCCGGGTTCAAGCACTTGACCCGCTTGTTTGCGTTCTTCGTATTCATCCTGCTCGCGGCGATCATGGTGTCGCTCACCTACGGCAGCCGCGAGTCCATCATGCAGCACGGCATCGCCTTCCTCTGGACCAACGACTGGGATCCCGTGCGCAACCACTACGGCGCCCTGGTGACCATCGCCGGTACGGTGATCAGCTCCTTCCTCGCCCTGGCGATCGCCATCCCGGTGTCCTTCGGGATCGCCATGTTCCTGACCGAGCTCTCGCCGGTCTGGCTGCGCCGGCCCCTGGGCACCGCCATCGAAATGCTCGCGGCCATCCCGTCCATCATCTACGGCATGTGGGGGCTGTTCGTCTTCGTGCCGATCTTCCAGGAATACGTCCAGCCCCCGATCATCGACGCCTTCGAGGGCGTGCCGGTGCTCGAGCACGTCTTTGCCGGGCCGCCCTTCGGCATCGGCCTGTTCACCGCGGGCCTGATCCTCTCGATCATGGTGATCCCCTTCATCACGGCCGTGATGCGCGACGTGTTCGAGCAGGTCCCGCCGATGCTCAAGGAATCGGCCTACGGCCTGGGCAGCACCACCTGGGAGGTGGTCTGGAAAGTCATGCTGCCCTACACCAAGCACGGCGTGATCGGCGGGATCATGCTGGGGCTTGGGCGCGCGCTGGGCGAGACCATGGCGGTCACCTTCGTGATCGGCAACGCCTTCAACATGCCCGAGTCGATCTTTTCGCCCTCGAACTCGATCGCCTCCGCCCTGGCCAACGAATTCAACGAGGCGGGCGGCATGCAAAAGTCGGCGCTGCTCGAGCTGGGCCTGATCCTGTTCCTCATCACCACGGTGGTCCTGGTCCTGTCCAAACTCATGCTGCTGCGGCTCTCACGCAAGGAGGGCCGCAAGTAGCGGCCCGCCGGCACCACTCGGAACGCACCCCATGCCCGTCACGGATTCCGTCGTCGTCCAGTCCAATCCCATCTATCGCCGGCGCCAGCGCTTCAACCGCTTCATGCTCGGCCTGTCGGGCTTCGCGCTCGTCTCGGGCCTGTTCTGGCTGGCCTGGATCATCGTCACGCTCCTCGTTAAGGGCGCGGACGCCCTGTCGCCCGCGCTGCTGCTCGAGAGCACGCCGCCGCCCGGGCAGGACGGCGGCCTGCTCAACGCCATCCTGGGCAGCTTCATGATGTCGGCCGTGGGGACGCTGATCGGCGCGCCCATCGGCATCCTCGCCGGCACCTACCTCGCCGAGTACGGCCAGCGCGGCTGGCTGGCGCCCGCCACCCGCTTCCTCAACGACGTCCTGCTGTCGGCGCCGTCCATCATCATCGGCCTGTTCATCTACGCCGTCTACGTGGCCCAGGTCGGGCATTATTCCGGCTGGGCCGGGGCCTTCGCGCTGGCCATCCTGGTGATCCCGGTGGTCGTGCGCGCCACCGACAACATGCTGGCCCTGGTGCCCAACAGCCTGCGCGAGGCGGCGGCCGCCCTGGGCTGTCCGCAATGGCGGGTGGTGGTGTTCATCTGCTACCGGGCGGCGCGCTCCGGCATCATCACCGGCGTGCTGCTGGCGGTCGCCCGGATCGCCGGCGAGACCGCGCCCCTGCTGTTCACC
Organism: Alcaligenaceae bacterium; assembly: GCA_044508625.1. Lineage (GTDB taxonomy): Bacteria > Pseudomonadota > Gammaproteobacteria > Burkholderiales > Burkholderiaceae_B > Castellaniella. Next base: position 300,910 of record JBIQHJ010000001.1, read on the forward strand.
GCGCTCAACAACCAGTTCATGTCGATGAACATGAACGCCCCCATCGCCAACCTGCCGGTGGTGATCTTCCAGTACGCCGCCAGCCCCTTCGAGGACTGGAACCGCCTCGCCTGGGCGGGCGCGGTCCTCATCACGCTGCTCGTGCTGGCGATCAACATCGCCGCCCGCAGCCTGTTCCGCAAATGACCCCAGGCACCATGACCACGACCACGACCCCCATGGATGAACGCACCAAGATCGCCGTGCGGAACCTGAATTTCTACTACGGTTCCTTTCATGCGCTGCGCGACATCAACATGTCCATCGCCGAGAACAAGGTCACCGCGTTCATCGGGCCCTCGGGCTGCGGCAAGTCCACGCTGCTGCGGACCTTCAACCGGATGTTCGAGCTCTATCCCGGCCAGCGGGCCGAGGGCGCCATCGAGCTCGACGGCGAGGACCTGCTCAATTCCCGCCTGGACATCTCGCTGATCCGCGCCAAGGTCGGCATGGTCTTTCAAAAGCCCACGCCGTTTCCCATGAGCATCTACGACAACATCGCCTTCGGCGTGCGGCTGTTCGAGCGCCTGAGCAAGGGCGAGATGGACGAGCGCGTGGAATGGGCCCTCACCAAGGCGGCCCTGTGGAACGAGGTCAAGGACAAGCTCGACCAGAGCGGCAACGGCCTGTCCGGCGGCCAGCAGCAGCGCCTGTGCATCGCGCGCGGCGTGGCGATCAAGCCCGAGGTCCTGCTGCTCGACGAGCCCTGCTCGGCCCTGGACCCGATCTCGACCGCCAAGATCGAGGAACTCATCGCCGAGCTGAAATCCGACTACACCGTGGTCATCGTGACCCACAACATGCAGCAGGCCGCCCGCTGCTCGGACTACACGGCCTACATGTACCTCGGCGAACTCATGGAATTCGGCCGCACCGACCAGATCTTCGTCAAACCCACCCGCAAGGAAACCGAGGACTACATTACGGGGAGATTTGGATGAGACAGGACACAGGACAGTCCCTGCGGACTGTCCTGTGCCTGTCGAATCCGAGCGGCATGCAGGCCGCGAGGTGGATGAGCTCGGACACAGGACAGTCCCTGCGGACTGTCCTGTGCCTGTCGAATCCGAGCGGCATGCAGGCCGCGAGGTGGATGAGCTCGGACACAGGACAGTCCCTGCGGACTGTCCTGTGCCTGTCGAATCCGAGCGGCATG
>JBIQHJ010000071.1:0-16926 GCA_044508625.1 Alcaligenaceae bacterium
GTTCGCCCCTTACTTGCGCTTGCGACGCGAGACAATCATATTGTCCGTGCGCTTGTTTCGACGGGTCCGGTAGCCCTTGGTGGGAGTGCCCCACGGGCTGACGGGTTCGCGGCCTTCGCCGGTGCGGCCTTCGCCGCCGCCATGCGGGTGGTCCACCGGGTTCATGGCCACGCCACGAACCGTCGGACGCACGCCACGCCAGCGCATCGCGCCGGCCTTGCCGATCTGGCGCAGGCTGTGGTCGCCGTTGCCGACCTCGCCGATGGTGGCGCGGCAATCGATGTGCACGCGGCGCACCTCGCCCGAACGCAGGCGGACCTGCGCATAGGCGCCCTCGCGGGCCAGCAGGACGGCCGAGGCGCCGGCCGAGCGGGCCAACTGGGCGCCCTTGCCGGGCTGCATCTCGATGCAGTGGATGGTGGCGCCGACCGGAATCGCGCGGATCGGCAGGGTGTTGCCGGCGCGGATGGGGGCCTCGAGGCCCGACATCACCTTGGCGCCGACCTCCAGGCCGCGCGGGGCGATGATGTAGCGGCGCTCGCCGTCGGCATAGCACAGCAGCGCGATGTGCGCCGTGCGGTTGGGGTCGTATTCCAGGCGCTCGACCTTGGCGGCGATGCCGTCCTTGTCGCGGCGGAAATCGACGATGCGGTAGTGCTGCTTGTGACCGCCGCCCCGATGGCGAACCGTGATGTGGCCGTTGTTGTTGCGGCCCGAATTGCGCGATTGCTTTTCCAGCAGCGGCGCATGGGCCGGACCCTTGTGCAGCTCGGGGTGCACGACCTTGATCATGCCCCGGCGGCCGGCGGACGTCGGCTTGACTTTGACGAGAGCCATTTAGTTCACCTCCGTAAAGTCGATTTCCTGTCCGGCCTTGAGGCAGACGTAGGCCTTGCGTTCGTTGCGGCGGCGGCCCATGAAGCGGCCGAAGCGCTTTTCCTTGCCCTTGCGGTTGGCCACCTGCACGGAGTCGACCTCGACCTTGAACAGCAGCTCGACGGCGGCCTTGATCTCGGGCTTGGTGGCGTCCGCGACGACGCGGAAAGCGACCTGGTTGTTCTTTTCGGCGACCAGCGTGGACTTTTCGGTGACCACGGGCGCCAGAATGATTTGCATCAGACGTTCGGCATTCATCCCAGCATCTCCTCGAGTTGGGCCATCGCCGGCTTGGTGATCAGCACTTTCTTGTAGTGGATCAGGGACAGCGGGTCGGCGTAGCGCGTCTCGATGACCGCCACGTTGGGCAGGTTGCGCGTCGCGAGATAGACGTTTTCATCCAGGGCGTCGGTGATGATCAGGACGGACTCGTTCACGCCCAGGCCCTTGAGCTTGGCCGCGGCCAGCTTGGTCTTGGGCGCCTCGAGCGCAAAGGCCTCGACCACCGCGATGCGGTCCTCGCGGGCGAGCTGCGAGAAAATGGCGCGCATTCCGGCGCGGTACATTTTCTTGTTGACCTTCTGGCTGAAGTTCTCGTCGGGCGAGTTCGGGAAGGTGCGGCCGCCCCCACGCCAGATCGGCGAGGAGGTCATGCCCGAGCGGGCGCGGCCCGTGCCCTTCTGGCGCCAGGGCTTTTTGGTGGAATGCTTGACGGTGCCGCGATCCTTCTGGGCGCGGTTGCCCATGCGGGCATTGGCCTGGAAGGCGACGACGACCTGGTGGACCAGCGCCTCGTTGAAGTCGCGGCCGAACACCGTGTCGGGGACGGCGACGGTCGCCGCCGACTGGCCCTGGTCATTCAGGAGCTTGAGTTCCATGATTAGGCTCCTTTCTTGGGCGATGCCTTGACGGCGGGACGCACGACGATGTCGGCGTTCTTGTGGCCGGGCACGGCGCCCCTGACCAGCAGCAGGCCGCGCTCGGCGTCCACGCGGACCACGTCCAGGTTCTGGACGGTGCGGGTGACGTCGCCGAGATGGCCCGACATTTTCTTGCCGGGGAAGATGCGGCCCGGATCCTGCGCCTGGCCGATGGAGCCCGGCACGCGGTGCGAGCGCGAGTTGCCGTGCGAGGCGCGCTGGGAGCCGAAATTGTGACGCTTGATCGTGCCGGCGAAGCCCTTGCCGATGGTGGTGCCGGTGACGTCGACCTGCTGGCCGACCTCGAACACGGATTCCACGGCCACCACCGAACCGGCGGTGAACTCGGCCGCGCGGGCGGGATCGAGGCGGAATTCCTTGAGGATGCTGCCGGCTTCGACGCCGGCCTTGGCATAATGCCCGGCCTCGGCCTTGGTCACGCGCGATGCGCGACGCTCGCCGTAGGCGAGCTGGATCGCCGCGTAGCCGTCGACTTCGGGCGTCTTGACCTGGGTGACGCGGTTGTTGGACACATCCAGCACGGTGACCGGGATGGACTCGCCTTCCTCGGTAAAGATGCGGGTCATGCCAACCTTGCGTCCCACGAGCCCAAGGCGCCAGGACGCGGGCGTAGGTGTCGGATTCGACATTGTTTTCTCCGGGGGGTGTTTCCCCACAGTTTTCATTCCCGACTACGATTGGCCGGGGCTAGGGTGTTGCGCTGGCGGCGTTGTGCCGATGTTGCAAACGGTGTTGCGAAATACCGTGCAAACAAACGCCAGAAATCGCCGAAAACACGACGAAGCTCTAAAGCTTACCATGCCTAGCGAAGGCTAGCAAGCTGCAGCAGAGTCCAGGCCTCTCCCGGAGGCCAGGACGGCAGCACGTCCGTTCAGAAGGTTTGGCCGCCTGCCCCGCCGTTCGCCGAGTCCATCCAGGCGGGCGCCCGCTTCTCCAGGAAGGCGCCAAGCCCTTCGCGGCCTTCGGGCGATGCGCGCAGCTCGGCGATGCGCGCGCTGGTCAGCTCCAGCGTTTCCTCCGACGGACTGCGGCCGGCGAGGCGGCCCATCAGGTCCATGCAGGCCGCCTGCGCGGAGGGCGCCCCCGCGAGCAGCGCCTCGACGAGCTCTGCCACACGCTCATCCAGCCGCTCGTCGTCCGCCACCTCGTGCACCAGCCCGATTTCCAACGCGCGCCGCGCCGGGATGCGCTCGCCGGTCAGGAAATAGCGCTGGGCATGGCGCGGCCCGATGGCCCGCAGCACGTACGGGCATATCACGCAAGGCGCGAGACCCAGGCGCACCTCGGAGGCCGCGAACACGGCCGAGGCGGACGCCACGCAGAGCGAGCACGCCACGGCCAGCCCCAGGCCGCCCGCCATCGCGGCGCCCTGGACCCGGGCGATCGAAGGCTTGCGCAAGCGATGCAGCCGCAGGAACAGCCGGCCGAGACCGCGGGCGTCCTCCCTGTTTTCATCCATGCCCGCCTCGCCCAGGCGGCGCATCCAGTCGAGATCCGCGCCGGCCGAGAAATGCCTGCCCCGTCCGGCCAGCACCACGACGCGGACGCCGGGGTCCTGGTCCAGGGCCGCCAGGGCGGCATCCAGTTCCTCGATCATCCGGCCGTCGAAGGCATTGTGCCTGCGAGGCCGATTCATCCAGAGCCACGCGACCGGCCCCCTGCGCTCGACCATCACGCGGGGTTCGGCCTCCCGTCCGCCATCGGCCATCATCTCGCGCCCTCCCCTCTCGTGACAGACCTTCGGCCAGTCGCATAAATGTTTCAAGTCTCTATATTCTAGGAAAAAACCGATTGCAATGTAAATACTGACCGGATAGTATATTAATCACACTCGCCGCGCCGGGCCGCCGGCGGGGCCAGAACAAGAGCCGGGTGGCACGCACCGCCGGGCATAGCATGGAGACGACAATGGACTCAGCGACGAATCTGGAAGCGATCGACCCGGAACCGTGGACCGACCGGGAACTCGGGGGGATACCGTACATCCTGGCCCGCTCGGCGGAGCTCCATCCCCATCGCACGGCCATCCGGGACCTGGGCAGCGGCGCATCCGCCAGCTACGGATCGCTGCACGCCTCCACCAATCGATTGGCCCACGCCCTGCGCCGCCTGGGAATACGCAAGGGCGATCGCATCGCCCTCATGTTCGGCAACGAGATCGGCCTGATCGAAGCCCTGTTCGCCTGCGCCAAGGCGGGCGCGGTCATGTGCTCGGTCAATGCGCGCCTGCTGCCGCAGGAGGTGAAGACCTATCTCCAGCCGCATGCCATCCGGGCCATCATCTGCAATCCTGCCTTCGCCGGGCACTTCGCCGGCGTCGAGACCGAGTTCAGGATCGTGAGCGGAGCGGCGCCGGCCGAGGGTGGCCCGTGGCTGGAGGCCGAAGCGCTGAGCCGCGGCGAGCCCGATACGCCGCTGCGCCCCGTGACCACCCTGGGGTCCCCCTTTCGCATGATTCCCACCGGCGGGACCACCGGCGCCAGCAAGGGCGTGGTGCACAGCCACGGCGGCACGCTCATGACCATCGCCGCCAACATCGCCGAGTTCGGCATCCGCAGGGGCTGGAAGACGCTGCTCATCGCGCCGCTGTTCCACGGCGCGGCGATGGACTGGGCCCTCTTTCCCATCCTGTGGCGCAGCGGCACGGTCATCCTTCCCAGGGACAGGTCCTTCAACGCCGAGAATTTCCTCGCCACCGTCCGCGAGCACCGGGTGGAGTACCTGCTCGTCGTGCCGGCCGTGATCGGCGCCATCCACAAGGCGTGGGATGGCGTGCCGCTGGACTGCGTCAAGTCGATCATCACGACCTCGGCCCCCACCTCGCCCACCCTGCGCGCGAAGCTGGCCGAAGTGTTCCCCGGCGCCGACATCATGGCGGGCGCGGGAATCAGCGAGAGCCTGAACATGGCCGTGCAGTCGCCGGGCGAGCTGCTGGCCCATCCCGCCAGCATCGGGGAGGCCCACATGGACACCCGCATGTGCATCGTCGACGAAGCCGGCCGCACCCTGCCGCGGATGCGGACGGGCGAAATCTGCCTGCGCGGCTTCAACACGGCCCTCTACTACAACGCCAACGCCGAAGCAACGGCAAGGACGTGGAAGCCCCGCGCGGACGATCCCGAAGGCCTGGAATGGTGCTTCACCGGCGACATCGGATTCATGGATGAGGAAGGCAGGCTCACGCTCGTCGACCGCAGCAAGGACGTCATCATCACCGGGGGCGAGACGGTGCCCTCGGTGGAGATCGAGAGCGCCTATGCCGGCCATCCGGCGATCGCCGAATGCGCGGCGGTGGGCCTGGCCCACGAGCAGTGGGGGGAGGCCATCACGCTCATCGTCGCCAAGAACGACCCGGCGCTCGACGAGGAGGTCCTGGCCAAGGACCTGTTCGACTACGGCCGCAGCCGGCTTTCGGGATTCAAGGTCCCGAAGCAGATCGCCTTTCTCGACGCGCTGCCGCGCAGCCACATGGGCAAGCTGCTGAAGGCGGCCCTGCGGACCCGGCAGTACGGCACCCTGTACGACTCGAAACAGCCGGCGCCGGAAAATACTTCAAAGGAGGAGACCCCATGATATCCACAAGACGGTTTGCCGCCGCCGCTGTCCTGATCGGCGCGGCGATACCCGCGATGACGTGCGCGAGGGCGGCCGAGCCCTACAGAATCGGCTACCTGGTCGATGCGTCCGGGCCGATGCAGGGCATATTCAAGACCGGACTCGATGGCTTCAAGCTCTACATGGACCAGGTCAACGCCGCCGGCGGCATCCATGGGCGTCCGGTGGCCATCGACGTGCGCGACGTGCAGATCGACCCGGGGAAATCGGCCAGCAGCGCGCAGGAGCTCGCGAGCAATGGCGCCATCGCGATCGCCGGCCTGTCCCTGTCCAGCACGCACATGCCGGTGTACAACGCGATGGCGCGCCTGAAGGTGCCGGTGATCACCGGCTTCCCCGTCAATCTCAGCGTCATCCTGCCGCCCAAGCCCAAGGCCGGCGTCTACGGCGTCGGGGCAGTCGTCGAGATCCTGGGCTCGGTCGCCGGCAAGATGGCCCGGCAGATGTCGCCCGAGGGCAAGCGCTTCGCCTGTACGGTATTCGAAAGTCCCGGCGGCATCATCGCCTGCGACCATGCGGTCGCGGCGGCCAAGGCGGCGGGGTTCTCGTCCGCCGAGAAGATCCTCTTTCCGGTCACCCAGCGGGACTTCCGCCCCATCGCCGAGAAGATCGCGCAGAGCAACCCCGACGTGCTGCTCACCATCTTCGGGCGCGGCCGGACCCTGACGTTCTTCCCGGCCATCGCCGAGGCCGGCTATCGCGGCAAGATCCTGTCGGCGGAAACCGGCACCGGCGACGACGAGCTGCGCGAGGCTGCGAAGGCGGCGCCCGGCATCGACATCTACAGCTATTCGCGCTACGTGAGCGGCGGCCAGGGCGAGGGTCCGCAGGTCGAGGCGCTGGAGAAGGCCGCCCGCCAGGCGGGCATTCCGGAGGTGCTGGCCTTCCACTCGGGGGGCTGGATCATGGGGGCGGTGATCGCCGATGCCCTCACGCGCTGCGAGCGGCCTTGCGATCCTGTGCGGCTGGACGCGGCCCTGGCGAATACCCGCATCGACGGCGGCGGCCTGACCAGGGAGCCCATCGTCTTCACCCCCACGGACCACTTCGGCCCGAGCTCCTACGAGCTCTACCACTACGACAGGGCGCGCGACCAGGTGGTGTCGACGGGCCACGTCGAGAAAGCGTCGAGCCAACTGCAATAGCCGCGGGGGAACGACGATGAACGTGTCGCTATTGGTCTCCATCCTCGCCTCGGCGTCGGTCTATGCCGCCCTGGCGACGGCCGTCGTGCTGGTGTATCGGGCCAACCGCGTGCTGGTGTTCCACCTGGCCGAGCTCGGCGTGCTGGCGTCCTACCTCATGGTCACGCTCTCGGGCGAGGCGGGCTGGTCCCTGCCGGCCTCGTTCCTGACCGCGCTCGCGGTGGCGCTGGCCGTGAGCGTGCTGGTCCACGTGCTCGTGGACCACTGGGGGCGCCCATTCGGGCATTTCGTCGGTACGGTCCTCACCATCGCCGTCGGCGGCATCCTCATGGGCCTCATCGGCATGATCTGGTCGGGCCGCACCGTGCGCATGATCCTGGCCGAGGGCCGCACGGACGTGTTCGGCGAGCCGATCTCGACCAATACGCTCGTCGTCATGGGCCTCTGCTGCCTGGCGACCGTGGCGGTCCACCTCGTCGTCAACCGCAGCCGGCTGGGCATCTCGATGCGCGCCGTCGCCAACAGCGCCTCGCTGGCCCGCCATCGCGGGATCCGGGTGTCGCGCGTGCTGCTCGTCGTGTGGCTGCTCTCGGGCGCGCTGGGCACGATCGCCGGCATCGGCATGGCCTCGCTCTCGGCGGTCGCCATGGAAGGCGCCGCCATCGGCGTGAGCGCGATCGTGGCGGCCATACTGGGCGGCCTCACCAGCCTCGGCGGCGCCATCATCGGCTCGATCCTGCTGGCGTTCGGCGAACAGATGGTCATCGTCTACGTCGATCCCCGCTACAGCCAGGTCGTCCCCATCCTCGTCCTGTTCACCATCCTGGTGATTCGTCCCTCCGGCCTCTCGGGCCGCACGGAAAGCGTGGTTCGCGTATGAGAACGGTATTGTCTCGGCCGCTGCCGACGGCTGGCCCCCATCCCTCCGCCGGCGGAGCGCGGCCCCCGACCCGCGGGGCGGCGCCGGGAGACCGGGCGGGACGGCGAGGAACGGGCGCCCTGGCGCGCCGCCTCGCCATCGGCCTCGCGGCGATCGCCGTCGTGGGCTTGCTGCCCGCCCAGGGCCTGTACTGGCTGGCCCTGGGCAACCAGTCCGCCATCGCCGCGATCAGCGCCATGGGGCTGACGGTGCTGGTGGGCACGGCGGGCCTGCTGTCCCTGGGCCAGGCGGCATTCCTCGCCATCGGCGGATTCACGGCCGCGCTGCTCGTGACCCACATGGGCTTCGGCTTCCTAGGCGCCATGGCGGCCGGCGGCGTGGTCGCGGGGCTGGCGGGCGCCCTCGTGGCGGCCGCGACGGCGCGCACCGTGGGGATCTATCTCGCCGTGGGGACGCTCGCATTGCAGTACGTCGTGGAGATCGTCCTTTCGGACGTCGAAGTCCAGCTCACCTCCGGCATGGGATTCCAGATGCCCGTGGCCCAGGTCCTGGGCATCGAGCTCACGAGCGAGGAGGACTGGTGGTATTTCCTCTGCCTGCTGACCTTCCTCGCATGGTTCGTCCTGCGGGCCATCGTGCGCGGCCAGCCGGGCAGGACATGGGTCTGCATGAAGGAGAACGCCACGGTCGCGGGCTCGCTGGGCATCCCGGTGCGGCGCGCGCGCATGGCGGCCTTCGCGCTGAGCTCGCTGGTGGCCGGCGCCGTCGGCGTCGTGCACGGCTTCTACATGGGCACCGTGCAGATCACCAATTATTCCCTGCATCTGTCGATCGTCTATCTCACGATCGCCGTGCTGGGCCGCCTGGGCAGCATCGGAGGCGCCATATGGGCTGCCGCCGTCATCACCGTGCTGCCGCAAGCCCTCAACGGGCTCATGCGCGCCCTGGGCTTCGACCTGATCGCGTTCGGCGCGGGCCTCGAGGACGTGGTGCTGGGACTGATACTCGCGATGATCCTGCTCGAGGCGCCCCGGCGCCTGTGGGCGCGCATCCGTCCGGGGAGGCCGGCATGAGCACCGTGGAATACGTCACCCGGGACCTCTCCGTGAACTATGGCAAGGTCGCGGCCGTCCACGGCCTGTCTTTCGAGGTCCCCGCCGGCGGCGCCCTCGGCATCGTCGGCCACAACGGCGCGGGCAAGAGCTCGACCCTGCTGGCGCTGGCGGGCGCGGTCGCCTCCGAGGGCACCGTGCGGGGCCATCCCTGCCGGTCCAGCGCGAGGATGGATCCGGGGACGCGCGCCGGGACGGCCCGCGCGGGCCGTCCGGACGAGGGCATTTCGCTCGCGCTGGTGCCCGAGCGGGAAAAGGTGTTCGGGCTCTTGAGCGTCCACGAGAACCTGCTCGCCGTGAATGCCGCGCCGCGGCCGGGCATGGTGGGGATCGACGACGTCTACGGTTTCTTTCCCCGGCTGGCGGAGCGGCGGGACACGATCGCCGGCAACCTGTCGGGCGGCGAGCAGCAGATGCTGGCCATCGGGGCGGCGCTCCTGCAGCAGCCCGACATCCTGCTCGCCGACGAGCCGACCCTGGGACTGGCGGTGCCCGTCATCGAAATGGTGTGCGAACGCCTGGCCCACATCCGCCGTGCGCTCGGCCTGACGCTCATCGTCGCGCTGGCGGAAACCAGTTGGGTGTCGCGCCTGGCCGACCGCGCCTTCGTGCTGGATTGCGGCGAAAGGATCAGCGGCTACATCGATGCGTCCGACGGCATGCGCGAGCAGCTCGAGCGCTACCTGTCCGGGGAATCCCGCGACCCATCGCCCGCTGGCGCGCATCCCCTTCGGTCCGTGGCGGATCCATGCTCGAACGGCGAGGCCGCCCATGCTTGAAATACGGAATCTCACGCTGCGGTTCGGCGGCCTGACCGTGCTCGACCAGGTCGCGCTGGAGGCCCGGCCGGGCGAGGTGACGGCGCTCATCGGCCCCAACGGGGCCGGGAAATCGGCATTGCTGAACTGCATTTCCGGACACTACCGGCCGGAGCCGGACGCCTCGATCCGCATCGGCGGCACCGACATCGGCCACCTGGCGGCTCACCGGCGGGCCGCGGCCGGGCTGTCGCGGACCTTCCAGCACATCCACCTGGTGCCCGAGCTGAGCATGATCGACAACATCATGGCCGGCCTCACCCCGATCATGGACGATGGCCTGGCCAGCATGCTGCTGCGCCCGCTGCGCCAGATCGAGCGCGAGAAGCGCCGCCGCGCGCTGGCGGAACAGGCGGTCCACGCTTTCGGCCTGGCGGAATTCATGCACGAGCCGGTGGCCAGCCTCCCCCTGGGGGTGCAGCGCAAGATCGATTTCGCCCGCGCCACCGTGAGCAGACCCAAGGTGATATTGCTCGACGAGCCCGCCTCGGGACTGAGCCGGCACGAGCGCCGCCTGATTCCCGACTGGATCGCGCAAGTGGCCCTGCAATCGGAATCGGTCATCATCTGGATCGAGCATGACATCGACCTGCTGCTGTCGTGCGCCGATTCGGTGATCGTCCTCCAGCACGGCGAGATCGCCGCCACGGGGCGTCCCCGGCAGAGCCCCGCCGATCGGCGGCGGGTGGTCCACGCCTATTTCAACGGTGCCGGAGCGCCGGCCGGCCTGAGCCGCAGCAATTGAATCAGACTCAGCGTCATGACCGTCTCGCCGTGCTGGTTCAGCATGCGGTAATCGAAGGTCGCCCGCGCGATCCCGGGCCTCGAGGCCGAGGGGCGGCCCTCGGCCAGCTCGAACTCGGCGTGGATGGTGTCGCCTTCGCGCACCGGCTTGAGCCAGCGCAGCCGGTCGATCCCGATGCCGGCCACGGCGCAATGGCGGAACAGGCCCGTCTTCAGCGCCAGGCCCCAGGCGAGCGAGGCCGTCTGGAATCCCGGGCACACCAGGCCGCCAAAGATGGAGTGGCGCGCCCTTTCCGCGTCCAGGTGGTAGTACTGCGGATCATATTCCTCGGCGAAGCGGACGATCTGCTCGGCCGACGCGACAAAGGGAGGCGTACGGAAAATCCTCCCCGGCGCGAAATCCTCGAAATAGTACGCCTCGTCGCGGGGATGTTCCGGGGTGGTGTCCATCGTCATGGGGTGTCTCCTGTGCAGGGATGGAAATGTGTGCGGATTCACTGGGGTGGGATTCACGGCCATCGGGCATTGACCCATAAATGCTAACCGGTTAGTATGTTTAAATCTATAGCATATGAACCTGAACGTCCAGAGGAAAGACATGCGGAAACTGCAGATGTATATCGACGGCCGGTTCGTCGATGCCGAAGACGGCAAAACCATCGTTTCCATCAACCCGGCGACGGGCGAGGCGATCGCCGAGGCGGCATGGGCCGGCCCCCGCGACGCGCAGCGCGCCATCGCGGCCGCCCGCAAGGCCTTCGACACGGGCCCCTGGCGCACGACGCCGGCCGCCGAGCGCAGGGCGCTGCTCGAAAAGCTCGCCGCCGCGCTCAAGGAACGCCACCAGGAATTCGCCGAAATGGAGACGGCCGACGCCGGCGCCCTGATCGGCAAGGCCCGCACCGACGTCGCCCTGTGCGTGAGCCAGTTGAAGTATTTCGCCCGCATGGCCGAAAGCTACGACGGCCGGCTGGTGCCCGTCGAAGGCATGCAGAAGGCGGGTCGCGCCTTCGTCTACACCTCGCGCGAGCCGCTGGGCGTCTGCGCCCAGATCATCCCCTGGAATTTTCCCTTGACCATGGCCGTCTGGAAGCTCGGCCCGGCGCTCGCCACCGGCAACACGGTCGTCCTCAAGTGCGCGCCCGAGACCCCCGTCAGCGCCCTGGAGCTCGCCAAGCTCTGCCACGAGGCGGGCTTTCCGCCCGGCGTGGTCAACATCATCACGGGCGATGCCGAGGTCGGCGAATGCCTCGTCGGCAGCCCGCTGGTGGACAAGGTCGGCTTCACCGGCTCCACCGAGATCGGCCGCCGCGTCATGGCCCTGGCCTCCGGCACGCTGAAGAAACTCACGCTGGAATGCGGGGGCAAATCGGCCAACATCGTGCTCGACGACGCCGATCGGGGCATGGCCGTCGACGGCTCGCTGTACGCCACGTTCTTCCATTCCGGGCAGGTCTGCGAGTCCGGCACCCGGCTGCTGCTCTCGAAGGCGCAGCACGACGGCTTCGTCGAGGCCCTGCTCGAGCGCACGCGCACGATGAGGATCGGCGATCCCATGGACCCCGAGACGACGATAGGCCCGCTGGTCTCCGGCCGGCAGCTCGAGCGCGTGCTGGGCTACATCGAGCGCGGGCGCGCCGAAGGCGCCCGACTGGCGATCGGCGGACGGCGGGCGACCCAAGGCGCGCTGGCCAAAGGCTTCTACGTCGAGCCCACGATCTTCACCGACGTCCAGCCCGGGCATGCCATCGCGCGGGAGGAGATCTTCGGCCCCGTGCTGTGCGTGCTCAAATACGGCGACACGGCCGATGCCATCGCGCTGGCCAACGATTCCATCTACGGCCTCGCCGCGGGCGTCTGGTCGCGCGACGTCGACCAGGCCCGCCGGGTGGCCGCGCAATTGCGCGCCGGCTGGGTGTGGATCAATGAGTGGCATCTGCTCACGCCCCTGGCCCCCATCGGGGGATACAAGCAGTCCGGCGTCGGCCGCGAGTTCGGGCAAGAGGGCCTGGACGCCTACACCGAGATCAAGACGACCTACCAGGATGATACCGCCGACCGGGCCGCCAAGACCTGGTACGACGTCGTCGTCCCCCAGCCGCGCGCCGCGGCGGCCCAAGCCTGAACAGCGATTCCATTTCCACAGGAGAGGTGCATGAGCAGCAATGACAAGGTGGTCATCAATGGCCTGGACGGATTCCGCCGCATGGTCGGACAGTCCATCGGCCCCTCCAGGCCCATCGAGCTCACCCAGGAACGCATCGAGTCGTTCTGCCGCGCGGTGGACAACGACGAATGGTTCCATTTCGACAAGGAACGCTGCATCGCGGAGGGTCTGGGCGCCACGATCGCGCCGGGCATGCTCACCCAGGCGTATTTTTCCAAGCAGTGGTTCGAAATGGTCGATATCGTCGACGTGTCCCGGATGCTGCTGCTCGGCTCGGACAAGGTGCGCCTGCTGGCGCCCCTGAAGTGCGGCCAATCGTTCACGATGACGGCCACCATCGCCCGCGTCGAGGAAAAAGAGAACGGCATCGCGGTCTACCTGGACGTCGTGTGGCAGGCGGTGGGCCAGGAAAGGCCCATCGCCGTGGCGACCTTCATCATCCGCTACATGGACTGAGGGGAAGGCGAGGGCCCCGGTTTCGAAAACAGGCCCTCCAGCAGCATCCGGCGCGACACGTCGGTGACTTCACGTCCATCGAAGCTCTTGCCGCGCCGCAGCCACTCGAGCAGCATGCCCTCCATGAAGCCGACCAGGACGGCGGCATGCTCGCGGGTGCTGCGCGTGGGCTCGATGAGGCCGGTGGCCTGGCCCTCGCTGATGACGGCGCCCAGCGCGGAATAATACTGCTCGTAGATTTCCGCGATCTTTTTCTCGATGGGCTCGTTGGTGCCCAGGAACTCGAAGGACATCAGTATCGGCAGGAACATCGTGTTGCGCCGGTCGATGGCCACCTTGGACCACGCATGCAGATAGTGCACCAGCTTGCTGCGCACCGACATGCCGGGCTCCTCGAGCTTGTCGAGGATGGGCCGGATGACCTGCTCCTCGGCTCTTTCGAGCAGCACCATGAGGACTTCCTGCTTGTCCTTGAAGTGCACGTACACGGCGCCCTTGGTCAGGTTGGCCGCGGAGGCGATCTGATCGACCGTCGTGCGATGGAAGCCCTGCTTGACGAACAGGGTTTCCGCGGACTTCAGTATGGCCGCCTCGGTGGTGCGCCGCCTGACCGATTGGGGGACGGGCTTGCGCCGGACGGCGGCGGCCCTCCCGGCCGTTGCGGTTTTTCCGGCCGCGATGGCCGTGCTGGCGTTGCCGGCTGATGCGGCTCTCGTGGAAGTGGGGGCTTTTCTTCTTGTGGTCGGCATGCTCTGGCTTCCGCCTTCGACGAAACAGTTCCGTATCCGGCGGGGTCTCCTTACGATGGGCGGCGGCATCCGGATGCCAGCCCGCTTGCCGGGACGGTGGTGAGGCTCAGACCGTCGTGAAGCGGATGCTGTCGGCTGCGCTGATTTCAAGGGGCCGGCGGCACATCACGGCATGCTCGTTGGTGGGCAGGATGAACTCCCACAAGGCGGCGGGCACGGCGGTGGCCATCGGCCGGCGGCGGTCGTGGTCCCAGCGGATCCCGGGACTGGCGGCTTGCGCCGCCAGTGCGGCCCCGGCTTCCGGCAGGAATTTTAGCAAGCGCCGGCGGCATTGGTCGAGGAAGGCCGCATGCAGGGCCGCCAGGGTCTCGGATCGGTAGCCGGCCTCGTGCACCGGATCCCCGCCGCCCTGGTGGGCGAACCACTCGAGCGCCATGGGAAACCGCAACGCCAGCGCCTCCGCCGCATCGCGCCGGTCGGCACCCTGGAAGCCCTCGAGGCTGCCGTCGAAGTACAGCGCATGGAAGGCGCATTCCTGGCGGCATTTGGCCGACAGGGCCGCCAGGCCGGCGTGCTGGGCGGGCGCATAGTCGAACAGCAGGCGCAGCGCCTGCTCGGCCAGCAGGGCCGTGATGATGAAGTCGCCCCAGTTGCGCGGCGGCGCGTCGAGCATCGCCATGCTGTGGATCTGCTCGCGCGCGCGCTTGAATTCCAGGTAGTCGGCGGCGCCGGGATTGTTCTGCTCGAGCAGGGAGAATATCGCGCGGGTATGCCCGAGCTCGTCCTGCGACATGGCGGCCAGCGCGTTGAAGTCGGTCAGGGCCCGGCCATTTTGCATGACCTTGATGTACCAATGCCCCAGCACCCATTTGGTGTCCGCGATGCACAGCAGCTCGTCGATCACGGCCTGCCCGGCCTGCAGGGGGTTTTCATTCATTCCGGAAATCTCCATGGTCGGACCTCATTCCTCAACCGGTTGCGGGCCCCTGTCCTCGAGGGTGTCCCACTTCATCACGCCGAACGCGGACTGGCAGCGCTCGCACTGGAACAGCAGCTCGGAAACCGTGCCGCCAAAGAGGCTCTTTAGCAGCACCTCGGTGCTGCCGCACCAGGGGCACCGCGCCCGGCCGCGGTAATACGCCGCCGCCGGACCGCCCTGCGGCGGCCGGCCGCCCGCCCTTTGATCCATGGCGCTCATGCGAAGCCGATGCGGTACCGGCTGTCGCCGCCGACCAGGCTGACGAAGCCCGAAGCGGGGGCCAGGGCCAGTTCCGCCCATTCCTTTTCCGCGTGCATCATGCGGGCCCGCGCCTTGGCCAGCTCGAGACTCGGCGCCGTCAGCGATCCGATGTGCGCCAGGGGCTCGTCGGGCCTGCCCCGGCCGAAAATCTCGTACAGCTCGCCATACCGTTCGTTGATCCACTTGCTCATGACTCGTTCCTCTTGGCCGATGGGCCGCCATTCATTCCATCGGCATGATCTGGTAGCCGAAGGACCTGATCTTTCTGCGTGCCTCGGAGGACAGCGACGATTTGTGCCAGGGCTCGTCCCAGACCACCCGCACGGTCGCGGCGGCCACGCCCGGCACCGCTTCGGCGGCCTCGCGCATGTCGTTCTGGATCATGGTCCACGCCGGGCAGCCGATGCATGGAAAGACCATGTCGATGCCGACCGTGCCATCGCCGGCGATGCGTACGTCGCGGATCATGTTCATCTCGACGACGCTGATGTTCATGTGCGGATCCATGACGCCGCCCAGGGCCGCCAGCACGTCCGCCTTGCTCACCACAGCAGTTCTCCCCATTCCTCGCGCTGCAGGCGCGCGTGGCCGGAGGGGTTCATGGGCCCGCCGGCTTTGAGCTGGGCGACGACGTCGTCCCAGTCGGCCTCCTGCGGGATCCAGGTGCGAGTCTCGGGATCGCAGAGCATGGGATAGGCGCAGGTGAGCTCCCAGCGCTTTGCCTCCTCGTCGTAGCGCGCGGGCATGTCGATGCCGATGGCCGCGAGGAACTTGCAGGCGCTCTGCAGCCACATGTCGCGCATGGTGTCGTTCGACCAGCCCCGGATCCGGAACTTGAGCTGCCCCGTGCGCGTCTTGCGATCGTCGGGCAGGCCATACCAGGTCGTCCCGTGCGGAAAGAGCCAGTCGGCGGCGTCCTGCACCGCTTTCCTCGTCTCGGGGGAATGGTTCCAGTAGAACTTCACCCATCGCGCCCCATGCCCGACGTGGAAGTTTTCCTCGAAATTGATCTTGCGCAGCGCCCTGCGGTAGGGCGCGAAGGAACAGTTTTCCTCGATGTCCTTGGTGGTGATCCTGCCGGCCCGGTCCAGCAGGGCCTGCGACATGCAGAACTCGATGTAGTTCTTGACCGGGAACTGCATGATCATCACGGTCTTGACCTTTGTCGGATCGACGTTGAAGGTGATGTCCTCGACCGAGGTCCCGAAACGTTCCAGCAGCATGCCCTGCTGGTGGGCATGGCCGATCTCGTCCTGGATGGTCGCCGAGATCGCGATCTTTGCCCCGATGTCGGGCGCCGTCTCGTATGCGGTATAGGCCCACGTCAGGACGGTCACCTCGGACTGCGCCGCGATGTACAGCGTCTGGCGCAGCGCCTCGTGATACTCGGGGAACACGTCGTCCATGCTGTGGATCAGCTCGTTGTTTTCGATCCTGCGCAGCACCGCCTGGGCGTGCATATCGGAAGCCGCGGCAACGGCGGCATCGGCATGGGTGTTCATCACTATCCTCCAGTATGCTGGCGCCAGCCATGGCGGCACCCGGGCCCGTCGACATTAAATACTGACCAGATAGTATCAAACAGGAGGGCGGATGCGCAAGCACATTCGCGGCGTGTGTGCGGATGCCGCTACGGATTTTCAGGGGAACGATGGGGCCCGGCGGAGGGAAAGCCGGCGCCTCGAATGCACCGGGACGCCATGCGTCACCACATGGCGTCCCGGGGATGTGCGAGCCCGGACGAGCCGGGCGCGATCGATTACTGCAGCGCGATCTCCACATCCACCCCGGCGGGCAGATCCAGGCGCATCAGGGCGTCGACGGTCTTGTCGGTGGGGTCGACGATGTCCATGAGGCGCTGGTGCGTGCGCATTTCGAACTGGTCGCGCGAGGTCTTGTTGACGTGCGGCGAGCGCAGCACGTCGTAGCGGCGGATGCGCGTGGGCAGCGGCACCGGCCCCCGCACCACGGCGCCCGTGCGCTTGGCGGTGTCGACGATCTCGGCGGCCGACTGGTCGATCAGCTTGTAGTCAAACGCCTTGAGGCGGATGCGGATTTTCTGGTTTTTCATGGGAAATCCCTAAAGAACGAATTCGGGCGGGGGCCGCGCCCCCGCCAGGCCATCATGATTACTTGATGATTTTGGCGACGACGCCGGCGCCCACGGTACGGCCACCCTCGCG
>JBIQHJ010000104.1:0-2123 GCA_044508625.1 Alcaligenaceae bacterium
GGATGAACTGCTTGAGCATCTGCTCGGTCACGGTGAAGTCGGCGATCACGCCGTCCTTCATGGGGCGGATGGCCTCGATGTTGCCCGGCACCCGGCCCAGCATCTGCTTGGCCTCCTGGCCCACCGCCTGGATGATTTTCTTGCCGTTGGGGCCGCCGTCGTGGCGGATGGCGACGACCGACGGCTCATCGAGGACGATGCCCTTGCTGCGGACATAGATCAGCGTGTTGGCCGTCCCGAGATCGATCGCCATATCGCTGGAGAAATAGCTGCGTAGGAATCCGAACATGGGCGCTCAAACTTAAGGTATTGGGGAATCCGGGTCCGCATGCGGCCCGGCGCGGCCACCGGAGATCGTGCCGCGCAGGCGATCCGGACCGGGCATTCCGCATGGAATCAGGAATGATAACTTATAATCGGGTGCGGACGAGGCCGGATTCGGGGGGAAATACTCGCCAATTCCCCTTAATTCCCGCCAACGGTAACTTCCCCATACAAATTCGACCCGCCGGCGGCACGGCATGACTCATGGCACTCACTGAACAGGACATCGCGCGCCTCGCGCGCCTCGCGGGGCTGCGGCTCGACCCCTCCGAGCAGGAACGCGCCCGGCGCGAGCTCGAGCGGATCCTCGGGCTGATCGCACAGCTCCAGGCCGTCGACACCACCGGCATCGAGCCCATGGCCCATCCCCTCGAGGCCCGCCAGGACGTCTCGCTGCGGCTGCGCGACGACCGCGCCGCCCCCGCCCTGACCCTCGAGCAGCGCGCGGCCCACATGGCCAACGCCCCCGCCCAGCACGAGGGCCTGTTCCTCGTGCCCACCGTCATCGAGTGATTCCGACGCATGTCCGCCATCCATGAATTCGAGGGCATCCAGGCCCTGGCCGACGCCCTGCGGCAAGGCCGCGTGAGCGCGGCCGAACTCGCCGGCGAGGCGCTGCGCGCGGCGCGCGCCTACGGCGATCCCCAGTTGTTCCTGCACATCGACGAGGACCTGACGCTCGCGCAGGCCCGCGCGGCCGACGCCGCCATCGCCGCCGGCCGCGCGGGGCCGCTCACCGGCATTCCCATCGCCCACAAGGACCTGTTCGTGACCCGGGGCTGGCGCAGCACGGCCGCCAGCCGCATGCTTGACGGCTACCTCAGCCCCTTCGATGCCACGGTGGTGGCGCGCCTGCGCGAGGCCGGCGCCGTCTCGCTGGGCAAGCTGAGCTGCGACGAATTCGCCATGGGCTCGGGCAACGAAAACTCCGCCTTCGGCCCCGTGCGCAATCCCTGGGATCCCGAGCGCATTCCGGGCGGCTCGTCCGGCGGCTCGGCCGCCGCCGTCGCCGCCCGCCTGGTGCTTGGCGCGACGGGCACCGACACCGGCGGCTCGGTGCGCCAGCCCGCGGCCCTGTGCGGCGTGAGCGGCATCAAGCCCACCTACGGCACGGTCTCGCGCTACGGCATCGTCGCCTACGCCTCCAGTCTCGACCAGGCGGGGCCGATCGCGCGCAGCGCGCGCGACCTGGTGCCCCTGCTCGACGCGATCAGCGGCTTCGATCCCCTGGATTCCACCAGCCTCGAGACCTGCGACGGGCGCGCCAACGCGCCGGGCCGCGTCCTCGAGGACTACGAACGCGCCCAGGCCCGTTTCGAGGCGGCCGGCGCGCGGCCGCTCGAGGGCCTGCGCATCGGCGTGCCGCGCGAGTTCCTCAACGAGGGCCTGTCGGCCGAGGTCGGCGCCGCCGTCGAGGCCGCGCTGTCCGTGTTCGAGGCCCTGGGCGCCCGGCGCGTGGACATCTCGCTGCCCCGCACGGCGCTCTCGATCCCGGCCTACTACGTCATCGCCCCGGCCGAGGCCTCCAGCAACCTGTCGCGCTACGACGGCGTGCGCTACGGCCACCGCGCGGCCGAGTACGAGGACGTGGCCGACATGACCAGCCGCTCGCGCACCGAGGGCTTCGGCGACGAGGTGCGGCGGCGCATCCTCGTGGGCACCTACGTGCTGTCCCACGGCTACTACGACGCCTACTACCTCCAGGCGCAGCGCGTGCGCCGCATGATCGCCGACGATTTCCGCAAGGCCTTCGCCGAGGACTGCGACCTCATCATGGGGCCGGTCACGCCGGCCGTCGC
>JBIQHJ010000072.1:0-15344 GCA_044508625.1 Alcaligenaceae bacterium
ACCCGCAGGTTGACGTCGTCGACCGCGACGAAGCCGCGAAAGGCCTTGCTCAGCCCCCGGGTCTCGAGTATGTAGTCGCCCATGCGGATGTATTCCCCCTGTCGATAAATCGTGCGTCAGTATCGATCTTTGATCCTTGAAGCGCCATCCGGGTTTTACATGGTGTCCGTTGCGTCAGGGCCATTCGGCCCCCCTTCGGACGGCCCGCGGGGCGGCCGGGGCATGGCGCCGGCGCGGCTTCAGCCGGCCTGCGTGCCGTCCGGCGGGGTCTTGTGCTTGTACTCGCAGAGGTCCCGGATGGGGCATTCCGGGCATTTGGGCTTGCGCGCGACGCAGATGTAGCGGCCGTGCAGGATCAGCCAGTGGTGGGCGTCGAGCAGGTATTCCGCGGGCACGCGCTTGAGCAGGGCGCGCTCGACCTCCAGCACGGTCTTGCCGGGCGCGAGGCCCGTGCGGTTGGCCACGCGGAAGATGTGCGTGTCCACCGCCATGGCCGGCTGCCGGAAGGCGGTGTTCAGGATCACGTTGGCGGTCTTGCGGCCCACGCCGGGCAGGGCCTCGAGCGCGTCGCGGGTGTCCGGGACCTCGCCGCCGTGGCGCTCCAGCAGCAGCTCGCAGGTGCGGATGACGTTGCGCGCCTTGGTCTTGTACAGGCCGATGGTGCGGATGGCCTGGGCCAGGCCCTCCTCGCCCAGCGCGAGCAGCCCTTGCGGCGTGCCGTGCCCGGGAAAGAGGCCGCGCGTGGCCAGGTTCACCGACCGGTCCGTGGCCTGCGCCGAGAGGATGACCGCGACCAGGAGCTGGAATGTGCTGCCGTATTCGAGCTCGGTGCGGGGCTCGGGGTTGGCGGCCTTGAGGCGGCGGAAGATCTCCCGGCGGGTTTCCTGGTTCATGAGCGGCGTTGGTTCATGAGCGGCGGGCGCGCGCCCGGGCGAGGGCCTGGGCGATGCGGGCGTGCTTGGCCTCGTCGCCGGCCGGCGCGGCCAGGGCGGGCTTGTTGGACAGGGTGCGGGCGGCGGGCCCGGCGGATTCGTCGTGGCGGCGCAGCAGCCGGGCGTTGCGCGCCTGGTAGCGCGCCCGGGCGGCCCGGGCGTCCTCGGGGCCCCAGTCCCTGCCGGCCGGCACCATGGCGATGCAGTCGACCGGGCAGGGCGCCACGCAGCGCTCGCAGCCCGTGCAGTCCGCCTCCAGCACCGTGTGCATGAGCTGGTTGGCCCCGACGATGGCGTCCACCGGGCAGGCCTGGATGCACAGGGTGCAGCCGATGCAGTGTTCCTCGTCGATCAGGGCGACGCGCAGGGGCTGGTGCGTGCCGCAGGCGGGGTCCAGCGGCCGCTCGGGGCGCCCGAGCAGCGCGGCCAGCGCGGCGATGGTCGCGGGGCCGCCCGGCGGGCAGCGATCGAGATCGGCCTCGCCCGCGGCCATCGCCTCGGCATACGGGCGGCAGCCCTCGTAGCCGCATTGCATGCATTGCGTTTGCGGCAGGAGGGCATCGATGGCGTCGGCGAGGGAGGACATGCGCAAAGCCGCCGCGCGCCATCCGGCGCCGGCGTGGTCGGGGTCCGCTGACCCTAGTGTGAGCGGATGAATGTGGAGATTTTAGGACAGATCTGCTCGCGCCAGCGCCGGCCCGAGAAAATCCCGTAGTGGCCGCATTCGGCGGCGGTATAGGAATCCCGCATGGACCGGGGCAGCGAGCGGCACAGGTCGTGGGCGGCGTGGGTCTGGCCCTCGCCGGAGATGTCGTCGAGCGCGCCCTCGATCGTCAGCAGGGCGGTGCGGCGGACGGCGGCCGGGTCGACGCGCCGGCCATCGATGAACCAGTTGCCCCGCGGAAGCTGGAATTCCTGGAACACGGTGCGGATGGTGTCCAGGTAGAACAGGGCGGGCATGTCGAGCACCGCGTTGTATTCGTCGTAGAAGCGGCGGTGGGCCTCGGCGTCGCTGTTGTCGCCGCGCAGCAGGTGCAGGTAGAAATCGTAGTGCGAGCGCAGGTGGCGGTCGGGGTTCATCGCGACGAAGCCCGCGTGCTGCAGGAAGCCGGGATAGACCTTGCGGCCGGCGCCGGGATAGCGCGAGGGCACGCGGTGGATGAGGTTGTCCTCGAACCACGCGTAGGGCTTGGTGGTGGCGAGCCGGTTGACCTGGGTCGGGGACTTGCGGCAGTCGATCGGGCCGCCCATCATCGTCATGCTGCGCGGCTGACAGGAGGCCTCCTCGCTGGCGAGCAGGGACACCGCCGCGAGCACCGGGACCGTGGGCTGACAGACCGAGATCACGTGGACGTCGGGGCCCAGGTGGCGGATGAATTCCTGGACGTAGCGCACGTAGTCGTCCAGGCCGAAGGTGCCGTCCGAGGCGGGCACCATGCGGGCGTCGATCCAGTCGGTGACGTAGACGTCGTGCTCGGCCAGGAGCGTGCGCGCGGTGTCGCGCAGCAGCGTCGCGTGGTGGCCCGACAGCGGGGCGACCAGCAGCACCCGGGGATCATGGCGGCGCGTCTCGCGGCGGAAGTGGACCAGGCGACAGAACGGCCGCGAGAGGGCGACCTCCTCGGTGACGGCGACGTCGTGGGTGCCGGACCGAACCTTGGTGATGTTCCAGGCCGGCTTTTCGTAGTCCTTGCCCAGGCGGTGCACCAGCTCGTAGGTGGCCGCGAGCTGGCGCGACAGCGGAGTGTAGGCCAGGGGACTGTAGGGATTGGAGAAAAGCTGCGACCCGGTGTCGGTGAAGGCGGCCAGGGGTGCCAGGAATGAGCGTTGGAGTTCGTGCAGGTCGTACAGCATGGTTTCTGCGTTCCAGTCGTTGGTGATGCGGTCCCGGGCAGATCGTGCCCGAGGCATCGGTGTTTCGCGTCGTTCCGTGGGCTCTGCGCCTGCGGTCCGTGTTTGGTATGTGTACTTAAAGTAACGGAATTCGACGAGAGACGATACCTGAAATGGCCCAGGGCCGGGTTTTCCCGAATCGCCCCGGGAACGGAATGTGGCGTTTTTATGACGTCATATAAGGGTCATGCGAGGATGGCCGCAACCTCGCGCGCCGCCGCGCGGCTGCGCGTCCCCCGAGGCGGGGGCGACATCCTTTTGGGGACGGATCATGATGATCGCGCCACCCGGGCCGTCGGCGACACCTGGCCGGTGAGCGCGCCGGATTCCGCCGACGGGATGGCATGGCCCCCGCAAGCGGGATTCCCGGGCCGGGCGTCGGCCCGAGACCGGTGCGTCCGATGCTCCTCCCCCGCAGGCGTAGGGACGGATGTGGGGCTGCTGTCGCGGGCCCGTGGGCGGCGCGCCCGATGCTCCTCGGGGGCCGCAGGCTCAGGGACGCTCGAGGTATTTGAGCTTGTCGGCGATGCCGTTCCACTCGTCGGCGCCGGGCAGGGCGCCCACCGAGCGGTTGATGGGCTTGAACGTGGGCGAGAGCTCGGCGTTCAGCGGGATGTAGTCGAGCTGGTCCTGCGGCACGTCCTCCTCGGCGAAGATCGCGTTGGCGGGACATTCGGGGACACAGACCGCGCAGTCGATGCATTCCTCGGGGTCGATCACCAGGAAGTTCGGGCCTTCGCGGAAGCAATCCACCGGACAGACGTCGACGCAGTCGGTATATTTGCATTTGATACAGTTTTCGGTGACGACGTGTGTCATGTGTGCGGGCTCCGGCAGTCGATCGGGCCGGCGCGGATCGGGATTCCGCGCGGCCTGAGGAGGATTTTACCGAAATTGTCCGGGTGAACCCCGATTGCCCTGCGGCGAGGTAGTGTTTACCGGCGCGGAAGCCGGCCCCGCCCCGCGGCGACCCGCCTGGCGGCCCGGCCGGTGGTTCCGGCCGGTGGTTCCGGCGGCCGGGGCATCCTATGGCGGGGTTGGGGCCGCTCCGGCGATCACTCGACGGGTTCGTAGGGCAGGCCGACGTAGTTCTCGGCGATGGTGGTGCGCCCGGCGACCGTGCTGGTGTAGTAATCCTGCTCGGCGCGCTGGATGCGCTCGCTGAAGGGATCGTCGTTGAAGGTGTGCAGCAGCATCGTCATCCACCAGGAAAAGCGCTCGGCCTTCCAGATGCGGCGCAGGCAGATCTCGGAATATTTTTCCAGCAGCTCGGCGCGTCCCTCGTGGTAGGTGCCGCGCAGGGCGTGGTAGAGGGTGTAGACGTCGCTGGAGGCGAGGTTGAGGCCCTTGGCGCCCGTGGGCGGCACGATGTGCGCGGCGTCGCCCACGAGGAACAGGCGCCCGAACTTCATCGGCTCGGCGACGAAACTGCGCAGGGGGGCGATGCTCTTTTCCAGCGAGGGGCCGGTGACCAGCTTGCCCGCGATGTCCTCGGGCAGGCGCGCCGAGAGCTCCGTCCAGAAACGGTCGTCGGACCAGTCCTCGACGTGCTCGGCCAGGCTGCACTGCAGATAGTAGCGGCTGCGGGTGTGCGAGCGCATGCTGCACAGCGCAAAGCCGCGGGGGTTGTGGACGTAGACCAGCTCGTCCTCGATGGGCGGGGTGTCCGACAGCAGCCCGAGCCAGCCAAAGGGATAGACCCGCTCGAAATTCTTGATGCTGCCCTCGGGGACCGACTTGCGCGAGACGCCGTGGAAGCCGTCGCAGCCCGCGATGTAGTCGCATTCGAGCTCGATCCGCTCGCCGTCCCTGGTGAAGGTGACGCGCGGCTTTTCGCCCATGAAATCATGCAGCTCAACGTCGGCCGCCTCGTAGATGATGGGCGCGCCGCTCTCGCGGCGGGCGTCCATGAGATCGCGCGTGAGCTCGGTCTGGCCGTAGACCAGCACCGAATGCCCGCCGGTGAGGCCCTTCATGTCGATGCGTTCGCGGCGCCCCTGGAAGGCGAGGCTGAAGCCGTCGTGGACCAGGCCCTCGGCGTCCATGCGCCGGGCGACGCCGGCCTCGCGCATGAGGTCGACGAAGCCGTACTCGAGCACGCCGGCGCGGATGCGCCCCAGCACGTACTCGGGGGTCTTGGCCTCGAGGATGACGGTTTCGATGCCCTGGCGGTGCAGCAACTGGCCGAGCAGCAGGCCCGAGGGGCCGGCGCCGATGATGGCGACTTGGGTCTTCATGGGATGTCTCCTGTGGTGGGGGGTGTGCAGGATGACATCATGAGGCGTGAGCGGCCGGAATGGAATGACCATTTGGGCCATAAAATTGTCAAAACGGAATGTATAGATTCATTCCAAATAAATCTTAATGCATAATTATTTGATTCCTAAAGATATAGCGAGTTCATGTTATCTTATTGATATTAAATCACAAAAATAGATATTCTCCGGATTCCATTGAATCTTCGAGCGCCGAATTCGAAAATTCCACGAATAGATTCAATTGTGCTTACGGCATCTGAATCGATGGGCGCCCGATTCTCGGGCCATCGCCGCGGGACGCAGCCCCGCCGGCCCTCGGAGCAGCAGGGGGCCAGGGTGCCGCCCAGAGTGGCGCCGCGACCGCCGAAGCCGCGGCTGCGGGCTGGTTCACAGCAGCAGGGCGGCGAGGGTGCCGCCCAGGGTGGCGCCGCGCTCCAGCCATTCCTCGGGGACGGTCTTGGGCGCGAGGATGGCCTCGGGGGTCTGGGCGTGCATGGGCACGATCAGGGTCGGGGCGGCCTGCGACAGGCGCCAGCCGGTGCAGATGCGCTCGAGCTGACGTTGCGCGCCCTGGCCGTCCGAGCCGGCGGTGACGATCGCGGCATAGGGCCGGCCGTTGAGGCGGTCGAGGACGGCGTAGTAGTTGCGGTCGAGGCATTCTTTCATGGCGCCGCTCAGGCTGCCGAGGTTTTCCGGGGCGGCGAGGATCAGCCCGTCGGCGGCCAGCAGGTCCTCGGCGGCGGCGTCCTCGGCGCGCAGCACGCGCAGGACGAAATCCTCGCCGGCCTGCAATTCGCCGGCGATGGCCTGCGCGCCGCGCGCCGCGGCCTCGGCCATCTGCCGCGCCGCGCCGGTGCGCGAATGCCATATGATTGTCAATTGTCGAGGCATGGGGGTTCTCACGACGGGATGCGTCTCGGGGTAGTATAGGGTTCCCTGGGGGGCCCGCGAGGCCCCGCTTCCGTTTCCGTGCCTTGCCGATATCCATGAGCGATCCTCCATGAGCGATCCGATCGAGTCCGACACCGCCACACCGTTCGACGCCGCCTGGTCGCAGGCGGCGGGCGCCGGCCTGGACGAGGCGGGGCGGGCGCTGCTCGCGCGGGCGGTGGACTGGGTGCGCGAGCCCCTGCGGGGCGCGCGGGGCAGCACGGGCGAGGCCCTGGACGCGCACAGCGCGGCGGTGGTCCTGATCCTGGCCGGCCTGGGGTCCGACGCGGTGACCCGCGCCGCCGCCCTGCTGGCCGTCCAGCCCGTGCCCGGGGACGAGGCGGCGCGCCAGGATCCGATGCGCAAGGCCTTCGGGCCCGAGGTCATG
The DNA here is from genome assembly GCA_044508625.1 of Alcaligenaceae bacterium. Classification (GTDB taxonomy): domain Bacteria; phylum Pseudomonadota; class Gammaproteobacteria; order Burkholderiales; family Burkholderiaceae_B; genus Castellaniella. The sequence continues at coordinate 6,402 of JBIQHJ010000072.1, forward strand.
ACCCTGGTGCAGGGCGTGCGCGCGCTGCTGCGGCTGGGCCAGGTGGCCGGCCGCGCCGGGGACGCCGACGACGGCGGCGACCAAAAGGAAATGCAGCGCAAGATGCTGCTCGCCATGGCCGCCGACCTGCGCATCGTCCTGATGCGCCTGGCCTCCCGCCTGCAGTCGCTGCGCTGGTACGCGGCCACCCGCACGCCGTGCCCGTCCGGCTTCGCGCGCGAGACCATGTCGCTGTACACGCCCCTGGCCAACCGCCTGGGGATCTGGCAGATCAAATGGGAAATGGAGGACCTGGCCTTTCGTTTCCTCGAGCCCGACACCTACAAGTCCATCGCGCGCCAGCTCGAGGAAAAGCGCAACGAGCGCGAGGCCTTCATCGACGCGGTGGTGGCGCGCCTGCGCGGCGCGCTCGAGGATGCGCGCATCCCGGCCGAGATCCATGGCCGGCCCAAGCACATCTACAGCATCTGGAACAAGATGCGCATCAAGCACCTGGCCTTCAGCCAGTTGTTCGACCTGCGCGCGCTGCGCGTGATCGTCGAGGACGAGCGCGCCTGCTATGCGGCCCTGGCGCTCGTCCACGCCATGTGGACGCCGCTGCCCGACGAGTTCGACGACTACATCGCCCGGCCCAAGCCCAACGGCTACCGTTCGCTGCACACCGTGGTCGCCGACGAGCAGGGGCGGGCCTTCGAGGTGCAGATCCGCACGCGCGAGATGCACCAGTTCGCGGAATACGGCATGGCGGCGCACTGGCGCTACAAGGAGGCCGGCGCGCGCGGCGGGCAGGTGGCGGCGGACAGCGAATACGACCGGAAGATCGCCTGGATGCGCCAGCTCCTGTCCTGGAGGGACGAGGGCGGGGCCGCGCCCCGGGCGCAGGCCAGCGACCGGATCTACGTCATGACGCCGCAGGCGCGCGTCATCGAGTTGCCCGCGGGCGCCACGCCGGTGGATTTCGCCTACTACCTGCACACCGACCTGGGGCACCGCTGCCGCGGCGCCCGGGTCGACGGCCAGATGGTGCCGCTGTCCACGCCGCTGCGCACCGGCCAGACGGTCGAGATCATCGCCGCCAAGTCGGGCGGCCCCTCGCGCGACTGGCTCAATCCCCAGCTCGGCTTTCTCGCCAGCACCCGCTCGCGCGCCAAGGTGCGGGCCTGGTTCAACGCGATCGAGCTGCAGCAGCGCATCGCCCAGGGCCAGGCCCTGGTCGAAAAGGAATTGCAGCGCCTGGGCCGCACGGCGACCAACCTCGAGCAGCTCGCGCAGCAGCTCGGCTTCGCCCGCGCCGACGACCTGTACGTGGCGGCGGCCAAGGAGGAGTTCAGCCTGCGCCAGATCGACCATGCCTTTCGCGAGCCGGCGCCGGCCGCGCCGGCCGAGCGCGACGAGGCCCGGGTCTACGCGAGCGACCAGGGCAGCGTGGCGCGCACGGGCAAGAGCGGCGTGCTGGTGGTGGGGGTGGATTCGCTGCTGACGCAGCTCGCGCGCTGCTGCCGGCCGGCGCCGCCCGATCCGATCGGCGGCTTCGTGACGCGGGGCCGGGGGGTGTCCATCCACCGGCGCGACTGCGGCTCGTGGGCGGCGCTGGCGCGGCGCCACCCCGAGCGCATCATCGAGGTGGCCTGGGGAGACACGGGCGCCGCCATGTATCCGATCGACATCAGCATCCGCGCGCAGGACCGGCCCAACCTGCTGCGCGACCTGTCCGAGGTCTTCGCCCGGCTGCGGCTGCGGGTGGTGCGGGTGGCCACGCACAGCCGCCGCTCGTTGGCGCACATGGTGTTCACCATCGAGGTGCGCAACGGCGATCAGATCGCCCAGGCGCTGGCCGCCATCAACGAGCTGCCGGGCGTGGACGCGAGCCGCCAGTGATCCGCGGGGCTCTGGGCGGGGCCGGCGGCCGTGGTGGGCTGGCGGCGTTGAGCAAGGGAACGCCGGCCGATCGGCCAGGGAAATCCCGGCCGTGGCGTGCCCGGTGCGGCGGATCGGCGCCGGCGGCGCTGGTAGAATACCTTGTTTGATCCGGCGCCTCGCTTGCGCCGTCCCCCGCGCGGGCCCGTGCCCGGCGGACGTTTTTCGAGAAAGCCTTGGAACCCTACAACCTTCCCGACCCCCAGGGGCATTTCGGCATTTTCGGCGGATCGTTCGTCGCCGAGACGCTGGTGCATGCGCTCGACGCCCTGCGCGAGGCCTATGAACGCTATCGCGACGATCCGGAGTTCCAGCGCGAGTTCGCCTACGAGCTCGAGCACTACGTGGGGCGTCCCAGCCCCGTCTACCACGCGCGGCGCTGGTCCGAGCAACTGGGCGGGGCGCAGATCTGGTTCAAGCGCGAGGATCTGAACCATACCGGCGCCCACAAGGTCAACAATTGCATCGGCCAGGCGCTGCTGGCGCGCCGCATGGGCAAGCCGCGGGTGATCGCCGAGACCGGCGCCGGGCAGCACGGGGTGGCCACCGCCACCGTGGCCGCCCGCTACGGCCTCGAGTGCGTGGTGTTCATGGGCAGCGAGGACGTGCGCCGCCAGGCCTCGAACGTCTATCGGATGAAGCTCCTGGGCGCCACCGTGGTGCCCGTCGAATCCGGCTCGCGCACCCTCAAGGACGCGCTGAACGAGGCCATGCGCGACTGGGTGACCAACGTCGAAAACACCTTCTACATCATCGGCACGGTCGCCGGGCCCCATCCCTATCCCATGATGGTGCGCGACTTCCAGTCCATCATCGGCCGCGAATGCCTCGAGCAGATGCCGCGGGACGCCGGCCGCCAGCCCGACTACGTGCTGGCCTCGGTCGGCGGCGGGTCGAACGCGATGGGGATCTTCCATCCCTACATCGACCAGCCCGGCGTGCGCCTCGTGGGCATCGAGGCGGCGGGCGAGGGCCTGGACACCGGCCGGCACGCGGCGTCGCTCGAGCGCGGCGTGGTCGGCGTGCTGCATGGCAACCGCACCTATCTGCTGCAGGACGCCAACGGCCAGATCACCGAGACCCATTCGATCTCGGCCGGCCTGGACTATCCGGGCGTCGGCCCCGAGCATGCCTGGCTCAAGGACTCGGGCCGGGCCGAATACGTCGGCATCACCGACCAGGAGGCCCTGGCGGCGTTCCACGATTGCTGCCGCATCGAGGGCATCATGCCCGCGCTCGAGTCCGCCCATGCGATCGCCCACGCGGCCAAGCTCGCGCCCACCCTGCCGCGCGACCGGATCATCCTGGTGAACCTGTCCGGCCGCGGCGACAAGGACATGCACACGGTCGCTGAGTTCAGCGGCATCACCCTGTGACGGAGCGCACCATGACTGCGAGCACTACCCGGGCCGGCAATGTCCGCCTGTCCGAGACCTTCGGGTCGCTGGACGGCCGCGCGGCCCTGATTCCCTACGTCACCGCCGGCGATCCGCTGGTGGCCTCGACGCCCGATCTCATGCATGCCCTGGTCCGGGCCGGCGCCGACGTGATCGAGCTGGGCGTGCCCTTCTCGGACCCGATGGCCGACGGGCCGGTGATCCAGCGCGCCGGCGACCGGGCGATCGCGGCCGGCACCAGCCTCGCGCGGGTCCTGGAATTCGTCGCGGAATTCCGCCGCCGCGACGTGCGCACCCCGGTGGTGCTGATGGGCTACGCCAATCCGATCGAGTGCATGGGCCAGGAGGCTTTCGTGCGGCGCGCGGCGCAGGCGGGGGTGGACGGCGTCCTGGTGGTCGACTACACGCCCGAGGAATCGATGGATTTCACGCGGATGCTGGACGAGGCCGGGCTGGATCCGATCTTTCTGCTCGCGCCGACCTCGACCGAGGAACGCATGCGCCTGGTCGCCCGCCTCGCGCGCGGCTACGTCTATTATGTATCGCTCAAGGGCGTGACCGGCGCGGGGCACCTCGACACCGAGGACGTGCGGCGCCACCTCGAGGTCATCCGCCGCCACCTGGGCATCCCGGTGGGCGTGGGCTTCGGCATCCGCGACGCGGGCAGCGCGCAGGCGCTGGCCGCCTGCGCGGACGCGGTGGTGATCGGCAGCGCCCTCATCCAGGTCATCGAGCAGGCCTCGCGCGAGCGCGGGCCGCAGGCGGCCATCGAGGCGGCGGCCGAATGGCTGGGCGCCATCCGCCAGGCGCTGGCAGAGATCAAACGAGGATAGATCATGAGCTGGTTCGAAAAAATCCTGCCTCCCCGCATCAATCGCAGCGGCGAGTCCAGCGCCAACAAGCGCGTCCCCGAGGGGCTCTGGGTCAAGTGCCCGGCCTGCGAGTCCGTGCTGTACAAGGAGGACTTGCAGGCGACCCTCAACGTGTGCCCCAAGTGCAGCCACCACATGCGCATCGGCGCGCGCGCGCGCATCGATTCGCTGCTCGATCCCGAGGGGCGCGTCGAGATCGGCGCGGGCACGCGGCCGATGGATCCCCTGAAATTCAAGGATTCCCGCAAGTACCCCGAGCGGCTGTCCGAGGCGGTCAAGCAGACCGGCGAATCCGAGGCCCTGGTGGTGATGAGCGGCACGATCCTGTCGGTGCCGGCGGTCCTGGCGTGCTTCGAGTTCGCCTTCATGGGCGGCTCGATGGGCTCGGTGGTGGGCGAGCGCTTCGCCCGCGGCGTGCAGGCGGCCATCGAGGGGCGCATGCCTTTCGTGTGCGTGTCGGCCTCGGGCGGCGCCCGCATGCAGGAATCGCTGTTCTCCCTGATGCAGATGGCCAAGACCAACGCCATGCTCAGCCGCCTGGCCGAGGCGGGCCTGCCGTTCATCAGCGTCCTGACCGATCCCACCATGGGAGGCGTGTCGGCGAGTTTCGCGTTCATGGGCGACGTGGTGATGGCCGAACCCAACGCCCTGATCGGTTTCGCGGGGCCGCGCGTCATCGAGCAGACCGTGCGCGAAAAGCTCCCCGAGGGCTTCCAGCGTTCCGAATTCCTGCTGGCCAAGGGCGCGATCGACTGCGTGGTCGACCGCCGCCGGATGCGCGAGGAACTGGCCCACCTGCTGGCCCTGTTCACGCGCCAGCCGATCGAGGTGATTTCGAAGGCGGCCTAGGAAAAGCAGCTTTGGCCTGGGCTGCAATTGAGCCGAAATGAGCCGCATTTGAGTTGAAACGAACGGAGCCAGCGGGTCGGCGCCCCGTTCCGGTGTCGGCCGATGGAGGGCGCGCCGTACCCGGCGAACCTGATGCGAAGGGATGAAAAGAGGGCGGCACGATGTGCCGCCCTCTTTTCATGTCCTCGGAGTGCCCGTGCGGGCCGCCCACCGGGCCGCCTTTGGGCGGCCCGGCCCTGGGTGCTCAGTGGGTTTCCACTTGCTCCAGGGGCTCGTCCTGGCGGACGACGACCGGCTTGCGGGCCCGGCCCAGGCGCACCGGCGCGGGCGGGACGTAGGGCGTGGCGGGGGCGCGCGTCTCGATGAGCTCCATGCCCGCGGCCTGCAGCGACTCGCCGATGGACGGCATGGCGATGGGCGCCGTGCCGTTGGGCGTCACGGCCTCGCCAGCGGCCCGGGCGTGTGCCGGTTCGGCCTGCGTTGCCTGAGTGGCCTGCGCGGCCTCGGCGGCGTGCGCGGCCGTGGCGCTCTGGAGCGCCGGCGCCTCCTCGTCCTGTGCGCCCGCATCCTCCGCCGTGGGGGCATCGGAGCCGGAGATCACAGGCTCGGCGGCGACCGGTCTGGCGAGGGCCGGCTCGGTCCTGATTTCCACCGCGGGCATGGCTGCGGCCTCGGCCGCGGCATGGGATCCGGCCGCGGTCGCGGCCCCGGCTTGGGCTGCGGCGTGGGTCCCGGTTTCAGCCGTGGCTTCCGCGTCGGCGTCCGCCTCGGCGGGCTGGGCGGCGGCGGGCAGGATCCGGGTGTACCGGTCATGGGCCGATTCGGTGTCGGCCCGGGCCGGCGCGGGCTCGGCCCCCGCCCCTGCCGTGGCGGCGGGCCAGGACGGGGCGGCACCGGCGGCCTCGGAGGCAGCGGAACCGGACACGCCCAGCTCGGGCACGGCCGCTTCGGGCGCGGACACATCGGCCGCGGCGGACTCGGATGCGTGGCGCCGGGAGCCACGGCCGTGGCGCTCGGCTCCGCGGCCGGAGGGTTCGCGACCCGAAGGCTCGCGGCCTTCGGCTGCGTGATCTTCGGACTCACGGCCTTCGGCCAGGCGGTCTTCGGCGCCATGGCCTTCGGCCCCACGGCCCTCGGATTCACGGGATGCGTAGGCATGGTCCCGCGGAGCCTCGGATTGCGCGCTGCCGTTCAGGGCTTGCGGGTCGAAGCGCGGCGTCTCGTGGGTTTCGATGCCGTGGGCCTCGTCGGACGCCTCGGCCGGCTGGAGTTCGCCGTCCACGGTCTCGGTGGCTTCGCCGTTGCGGCGGCCGCGGCGGCTGCGGCGGCGGCGACGCTTGCGCTCGGGATCGGCGGCCTCGGTTTCCATGGCGGGGCCGGCGACCGCTTCGGTTTCGGCATCGGCATCCGCCGCCTCGGCGACGATCGGCGCCTCGGCGGGGACGAGCGCCTCGACCGGCGCGGCGATGCTCGCGGCCACCGGCAGCACGTCGGCGTTCAGGTCTTCCGCCTCGGGGCCGGCGGCGAGGACCTGGGCTTCCTCGCTGCGTCCGCGCCCGCGGCCGCGGCGGCCACGGCCGCGGCGCGGCTCGCCGGTCTCGGCGCTGGCAGCCTCGGGAGCGTGCGCCGGCACCTGGGCCGGCTGGGCGATGGCGGGGCGGGCGGTGTCGCGCTCGGCGCGCTCGCCGGCGGGGCGTTCACCGCGCTCGCGCCGGCGTCCGCGGCCCGTTGCGCCCTGGCCGCGTTCGCGGCGGGCCTCGGCGGTGCCGCCCGTGCGCCGGCCGCGCGCGGGCGCGGCTTCCTCGGCCTTGGGGGCCTCGACGGGGGCGGGCGTCTCGGGACCGGCCAGCCAGCCGAACAGGCGCTTGAACAGGCCGCCGCTGCGGGGCGCCGGCGCGGCGGCGGATGCCACCGCGGGCGCCGCGGCCGCCACCTCGGGCTCGGGTTCGACGTGGCGCGGGGCGGGCTCGGCGGGCTGGATGCCCTTGACCAGGGCCTCGGGCCGCGACTTGGCCTCCTGGGCCGCCTTGTTGGGCTGCCAGATCACCTTGTCCTCGGGCTCCTGGACCAGCTCGAAGCTGGTCTTGTGTTCCTCGAGGCGCGGATCGTCGTGGCGCAGGCGCTCGATGTGATGGTGCGGGGTTTCCAGCGACTTGTTGGGGATCAGGACGAGATTCACCTTGAGGCGGGACTCGATCTGGCCGATGTCGCGGCGTTTTTCATTCAGCAGGAAGGTGGCGACCTCGACGGGCACCTGCGCGTGCAGCGCGGCGGTGCCTTCCTTCATGGCCTCCTCCTGGAGCAGGCGCAGCACGTGCAGGGCGCTGGATTCCGCGTCGCGGATCACGCCGGTGCCGGTGCAGCGCGGGCAGGTGATGTGCGAGCCTTCGCTCAGGGCCGGGCGCAGGCGCTGGCGGGAAAGCTCCATCAGGCCGAAGCGCGAGATCTTGCCCATCTGGACGCGGGCCCGGTCGAAGTGCAGGGCGTCGCGCAGGCGCTGCTCGACGGCGCGCTGGTTCTTGCTTTCCTCCATGTCGATGAAGTCGATCACGATCAGACCGCCCAGGTCGCGCAGGCGCAACTGGCGGGCGACCTCGTCGGCGGCCTCGAGGTTGGTGCGCAGGGCGGTTTCCTCGATGTCGGCGCCGCGGGTCGAGCGCGCCGAGTTGACGTCCACGGCGACCAGGGCCTCGGTGTGGTCGATCACGATGGCCCCGCCCGAGGGGAGCTGGACCGTGCGCGAGTAGGCCGTCTCGATCTGGTGCTCGATCTGGAAGCGCGAGAACAGCGGCACGTCGTCGCGATAGAGCTTGACGCGTCCGACGTTGTCGGGCATGACCACGCTCATGAAGGCGGTGGCCTGGTCGTAGATGTCCTCGGTGTCGATCAGGATCTCGCCGATCTCGGGCGAGAAATAGTCGCGGATGGCCCGGATGACCAGGCTGGATTCCAGGTAGATGAGGATGGGCGCCTTGTTGTCGCGCGCGGCCGCGTCGATGGCGCTCCAGAGCTGGAGGAGGTAGTTCAGGTCCCACTGCAGCTCCTCGACGCTGCGGCCGATGCCCGCCGTGCGGGCGATCATGCTCATGCCCGCGGGGATCTCGAGCTGGTCCATCGTGTCGCGCAGTTCCTGGCGGTCCTCGCCCTCGACGCGGCGCGAGACGCCGCCGCCGCGGGGGTTGTTGGGCATCAGGACCAGGTAGCGCCCGGCCAGCGAGATGAAAGTGGTCAGCGCCGCGCCCTTGTTGCCGCGTTCCTCCTTTTCGACCTGGATGATGAGTTCCTGGCCCTCGGAGAGCGCGTCCTGGATGCGCGCGGTGCGCACGTCCACGCCTTCCTTGAAGTAGCTGCGCGCGATTTCCTTGAAGGGCAGGAAGCCGTGGCGTTCCTCGCCGTAGCTGACGAAGCAGGCCTCGAGGCCGGGCTCGATGCGCGTGATGACGCCCTTGTAGATATTGCCCTTGCGTTGCTCGCGTCCGGCGGTTTCGATGTCCAGATCGATGAGTTTCTGGCCATCGACAATGGCGACGCGTAGTTCTTCTTGATGCGTCGCATTGAACAGCATGCGTTTCATGAGTGGGTTTCTCCGTTGTCATGGCGCGCCGGATTCGGCGCACGACCTCGGGTCACTCGGTCTGCGTGGCTGTGGTCTGCGAAAGAGGCGGGCGGGCCGGAAACGTCAGGCCGCGCCCACCCCTGTCCGGGTAGGCACGGCGCGCCTTGGGGCGCGAGGTTCTGGCAGCAGGGAGGTCAGGGGCACGGTAGTGGTTGACGAAAGTACTTGCTGGGAACGGCAGGCGCGCACAGATGGCCGCGCCTGGTGCTGAAACGAGCAGAAACCGACAGCGTCGCACGCGGTATCCGTCGATTCCCCGGGCCCGGCATGGAAGTCCGGGCGGGGTGGAACC
>JBIQHJ010000073.1:0-15253 GCA_044508625.1 Alcaligenaceae bacterium
GAGCGGCGCCCTTACAAGGCGTAGGTCGGGGGTTCGAACCCCTCAGCACCCACCACCAAGCCACCTCGAAGGCACCTGGGATCCCGGGTGCTTTTCCTTTCCGCCACCGGCCCGCCGGGATGCGCGGCCTCCCAGGCCCGGGCGATCGCTCTACAATCCCCGCATGAATCCGCAATCACCTCGCGTGCCGTCCATGTCCTGCGGCCTGGACGAGCTCGGCCGCTTCGACGAGATCATCGACGTGCGCACGCCCGCCGAATACGAGGACGATCACATCCCGGGCGCCATCAACGCGCCGGTCCTCGACAACGACGAGCGCGTGCTCATCGGCACCATGTACGCCCAGGAGTCCCCCTTCAAGGCCACGCGGCTGGGCGCGGCGCTGGTGGCGCGCAACATCGCGCGCCATCTCGAGACCCTCTTTGCCGACCGGCCCCGGACCTGGCGTCCCCTGATCTACTGCTGGCGCGGCGGCAAGCGCTCGGGCGCCATGACCGCCTGGTTCAATCTCATCGGCTGGAAGGCGCGGCAACTGGACGGCGGCTACAAGACCTACCGGCGCCACGTACTGGAAAGCCTGGACACCGTACCCCCGGGGCTGGACTTCATCGTGCTCGCCGGCCCGACCGGATCGGGCAAGACGCGGCTGCTGCACGCGCTCGGGCGCGCCGGCGCCCAGGTCCTCGATCTCGAGGCGCTCTCGGGGCATCGCGGCTCGCTGCTGGGCGCCATGCCGGATCAGCCCCAGCCCTCGCAGCGCGGCTTCGAGTCGGCCCTGCTGGCGGCCCTCGCGCCGCTCGATCCGGCGCGCCCGGTGTTCGTCGAGGCCGAGAGCCCGCGGATCGGCCGCATCAGCCTGCCCGCCAACCTGCTCGCGCGCATGCACGCGGGCCGCTGCGTGCGCGTGTCCGCCAGCCTCGACGACCGCCTGGCCTTCCTGCTGCAGGACTACGCGCACCTGTTCGACGACCGCGAGGCCTTCAAGCGGACCCTGGAGCGCTTCATCGGCCTGCACAGCCGCGCCACCATCGAGGCCTGGCAGGCCTTGATCGATGCCGACCGCCGGCTGGAGCTCTTTCGCGAGCTGGTCGAGCGGCACTACGATCCCGCCTACCGGCGCAGCAGCGGACAGCACTACGCCGGCCTCGCCCACGCGCCCGTCTTCGTCTACGATCCGACCGCGACCGACACCCCGGACCAGGCCCTCGACTGCCTGCGCCTGGTGGAGCAGGCCGCCGCCCTTCCACAGGAATCCACGCCATGAACGCCCCCGCCATCCCGAGATTGACCACGCTGTCCCACGGCGGAGGCTGCGGCTGCAAGATCGCCCCCGACGTGCTGGCGCGGCTGATGCGCGACGCGCTGCCGGCGGGCCCCTTCCCGGACCTGCTGGTGGGCACCGAGACGTCCGACGACGCGGCGGTCTACCGCCTCAACGACGAGCAGGCCCTGATCGCCACCACCGATTTCTTCATGCCGATCGTGGACGACCCCTACGATTTCGGCCGCATCGCCGCCACCAACGCGCTCTCGGACATCTACGCCATGGGCGGGCGGCCCATCCTCGCGCTGGCCCTGGTCGGCATGCCCATCGGCGTCCTGCCGCACGAAACGATCGCCCGCATCCTGGAGGGCGGCGCCTCGGTCTGCGCGGCGGCGGGCATCCCCATCGCCGGCGGGCACTCCATCGATTCCGTCGAGCCCATCTACGGCCTGGCCGCCATGGGCCTCGCCCACCCGGCCCGCATCAAGCGCAACGACGCGGCCCAGGACGGCGACGTCCTCATCCTCGGCAAGCCGCTGGGCGTCGGCATCCTGTCGGCCGCCCTCAAGCAGGAACGCCTGGATCCCGAGGGATACCGGGCCATGATCGACGCCACCACGCGCCTGAACACGCCGGGCCCGGCGCTCGCCGCCCTGCCCGGCGTCCACGCCATGACCGACGTCACCGGATTCGGGCTGCTGGGCCACACCCTCGAGCTGTGCCGCGGCGCCGGCCTGCACGCCCACATCCGGTACGCCGAGCTGCCCTGGCTCCCCGGCGTGCCCGAGCTCGCCCGGGCGGGCGTCCGGACCGGCGCCTCGGGCCGCAACTGGCGCGCCTGCCAGGACGCGGCGGTCCTGGACCCCGCCCTGCCCGAGGTCGCCCAGACCCTCGTGTGCGATCCGCAGACCTCGGGCGGCCTGCTGGTCGCCTGCGCCCCCGAGGCGGCCGGCGAGGTCCTCGCCACGCTCCACGGCGCGGGCTTTGCCGCCGCCGTCCCGATCGGGCGGCTCGCCGCCGGGCCCGCGGGCGTGAGCGTCGCCTGAGCCGCGCACGGCCGGTACACTTGGAACCCTCGCAACCGCATCGGAGCCCGCCCATGGCCGATCCCCTGATCATCGCCCGCAACCCCGGCGCGCAAGCCGCCCTCCTGCCGCAGTACGCCAACCGCCACGGCTGCATCACCGGCGCGACCGGGACGGGCAAGACCATCACCCTGCAAGTGCTGGCGGAATCGTTCTCGCGCATCGGCACGCCGGTGTTCATGGCGGACGTCAAGGGCGACCTGACGGGGATCTCGCAGGCGGGCGCCAGCTCGCCGAAACTCGCGGAACGGCTGCGGAAGCTCGACCTGCCCGAGCCGGCCTGGGGCGCCTGTCCGGTGGCGCTATGGGACATCTTCGGCGAACAGGGCCACGCCGTGCGCGCGACGATCTCGGACCTCGGGCCCCTGCTGCTCGCGCGCATGATGGACCTGAACGACACGCAGGAGGGCATCCTCGCCCTGGTGTTCCGCGTGGCCGACGACGAGGGCCAGCTCATCCTCGACCTCAAGGACCTGCGCGCCATGCTGCAGGACGTGGCCGACCGCGCGGCCGAGCTGCGCACGCGCTACGGCAACGTCTCGGCGGCATCGGTCGGCGCGATCCAGCGCGCCCTGCTGCGCCTCGAGTCCGAGGGCGCGGCGCGGTTCTTCGGCGAGCCCATGCTGGACGTCTTCGACTGGATGCGCACCGACGCGCAGGGGCGCGGCATGGTCAACATCCTGGCCGCCGACAGGCTCATGCAATCGCCGCGCCTGTACGCGGTCTTCCTGCTGTGGATGCTGGGCGATCTCTACGAGCGCCTGCCCGAGATCGGCGATGCGGAAAAGCCCCGGCTGGTCTTCTTTTTCGACGAGGCGCACCTGCTGTTCAAGGACGCGCCCAAGGCCCTGCTCGACAAAGTCGAGCAGGTCGTGCGCCTGATCCGCTCCAAGGGCGTGGGCGTCTATTTCGTCACGCAGAATCCGCTGGACATCCCCGACGCCGTGCTCGGCCAGCTCGGCAACCGCGTGCAGCATGCCCTGCGGGCCTTCACGCCGCGCGACCAGAAGGCCGTCAAGGCCGCGGCCCAGACCATGCGCCCCAAGCCGGGCCTGGACATCGAGGCCGCCATCACCGAGCTGGGCGTGGGCGAAGCCCTGGTGTCGCTGCTCGACGCCGGCGGCCGCCCCACCCCCACCGAGCGGGTCTGGATGCACGCGCCGGGCAGCCGCATCGGCCCGGTGACCGACGCCGAGCGCCAGGCCCTGCTCGCCGTCTCGGCCCTGAGCGGGAAATACGACCGCACCATAGACCGCGAGTCCGCCTACGAGGTGCTGCTCGAGCGCGCAGGGGGCGGCGCCGAGGCCTCATCGGAGGTCGCGGCGGCGAGCGCGCCGGCATCCGGCCCGCAGGCCGGGAACGAGGGCCTGGTGGATGCGATGGGCGATTTCCTGTTCGGCTCGACGGGGCCGCGCGGCGGCCGCCGCGAGGGCGTGGTCCAATCCGCCATCAAGAGCGCCGTCCGCCAGGCGACCAGCCAGCTCGTCCGAGGCCTGCTGGGCTCGCTGGTCGGGCGCCGCCATTGACGGCGCCGAAGGCCCCGGCGCCGCCGGGGCCGCCCGGAGGGATCCCCATGCAGCGTTGCGCCTGGTGTTCTGACGATCCTTTGTATATCCAGTACCACGACCGGGAATGGGGCGTGCCCTCGCGCGATTCCCGCCACCTGTTCGAAATGCTCATCCTCGAGGGCTTCCAGGCCGGCTTGTCCTGGCTGACCGTGCTGCGCAAGCGCGAGGCTTTCCGCGAGGCGCTGCTGGGCTTCGATCCCCGGGCCCTGGCGCGGGTGGACGAGGCCTGGATCGACGCGAGGATGCGCGACCCCTCCATCATCCGCAACCGGCTGAAACTGCGGGCCGCGCGGACCAATGCCCAGGCCTGGCTGGCGCTGCCCGATCCGGTGGGGCTGGTCTGGTCCTTCACGGGCGGGCGGCCGCGGATCCACCGCTACGCGCCCGGCGACGACATCCCCGTCGCGGGCCCCGAGGCCCAGGCCATGAGCCGGACCCTCGTCAGGGCGGGCTTCAAGTTCGTAGGGCCCACCATCTGCCAATCCTATCTGCAGGCCGTCGGCTGCCTGATGGACCACACCACCGACTGCCACCGGCACGCGGTCCTGGCGGCGGGCATCGATGGCGCCGCGGGCGCAAGCGCCGGCAGGACCGCCGCCAACGCAGGCAAAAGCGCGGGGGGCGGGAACGCAGACAGCGGGCACGCAGGCGCGGGCACCCGCCCAGGCACGGCCGCCGACGCGAGCGGGGACGCGCCGTGAAGCGCATCGCCCCCAGCCCGCGCCAGGCATACCTGGACGCCGATTACGCGGTCCTGTCCGATCCCCCGTTCATCCTGCGCATCGGCGAGGCCAGCGAGGCCCTGGCGCGCCTGTACGCCCGGCTGGGCTGCGAGCGCTGCGCCTGCCTGACCGCCTGCAACCCGCGCAGCCGCGCCTTGCGGCCGGCCGCCAACGCCCGGCGCATGCGGGCGCTGGCCGCGGCCCTCGCGCGCGGCGGCTGGCACGCCATCGCCGCCGAGAGCCGCGATCCCGCGGGCGACTGGCCCGCCGAGCCCAGCCTGCTGGTGCCCGGCATGGGCATCCCCGAGGCGCTCGGCCTGGCGCGGCGATTTGGCCAGAACGCCTTCGTGGCCGCCGGCCCCCGCGCCGTTCCGGAACTGGTGTGGGCGGCGCCAGTCCATGCGCCGTCACCGTCCGCCCGCCAAGCCGGGGCATCCAGCCAAAAGGAGCAGCCATGCATCGAATCCTGAGCCGTTACACCACCTTCCATGCGGTCCTCGGCCTGACGATCCTCTGCGCCGCGCTGGCGCTGGCACACGGCGGCGCGTGGTGGCTGCCCACCATGGTGTTCCTCGCGCTCACCCTGCTCGGCGTCTACGACATGAACCAGACGCGCCATGCCATCCGCCGCAACTATCCCGTCATCGGCAACCTGCGGTTCCTGTTCGAGTTCGTCCGGCCCGAGATCCGCCAGTATTTCTTCGAGGACGACACCGTCAGCCTGCCGTTCTCGCGCGTCGACCGGTCGCTGGTCTACCAACGCGCCAAGCAGGCCATGGACCAGCGCCCCTTCGGCACCCAGGGCGACGTCTACCAGAACGGCTATGAATGGATCAACCACGCCATGGTGCCCACGCACATCACGGACCATGACTTCCGCATCACGGTCGGCGGGCCGGACTGCACCCAGCCCGTCTCGCTGTCGGTGTTCAACATCTCGGCCATGAGCTTCGGCGCGCTGTCGGCCAATGCCGTGCGGGCCCTGAACAAAGGCGCCGCCCTGGGGAATTTCGCGCACGACACCGGCGAAGGCGGCGTCAGCCGCTACCACCTCGAGCACGGCGGCGGCCTGATCTGGAACATCGGCTCGGGCTATTTCGGATGCCGCGACGAGGACGGCGGCTTCTCGGAGGAGCGCTTCGCCGAGATGGCCCGCCGCGACAACATCCGCATGATCGAGGTCAAGCTGTCCCAGGGCGCCAAGCCGGGCCACGGCGGCATCCTGCCCGCTCCCAAGGTGACCGCCGAGATCGCCGCCGCGCGCGGCGTCGCCGTGGGCCGGGACTGCATCTCGCCCTCGAGCCACAGCGCCTTCCGCACCCCGATCGAGATGATGGAATTCATCGCCCGCCTGCGCGAGCTGTCGGGCGGCAAGCCCGTGGGATTCAAGCTGTGCATCGGCCACCCCTGGGAATGGTTCGCCATCGCCAAGGCCATGCTGGCCACCGGCATCACGCCGGACTTCATCGTGGTCGACGGGGCCGAAGGCGGCACGGGTGCCGCGCCCATCGAATTCGTCGACCACGTCGGGACGCCGCTGCGCGAAGGCCTGCGCCTGGTGCACAACACCCTGGTCGGCATCGGCCTGCGTGAGCGCATCAAGCTGGGCGCCTCGGGCAAGGTCATCAGCGCCTTCGACATGGCGCGCATCATGGCCCTGGGCGCGGACTGGTGCAACAGCGCGCGGGCCTACATGTTCGCCATCGGCTGCATCCAGGCCCAGACCTGCCACACCGGCCTCTGTCCGACCGGCGTCACCACCCAGGACCCCGAGCGCCAGAAGGCGCTGGTGGTGGCAGACAAATCCCTGCGCGTCAGGAATTTCCACGCCAACACGCTCAAGGCGCTCGCCGAGCTGCTGAGCGCCGCCGGGCTGCGCCATCCCGGCGACCTGCGCCCCCACCATATCGCGCGGCGCATCGCCAACGGCGAAATACGGGTGCTCTCGGCCATGTTCCCCGACATGGAGAAAGGCGCGCTGCTCGTCGGCCAATATCCCAACACCATCTTTCGCACGGCCTGGCCCATGGCCCAGGCCGAGTCCTTCGAGCCTCTCTACAGCCTCAGCGCGGCCCTGTCGGGCCACGCCCGCCAGGACATCCCGGCCGCCGTCACCCAGGCCCGCTGAGCCCGGCGTCGCGGCGTCCGAGAGGCCTCACATTTGCTTAAATTTTTAGGGATTAACCCTGAATTGCCAAGGTCCAGGCCATTTCCTATACTGCACTCACTACCCGATGGTAGTGTCTAATCACCTTCACGGGTGATTACACGGCGCCGCGTCCATGCGGTGCTACTGCCACACCGGCAGTAGGGCCCCGCCAAAAGGCGGGGCCTTTACGTTGTGGGGCCCTCGCCCCAGTCCTGCTCGCGCGAGGCCTCCATCACACGGTTTCGCCCCGATCCCTTGGCCCGGTACAGGGCCTGGTCCGCGGCCTTCAGGACCTGGGCGAAATCCTCGCCGTCCCGCGGCCAGGCGGCCACCCCGCCCGAAACCGTCACCGGCCCGTCCAGCCCCATGTCCATGGCCGCGATCGCCTCGCGCAGGCGATCGGCGATCCGCAGCGCCTCCGCGGCGGGCATCCCCGGAAACAGCATCAGAAACTCCTCGCCGCCCAGGCGGCACACCACGTCCCCCTCGCGCGAATGCGCGCGCATCAGGCGCGCCACGCACACGATCACCCGGTCGCCCACGTCATGTCCATGCCGGTCGTTGACCCGCTTGAAATGATCGATGTCGATGACCATCACCGAAAACTCGCGGCCCACCGCGAGCCAGGTCTCCACCTCGAGCTCGAGGCCCCGGCGATTGTGGAGCCCGGTCATCGGATCGGTCTGCGCATCCTGGCGCAGCCGGCCCATCCGCAACTGCAGCAGGCCGATGCCGGTGAGCATGGCCCGCTTGAGCTGCGCCGCCTCGAAATACCACGACCGCACGCGCTCGATCCGCCCGAAGGCCTCGGGCGAATCCATGTCGCGCGCGACCCGGGCCAGGCCGCCCAGGGGCTCGGAAATCAGCCGCGCCGCCAGCCACACCAGGACCAGCGCGGCCACCGCCGGCCAGACCGAGCGCCGCAGCACGTCCAGCATCAGCGCATCCAGGCGATCCAGGGTGAGGGCCGTCGGCCGCTGGACCACGATCCCCCAGTTCATCGCCGGCAGGAACGCATAGCCGGCCAGCATGTCCTCGCCGCGGCCGTCGCCCACTCGCCGCTGGCCCGATTCACCCCCCAGCACCCTCTCGACGACCTCGCTGCCGGTTTCCTTCTTGCCCACCCGGCTGCGGTCCGCGTGATACAGCAAATTGCGCGCGCGGTCCACGACATAGACGTACGAACCATCCCGGTGATAATGATCCTCGAGCAGGTGATAGAGCACGTTCTGCTGCCGCAGGTAGATCGTCCCGGCGACATAGCCCATATAGCGGCCCTCCGGCGTCTCCACCGGATGCGACATCACCACGACCAGGTTCCCCAGCGCCGAGGTATAGGGCTCGCTGATCAGCGGCACCCTCTTTTCCAGCGCCTCGAGCGACCCCTTCGAATCCAGCCGCAGGCCCCGCAGGGACATCCCCGTGGGCGAAGCCGACTGGAGCAAGCCCTGCGTATCGACGAAGGACACCGTATTGAAGATATCCGCCTGCTGGTGCAGGCGCTCGATCTCCCGCGCGATGCCCGCGTCGTTCCCCGCCAGCGCCGCCGCGGCCAGCGCGGCGGCGCCGTAGGCGAGCTGGCGCTGCGCCTGGCGCAGGTAATCATCCGTCGTCGCGGCGATCTTGACGGCATAGGCCTCATTGGAGTCCAGGGCCTCCTGGATCAGCAGGTCGCGCTGGACATGGTAGGCCGCATGGAAACCATTGGCCAGCATCACCATCGCGCTGAACACCGCCAGCAGCAGGATCAGCCGGCGAAGGTCTATGCGAAACCGGAGTCGGGGGCGCATGGGGCGGCGAGGTCCTTGGCGAATGGCGGCGGCAGCGGCGATGCGGATCTGCGGCGGCTCAGCGGGCCGCCAGGACATGGACGGTGGCGAACCCCGCGCCCGTCATCACCAGCGAACCCGCCACGTGCGCCAGGATCGTCCCGAAGGCCCAGGCCAGCCGCCCCTGCTGCAAGAGGACCCAGACCTCGGCCGAAAAAGTGGAAAACGTCGTCAGGGCCCCGCAGAACCCCGTCACGATGAACAGGCGCCAGGCCACGCTGATCCCCTCATGGCCCGCGAACCAGGCGATCGCCAGGCCGATGATGTAGCCGCCCACCAGGTTCGCCACCCACGTGCCCGGCGGCAGCGTCGGAAACAAGTGATTCAAGCGCAGACTCAAGCCCCAGCGCAGCCAGGCACCTAGCACGGCTCCCACGGCAATGGCGAACATGGACTTCAGCATGGTGCGAATCCCGGAATTGAAGGGGAATTAAGGAAATGGCGGCCCACCCGCGGGCGCCAGGGCATGGTATCACTAGCCCGGCCCCGCGGCACAGCAGAGCGTTGCGGGATCGCCGCGAATGCCGCTGCGGCCGGCGCCCGTCTTGCTGCCCGTCTTGCTGCCCGTCTTGCTGCCTATCTTGCTGCCTGAGTGGCCGCCCGCCTTGCCGCCCGGATGGCCGGCCCGCCTTGCTCTTGCCTTGCCCTTGCTGTCCGGCTTTGCTTGCGACGCACTGGAAACCTTGATAGAATTTCGTGCTTTGGCGCATTAGCTCAGCCGGTTAGAGCGACGGAATCATAATCCGCAGGTCCCCTGTTCGAATCAGGGATGCGCCACCAGAATTTCCCCTGTTAAATCAGGACATTAAAGCCATCCAGTCGGGTGGCTTTTTTGTTTTCTGCGGCTTGAGTGTCAACCAAGTGTCAACGCAGGATTGAACGACGACGGTTGCTGATGCTGACCACTTCTTGTCTTCGTCACTTGCATGCGTGTTTCGACTTCATGTGTGGGCACGCTGAAATTGTCTTGGCGACACATCATTGACCTGGCCAAGTGCTGGTTGTCACCATTGCCATTTTGAGACGGTGCCTGCCATGTCAAGGACGGGCACGGAAGCCGCAGCCCGGCGTGCCGGGACCGGGTGAGTACCCGGCGAAGCGAATCCTTGACACTCCACTGATCACACACGCTGTTGGTTGGGTTGCAGGGGGGGGGGGGGGGGGGGGTTACCCTGCAACCCTGCCAAGCGGCGAGCGTGGGGTTTGGAGCCGTATTTATGGTGTAAGTAGCATTCACTGAAAAATATTCTTACAATGACGGCTATCGGCCAGTAGCAGTCAGTAGCGGCCGGTCCAAAGCACTCAAAACGGAAACTTCGACGTCTTTTTCATCCCGCAGTACCAAGAGCCGTGAGAAGGTATAAGTCCAGGCCTGTCGGCATGGTTTGTCCATTCCGTTAACATTGTTAATATACATAGCTGACACTCTTGAAAACCAGACTTCGTGGAGTTCCCAGCTCATGGATACGGGATGTTAAACGACAGGGCATCCTGTTAAATTGACACGTTGCAATATATAACAAGTTGGTTTTCATAAGAGGCCGGAGCGCTCCCTTGGACACGAACGAATACAAAGCACGATTTGCTGAACCTCAGTCTCCACGTAGTAAGGACGATCCGAAGGAAGCTGACACACGAGCTGGTAGGGCACTGGCCTACGCTTTGGATATCAGGAAGTTTGAAATCGAATTGTATTGGAAGCGGGGAACTTATTTCTGGGCCTTTATTGCAGCCGCGTTCGCGGGCTACGCTTTAACCCATAAAGCAACCGAGCCTGACCCTTGGCTTTCTATAATCTTCTCTGCTCTAGGCCTCGTATTCTCCTTCGCTTGGTACTTGGTGAACCGGGGTAGTAAGTTTTGGCAGAGCAATTGGGAACGACATGTCGACCTGCTTGAAGACATGACGCTCGGCCCGCTATACAAGGTCGTCGCAGTCACGACAGATAATTCCTCCGGAAATCCACTTACTTCTCCAGCACAGTTTTCCGTCAGCAAGATCAATCAAATTCTGAGCGTTTTTGTCGTGGCCGTTTGGCTTCTGCTCTTCGTAAGGTCGCTTCTACCTATTTCAAGAGAACTACCTCTAGATCCATACAAGCTCGGGGTCTGCACGCTAGTCATCGGCTTTATGTTGCTTCTCTATTTGTTCGGAAAGTCGTCAAACCAGTTCACTACATCTGGCTTGCATGAGCGTCCTCACAAAAAATGACACGCGACTCGGCAGTTGAGTGAACCTGCGCGGGAAACCGCGCGGTCCGCTAACTTTACGTTAGACATCAGATATGGAGCCTGCCCGTACTCAGAAGACTTTGGCGAAGATCGGCTATGTGCTGCTGAACATTCAGTCCACGGAGACGGTGGTGAAGCGAGTGATTCAGATTGCCATGCCCCATGAGAGCCATGTCCTTGCATCCTTACAGGAAAAATTATCCTCGAGTGACATTGAGCGCCCGCTTGGAGCCTTCTTAACGGAACTGCGAAAGAGAGCGGAACTGCACAAGGGAGTTGATGCACTCCTGAATCGATTTCTCCTCCGGCGCAATATATTTATTCACAATATATCGCAGCCAGAGGGCTGGTCCCTGCGAAGCGACGCGGGTCTTGGCGTGATCGATCAGCAGTTGAAGGAGCTTCTTGCAGACTCTAAGGAGGTAAGAGTCCTATTCCTTGGGCTTCTCCACGCCTGGAAAGTGCAAGTTGATGTGGAAACCACGGAGGAGGAGAAAGTGGCTTTCGAAGCGGTCGCAGGGAAGTATGAGAGGGGGGTTCTGTTTAGGAGGTGGGATGATGTCTAACATGTCGGTCGAGCTTGCCCACTGAGTGAAGGGCTAAGGCCGTATGCTCAAATTCCGTTCGTAAATCTTTAATAATTCTTAAATCAAAGTTGGACATTAAGCATGAAGCGTCGAGCTAGAGATTTTGTTGCCCTGTTCAATGCGTTTTGGTACCGGGATTTTCCGATTACGCCTGATCGCATTGATATCAGCCGCCGAGCGCTTTGGACTACCCACATCGCATCCACAGTGAAGTTGGCCGCTGATCATCTTGGTCTATACACGTGCTTCGAGAGTGGCGGGAGAACAGATGCGGTAATCCAGGATTCAAACGGGCGCGCCTGGGCAAAGGCGGAGTGGGAATGGACGCCAGCGAAAGTCGAAACCGTAAACGAGATCGAAAAGCTAGCCAGAGCTGCCGACGAAGCCGACACGTTTTTTTTCGTTGGATATAGCCGCACTGACAACAACACTCACCAACTCAATTTGGACGCTATTGAGCTGGAATGGCAGACGATTGACAAGCCGTTAGTAGTGTTCCTCGTGACTTTTACGTATTCAAAGAAACGACGGCATTTTCAGGAACTGCAGACACATCTCTTTGTAGGAGGAAAGCACAAGCAGGTGCGCACACAGGAAGCTCTTCCATGGCAAGTGCTTGGCACAAAGTGGCACGCCTCCGCCTATGCAAAGATCGATAGCTAATGCCTCCGGTTCTCTGGCAACCGAAGCACCCCGTACACCGAACGTAGGACGACACTTTGAAAACAATCACGTGACGGGTGTCTCAGACTGCTTTGGGTCGGGTTCGGCCCGCGAGCTTTGGCTATAATCGGGCAGAAGCAGTACTTCACACATTGATTTTCAGCATCCACAAAAGAATAAGAATAAATTTTTAGGTTTGTCTAAACACTGCAACAGCGAATTCGCTTGTCGAGTTGCGCACTTGTACAGTATTAGGTGAGCTAGACATTTACATCGCATGTCTCCTAAATCTAGTTAAGGTAACAGCAGAATGCGCGCCAAGCTACCCGCCTTAGAAAAGAACATTCTGAAGTTTCGGGCGCTTCAGATGATCTTGTTGCTCCATCAAGTCGAATCACTTCGTTCTTTTGTGATCGGCTCAATACGTGCCAGCGATAAATTTGCAACTAATACAGGCCGTCCGGCGCTGCTCCCAAAGGGAAGTAAACGACCAATGGAAAAGGCCTGTCAGATACTTGTCGACAAAGAGATTATCACTGACAAAGAAAGCGAAGACCTGCAAGACCTCATCGACCTCCGCAATCAAGTCGGCCACAAGATTCATGAGTTGGTGTCTGACATCTCAGCCCCCAAAAGATTGGGCGTGCGAAATCAGATTTATGACTACTTTGCACTGGATCGGTTTGAACGCTATCGAGAAAAAATTTCCAATGGAATGATGAAGCACTTTGCACTGGAAGTTAGCTTTCGAGACCTCACCTTTGAGCAAGCTGAGGCGGTCTACAAAGAAGAGCTAAACCGGCTTCATAAGCGCATTGATCGTCAGTATGAAGAGCGAAAAAAACTGTCGCCTAACGGAGCGGTTAAGCGCCCCCCCTTGGGCGTTTGTAATTTGGCCGGCTGATTTGGGTCGAATACGGACGGCCAGCCTTCTGCACAGGATCAAAACACTAGCGGGTTGAGCATTCGAGCAGAGTCCAAGTGATCAGGAGCAAGGTGCGCATATCGCATGGTGGTCTTCAAATCCTGATGCCCCAAGATACGCTGCAAAGTCAAAATATTGCCGCCATTGATCATGAAGTGGCTGGCGAATGTGTGACGCAACACATGCGTAAGCTGCCCCATCGGCAACTGAATACCGGCGCGCTCAATGGCCTCTTTGAACGCACCGGTACAGCCAGTGAAAATTGCACCCATATTTCGATGCTCGGCATGATGGCTAAAAATCTCGTTCTGTATTTCCTGGCTAATCGGTACTGCTCGCGCCTTGCCTGTTTTCGTGCGGGCAAACTGGATCAGTCGTTGCCGTACCTGCTGCGGTTGTAGCTGCTCTGCTTCGCTCCAACGCGCACCCGTAGCAAGACAAATTCGTGACACCAGATCCACGTGCGGATTGGTCGATTTCTTCAGCTCGACCAGTAGCACCGAAATCTGTTCTTTGGTCAGGTAGGACAGCTCATTTTCTTGCACCTTGAACTGGCGCAGGTCTTTCAGCGGATTATCTCGTTTCCAGACACCAAGCCGGATCAGCTCATTGAACATGGCTCGCATGTATGCATGCTCACGGTTTACGGTGTTCAGAGAGATACCAGCATCCAGGCGCTGGCTACGGAAAGCCGCGAAGACCTGTGCATTGAATTCACTGGCAATGGGATTTTTCAGTGCGGTGATGGCGGCTTTGATCCGCTTGTAGGTATCTTCGGCTGCGCGAAGCTCTTTGCCGTGATGGTCAAACCAGATGACGGCCAGCTCATCCAGTCGCCGTAGGTCTTTCTTCTCGGGCATCCAGTCGGCCTGATTGTTGGCGTTCGACTTGACCCACACTTCCCAATTCTTGGCTTCTGCCTGAGTGCGAAACGTCTTGCGCAGTCGTTTTGTTCCGCGTCCACCTGGTTGGATATCTACTGTCCAGCCTGATGCTGACTTGGTGATGCTCATTGCATTTGCCTTGACTTCAGGGCTTTCCGCTATTGAAGAAGAATTGCAGCTCGTCCATTGCCGCTTGTCGGTAGGCTTGAGCCATATCTGCGGCTTGTTTTGTTTGGCCTGTCGCTGCTCGAACGCGCAATTTCAGATAGTGACTTGTGTTGGCTAGCTCATCAAACTCATTGCCAATGATGGTGTCTTTATAGGGGGAGAGTGGCGATTGTTGTCCAAGTTCAGGAGCATCTGCGCCTGTCGTAATCCACAGAGAAAAGTTCGGAGCTTGCTGACACACAGCTTCGATCATCTCGGCTGTCGGTCGCTGCCGTCCATACCACCAAGATTTCCAGCTAGCCTCGGGTACTCCTGAGTCCTGCGAAAGTTTTTTGAATCGTCCCGACTCTTCAGTCGTGACTTGTACCGCAGCGTGTAGGCGCTCGGATAGAGTAGTCAAGCTCATTGTCCATCTCCCTTGATCATCAGCTTCGGACGGCTTCTAAAGCCGAAGTTTGGCATTTTTATCACACAATAGTGACACTGTATATCCATAAAATAAAAATATGTGTTGACAGCAGTTATCTATGATCATATATTGCTAATCAATGATTATTTATCACTGGTTGGTGAGATGAATACAAACTTATCGTTAGCGCCAGTCTTGGCCCCGTTGATGACTCCTGTTGCCTTTTCCAAGGCGCTCGGCATTGAACATTCGGTTTTCCAGGCGCAGTGCAATCTGGGCTTGCCCCGCCTCTCCGGACAGATCAGATGGCATGATGATGCCTGGAGAGCAAAGCGATGGCACGAAACAGAAGACATTTCACGGACGAGTTCAAGCGCGAGGCGGTGCGGCTGGCTGAGCAGCCTGGCACCAACGTATCGCGTGTTGCACAGGATTTGGACCTGGACCCCAGCGTTCTGCGGCGGTGGGTAGGGCAGATGTGCGGCGGCACCTGAGAGCCTGCGCCTGGCAAGCCGCTCAAGAGCGCACAGCAGCAGGAGATCGAGCAGTCGCGCCGAGAGCTGGCGAAGGTCAAGACCGAGCGAAACATATTAAAAAAAGCGGTCGGATACTTCGCCAAGGACCAGACATGAAGTATCCGTTCATCGCCCGGCATCGGGCGGTCTGGTCGGTCAGCGAACTCTGCCGAACGCTGGACGTGTCGCGCAGCGGCTTCTACGAATGGCACGCCCGCTCGCCCAGCGCCCGTCAACGGGCCAACGAGCGGCTG
>JBIQHJ010000074.1:0-14459 GCA_044508625.1 Alcaligenaceae bacterium
CAGCGTGCGCATGCAGTCGGGCATGGCGCCCTGCCCCGGGAACACCACGCGCTCGGCCGCGTCGATGGCGGCGGCATCGCGCGCGATGCGGATGTCGTGCCCCGGAGCGGCCGCCTGCAGGGCGCGGGCGACGGAATGGAAATTGCCCATCCCGTAGTCGACGATGGCAATGGTGTTCACGAGTGTCGCCGCGAGGGGTTCAGAGGGAGCCCTTGGTCGAGGGGATGGCGCCGCCGCTGCGGGGATCGACCTCGACGGCCATGCGCAGCGCGCGGCCGAAGGCCTTGAACACGGTCTCGCACTGGTGGTGGGCGTTGTCCCCGCGCAGGTTGTCGATGTGCACGGTGGCCTGGGCGTGGTTGACGAAGCCCTGGAAGAATTCCCGGGCGAGGTCCACGTCGAAGGTGCCGATGCGTGCCCGGGTGTAGGGCACGAAATAATGCAGGCCGGGGCGCCCGGACAGGTCGATCACCACGCGCGACAGCGCCTCGTCCAGCGGCACGTACGAGTGCCCGTAGCGGCGCAGGCCGGCCTTGTCGCCCACGGCCGCGGCAAAGGCCTGGCCCAGGGTGATGCCGACGTCCTCGACCGTGTGGTGGTCGTCGATGTGGGTGTCGCCGTCGCAGTGGATGTCCAGGTCGAACAGGCCGTGGCGGGCGATCTGGTCGAGCATGTGGTCCAGGAAGGGCACGCCGGTCTCGAGCGTGCGCCGGCCCGTGCCGTCGAGATTGAGGGCCACGCGGATGCGGGTTTCGTTGGTGTCGCGGCGGATGTCTGCGGTGCGCATGGTGCTTTCTTGGGCGAGGGGTCGGGGGAGGCCGCTAGGGCCTGTCGGCGGGTTCCAGGCGCAGGCCGGCGCTGGCGGCGTGCGCATGCAGGCCCTCGCCGGTGGCCAGCGTCGCGGCGATCCGCCCCAGGGTCTGGGCACCGGCGCGCGATACCTGGATCAGGCTGCTGCGCTTTTGGAAATCATACACGCCCAGCGGCGACGAGAAGCGCGCGGTGCGCGCCGTGGGCAGGACGTGGTTGGGGCCCGCGCAGTAGTCGCCGAGGGACTCGGAGCTGTAGGCGCCCAGGAAGATCGCGCCCGCGTGGCGGATCAGGGGCAGCAGCGCCTGCGGATCGCGGGTCGAGACCTCGAGGTGCTCGGGCGCGATGCGATTGGCGATCTCGCAGGCGTGGTCCAGGTCCTCGACCCGGATCAGCGCGCCGCGCCCGCCCAGGCTGGCGCGCAGGATGTCGGCGCGCGGCTGCGCGGGCAGCAGGCGGGTGATGGCCGCCTCGACGGCGTCCAGGTAGGCCTCGTCGGGGCACAGCAGGATGGCCTGGGCCAGCTCGTCGTGCTCGGCCTGCGAGAACAGGTCCATCGCGATCCAGTCGGCCGGCGTCGAGCCGTCGGCGATGATGAGGATTTCCGAGGGGCCGGCGATCATGTCGATGCCCACGGCGCCGAACACCCGGCGCTTGGCGGCGGCGACGTAGGCGTTGCCGGGGCCCACGATCTTGTCGACCGCGGCGAGGGTCTCGGTGCCGTAGGCCAGGCCGCCCACGGCCTGCGCGCCGCCGATGGCGAACACGCGATCGACCCCGCCCAGGGCGGCGGCGGCCAGCACCATGGGGTTGCGGACGCCGCCCGGAGTGGGGGTGACCATCACGACCTCGGGCACGCCGGCGACCTTGGCCGGGATGGCGTTCATCAGCACCGAGGAGGGATAGGCGGCCTTGCCGCCCGGCACGTACAGGCCCACGCGGTCCAGCGGCGTGATCTGCTGTCCCAGCATCGTGCCGTCGGCCTCGGTGTAGGTCCAGGTCTCGGCGCGCTGGCGCTGGTGATAGGCGCGCACGCGCCCGGCCGCGGCCTCGAGCGCGGCGCGCTGGTCCGCCGGCAGGGCCTCGAGCGCCGCCAGCCAGTCGGCGCGCGGGATCTCGAGGGCGGCGACCGAACCGGCCTCGACGCGGTCGAAGCGCCGCGTGTAGTCGAGGACCGCCGCGTCGCCGCGGGCCCGCACGTCGCGCAGGATGTCGCGCACGGCCTCCTCGATGGCCTCGTCCTGGGAGGCCTCGTAGGCGAGCAGCCGGTCGAGGGCCGCATCGAAATCGCGGGAGCGGGCGTCTAGGCGCTGGATCAGTGGCATGGCGGAAAATGACGGCATAAAGAACGTATGTTAGCGCGCATTCAGTCCATATCGGCCGATGCGCGCGCAAAGGCGTCGATGAAGGGACGCAGGCGCGCGCCGCGCATCTTGAGCGAGGCCTGGTTGACGATCAGGCGCGAGGAGATCTTGCGGATTTCCTCGACCTCGACCAGGCGGTTGGCGCGCAGCGTGCCGCCCGAGGACACCAGGTCGACGATGGCGTCGGCCAGGCCCACCAGGGGCGCGAGCTCCATCGAGCCGTAGAGCTTGATGATGTCCACGTGCACGCCCTTGGCGGCGAAATGCTCGCGCGCGGCGCGCACATACTTGGTGGCGATGCGCAGGCGCGAGCCCTGGCGCACGGCCGCCTGGTAGTCGAAGCCCTCGGGCGCGGCCACGCACAGGCGGCAGCGGGCGATGTTCAGGTCGATGGGCTGGTAGAGGCTGCCGGGATGCTGCGCCATGTGCTCGTGCAGCACGTCCTTGCCGGCGATGCCGAAGTCCGCCGCGCCGTACTGCACGTAGGTCGGCACGTCGGAGGCGCGCACGATGATGATGCGCAGGCCGGGCGAGTCCGTGGGCAGGATCAGCTTGCGCGAGGTTTCCGGGTTCTCGGGCACGCCGACGCCCGCCGCGGCCAGCAGGGGCATGGTTTCGTCGAAGATGCGGCCCTTGGAGAGGGCGAGCGTCAGGGGGGTGTCTTGGCCGATGCTCATGCCGTCGGGGTTCCTTGCAGGTGTCGTCCGGTCCTAGCGGATCCGCTCGATGCGGGCGCCCAGGGCCTGGAGCTTGGTTTCCATGCGCTCGTAGCCGCGGTCCAGGTGGTAGATGCGCTCGACGGTGGTCTCGCCGCGCGCGGCCAGTCCCGCGATGACCAGGCTCGCCGAGGCGCGCAGGTCGGTGGCCATCACGGTGGCGCCCGAGAGCTCGGGCACGCCGGTGACCACGGCGGTGTGGCCGTCGATGTCGATGTCCGCCCCCATGCGGCAGAGCTCCTGCACGTGCATGTAGCG
The DNA here is from genome assembly GCA_044508625.1 of Alcaligenaceae bacterium. GTDB lineage: Bacteria > Pseudomonadota > Gammaproteobacteria > Burkholderiales > Burkholderiaceae_B > Castellaniella. Next base: position 3,149 of record JBIQHJ010000074.1, read on the forward strand.
GTTCTCGAAGATGTTTTCGGTGATCACCGCGGTGCCCTCGGCCAGGGTGTTCAGGGCCATCACCTGGGCCTGCATGTCGGTCGGGAAGCCCGGGTATTCGCTGGTGCGGAACCCTGTCGCGCGCGGGCGGCCGCTCATCGAGGCGCGGATCCAGTCCTCGCCGCATTCGATGGCCAGGCCCGCATCGGCGAGCTTGTCGAGGATGGCGCCCATGGTGCGCGGCGCCGCGTCGCGCAGCGTCACCTGGCCGCCGGCGGCCGCCACCGCGCACAGGAAGGTGCCCGCCTCGATGCGGTCGGGCACGATGCGGTGGGTGGCGCCGTGCAGGGAATCGACCCCCTCGATCACGATGCGGTCGGTGCCGTGGCCCTCGATGCGGGCGCCCATGGCGATCAGCACCTCGGCGAGGTCCACGACCTCGGGCTCGCAGGCGGCGTTCTCGAGGACGGTGCGGCCCTCGGCCAGGACGGCGGCCATCATGAGGTTTTCGGTGCCGGTGACCGTGACCATGTCGGTCAGGATCGAGGCGCCGCGCAGGCGGGAGGCCTGGGCGACGACGAAACCGTGCTCGATCCGGATGCGGGCGCCCATGGCCGCCAGGCCCTTGATGTGCTGGTCGACGGGGCGCTGGCCGATGGCGCAGCCCCCCGGCAGGCTGACGCGCGCCTGGCCGAAGCGCGCGAGCAGCGGCCCCAGCACGAGGATCGAGGCGCGCATGGTCTTGACCAGCTCGTAGGGGGCCTCCTGGCTGTGGATCTGGTCGGCCCGCAGCCGCACCCTGCCGTCGGCCTCGCGCTCGGCGTGCATGCCCATGCGCTGCAGCAGGGCGAGCGTCGTGCCGATGTCGCGCAGCTCGGGGACGTTGTCGAGGGTGAGCGTGTCGGACGTCAGCAGGGCGGCGCACAGGATCGGCAGGGCCGCGTTCTTGGCGCCCGAGATCGTGACCTCGCCCTCGAGCGCGACGCCGCCCTCGATGCGCAGTTTATCCATTCAGGGACGCCTCGTACTCGGCCGGCGTCATGGTGCGCATCGACAGGGCGTGGATCTCGGCCTTCATGCGGTCGCCGAGGGCGCGGTAGACCGTCTGGTGGCGCGCCAGCGTGCGCTGCCCCTCGAAGGCGCTGCTGACGATCAGGGCCTCGAAGTGCGCGCCGTCCCCATAGACTTCGAGGTGCTGGCAATCGAGGTTGTCGGCGATGTACTGGCGGACGAGTTCGGGGGAGGGCGACATGGTCAGCTCCGTAGTTTGTAGCCGCGCGCGAGCAGGCGCAGGGCGAACAGGCTCAGGGCCAAGGCGACCGCCAGCACCACGACGAGGCTGTGCCAGGGCGGGACGTCGGAGGCCGCGAAGAATCCATGCCGGAAGCCGTCGATCATGTAGAAGACGGGATTCCAGCGCGACACCGCCTGCCAGAACGGCGGCAGGCTGTGAATGGAATAGAACACCCCCGACAGGAAGGTCGCGGGCACGATGAGGAAGTTCTGGAAGGCGGCGAGCTGGTCGAACTTTTCCGACCAGAGGCCCGCGATCAGGCCCAGCGTGCCGAGGATCCAACAGGACAGCACGCCGAAGACCAGCAGCCACAGGGGCTGGTGGATGGGCAGGGCGATGAAGAACAGCGCCACGATCCAGACGCACAGGCCCACGATCATGCCGCGCGCGACCGCGGCCAGCAGGTAGGCCATGAAGATCTGGCGGTGCGAGAACGGCGGCAGCAGCACGAAGATCAGGTTGCCGGTGATGCGGCTCTGGATCAGCGAGGACGAGGGATTGGCGAAGGAGTTCTGCAGCATGCTCATCATCATCAGCCCCGGGATGAGGAAGGCCGTGTACGAGATGGTGCCGTAGACCTGCACGCGGTCCTCGAGCACGTGCGAAAAGATGAGCAGGTACAGCAGCGCCGTCACCACCGGCGCGGCGATGGTCTGCAGGCCGACCTTCCAGAAGCGCATGAGCTCTTTGCCCAGCAGCGTGGGAAAGCCCGAGCCCATGGGCGGGCGTTCCTGGGACACGGGACGGATCACAGCTCGGCCTCCATGGCGCTGTCGTCGTGCATGATGCGCACGAACGCGTCCTCGAGGTCGGCGCCCCCGACCCGCGCGAGCAGCGCCTGGGTCGTGTCCAGGGCCACCACGCGGCCGGCCTTGAGCATGGCGATGCGCCCGCACAGGGCCTCGGCCTCCTCCAGGTAGTGGGTGGTCAGCAGGATGGTGTGCCCGGCGCGGTTCAGGCGCGCGATGAATTCCCACAGCGTGCGGCGCAGGTCCACGTCGACCCCGGCGGTGGGCTCGTCCAGGATGATGACCGGGGGCCGGTGGACCAGCGCCTGGGCGACCAGCACCCGGCGCTTCATCCCCCCCGAGAGGGCGCGCATGTTGGTGTCGGCCTTGTCGAGCAGGCCCAGGTTGTCGAGGACCTCGTCGATCCAGTCGTCGTTGCGCCGCAGGCCGAAGTAGCCCGACTGGATGCGCAGCGTCTCGCGCACGGTGAAGAACGGGTCGTAGACGATTTCCTGGGGCACCACGCCCAGCGACTGGCGCGCCTGGCGGAACTCGTCCACCACGTCGTGGCCGCAGACCAGGGCGCGGCCCTCGGTGGCGTGCGCGAGGCCCGCCAGGATCGAGATGAGGGTGGTCTTGCCCGCGCCGTTGGGGCCCAGCAGGCCGAAGAACTCGCCGTGCTCGACGCTGAGGCTGACGTCGCGCAGGGCCTGGAAGCCCGCCGGCCGGGCCTGGCCCGACAGCATGGCGCGCAGGCTGCGCCGCGCGGGGGAATAGATTTTAGAGACGTGTTGCAGATCGAGCGCGGGCATGGGCGAAAGGCGGGCCCCGTGGATGGAGCCGCAATCTCTTATTATAGCCGGGCGCGCCCCCGGCCCGGCGCCCGCCGGTCAGCGCCGGTTTTGCGAGGACAGCGCGTGGATCAGGCCGTCGATGCCGCTGCTGTTGATCTGCTGCGCGAACTGGTTGCGGTAGTTCTGGATCAGCCAGATGCCCTCGACGCCGAGGTCGTAGATCTTCCAGCCATCCTTGGTGCGTTCGAGACGGTAGTCCACGCCCACCGGGGGACCGTTGGGCTGGGTGACGGTCGAGCGCACCACCGCGTCGTCGGCCGCCGGGTCGCCGCGAAACGGCAGGAAATCGATGCGCGAACTGCTGTCGACCTTGGTGAAGGCGCCGCTGTAGGTGCGGATCAGGGTGCCCTTGAAGGCCTCGACCAGGGCGGCCTTTTGCTGTGGCGAGGCCTGGCGCCAGTAGCGCCCCGCGCTCAGGCGCGTGGTCTTGTCCATGTCGACGTAGGGCATGGCATAGCGCTCGACCAGCGCGGTGATGGCGGGGATGTTGCCCTCGCGCGCCCGCTCGTCGGCCTTGACGGCGTCGAGCATATTGTTGGCGATGGCCTCCATGAAGGCGGGAGGCTCGGCCTTGGGGTCGACGGGGCGCTCGGCCTGGGCGGGCGCGGCCGCGGCCAGGCCGAGCGCCGCGGCCAGCGCGGCGCCGCCGCCGATGGCGCGCAGGCGGGATGAAAGAGTGGAGAAAAGAGTCGGCATGATCGGACCGTCCATCATTCGTTGTCGGGATCCGCGTAATCGGGCACGGAGGGGTCAGCATATCCCGTGCCCTGCTCGCCCACGGCCTCGCCGCCCTGGCGCCGGGATTGCACCATGGCCTTGCGCCGCTGCAGGTAGGCGTCGCGGATGAAGCTGTACTTGTCGAGCGCGACCTGATCGACGAGGCGGTCGGCCTCGAGCAGGTTGGCGCGGGCGTCGACGACGTACAGGCCCACCAGACCGTTGCGCACCGGGATGTCGTCGAGCGTGAGGATGGCGGCGGTCGGCGACGAGGGGGCGACCAGGGCCACCCCCGTGCCGACGCCGTCGCGCACGGTGCTGGACCCGAGGAAGGGCAGGACCACGTAGGGGCCGCTGCCGAAGCCCCAGACACCCAGCGTGACGCCGAAGTCGTTGGGGATCTTGCGCGCGCCGTTCATCGAGGCCACGTCGATGCAGCCGCCCAGGCCCATGGTGCTGTTGAACAGCACGCGGCCCAGCGTGTTGACGAAATCGTGCCCCCGGCCCTGGACGAAGCTGTTGACGGCCGACCACACGTCGCCCAGGTTGCTGAAGACATTGTGGATACAGGTGCGCACGGGCCGCGGCGTGACGGTCTCGTAGCCGGTGGCGATGGGCTTGAGGATGGCGCGGTCCATGGCGTCGTTGAATGCGTACATGCCGCGGTTGTAGGATTCCCACGGATCGTTGGGCGCCGGATGGGGCACGTTGGCGCATCCGGCCAGCAGGACGGCCGCGGACAGCGCCGCGCCGGCGCGCGCGAGGCGCCCGCCCGGGCGGTGCGGCGGCATCGATTGGACGGACGGATCGGGGGTGTGCATATCGGCGGCCATGCGTGGGATTCAGGGAGAGAAACTACGCATTGTAAGGGCAAGGGCCCGATCGCGCGAAGCCCGGCCGGCGCGGGCCGGCCGATGCCTCAGTGCGCGGCCGGGGCCTCGGGGGCCGGCGCGCCGCCCTGGGCGGTGCCTTCTTTCTCGGCCGAGCTGTAGAGGAACTTGCTGATGAGTTCCTCGAGGACCACCGCGCTCTGGGTGAACTGGATCTCGCCGCCCTGGGCCAGCATCTTGTCCTCGCCGCCCGGCGTCAGGCCGATGTATTGCTCGCCCAGCAGGCCCGAGGTCAGGATCGAGGCCGAGGAGTCCTCGGGGAATTCGTAGGCCTGCTCGAGGTCGAGGGTGACGGCGGCCTGGTAGCGCTGGTTGTCGAAGCCGATGGCCGAGACCCGGCCCACCACCACGCCGCTGCTCTTGATGGGGGCGCGCACCTTGAGACCGCCGATGTTGTCGAAGTGCGCCGTCACCTGGTAGGTGGGCGAGAAGGAAAATGAGCTCATGTTGCCTGCGCGCAGCGCCAGGAACACCAGGGCGACGAGGCCCAGCAGGATGAACAGGCCCACCAGGAAATCGGTTTTTTCACGCGTCATGTCGTTTCCATCGAATCGTCAGTTGGCGAACATCAGCGCCGTCATGAGGAAGTCCAGGCCGAGCACCGCCAGGGCGCCGTCGACCACCGTGCGCGTGGTCGCGCGCGACACGCCCTCGGGCGTGGCCCGGGCCGTCCAGCCCTGGTAGAGGGCGATCAGCGTGACCACCACGCCGAACACGAGGCTCTTGACCACCCCGTTGGCGACGTCCTTGATGACGTCCACCCCGTCCTGCATCTGCGACCAGAAGGCCCCCGGATCGATGCCGATCAGCATCACGCCGACGAACCAGCCGCCCAGCACGCCCACCATCGAGAACACGGCGGCCAGCACCGGCATGGCGATCACCCCGCCCCAGAACCGCGGCGCCAGCACGCGCCGTATGGGGTCGACGGCCATGACCTCCATCGCCGCGATCTGCTCGCCGGCCTTCATCAGGCCGATCTCGGCGGTCAGCGAGGTGCCGGCGCGCCCGGCAAAGAGCAGCGCCGTCACCACCGGCCCCAATTCGCGCGTGAGCGACAGCGCCACCAGCAGGCCAAGGGCCTCCTCGGAGCCGTAGCGGTTGAGCGTGTAGTAGCCCTGCAGCCCCAGCACGAAGCCCACGAACAGGCCCGAGACGCTGATGATCAGCAGCGAATGGTTGCCGATGAAATGGATCTGCTGGGACACCAGGCGCGGGCGGCGCAGGACCACGCCGCTGCGCGCGAGGATGGCCCCCAGCAGCCGCGCGAAGGCGCCCAGGCCCGTGACGGTGGACAGGAATTTGCGCCCCAGGCCGGCGATGCGCGATGTCAGGCCGCTCATGGACGCCCCTTGGACGCCAGCCATTTCTGGAAGGCGGGCGTGTCCGGATAGTGGAAGGCGATCGGCCCGTCGGGCTCGCCGTTGAGGAACTGGCGCACGTAGGCGTCCGTGGAGGCGGACAGGGCCTCGGGCGTGCCGTGGGCGATCAGCGTCTTTTGGCCGATGAGGTATACCCGGTCGGCGATGGCGAAGGACTCGGTCACGTCGTGGGTGATCAGGATCGAGGCGCAGCCGAGCTGGTCGGCCATGTTGCGGATGAGCTGGGCGGTGACGCCCAGCGAGATCGGATCCAGGCCCGCGAAGGGCTCGTCGTAGAGGATGAGCTCGGGCTCGAGCACGACGGCGCGCGCCAGGGCCACCCGCCGCGCCATCCCGCCCGAGACCTCGGAGATCCGCAGGTGCGCCGCGTGGCGCAGGCCCACCGCCTGCAGCTTGTCGAGCACGCGCTCGACGATCTGGTGCTCGGAGATGCAGGTGTGCTCGCGCAGCGGAAAGGCGACGTTCTCGAACACGTCGAGGTCGGTGAACAGCGCGCCCGCCTGGAACAGCACCCCCATGCGCTGGCGCGCCTCGCGCAGCGCCTCGCCGCGCAGCGAGGCCATGTCGCGGTCGAACACCTGGATGCGGCCGGCGCGCGGCTCGAGCTGGCCGGTGGTGGCGCGCAGCAGCGTGGTCTTGCCCGAGCCCGATCCGCCCATCATGGCGACGACCTGGCCCGGCAGGACCTCGAAGTCCACGTCGCGCAGAACGGTGAAGTCGCCATATCCCAGTGAAACACCGTCGAATTTCACGATGGGGGCGGGCGGGGAGGCTGAAGTCATGGGCGGCCGGCTGAGTCTCAGCCTTGCATTGTACTGGGGTTTTGGCGGGCGATCGGCCAGGCGGCCTACCCCGTCTTCGACAGGCCGAGCTCGGCGAGCAGCCAGTCCCGGAAGATGCCGATCGTGTGGCGCTGCTGGCCGACGCTGGAATACGCCAGGTGATGGCCGGTGTAGTGGATTTCGCGTTCCTGGCCGGCCAGCGGCCGGACCAGGCGGCCGCTGTTGATTTCCCGTTCCGCGAGCCGCGTGGATTCCAGGGCCACGCCCAGGCCGTCGGCCGCCGCGGCGATCGCGAGGAAGCTGCGGTCGAACCGTGCGCCCTGCGGGGCGCGGATCGGCAGGCCGTTGACCTCGAACCACGAGGGCCAGCGGAACTGCTTGTATTCGCTCTGTATCAGAGGCACGTTGGCCAGGTCCGCCGGCCGTCTGATCCTCTCGGCCATCGCCGGACTGCACAGGGGCGTCAGCAGTTCCTCGCCGAGCGGGATCGTGAGGGCGCCCTCGGACCTGGGCTTGCCGTAGGTGATGTCGATGTCGAACTCGTCGGTCCCGAAACGCACGTAATCGGTGTTGGCCGCCATCCTGAGGTCGATCATCGGATGGGCCGCGAGGAACCCCGGCAGGCGCGGCGCGAGCCACTGCGCGGCAAAGCTGGGGGCGGAGTGCAGGCGCAGCACGGTGGGCCCGCGCGCCGCGACGGTGTCGATCCCGTAGCGCAGGTCGTCGAAGGCGCGGTTCACGTGCTGGTAGAGGAATTTTCCCTCGGGCGTCAGGTGAATTGTTCTTGTGCTTCGCGTGAAAAGGCGGATGCCCATGCCGGCCTCGAGCTTGCGGATCGCATGGCTGACGGCGCTGGGGGATAGTGATAACTCGTCGGCGGCATTGCGAAAAGAGCCGGTTCGCGCAGCCGCCTCGAAGGCACGCAGCAGGGACAATGGGATGGTGGAAAACATCGGCAATCCGCCACTGGTGAATTGAATTCACTAATTATTGCAGATATATCATTTGTCGGCGTGTCTTTTGTTTCCTACGATGAACCCGTCATCGAAGCTCAGGTCATCAGGAGACAAAAACATGCTTTTGGAGAACAAGGTCGCCGTCATTTCAGGCGCGGCGGGTCTGCGCGGCATAGGCTATGCCACGGCACAGCTTTTCGCGCAGCACGGGGCGCGCGTCGCGATCCTGGATCTGGATCGGGAAAAGGCGCAGGCGGCGGCATCCTCCCTCGGGGAGGGCCACCTCGGGCTGGCGTGCGACGTCACGCGGCGCGAGGACTGCCAGGGTGCCGCGCATGCGGTGAGGGCGCGGTTCGGGACGATCGACGTCCTTGTCAACAACGCCGGCATCACCCAGCCCGTCAAGATCATGGAAATCGACCCGGGCAGTTGGGACCGCATCATGGACGTCAACCTGCGCGGCGTCCTCAACCTCAGCCAGGCCGTCATCCCCGGGATGCGCGAGCGCCGCGCCGGCGTGATCGCCTGCATGTCCTCGGTGTCGGCCCAGCGCGGCGGCGGGATCTTCGGCGGCCCGCACTACTCGGCCGCCAAGGCGGGGGTGCTGGGCCTGGCCAAGGCCATGGCGCGGGAGCTCGGCCCGGACAACATCCGGGTCAATTGCGTCACCCCGGGACTGATCCAGACCGACATCACCGGCGGCAAGCTGACCGCCGAGATGAAGGCCGAGATCCTCAAGGGCATCCCGCTGAACCGCCTGGGCGACGCCCGGGACGTGGCCCGCGCCTATCTGTTCCTGGCCTCTGACCTGTCTTCCTACATCACGGGTGCCGTCATCGACGTGAATGGCGGCATGCTGATCCATGGGTGAACACATGCATACGCAAAAGCAATCGGAGACGGCCGCCCCCTCGCGCGGCCAGGTGCTGGCCAGGCTGGCGGACGATGCCTATCGCATCCGCCGCCATGCCTTGCGCATGGGCGAGGTCCAGGGCCAGGGCTACATCGCCCAGGCGCTGGGGATCGCGGACATGCTGGCGGTGGCCTACGGGCATGCGCTGGCCTATCGGCCGGACGAGCCGGAATGGGAAGGCCGCGACCGGTTCCTGCTGTCCCACGGGCACTATGCCATCGCGTTCTATGCCGCCCTCATCCACGCAGGCATCCTGCCCGAGGAGGAGCTCGAGACGTATGGCGCGGACGACAGCCGCCTGCCGATGTCGGGGATGGCGAGCTATACGCCGGGCATGGAAATCTCGGGCGGCTCGCTGGGACAGGGCCTCGCGATAGGCGTCGGCATGGCGCTGGCGCTGCGCCAGAAGGGCAATCCGGCCTTCGTCTACGTCTCGATGTCGGATGGCGAGCTCGACGAGGGCGCCGTCTGGGAGGCTGCCCTGTCCGCCGCCCACCATCGGCTCGGCAATCTGATCAACCTGGTCGACGTCAATGACCAGCAGGCCGATGGCCCCTCGTCGGGGGTGCTGGGCTTCGAGCCGCTGGATGAGAAATGGGCGGCCTTTGGCTGGCATGTCCAGCAGGTCGACGGCAATGACCTGGGCGCGGTGCTCGACGCCTTCGAGCGCGCGCGGGGGCTCGGCGAGCCCCGGCCGCGCGTCATCCTGCTGCGGACCCGGATGGGCAAGGGCGTGCCCTTCCTCGAGGAACGCGAGAAAAACCATTTCATCCGTGTCGACGCCCATGAGTGGCAGCAGGCCATCGACATCCTGGATGCCCAGCACCTGACAGGAGACCAGGCATGAACCGGACCGACACCCCCCGGCGCCGCTTGACGACGTCGGCCATGATCGCCTCGATCGCGGCGGAAGGGCAGCCCACGCGCGCCGCGCCCTTCGGCCACGCCCTCAGCCGATTGGCCGAGCAGCGGCCCGAGATCGTCGGCCTGACCGGCGATCTCGCCAAGTACACGGACCTGCACATCTTCGCGGCCGCGCATCCGCAGCGGTTCTTTCAAATGGGCATGGCCGAGCAATTGCTGGTGGCCGCCGCGGGCGGCATGGCCAAGGAGGGCTTCCAGCCCTTCGTGACGTCCTATGCGGTGTTCGCCACGCGCCGCGCCTATGATTTCGTGCACCAGATCATCGCGGAGGAGCACCTCGACGTGAAGCTGTGCTGCGCCCTGCCGGGGCTCACCACGGGCTACGGGCCCAGCCACCAGGCCACCGAGGATATCGCCATGATGCGCGGCATTCCGGGGCTGACGATCGTCGATCCTTGCGATGCGCTCGACATCGAGCAGGCGGTCCCCGCGATCGCGGCCCACAAGGGGCCGGTCTACATGCGGCTGCTGCGCGGACAGGTGCCGGCGGTGCTCGACGAGTACGACTATTCCTTCGAGCTGGGCAAGGCGAAGCTCTTGCGCGGCGGTCGCGAGGTGCTGATCATTTCCACCGGCCTGATGACCATGCGCGCCCTGGAGGCGGCTCGCCTGCTGGAGGGCGGCGCGGCGGACGTCGCGGTCCTCCACGTGCCGACGATCAAGCCCCTGGACGAGGAAACGATCTTGCGGGAAGCCGGCAAGGAAGGGCGCCTCGTCGTGGTGGCCGAGAATCACTCGGTCATCGGCGGGCTGGGGGAGGCCGTTGCCAGCCTGCTGATGCGGGCGCGGCTTTCGCCGGTATTCCGCCAGGCCGCGCTGCCGGATCGGTTCCTGGACGCCGGCGCGCTGCCGACGCTGCACGATCGGTATGGCATTTCGGCCCAGGCGCTCGCGGAGTCCATCAAATCGTGGCTGTAGACGCAGCCCGTGTTCCAGAGTGACGGCATCCGCCGTCCGCAGTTCATATCCATAACATCCAGGAGACAACCATGCAGATGACCCGCCGAAAATTCGTGCACACGCTCGGAGGCCTGGCCGCGATCGGGGCCGCGCCCCTTTGGATCGGCCAGGCGCGCGCCGCCACCACGCTCACGCTCGGCCACGGCGCGGCGCCGGGCAATCCCCGGTCCGTCGGTGCCGAGAAGTTCGCCGAGCTGGTCGCCGCCAAGACCAATGGCGCCGTCCGTATCAATGTCGCGGGCTCCGAGCAATTGGGCAACGACGTGGCGATGCTGACCAGCCTGCGCACCGGCGTGCTGGACTTCACCATCAACAGCCAGGGGGCGACGGGCGGCATCGTGCCCGAGATCAACGCGCTGGGTCTGCCTTTCCTCTTTGGGGATGCCGATCATGCGTACCAGGTGCTGGGCGGCGGCATCGGCACGGAGCTCGCCGCGCGCATGCAGGACAAGGGCCTGATCCTGCTGGACTGGTGGGACAACGGGGTCCGCCACATCAGCAACAGCAAGCGGCCGATCACTCTCCCCGGCGACCTGTCGGGCCTGAAGATCCGCACGCCCGCCGACGCCATGACCATCGACATCTTCAAGGCCCTGGGCGCCGCCACCGAGCAGATCGCCTTCAGCGAGCTCTACATCGCCTTGCAGCAGGGCGTCGTCGACGGGCAGGAAAACCCCCTGGCCAACATCGCCAGCTCGAAGATCTACGAGGTCACGCCGTACATCAGCCTGTCGGCGCACAAATGGGAAAGCACGCCTTTCCTCATGTCCCGCATGGCGCAGGGGCGCCTCAAGGACGATGAAAGGCAGGCCGTGGCGCAGGCCGCGAAAGAGGCGGGCGAGCTGCAGCGCGGCCTGATGCGCGATGCCGACAAGAAATACCTGGCGCAGTTCAAGGCGGACGGCAGCCTCAAGGTCAACGAGGTCGATCGC
>JBIQHJ010000075.1:0-14306 GCA_044508625.1 Alcaligenaceae bacterium
TACAAGGTCTCGGGCGGCCTGCACGGCGTGGGCGTGTCCTGCGTCAACGCGCTGTCCGAATGGCTGCGCCTGACCATCTGGCGCAATGGCCACGAGCACCAGATCGAGTTCCGGCGCGGCGAGCGCGTCGCGCCCCTGGCCGTGAGCGGCACGGCCGAGCGCACCGGCACGCGCGTCCAGTACCTGGCCGACTCCGAGATCTTCTCCAACATCGACTACACCTACGAGATCCTCGCCCGCCGCCTGCGCGAGCTGTCCTTCCTCAACAACGGCGTCAAGATCCGCCTGGTGGACGAGCGCACGGGCCAGGAGGAAAACCTGGCCTTCCTCGGCGGCGTCAAGGGCTTCGTCCAGTACATCAACCGCAGCAAGACCGTCCTGCACGACAACATCTTTGCCGTCAGCACCGAATCCGATGCGGGCGGCACGCGGGTCGGCGTCGAGGTCGCCATGCAGTGGAACGACGGCTACGCCGAAACCGTGCTGTGCTTCACCAACAACATCCCGCAGCGGGACGGCGGCACCCACCTCACGGGCCTGCGCGCCGCCATGACGCGCGTCATCAACAAGTACATCGCCGACAACGATCTGGCCAAGAAAGCCAAGGTCGATACCACCGGCGACGACATGCGCGAGGGCCTGGCCTGCGTGCTGTCGGTCAAGGTGCCCGAGCCCAAGTTCAGCAGCCAGACCAAGGACAAGCTCGTCTCCAGCGAGGTCCGTCCCGCCGTCGAGGAGGCCGTCAGCCGCACCCTCGAGACGTGGCTGCTGGAAAACCCCAACGATGCGCGCGCCCTGTGCGGCAAGATCGTCGAGGCGGCGCGCGCGCGCGAGGCCGCCCGCAAGGCGCGCGAGATGACCCGCCGCAAGAGCGTCCTCGAGGGCGCCGGCCTGCCCGGCAAGCTCGCCGACTGCCAGGAAAAGGATCCCGCCCTGTGCGAGCTCTACATCGTCGAGGGGGACTCGGCCGGCGGCTCGGCCAAGCAGGGCCGCGACCGCAAGTTCCAGGCCATCCTGCCCCTGCGCGGCAAGGTGCTGAACGTGGAAAAGGCGCGCTTCGACCGCCTGCTCTCCAGCGAACAGATCACCACCCTGATCACCGCCCTGGGCACCAGCATCGGGCCCGATTTCAACATCGACAAGCTGCGCTACCACCGCATCATCATCATGACCGACGCGGACGTGGACGGCGCGCACATCCGCACCCTGCTGCTGACCCTCTTTTACCGCCAGATGCCGGCCCTGATCGAGCGCGGCTACGTCTACATCGCCCAGCCGCCGCTCTACAAGGTCAAGCTCGGGCGCGAGGAGCGCTACCTCAAGGACGACGCCGAGGAAGCCGAATTCATGCTCCAGGTCGCACTCAAGGACACCGCCCTGGTGCCGCGCGCGGGCGCCGAGCCCATCGAGGGCGAGGCCCTCAACACCCTCGCGCGCCAGTACGTGCTGGCCGATGCCGTCATCGCCCGCCTGTCGCGCACGCTCGACGTCGAGGCCCTGTCGGCCATGGCCGAAGGCGTCGACCTCAGCCTCGTGGACGAGGCCGCGGCGCGCGAATCGGCCCGCCGCCTGGGCGAGGTCCTGCGCGATCCCATCGATCCGCAGGCCGTGCGCGTCGAGGCGCAGTTCAACGAGCTGGACGAGTCCTGGCGCCTCGTCGTGCAGCGCATGCACTACGGCAACGTGCGCGTCAGCGTCTTCGACCGCGCCTTCGTGCGCGGCGGCGACTACGCCACCCTGGCGCGCACCGCCAAGACCTTCCTCGGCCTGATCGGCGAGGGCGCCGTCATCCGCCGCGGCGCGGGCGACAAGCTCAAGGAAAAGCCGATCGCCGATTTCCGCGAGGCGATGCAATGGCTGCGCGCCGAAGCCGAACGCGGCATCGCCAAGCAACGCTACAAGGGCCTGGGGGAAATGAACCCCGAGCAGCTCTGGGAAACCACCATGGATCCCACGGTGCGCCGCCTGCTGCGCGTCCAGATCGAGGACGCCATCGCCGCCGACGAGGTCTTCGTCACCCTGATGGGCGACAACGTCGAGCCGCGCCGCGCCTTCATCGAGGCGCATGCGCTGCAGGCGGCGAACATCGACGTCTAGTCATGTAGCGAATCGGTTGATCAGCGTCGGGGGGCACGCGGTGCGCACTCCGCTCACGACGTGTGCAGTGCCGGCATTATTGACGAGGATATCCGCGTCCAGCGTCTGGCCGAACAGCACGGCACATCCTTGTGCCGTGGCGACATCCGCCGCCACGCCAGTCAATTGCCGGCTGACTGGTGGCGGGCGGGATCACCGCGGATGAAAGCTGTCGTGCAGGCCGTCGCCGCCGATGTCATTCGTCTTCCCAGCTTTCGACAGCCAAACCAGGCACTCTGGAAAATTCGCGCACGTTGCGCGTGATGAGCATCAGGTTTCGTGCGCGGGCTTGGCCTGCAATCAGCACATCGTAGGGGCCGATAGGCGTGCCGGCATTGGCGAGCAGGGCGCGAATTTCCCCGGCGTGCTGGGCATCATCTTCTTCAAGCGGCAGTATCTCGAACCGCAGCGCGTCGATGCGCGCCAGATTCTCGGCGGTGCACTGGCCCTTGTACGCGCCGTAGAATAATTCATGCGACACGATGGACGGAAGCCCGACGTCTGCGGGCACATGTTTGTGTAAACGCTGCAGCAGGGTGGGCGTGCCTTTCAGGATATCTTGGCAAGAGCGGCGCCTCAAGCACCTAATGACAAGCAAAGCGCCCGCGACAACACCACAGTAATCGTGGTGGCTGGCGTGGTTGCCGTGAGCCCGATACGCTGCCGAGTGCCGAGGAGAGCGCTGCCGCTCTCCTCACCCCAAGCCCGGCAGCATGGCTTTGGCACCGGTAAACACCATTTCGACGGCGATGGACGCCAGGATCATCCCCATCAGCCGGGTCATGACGACGCGCATCTTGACCGACAGAAGTCTGCCGATCGATGCCGCGAAGAACGTCGCCACGAACAGGGCCAGCAATGCCGCCGCCAGCACGATTCCAAAGGAGACGATTTCAGCGGTTCCACGCACCTGCGCCGCATAGATGATCAAGGTCGCAATCGTTCCGGGCCCCACGATCATGGGAAACGTCATTGGATAAAACGCGATGCCGTCGTCGGACGCTTCCTCGCCGGGGCTGTCGCCGTCGATGTCCTCTGCGGGCTTTTCATGGTCGGCGCGCTCATGGGATGTAATTTTCTGGCCATTGAGCATGGAAAACGCAATACCCAACAGCACCAGGCCGCCGGCCACCCGGAACGCATCGATGGTGACCCCGAAAAAGCCGATGATGTAGCCACCCGCCAGCGAAATGACGATGCACATCATCGTCGTATAAAGCAGGATGGCCCACGCCAGGCGGCGCTGTTCAGCCACCGATTGATCAGCCGTCATGGACAGAAAAATCGGCAGCGTCAGAAACGGATTCATGATGGCAAACAGCGCGCCCAGGAATTTGGTGGCGAACAGAAAGTCCATTCGAGCAATCCTTTCATAGAGCGCGCGCCGGCCGATTCCGTCCCCTGCCGCAGGGCCCACGGGCACACTCGACAGGCCTCACGCCTTCGGTACCTTAACCAACAGCACCGGACACTCGGACAGCGACAGCACACGCCCCGCCACCGAGCCGATCACCGCGTCCAGCAGCACGCCGCGGCCGTGCGCGCCCATGATGATCATGCGGGCGCCGATTTCCTTGGCGTAGTCCACGATCACCTGCGGCGCGAAGCCCACCAGCGACCGCGTCTCGAAAGGGACGCCCGCGGCCTTCAGGATCTCGGTCGTGGGATCCAGGACCTTGGCGGCCTCCTCGGCGTACCAGCTTTCGATGGAATCCCTGTCCACGAAGCGCGTGACGCGCGCCGGCAGCGCCGTGGACACGTGCAGCACGTGGACCTTGCCGCCCGACGGCAGCAGGCCGCCTTGCGCGATGAAGCGCGCGGCCTCCAGGCTGTAGATGGAACCGTCGGTCGCCAGAACGATGTCGGACATTTTTTCCCCCTGTCACTCGAAAGGGCCGCATGGGATACGCGGCCTGGCCTTTGGACTCCATTCTAGTGTGGCTGAGGGAATCCATGCATTCATCCGGCCGCGCTTTCCTGTCCTGGCTCAAGTCCCGCCCCGGTTTCGCCGGCCGGAGCAAGCCGCGGGACATGTCGCGAAATGGCACATTCAAGGCCCCGAAAACCCGCGAAATCCAGCGTGGAAAGCCGCCCGCGCAGTATAATCGACCGTATGACCTCCAGCGTCCCCACCCTCGTGCCTCAACTGGCGCCCGCCGTTCCGGCGGACCATCTCCGCATCATCCGGGCGATCGCAAGCTCCACCGCCATCGAAACCGGCCAGGCCATACAGGACATCGAATCGCGCCTCCTGTCGCGCGAAAGCCGTTTCTGCGAGCTCGAGCTCGCGGCCGCCAAGGCCTGATCGGCGGGGTCCCGTTCAGCCGGGCCCCCTCACCAGCACCTCCTCCACCCTGTCGCGCATGGGGGCGTAATCGCCCGCCAGGCCCGACTGGATCGCGTGGATGTAGCGCGGCTTGTTGGCCTCCCATGCGCTGTAGTCCAGGGGACCCCAGCCCGCCTGCCCGGCCATGACGTCGGCCATCAGGCGCGAGATGCGGCCATTGCCCTCGCGAAACGGATGGATCAGGATGAATTCCACGTGCGTCGCGGCGATCGCCTCGCACAGCGCCGCCCGGTCCATCCCCGTGCAAGGCGTGTAGCGCGCCAAGAATCGGCGCTCGTACTCGGCCAGCAGGGCGGGAATCCGGTCGGCGGCCGCGAAGGGAAAGCCGTCCTTGCTCATGTTGACCGAGCGCTCGAGGCCCGCCCAGCGATAGATGTTGCCCAGCCAGCGCCGATGCCAGTCCCGGATCAGGCGCACGGTGATCCGACCTTCGACCGGATGCTCGCGCAGCACCGCGAAATAGAGCTTGCGCAGCAGCATCAGCTCGGCCTCGTCCATGTCCTCGCGGCGCACGATGCCGAGCTTGTTGGCCAGCACCTCGCCGTCGGATCCTTCCTGGTAGCTGTTCTGCAGGCCGCTGATTTCGTACCGGCTCATGGCGGACTCCTTTCCCGACCCGGGACTCGTGTCGCGACATCCACCATTGTCCCCAATCCGGAGCCGTACGAAAATAGCTCCATGAACGACACCCTGCTCCAGACCATCCCCGACGAACCCCTGGCCATCATCGGCGACATCCACGGCGAGATCGACGCGCTGAATGCCCTGCTCGGCCACCTGGAGCATGATCCCGGTCCGGGACGCCGCCTGGTCTTCATCGGCGATCTCTGCGACCGGGGCCCCGACAGCGTCGGCGTCATCGCCCGCGTGCGCGAGCTGGTCGAAAGCGGCAGGGCCAGGATCATCCTAGGCAATCATGAGATCAACCTCCTGAACGACGACGCCAAGGACGGCTCGGGCTGGTATTTCGACGAGCGCGAAATCCCGGACCAGCCCTTCTACGCGCCGTTCACCCGCGCCACGCCCGAACAGCGCCCGGCGATCCGGGAATTCTTCGCGGGGCTGCCCCTGGCCTTGCAGAACTCCACCCTGCGCATCGTGCATGCCTCCTGGGACCCGCCGTCCATCGAAGCCATCGCCGGCGTCAGGATCGGCGAACTGGTCGATGCCATGCGCCACTGGAACGAAGGCGTGCGCGAGGCCGCCCGGGCCGACGGGCTGTACGAACGCTATCTCGAGGAAAAGACCCGCTGGGCGGCCGCGCTCGAGGATCCGGACCATCCTCCGCCCTACCTGCACGCCGTCGCGGACTACGAGACGCTGGAACAGCGGCTCAACCCGGTCAAGCGCCTGACCTCCGGCATCGAGGAGCGCAGCGCCGAGCCCTTCTATTCCGGCAACCGCTGGCGATATTCGGACCGCACTGCCTGGTGGAACGACTACCAGGGCGAACTGCCGGTGGTGATCGGGCACTACTGGCGGATGTTCGAGCTGCCGCCCCGTGGCAGCGCCTCGCGCTACAGCCTGCTGTTCGAGGGCGTGGCGCCCACCGCCTGGCACGGCCACAATCAACGCGTGTTTTGCGTCGATTACTC
Source organism: Alcaligenaceae bacterium (assembly GCA_044508625.1). Classification (GTDB taxonomy): domain Bacteria; phylum Pseudomonadota; class Gammaproteobacteria; order Burkholderiales; family Burkholderiaceae_B; genus Castellaniella. The sequence continues at coordinate 6,079 of JBIQHJ010000075.1, forward strand.
GGCCGGTGCCCGCTGGCGCGAGCGCAGAGCGAACGGCACCGCGGGCCGGCGCCGATTCAGGCTGGCGGCCCTGCTCTGGCCAGAACGCACCCTGGTCTACGACAACGGCGACCGGCAGGCCACCGTCGGTCCGGGCTGATCGCGCGCATTCCGCCCTGTGGATAGCCGCTATGGGGCGGCTCTGTGCGGTTCGTGTTCACAACATGTTCACAAGCCGCTGCTTTGCCCGCCGCCGAAAAACCATCCCCAATCCGTCCTCCAGTCACGCACAATGTCAGCCACAGGAAATTCATCCTTAACCATATGATTTCATTGGAGAAATAGGATTATCCGAGTTATCCACAGGGTTCCATCATCATTAGCAGTTTTATAAAAGACTTAGTACTGAAAACCGAAGGCACATCAGGCAGCCAGGCCGCGCACGGCCCTCAGGGCCTCCACGGCGCGATCCAGCGTCTGGTCCTGTTTGGCAAAACAAAGCCGCAGCAGTCGGTGGTTCGCCTCGGGCGCATCGGGGTCCTCGTAGAATGCGGATACAGGGATCGCGCCGATGCCGTGCTCGATCGTGAGCCTGCGGGCGAGTTCCTTTTCCTTGAGATCGCCCAAGGCCGAGGTGTCCACCAGCAGAAAGAAAGTCCCCTGGGAATCCAGGGGCCGGAATGCCGAGCCCTCCAGCCCGGCTTTCAGCCGATCCCTTTTTTGTTGGTAGAAAGGCGATAGCTGTTCCAGGCGGGCATGCTGGCGGATATAGGTGGCCAGCCCGTGCTGCATGGGTGTCGAGACCGAAAAGACCACGAATTGATGGACCTTGCGGATCTCGGCGGTCAGCGCCTTGGGCGCGCAAAAGTAGCCGATCTTCCAGCCGGTGGCATGGAAGGTCTTGCCGAAGGAGGAAATCACGACGGACCGGGCTGCGAGCGCCGGCCGGCCCGCCAGGCTGCGATGGGGCTCGCCGTCAAAGACGATGTGCTCGTACGCCTCGTCCGAGAGCAGCAGCACGTCGTGTCGGGCAATCACGCGCTCGAGGCGGTTCAGATCGTCCGCGCCGAGGATCGTGCCGGTGGGATTGTTTGGGAAGTTCAGGACGATCATCCGGGTTCCGTGGCCGATGGCCGCCTCCAGCGCATCCCAGTCCATCGTAAAGCGCGGGATCCCGCGGCTTGGTGGAATCATCGGGACGCGCACGACACGGCCGCCCGCAAGGCGCACGACCGGCGCGTAGAGATCGTAGGATGGATCGATCAGGATCACCTCGTCCCCGGGATGGATGAGCGCGGTCATTGCCGAGGCCAGCGCCTCGGTCGCGCCCGAGGTGATCGTGATTTCGTCTGCTGGATCGTATTCGTGGCCGTGGAGGCGCGCGACCTTCTCGGCGACGGCCTCGCGCAGGGCGGGCACGCCCGCCATTGGCGCGTACTGGTTGTGGCCGGCCAGCATCGCATCGTTTACGCACTGGATCAGCAGGGCGTCCGGGTTGTAGTCGGGGAACCCCTGCCCCAGGTTGATGGCCTGGTGTTCCAGGGCCAGTTGGCTCATTTCGGTGAAGATGGTGACGCCCACGTCGGGCAGCTTGGATCGCATGGTCGTAGTCCCGCTGATTTGCAAGAGATGGTGAGTTTTGGGTGAATGGAAATGGCGCCGCTTCGTATCGAGGCGGATTTTGATTTGTTGTTTTTTATTCGAAACATGCAGGCATGAGGAAATAGTACGTTCCGTCCGCGAGGGCAGCGATACAATACGCACTAGGGGTAAACTATGATTTGAATTTTTGTCAAGGCATGGTTATGCTCCTTGTTGCAATGGAATTCAAGCAGCACGCGGGTTTCGCTTTAGGCTTGCCGGCTTTGCATCATGCGGCTCGGGCACGATCTGTTTCGTTTCAGCGTTCTTGATTCATTGTGTACCTTTATCTTTATGGACGTTTCAGATCATGGCTCAAACGGGCAAAGTCAAATGGTTCAATGCCGAAAAGGGTTTCGGCTTCATCACCCCCGACCAGGGCGGCGCTGATGTGTTTGCGCACTTCTCCGCAATCGAGGGCCGCGGCTACCGCAGCCTGAACGAAGGCCAGGCGGTCGAGTTCGAAGTCAAGGACGGCCCCAAGGGCCCGCAAGCCGCCGAGATCCGCCCCCTGTAATCCAACAGGCATCGCTCTCGCGGGAGGCACCCTTCGGGGTGCCTTTTCTTTGGGTGCTCGGCGCACCCACCGGGATCCGGTGTATCCGCTGAACCGCCGTATGCGGAATCGCGCATACGGTGGTTTGAGGGGGATAACCCCTCCTCACCCTACTCGATGTGCGCGCGAAGCATCCGTTTGGTGTTTGGGGATTCGTGCCTGCTTGTCGGATTTCTGCGTAGCTGTTCTTGGATGGATTGTTGTTGGTTCGCTGTTTTGAGGGGCTGCCATCCTCCCTGCCGTTGTGCACTGCCAGTTCACAGGTTTGTCCACAGTGTTACGCACAGGGCATGGCACCCGGCTCGCGGACTTGAATGTTCCACGTGGAACATCCTCGATTCTTGTTTGTCCTCGACCCCATGTCGCCAGCAAACTCACGATAGAGAGCTTCATTGGAAACCAGGCGTGCTTCACCCTCCCCGGTCGGAAAAAAGAGACATAGGCACGGATTGGCACTCTTTGGCGATGTTCCACGTGGAACATGAGATCGGTAAAGCAACATCACCCTGCCGCTGGTAGGGGTCGAAGTATAATTCCCAGATCATGTGCCGATGCCAAGGTTCTCCCAGGGGGTGAGGCTGGGCGAGGCGAACGAATACCGTATTGATGAATTATTCCGAAGAATTCGATGTGATCGTGGTCGGTGGCGGCCACGCCGGGACGGAAGCCGCGCTGGCGGCGGCCCGCATGGGCGCGTCCACCCTGCTGCTGACTCACAATATGGATACCCTGGGCCAGATGTCCTGCAATCCGTCCATTGGAGGGATCGGCAAAGGCCATCTGGTCAAGGAGATCGATGCACTGGGCGGAGCCATGGCCCTGGCCACAGATCTGGCGGGCATCCAGTTCAGGATACTGAACCGCTCGAAAGGGCCCGCGGTGCGTGCGACGCGCGCCCAGGCGGACCGGTCCCTCTATCGACGGGCGATCCGGATGGCCCTCCAGGCGCAGCCCAATCTGATGATCTTCCAGCAGCCGGTCGATGACCTGGTGCTGGAAGGCGATCGGGTCGTGGGTGCGCGCACCCAGATCGGCCTGGTCTTTCGCGCCCGGGCCGTGGTGCTGACCGCCGGCACCTTCCTCAACGGTTTGCTCCACGTGGGACTTTCCCATTATTCCGCAGGCCGCGCCGGGGATCCCCCCGCCATCAGCCTTGGACAAAGGCTCAAGGAACTGAGGCTGCCGCAGGGACGCCTCAAGACGGGAACGCCGCCCCGGATCGATGCGAAATCCATCGATTTCTCCAGGACCGAGGAGCAGCCCGGGGACACCGATCCGGTGCCCGTCTTTTCCGCCATGGGGCGAGAGGACATGCATCCCGAACAGGTCCCGTGCTGGATCACCCATACTACCGAGCGGTCCCACGAGATCGTGCGTTCTGGCCTCGACCGGTCGCCCATGTACAGCGAACAAGGGACGATCGAGGGTGTGGGGCCCCGGTACTGTCCGTCGATCGAGGACAAGATCCATCGTTTCGCGGACAAGACCAGCCACCAGGTCTTTCTCGAGCCCGAAGGCGCGTCCTCTTGCGAAATCTATCCGAATGGGATTTCCACGAGCCTGCCGTTCGACATCCAGTTTGCGCTGGTCCGCAGCCTGCCGGGATTGGAGCAGGCCCGCATCATGCGGCCGGGCTATGCCATCGAGTACGACTATTTCGATCCGCGCCATCTCCAGCCCTGGCTCGAGACGCGATCGATCCGAGGCCTGTTCTTCGCAGGGCAGATCAACGGCACGACGGGTTACGAGGAGGCCGCCGCCCAGGGCCTGCTCGCCGGCGTGAATGCGGCCTTGCAGGTGAAAGGGGAGGCCCCGTGGGTGCCCGAGCGCCACGAGGCGTATGTTGGTGTCCTGATCGATGATCTTGTAACGAAAGGCGTAACTGAACCTTACAGAATGTTTACTTCACGGGCGGAATACCGCCTGAGCCTGCGCGAGGACAATGCCGACCTGCGTCTCACCGAGACCGGCCGCCGCCTCGGATTGATCGACGATTCGCGGTGGGAGGCCTTTTGCCGCAAGCGCGACAGCGTGGCGGCCGAGATCGAGCGCTTGCGCGAGACCCGCATCAATCCCAAGGTCCTGGGCAGCCATTTGCAGGAGGTCCTGCCCGGCCAGCGCGCGGACCGCGACTACACGCTCTACGAGTTGCTCAAGCGGCCGGACGTCAGCTACGAGCGGCTCATGTCGCTGCGCGACGAGGAGGGTGTTCCTATCGCCGGGCCGGGGCTCTCCGATTTCGCGGATTCCGAGCAGGTCGCCATCCAGGTCAAGTATGCGGGCTATGTAGAGCGCCAGCGCGCCGAGATCGAGCGGCAGCAGGCCCAGGCCAGCCAGGCCATCCCCGAGGACTTCGACTACGACGCGGTCCCGGGCCTGTCGATCGAGGTCCGCCAGCGGCTGAAGCTCGGCCGGCCCGCCACCATCGGCCAGGCCGGCCGCATCTCGGGCGTCACGCCGGCCGCGATCTCCCTGCTGCTGGTGCACCTCAAGCGATGGCAGCATCGGCGCCGGGCGGCATGACGGGCACGCCGCAGGCCTTCCTGCCGCGCGTCGAGGATGCCTTGCGCGCCCTCGGCATGGCGCCCGACGTGCCGCGCGCGCCGCTCATGCTGCGCTATCTCGAGCAGCTCCAGCGCTGGAACGAGGCCTACAACCTGACGGCGATCCGCGATCCGGAGCAGATGCTGGTCCATCATCTGTTCGACAGCCTGGCCGTCGTGCCGCCACTCAGGGCGTTACGGGGAGACCGCGACACGCGCGTCGCGGACATGGGCTCGGGCGCGGGTTTGCCGGGTATCATTCTGGCAATCTGCCAGCCGCAATGGCGCATCACGTGCGTCGATGCGGTCCACAAAAAGACCGCCTTCATCCGGCAGGCGGCCGGGGTGCTGGGCTTGTCCAATGTGACCGCGGTGCATGGCCGGATCGAGGCGATCGACGCGCTGGGGGTCGATCTCGTGATTTCGCGCGCCTTCGCCTCCCTGGCGGATTTCGCCGGCCTCTCGGCGCGGCACCTGGCGCCGGGCGGCGCCATGGTGGCGATGAAGGGCCGGTTCCCGGACGAGGAGATCGCTCCCCTCGAGGCGGCCGGGTGGACGGTATCCGGGTCCAGCATCCTGCGGGTGCCGGAACTCGATGCGCAACGCTGCCTAATCTATTTAGGCTTAAAGGAAACCCATGACAGCCGATAGCTCGAAGCCGACCGACCGCCAGAAGCCCACCGCGCGCGTGTTCTGCATCGCCAACCAGAAGGGCGGGGTGGGCAAGACCACCACCGCCATCAACCTGGCGGCCGCGCTGGCCCTGCACGGCCGGCGTGTCCTGCTGGTCGACCTGGATCCGCAAGGCAATGCGACCATGGGCAGCGGGATCGACAAGAACCAGGCCGAGACCAATCTGTACCAGGTGCTGATCGGCGAGGCCGACGTGGCCTCCGCGCGGGTGCGTTCTGAGTCCGGCGGCTACGATGTCCTGCCGGCCAATCGCGAGCTTTCGGGGGCGGAAATCGACCTGGTGCAGATGCCGGACCGCGAGCGCCGCCTCAAGGGGGCCCTGCAGGCCGTGGGCGAGGACTACGATTTCGTGCTGATCGACTGCCCGCCCACGCTGTCGCTGCTGACGCTCAACGGCCTGTCGGGGGCGCACGGGGTCATCATTCCCATGCAGTGCGAGTATTTCGCGCTGGAGGGGCTGTCCGACCTGGTCAACACCATCAAGCGGGTCTATCGCAACCTCAATCCCGAGCTCGAGCTGATCGGCCTGCTCAGGGTGATGTTCGACACCCGGATCACCCTGCAGCAGCAGGTGTCGGACCAGATCCAGGCGCATTTCGGCGACAAGGTGTTCAAGGCGGTGGTGCCGCGCAACGTCCGCCTGGCCGAGGCCCCCAGCTACGGGCTGCCGGGGGTGGTCTACGACAAGTCGTCGCGCGGCGCCAGGGCCTATCTCGAGTTCGGCGAGGAGCTCATCGCACGGGTGGACGCCCGCGGCGCCTAGGCGCCTGCGTCGGAACGGCACGGAAAGGATTCCAAGGAAAAGACATGGCTACACGCAAGAAAGGATTGGGTCGGGGACTGGACGCCCTGCTGGGCGCGGATACGGGCGCCCTGGACCAGATGGGCAAGCCGGCCGCCGGCCAGGCGCCGGCCACGCTCGACGTGCGCGTCCTGCGGGCGGGGCGCTATCAGCCGCGCACGCGCATGGACGAGGGCGCCCTCAATGACCTGGCCGAATCCATTCGCACCCAGGGGGTGATGCAGCCCATCCTGGTGCGCCCCCTGGAGGGCAAGGACGCCGGCCACTACGAGATCATCGCGGGTGAACGGCGCTTTCGCGCCGCCCGGATCGCGGGCCTCACCGAGATTCCGGTGCTGGTGCGCGAGGTCGCCGACGAGAACGCGGCGGTCATGGCGCTGATCGAGAATATCCAGCGCGAGGACCTCAACCCCCTCGAGGAGGCCCAGGGTGTGCGCCGGCTGCTGGACGAGTTCGGGCTGACCCACGAGCAGGCGGCGACGGCGATCGGCCGCTCGCGTTCAGCCACGAGCAATCTGCTGCGCCTGCTGAATCTGGCCGAGCCGGTGCAGACGATGCTGCTGGCGGGCGACATCGACATGGGGCATGCACGCGCCTTGCTGGCGACGTCCGCGGCGCAGCAGATCATGCTGGCAAACGAGGTCGTCGCCCGCCGCCTCTCGGTGCGCGAAACCGAAAAGCGTGTCGCGCGGGTGCTGCGCGAGGAGGACGATGCCGCGGCCCGGGCCACGGCGGCGCCGCGGCGCGCGGCGGTGCGCAATGGCGACCTCGAACGCATGGAAAAGGCGCTGTCCGACCACCTGGCCACCCGCGTACGGATCAAGCCGGGGCCGCGCAAGGGCGGGCAGTTGATGATCGATTTCCATGACTGGGAACACCTGGACGCCCTACTGGAGCGCCAGGGCTTGTCGGGGGTGCTGGGGGAGGGGGCCTGAGGGTTTCTGGTTCTTTAGGCGCGGCGGATGACATAAAGTTTTTTCCGTCCCTCCGGACGGTCCGGCCTGTGGCCGGACTGCCCGGATCTGCCTCGTCCGGCCGGGCGGCGGGCAAACTCGGCCTATGGCCTCAGACAGTGCCCGCCCCACCTCGCGGCCTGCATGCCGCTCGGATTCGTCAGGCATGGAACAGTCCTCAGGACTGTTCCATGTCCGGACTCATCCGGCCTTCCTTCGTCAGCATCCGGCGTCCTCCGAAGCCGGAAAAAACTTTATGTCATCCGCCACTGGGGCGTTCGCCAGCGCCCCGATCCTCGTAGGCGGTGTGTGCCTGAGGTATGCGGCGATTTCGAACCCGCCGGCCAGAGGGCCGGAATCGGGGAGGCAAGGGCGCCGCTGTTCTAGCACGGTGTTTACGGACAGCCGGGGGCTGTCCGTTCGTGCGAGTTCGGCGACCGCCCCGATTCCGGTCCGGCGGCCGGGCAGTCCCGGCGCAGCCGGGACCGGGTGAGCTTCGCCGCATACCTCAGGCACACACCGCGAGCATCCCCTCGCGAACACAGACCGCGGGCACCCGCCAACCCAGGCAAGGGTTTACCTTGACAGCCCTATAAAACATCTGCATAATCCGGAATTCGCTTTTGGTGGGGTGCCCGAGTGGTTAAAGGGGGCAGACTGTAAATCTGTTGGCCTTGCGCCTACGTTGGTTCGAATCCAACCCCCACCACCAAGCATGCGGTCGATGGTACCTGGCTGAACGAATGGGGCAATCGATCCGAAGGGTGAATTGAATCGCGGGTGTAGCTCAATGGTAGAGCAGAAGCCTTCCAAGCTTACGACGAGGGTTCGATTCCCTTCACCCGCTCCAGGCGGGACCCGTACGCGGCGCGGTGCCGCAAAGAATTAACGCCCATGTGGCTCAGTGGTAGAGCACTCCCTTGGTAAGGGAGAGGTCATGCGTTCGATCCGCATCATGGGCACCACAGATTGACAGTATTGCTCTATTCCACAGTCAGGAGTCAGCCATGGCAAAAGGCAAGTTTGAACGGACCAAACCGCACGTCAACGTAGGGACGATT
>JBIQHJ010000009.1:0-84826 GCA_044508625.1 Alcaligenaceae bacterium
TCGGCGGCAACGCGCCCTTCATCGTGTTCGACGACGCCGACCTCGACGCCGCCGTGCAGGGTGCCATCGCCTCCAAGTTCCGCAATACCGGCCAGACCTGCGTGTGCACCAACCGGCTGCTGGTGCAGTCCGGCGTCTACGAGGAATTCGCGCGCCGGCTCAGTGAATCGGTGTCGCGGCTCAAGGTCGCCGACGGCTTCGAGCCCGAGGCACAGCAAGGGCCGCTGATCGACGAGGCCGCTGTCGCCAAGGTCGAGGCGCACATCGCGGACGCCGTCTCCAAGGGTGCGCGGGTGGTCGTCGGCGGCAAGCGCCACGCCCGCGGCGGCACGTTCTTCGAGCCGACGGTCCTCGCCGACGTCACGCCCGCCATGGCCGTCGCGCGCGAGGAAACCTTCGGTCCGGTGGCTCCGATCTTTCGCTTCGAGACCGAGGAAGACGCCATCCGCATGGCGAACGACACCGAATTCGGGCTGGCATCGTACTTCTACGCCCGGGACATCGGCCGCGTATGGCGCGTCGCCGAGGGCCTCGAATACGGCATGGTCGGCATCAACGAGGGCCTGATCTCCACCGAGGTCGCGCCCTTCGGCGGCGTCAAGCAATCCGGCCTCGGGCGCGAGGGCTCCAAGTACGGCATCGACGAGTACCTCGAGATCAAGTACCTGTGCATGGGCGGAATCGGCGCCTGAGGCGACCGGGAAAACCATGGCCAAGATACCCGTCACCATCCTCACCGGCTTCCTCGGCAGCGGCAAGACCACGCTCCTGAACCGCGCCCTGCGGGATCCGGAGCTCATGAACGCCGTGGTCATCGTGAACGAGTTCGGTGAGATCGGGCTCGACCACGAGCTCATCGAATCGAGCACCGATTCGGTGGTGCTGCTGCAGAACGGCTGCCTGTGCTGTTCCGTGCGGGGCGATCTGGTCGAGACATTGACGAGCCTGCACCAGGCGCGCCTGAAGGGCGATATCCCGGCATTCGGCCACGTCATCATCGAGACCTCCGGCCTGGCGGAACCCACCCCGGTGTCCGAGGTCATCGTGTCCGCGCAAGGGATCAAGTCGTGCTACCGGCTCGCCGGGATCATCACGACCGTCGATGCGGTCAACGGGCTGGCGACGCTGGATGCCCACGAGCAATCCCTCAAGCAAGTCGCCCTGGCCGACCGGATCGTGGTCACGAAGGCCGAGCTCCAGCCGCAGCCCGAGACCCTGCACGATCGCCTGCGGCAGCTCAATCCCGGCTGCGAGATGCTGGACTCACGCGAACTGGATGCCGGCGCCCTGGTGCGCCTGGCCGCCGCCGAGCACCCGGAGGCCGCCTGGCAGGCCTCCGATGCGTCCCGAGGCGCGCGGCACGGCGACCACGCCCATCACGGCCACGGCCATGGCGCGCATGATCACGCGCACGGCCACAATGCCCGGATCCAGCGCTTTGCCATCGTCCGGGACGAGCCCTGGGACGAGGCGACGCTGAAACTGCTGCTCGAGGCGCTGGCGACCAATGCCGGCCCCGCGCTGCTGCGTGTCAAGGGGCTCATCCACATGCAGGACTCGCCCGAGCGCCCCGCGGTGATCCACGGGGCCCAGCAATTGATGCACAGCCTTTCCTGGCTCGATCGCTGGCCCGGCCCCGACCGCCGCACGCGCATCGTCTTCATCACGATGGACCAGGCCGCCCAGGAAATCGAGACCTTGATCGAGGACATCGAACGGCTTTCAGCGCGGACGCGCGCCGTCCGCGAACGAGCCGCCCGCCAAGCCGGATGATCCCGCAGACCGGGCCGCAGAGCCCCGGAGGAGCCAGAGATGCTAGCCGAAATCGGTGATTTGCAGCTATTCGTCAGCATCGTCGACAGCGGCAGCATTTCCGCCGCCGCGCGCTTGCTGAACGCCTCGCCGCCGGCCGTGAGCCGGCGCCTCGCGGCATTGGAACAGCGGCTGGGCATCCGGCTGATCACCCGCACCTCGAGGCATTTCGAGCCCACCGAGGAAGGCCGCCTCTACTATCAGCGTGGAATATGCATCCTCAAGCAGATCGAGGAGGCGGAGGCGGAAATCACCTTCGGCGGGAAAGCCCCGCGCGGGCTCATCAAGGTGGGCGCGCCCATGGGCTTCGGCCGCAGGATGGTCGCGCCCGCGGTGGCGCGCTTCATCGAAGCGTACCCCGACATGAACGTGCACCTGATGCTGTCGGACGCCGGCTGGGACGTGCTCAGCGATTCGCTGGACATCGCCATACGCGTCGGATTGCCGCAGGACGGCAGCCTCATCGCCCGGAAACTGTTTTCCCAGCGCCGGATCGTCTGCGCATCGCCCGAATACCTGGCGAAGTACGGAACGCCCCGGACGCCGGAGGACCTGGCGCAGCAGAACTGCATCCGCCTGATCCGGGGGGACAAGCTGCTGGACAACTGGCAATTCTCTTGCGATGGCCGGCCGCGGAGCGTGCGGACGAACGGCAGGCTGACCAGCACGAGCAGCGAGGTGATCGCCCAGTGGGCAATCGCCGGCAAGGGCATCGCCCTGCTGGCCCTGTGGGACATCCAGGAGCATCTGGAGGCCGGCAGGCTGAAGGAATGCCTGAGCGACTACTGGTGCGACATCATCGAGCTCTACGCCATTTTCGTCCATCGCCAATACCTTCCGCTGCGAATCCGGGTATTCATGGATTTCATCGCCAAGGAATTCAGCCCGCTGTCCATGCCCTGCGGCGGCTTGCGGGCGGCCGCCTCGCCGCAAGTCCTCCGCGAATCCCTGGCGGACACTCCCGCCTGAGAAACACCGGCGCCACGCCCTCGCGGCGTGGCGAACGAGGACCGGTCCGCCTATTCGAGCAGGCGCTTGGCGTCGCTGAGGATCCGGTTGCCGTCATAGCCCTTGGCATTCATGGTCTTGACCCATTCGGTGCTCACCGAAGCCGTCGCCGCCTCCCATTTGCGGATCTCCTCCACGGGAATCTCGTAGAAGGTGTTCTTTTGGTCGATGGCCACTTGCCGGAAGGACGCCCTCGAATCATCCCAGACCTTGCCCGCCCACGCCGAGGTATTGGCGCCGCTGTTGGCATTGATGACTTTCTTGAGGTCCTCGGGGAGGCTCTCGTATTTCGCGGGATTCATGGCGAGCAGATAGACGTAGTTGGCCAGGCTGGGCACGCCGATCGGCGTTTCCGAGTGGAACCGCGCGACCTCCTCTATCTTGAGCGTCGGCACGACCTCCCAGGGCAGGGGCGCGCCGTCGATGATGCCCCGCGCGATGGCCTCGGGCACCTGCGGCATGGGCAGCGGCACCGCCGTCGCGCCCAGCGCCTCGATCAATTTCGCCGACTGCCGGGTGGGCGCCCTCAGCTTGAGCCCCTTGAAGTCGTCCAGCGCCTTGATGAGCTTCTTGGCCATGTGCAGTTGCGCGCCGTCATGCATGTGGAAGGCCAGCGGCTTGATGCCCTTGTATTCGTTCCGTGCGTACTTGGACACGAACTCCCACAAGGCGCGGCTGGCCTTCTCGCCGCTCGTCGTCATGAAGGGCAGCTCGAACACCTCCGTCATCGGGAAACGATCCGGCTGGTATCCCGGCAGCGTCCAGATGACGTCGGCGACGCCGTCCTTCACCTGGTCGAAGAGCTGGTTCGGGGTGCCGCCGAGCTGCATCGAGGGATAGATCTGGCATTTCAGGCGGCCCTGGGATTCCTGGCTGATCTTGGCGCACCAGGGCTCGATCATCTTGGATTGCGCGAGGGATCCGGGCGGCAGGAAATGGTGCACCCGCAGCACGATGGGCTCGCTGGCCTGGGCGGCGTGGGCGGCCGTCAAGGCCAGGGCGGCAAGCAGGGATTTCAACAAAGTGGCGATTTTCATCTTGTGTCTCCGTTGTATATATGATGACCCGTGGACCGGGATCGGCGATCAGCCGCCAAACGCATGCACGGCGTAGAGCGACAATATGGGGAAAAAGAGCAGCAGCAGGGTCCTCACGAGGTCCGACATCAGGAAGGGGAAAACACCTTTGAAGGTCTGGCCGAGCGGCACGTCCCTGGCCAGCTTGTTGATGATGTAGAGATTCATGCCCACCGGCGGATGCACCAGGCCGATCTCGACGACCATCAGGGACAGGATGCCGAACCACAGGGACTTGTCCATATTGCTCATGCCCCAGAAATCCAGCCCAAGCACGATCGGATAAAAGATCGGGATGGTGAGCAGGATCATGGCGATGGCGTCCATCACGCAGCCCAGCAGCAGGTAGATCAGCAGGATGGCCGCCATCACCAGGACCGGCGGCATGCCGCTGCCCGTCACCGAGTTCGCCAACTGGACGGGCATCTGGGTGAGGGCCAGGCCGGTATTGAGCATGTCCGCCCCGAGCAGCACCAGGAAGATCATCGCGGTCGTGCTGGCGGTGCCGAGGATGCTCGTCTTGAGATCCTTGAGGCTCATACCGAAAAAGAAGGCCATGATGCCGCAGGCGCCCGCGCCGATGGACGCGGCCTCCGTCGGATTCGCCCAGCCCGCGTAGATGCCGATGATGACCACGGCAAAGACCAGGATGACGGGCGTGACCTGGATCAGCGCGCGCAGGCGTTCCCCCCAGGATGCCCGCGGGCCCGCGGGGCCGGCATTCGGATCGAGGGCGACGTAGATCCGCACGACGATCATGTAGCCGATGACGGCGATGATGCCGGGAATGACGGCGGCGACGAACAGCTTGCCGATGGATTCCTGCGTCAGGACGGCGTAGACGATCAGGGGCACGGAAGGCGGGATGAGGATGCCCAGCGTGCCGCCCGCCGCGAGGGCGCCGGTCGAGAGCGATCCGGAATACCTGTAGCGCCGCAGCTCGGGCAGCGCGACCTGCCCCATCGTCGCCGCCGTCGCGAGCGAGGACCCGCAGATGGCGCCGAACCCCGCGCTGGCGCCTATCGCCGCCATGGCCAGGCCGCCGCGCCAGTGCCCGACGAAGGAGCCCACGCAGCGGAACAATGCCCGCGACAGGCCGCCGTGGGTGGCGAACTGCCCCATGAGCAGGAACAGCGGGATGACCGCCAGGTCGTAGTTCGAGAGGCGGGCATACGCCAGGTTTTTCAGCGAGCTCAAGAGGACCACGGGCTCGCCGCCCGTCATCACCAGCACCCCGCCCGCGCCGACGAGGAACATGACGATGCCGATGGGGATCCGCAGCAACAAAAGAAACAGCAGGATCCCGAACATGCTCATTCCAATGGCCATTCCGCTCATGATTTGCCTCCTTTCATGGAATGCGCGACGAGATCCCCCTTATGCCGCGCCCTGCCGGCAGCGGCAGGCGCGCACGCCCGCCCAGCCCGGCAGGGCATGAAGACGCTGAATTTCCGGGCCGCGACGTACAGGCCGGTCAGGACCAGCAGCACGAAGCTCGGGACGATCGCCGCGACCGAATACCAGATCGGCCACCCCAGCATCAGCGACGTTTCCCCCGATTCGTACGAGCCGATGGCGCCCACATAGGTGCGCCAGGCGATGACCGCGGCGCTGAAGGCCAGCAGGAACGCCGCGAAGCCCTCGAGCAAGGCCCGCGTGCGCACGGAAAGCCTGTTGGTGAAAAGATCGACGCGCACGTGGCCGTCGTTCATCTGGCAATAGGGCAGGAAGGCCGCGATCGCCACCGCCATGCCCATCTGCATGAGTTCGAGGTCGCCCGGCACGACCACCGCAAAGAGCTTGCGCCCCACGATGGACACGATGGACATGACGACCAGGGCGATCGCGATGATTCCGCCGATCATGGCAAAGGCTTCGCTCACGGCCAGCAGCAGCCTGCCCAAGGGGCCGCGCGGCTGCTTTTCATGGTCGCCCGTGTTTCCGAGTTCCAATTCCGACATGATGTCTCCTCCGGCATTCGCCCCCGCGGGGGCGAGTCGCCTCATCCCAGCTTGAGAAACGCCAGGGCATTCCTGTAGGCGATCGCCTCCTTGACGTCTCGGGGAAGATCGACGCCCTCGATCCAGTCGCACGCCTCCTGCGTGTCCTCGTAGGGATAGTCGACGGAAAACAGGACCCTCTCGGGTCCCATGACGGATATCGCGTGGAGCAATGCGGGCGTATGAAAGACGCCGCTGGTCGTGACCGTGATGTTGCGCCGCAGGTATTCCGTGACCGTGTGCTGCCTGCCGCGGCCGTTCTCGGCGGCCCACTGGTCCCATCCCTCGATGGCGATGCGGTGATCGATCCGCCATGCCCAGAAAGGCAGCAGCTCGCCCATGTGGCCGATGACGAGGCGCAGGGACGGCACCTTGTCGAACAGGCCGCTCATGATCAGCCTGAGGACGTGCTCGGCGGTCTCGACGTGGAAGCCCCAGGCCGCGCCGCGCAGCTCGGGATAGCCCGCATAGGTCGTCGTGCGCTCGGGCGGCGCGGGGCGCGGATGGATGTACATGGGCACGTCCAGCGCCGCCATGGCCTTCCAGAAATCCAGGTATTCGGGGGCGTCGAAATAGATCGGCACGCCATCGCCCGAATTGTCGTAGCCGTTGATCATCGCGCCCACCATGCCGAGCTCGTTGACGGCGCGCGCGAGTTCCTCGGCGGCGGCCTGCGGATCGCGCATCGGCAGGGACGCGAAACCCCGGAAGCGCGTGGGGTTGCGGCCCACCGCCTCGGCCAGGTAATCGTTCCATTGCCGGGCGAGAGTCCGTTCCTGGCTCGCATCGGCGATCCCCTGGGTGCCGGGCGACGTGGGCGACAGCACCGAGATCTCGACCTCGTGCTCGTCCATGGCCCGCAGCCGCGCCGCGCCCAGGTCGAGCAATTTCGGCATTTTCTGGGTGAATTCCCTGAGGCTCAGGCTGCCGGGCGTTATCTTTTCGATTCCCGGAACGGCAAACGCCTCCTCCAGCGCTATTTTCTTCATTGGATCTCCTCGAATATGGGATGTTCGTTTTGCGATATACAAGCAGTGCGTTCAGTCTATCCGCGCATCCCTTTCTTGATAAGGCTTCCTGACGAATGACAGCTTTCCACTAATCGCAAAGATCCCCATATTCCAGGTCCACGAAATGGAATCGACGGATTATCCATGTGAACGGAAATTGTTTTCGATCGCGCCGCGGCCGGCGGCGATGATGAAAATCATGGGCGCCATGCCATGGCGCATGGGATAATGAGAATCCATGGCAACGGCATGGCGGGCGCATAATGAAAATCCATGCCGATGGCAGTGGTATTGCGCCGCGCCGGCCAGCGGCCTTGATCAACGGAACCTCACCGGAAATCCAGTGGAACCTCATCGCGAATCAATTACATGACACGAAAAGGCATTATTTATTTTGGCGATCCCATGTGCTCGTGGTGCTATGGCTTCACGAATTCGATCCGGGAATTGAGGGCCCGATATGGCGATCGCGCCGGCATGATCCTCGTGATGGGCGGCTTGCGCCCGGACGGCACCCACGTCGTCGACGATCATTATCGAAATTTCCTGCGCAGGCACTGGCAAGAGATCGGCGAGCGGACCGGCCAGCCTTTCGACCTCTCCATCCTCGACGAGACCGGCTGGATCTACGACACCGAAAAGGCCTGCAGGGCGGTCGTGACCATGCGCCGGCTGAATCCCGAGGTCGAATGGGAATTCTTTGCGGCCACCCAGCGCGGATTCTATTTTCATAATCACGACCCCAACGATCCGGCGTCCTATGCCCGGATCGCCGAGACCTTCGGCGTGGATGCCGCGGCCTTTCTCGAGGCCTACGCCGACCCCGCCAGCATCGCCGCCACCCAGGCGGATTTCCGCCGCGCGCGCGACATCGGCGTCAACAGCTTTCCGACGGTCCTGGTCGAGGACGAAAATGGCCTCGCCGCGCTGACGATAGGCTACCGGCCATTTTCAGAGCTCGCCCCGCCGCTCGAGGGCTGGCTCGAGCAATGAGGCCTCCGGCGCTTCCCGTCCCCCCGCATCCGGAGTGGGCCGGGAAAGCCGGAAGGGGACGGTACCGCTGACCGGAGAGGGCGCCGCGGGCCGGAGACGGCGCCACGGGCCGGAGGGGGTGGCGCGGGCCGGAGACGGCGCCGCGGGCCGGAGGGGGTGGCGCCGCTGGCCGTAGAGGGCGGCGCCGCGGGCTGGTGCTCAGCCCATGTCTATCGCGACCGGCTTCTTGTTCGCGTCAAAGACCTTGATGTCCTTGTCGATCTCGAAGCGCATCAGGTCCTCGCCCACGACCAGCGGCCCCTTGTAGGTGGCGCGCGTCCGCGTGACGACCTCGTCCGTCGGCTGTTCGAGCGGCTGGTCGGGCTTGATGATGATGATGTGCGTGTAGGCGGCCAGCCGCGGCGCGGCCATGGTAAAGATGCGGCCGGCCTCCTCGGGCGTCGTGTGGTGGGCGTTGATCTCCTTGAAGCGGGGATATTCCTTGAGCAGCCCCGGATCGATGGCGGCCACCTCATGGATGATCATGTCCGCGCCCTTGCCCTGCTGCGCGATGCGCTCGTCATACGTGGTGTCGCTGGTGATCAGCACTTTCTTGCCGTCATATTCGATGATGTACCCATAATTGGGCGTGATCAGATCGCCATGATGGGTTTCGAAGGCCGTCACCTTGACGCCGTCCTTTTCGTACACCACGCCCGGCGTGATGTCATGCGCATCGAATTTATTCGAGCTGGGCGGTATCAGTTCATCCGCCTCGCGGATCTCGATGTCCCTGGAATAGGCCTTGACCAGGTTGTCGGTCATGGCGACCGTGCCTTCCGGGCCGTAGACGGCCATGGGCTGCTTGCGCGAACCAAAACCCGTCGGCAGGCGGCTGGTCAGCCACAGGTCGGGCAGGCCGACGATATGATCGGAATGGAAATGCGAAATGAACGTCGCATCGATGTCGCGCAAGGGGATGCCGAGCTGCGAGATGCGGGTGACGACACCCCGGCCGACGTCGAACAGCAGTTTCTGCTTGCCGGCCTCGATCAGCGTGGATTGGCTGAAACGATTGCTGGTGGGAATCGGGCTGCCGGTGCCCAGCAGCGTGACATTGAGCGGCGCCGCGCACGCCGCCGCGCCGGCGAATCCAAGCAACAAGGCGGTCGAAAGTTTCGCGCCGAATCGGCGTGCCCACGAAAGAATGGGAGTTTTATTTATATTCTGCATTGATCTTCTCCTCGATCATCTCGAATCGATGGTCTGTGGCCCGGGGCGTTTCCCTGCTGCGAAAAGGATGGGGAACGCCCGGTATGCTGTGTATATCGTCATGGGTACTTCGTCTTCATGCCTCGATGTGCGCGCCTCCCTGCGTCGATCCAAAAAACCGATGTCTCACCGCGCCGTGACGGGCGGCCGATATCGAATGGTCAATGCCTGAGAAACCGCCTGACCGGAAACAGCCATAATCCATAGCGCTCGTTCAATTTCCCCCAGAGTCCCTTGGGGCTCCACAGCATCACGGCGACCGTCAGGGCGCCGACGCAGATCAGGTAGATGCTGCCGTATTCGCTGAGCTGCTCCCGCAGGACGAAATAAAGCAGCGTCCCGATCAAGGGGCCCTCGATGGTGCCGATGCCGCCGATCACGACGATGAAAATCATGGCGACCATCCAGTCGATCGAAAATGCGGCATCGGGCGTGACGCGCAGCTTCGTGATGAATATCAGCGCGCCGGCCATGCCGCAGCAGACGGCGCAGACGATGTAGACGAACCACTGCACCTTGCGCACCGACACCCCGAGGCTGCCCGCAGCGCGGGCGCTGTCGCGGACGGCGGTCAGCGCCAGGCCGTACCGGGACCGCAGGAGGACATAGACGAACAGCGTCATGCCGATGCCCAGCACCAGCGCCGACCAGAGCGTCAACGCCTCCCGCAGCCAGGGCGGAATGCCCTGCAAGGCGGCGGTGACCGAGATGCCGGACCCGCCGCCGAATGCGCTGACGTTGGCCAGCAGCAGGCGGCAGACCTCCGCGACCACCCAGGTGCCGACCGCGAAATACGCGCCCTGGAGGCGGAACATCAGCACGCCGATCGGCAGGGCGGCGAGGCCGCACAGCAGTCCGGCCAGCGGGATGGTCAGGAACGGGTTCATGCCCAGGTCGAGGCCGAAATACACCAGGCAATAGCCGCCCAGCCCGATGAACGCCTGCTGTCCGATGGACAGGAGCCCGCCATAGCCCGCCATGAGGTTCCACATCTGGGCGAGCGCGAGCATGTAGAAGAACTCGCTGAGCAGCCTGAGCCCGGCCCGGTTGATCCACCAGGGGCCCAGGAACAGCAGCGCGACCCCCAATGCGAGCAGCACCAGGAATGCCGCGTACGCCACTCTTGCGGCCTTGAATTTTCGAATGGTCGAATCCGTCATGACATACCTTCAATGATGCTTGGCCACGGGGAACAGGCCTTGGGGCCTGAACATCAGGATCAGCAGGAAGGCCAGGTGCCCTCCCAGGATCCCCCAGCCCGGATTGATCTGCAGGGCGAGCGACTGGGCGATGCCGAGGACCATGGCGCCGATCAGGGTGCCCCACAGCGAGCCCAGGCCCCCGATGATGACCGCCTCGAAGGCGTAGATCAGCCTGGCGCCGCCTTCCGCGGGCCCCACCGTGGTGCTCAGGACGAAGAACATCCCGCCGATGGCCGTCACGGCCATGGCCAGGCCCATGGCCAGGGCGTAGACGTGCCGGTTGTCCACCCCCATCAGCCGCACTGTATGGGGATCGTCGGCCGCCGCGCGAAACGTGCGCCCCAGGCGTGTCCAGGAGAACAGGGCCTGCAGCAGGGCGAACACGCCCAGCGCCACGACGAAGGTCAGCAGGGGCAGGACCCCGACCTGCAGGCCGCCCGCGACCGATATGCTGTCGGTCACCAGCGAGCCCGAGGGCAGTATCCGGGTGTCGGCGGAAAAGATCTCCAGCAGCCCGTTCTGGATGATGATCGACAGGCCGAAAGTGACCAGCAGCGGCGGCAGGAGGTCGGTGCCCAGGACGCGATTGAGCAGCAGGCGCTGCAGCGCATACCCCAGCAGCGCCATCGCCACGATGGCCAGCGGCAGGATGAGGAGGCTGCCGGCGCCCAGCCAGGCGGCGATCGCCAGGGCGATGAAGGCCGACATGACCGTCAGGTCGCCGTGGGCGATGTTGACCAGGCGCATGATGCCGAAAGAAAGGGACAGGCCGATCGCCATCAGGGCGTAGAGCCCCCCGATCAGCCCTCCCTGCACGACGATGTTGATCCAATGCATCATGGCTTTTTCACTCCAAAGTACGCGTTGGCGATCTGGTCCTGGGTGTAGGCGTCCGCCGGCCCCTCCAGCACGACCCTGCCCTCGCACAGGCAGATCATGCGATTCGACACCGCCAGCGCCTGGTGTATGTCCTGCTCGACCAGGATCAGGGATACCCCCTGGTCCCGTATGGCGGGAATGGCCTTGTAGACTTCCTTGACGATCACGGGGGCGAGGCCCAGCGAGATTTCGTCGCACAAGAGGACGGCGGGGTTGGACATCAGCGCGCGCCCGATGGCCACCATCTGCTGCTGCCCGCCCGAGAGCAGCGTGGCCTGCCGGGCACGGAAGGTCTCGAGCACGGGAAACATCCGGTAGACCGTCTCGAGGGTCCAGGGGCCCGGCCGACGGACGTAGGCCCCCATGAGCAGGTTTTCCTCCACGTTCAGGCTGGGAAAGAGCTTGCGGCCCTCGGGGATCATGGCGATGCCCATGGCGGTCAGCTCGTGCGCCGGCAGGCGTCCGACCGGCTTGCCCCGGAAATACACCTGCTGGGCCTCCCGCGCCGGAATCATGCCGCACAGCGTCCTGAGCAGGGTCGTCTTGCCGGCGCCGTTGGCGCCGATGATCGCCAGGGTCTCGCCCTCGTCCAGGCGGACGTCCACACCGTAGAGCGCCTGGAAGTCGCCGTAGAAGGCGGCGAGCCGTTTCGTTTCGAGAAGGTTCATTCCAGTGCGATCCCCATGTAGATTTCCCGGACCCTGGCATCCCGCATGACCAGTTCGGGTTCCCCCTGCGTGAGGACCGTCCCGGCATCGAGGACCAGCAATTGGTCGGCCACCGCCATCAGCGCATGGACGATGTGCTCGATCCACACCATGGACACCCCCTGATCCCGGATCTCGCGGATGGTCTGGATGAGTTCCGCCACCTCGGGATCGCTGAGGCCGCCGGCGATCTCGTCGAGCAGCAGCACACGCGGCTCGGTCGCCAGGGCCCGCGCGAGCTCGAGCCGCTTGCGGTCGAGCAGCGGCAGGTTGCCCGAGATCCGGTTCGCCTTGCCGAGCAGCCCCGTGACCACCAGCGCCTGCCGGGCGTGCCCCTGCGCCTCGCGCTCGCTGCGGCCCGTCCCGAAGCTCGCCCCCACCAGGACGTTCTCGTAGACCGTCATCCCCGAGAAGGGATGGGGAATCTGGTAGGTGCGGCCTATCCCCAGGCGGCAGCGCCGCGCCGACGGCAGCCGGGTGATGTCCTGTCCCTCGAACACCACCTGGCCGCGATCGGGCTGCAGGTCCCCGGCGATCAGGTTGAACAGGGTGGTCTTGCCCGCCCCATTCGGCCCGATCACCCCAAGGACCTCCCCCTCGGACAGCGAGAAGGAGAGGTCCTCGAGGACCCGCAGGCTGCCAAACGACTTGGCGATTCCCAATACCTCGATCAAAGGCTTCATGTGTATTGGATCGGTTCGAATTGGTCTTGCAGCGCGATGCCCTGGGCGTGGCTGTTGTCGACGAGCAGCAGCTCGAGGGCCTTGTTGCGCCACTTCCACTGGCCCCCGGCCAGCACGGTCTTGCAGACGTTGGGCACCGGCCCCGACGAAAAGTCGATGGGACCCGCGATGGTGTTCAAGTGCGTGCTGCGGACGGCGTCCCGGATGGCGGCCGGACTGCGGTCCGCGGCGCGCTTGAACGCGTCGACGGCGAGCTCGAACAGCGAGTGGTTCAGTCCCAGGGGCATGTTCCAGGGCAGGCTGGAAAATGCGGTGAACGCCTGGGCGAGCTCGGCCGCCGACTGGCCCGTCAGGCTGGACGTGAAGGGGAAGGCGGGCGACCACCAGAGCTCCAGCGAAAGGCCGGCGGCCCGCCTGCCGTAGGACTTGACCGTGCCATTGTGCTGGCACGCCTTGGCGACCGTGACGATGGCGGGACGCAGGTCCTGCCGGATGGCCTGGGCCCAGAAATTGGCGAAATCGGGGGGCGGCACCACGCCCGTGACGATGTCGACGCCCTTTTCCTTGAAGGCCGCGATGTAGGACGAGAAATTGTCCGAGGGCGTCTGGTAGCGGCCCGGATCGACCAATGTATAGCCTTTCTGGGCGAGCACGGGCGGGAAGCCCATCTTGGCATCTCCCCAGGCGTTGCCGTCGGAATCGTTCGGAAACAGCGCGCCGAGGACCTTGTTCGTGGGGAGCTGCTCCCACAAGTGGGTATACATCCCGATGACTTCCTCGAGGCCCCAGAAGTAATGCCAGGTCCATTCGAAGCCCTTGTCCGGCTTGCCGCCGCGCCCGAAGAAGTACGGCTGCCACGGGGTGCCGTTGGTGATGCAGGGCACGCCGTTGAGCTCGCACTGGTCGGCCACCGGGTTGGTGGTGGCCGGCGTGCTGGCCGCGACGACGATGTCCACCTCGTCCTTGAGGATCAGTTCCGCCGTGACGTCCGCGGCCCGGTTCGAGCTCGACTGCGTGTCCTTGTAGATGATTTCGACCGGGTATTTGCGCCCGGCCAGCGTCACGCCGCTCTCCAGGACCTTGCGGATCTGCTGCAGGAGGAAGGCGTCAGGCTCGGCAAAGACGGCCAGCGGACCGGTCTGGGGGCTGACGAAGCCGATCTTCAGGCTGCTCGCGGCATGCGCGGCGGGGAACGGCAGCATGGCGGCCGCGCCCAGCCCCCCGAGTTTCTTGAGCGTGCTGCGGCGAGAGGTCGAAAAGGCTCCCAGCGCCCCATTCGTGCGAGGATTCATGTTGTCTCCTTGAAAGATTATTCCGGTGGTCGGGCGTCAGAGCGGCAGGATCAGCTTGAGCCAGAACTTGTCGCCGCCGAAGCGGTTCTTGACCATGGTCTCGTGCTGCCACTGCGCAATGAACTGCGTGCCCGACTTGGTGGCGTAGTTCACGCTCGGCCCGAAGGCCAGCACCCTGCCCTTGCGCCCATCCGACCACGGCCCCATGGCCGAGCTAATCGTCTCGCCGTCGAGCTCGTCGTTGGT
Source organism: Alcaligenaceae bacterium (assembly GCA_044508625.1). GTDB lineage: Bacteria > Pseudomonadota > Gammaproteobacteria > Burkholderiales > Burkholderiaceae_B > Castellaniella. Next base: position 14,160 of record JBIQHJ010000009.1, read on the forward strand.
GGTCTGCTGCAGGTAGTAGCCCGAGATCCCCACGCCCCAGGGCCCGAAGTGCTTGCCCACCAGGAAGTCCATGTGGAATTCGTCGCCCGAGCGGTAGTCCATCTTGGGCAGGGTCGGATCGGGCCGGAAGTCCTTGTTGGTGGTCTTGAAGTTGTACATGAACTTGGCAGACGCCTCCCAGCCCTGCTCATTGCGGTACGTCGCCGCAAACACCGGCTCGAAGCTCCAGTAGTTGGCCCCGATGCTGCGCCGCGCCTCGCCCGAATGGTAGGTGCCCGTGGGCGCATAGAAGTCCAGCGCCGCCACCCAGTGCCAGTCGCCCCTGTGCCAGCCCAGCACGAAGGGGCTGAAGGTGATGTCGCCCAGGCCCGTCTCGGTGTCGTTGTCCCCGCCCATTTCGATCTTCTGGTGCACGACCGGGGCGATGATGTGCCAGGCCCAGCTACCGCCCAGGAACTGGTAGGGGGTCACGTGCACCCAGCGCAGCGCATCGAACCAGGCGTCGACCTTGGCGCCGGAGACCTTGTCGCCGCTGCCGTCGCGCAGCTTGCCGGTGTAGAAGCCGGCGTAGTTGAGGAAATAATCACCCGGAGGAGGCAGCGCGCCCGCCATCCAGTTCTCGGCGCCGTTGGGATACTGGTCGCCGCCTTCCTTGGCCTGCGCCACGCCGCAAAGCCCCGCCGCGACCATCAATGCCAGGACCAGTTTTTTTACGTTCATGGGTACTCCTCCTTGCTTACGTTTGATATGGAATGAAGAAAACTCCCGGCCGGTCGGTGCGATCACCTCTCGGGATGGGCCGGGTGCCACAATCGCCGGTCGGTCTCCCGCTCATATCCCTTGCCATCGGGATAACTGACCAGCTCCAACTGCATGCCCCAGGGGGCAAGGAAATAGACCCAGCTCTGCCCGGCGCTGGGTCCCGTCATGCGGATGGTCGGCTCGCCCAGCACGCGCACGCCTTTTTCCTTGAGATAGGCGACGGCCGCGTCCATGTCCTCCACATAGAAGCCGAGGTGATGGCCGCCGACGTCGCTATTCTTCGGCTGCTCGCGGCGCTGATCGGGGGCCTCGTACTCGAAGATCTCGAAATTGGACCCATTGGCGCAGCGCAGGAAACGCAGGCGGCGCATGACCGCCTGCGGATGGACGTCGAGATGGCGCGCCATCCAGTCGCCATCGGATTGAAACGGCCCGAGCTCGTAGAAGGCCTCGCAGCCGATGACGTCGACGAAGAACCGGACGGCCTCGTCCAGGTCGGGGACCGTGAAGCCGACGTGATCCGTGCCGGCCAGCCCCGGAAGGCCCGGGGCTTTCGTGGCCGCGCCGGCGTCGCCGGCCGCCGCCTGGCGGCTCCGTGTGGAAGGCTGGTCGATGTCGTTCGTCATGATGGATGGGTTCCTGGAGTCAATAAGGGATTCCCATCGCTCCGGACACGGGTCCGGAGCCATGTGGAAATCCGCCACGAGCGGAATGGGAAAACGAGCGGGCGGCCGCTACAGCCTGATCGTTCCCAGGTAGAGGCTTTCCTCGGCCAGGGTCACGGTCTGCCTGGCCGAGCCCCGCTGCGCGCCCATGACCTCGACCTCGTATTCCCCGCTGTTGGGATCGAGCCCGTCGAACTTGAAATCGCCGAAGGTGTCCGACTGCGACGACGCGACCTCCTTGCCTTTGTGCTTCAGGGTCACGCGCACGCCGGGGACGCAATCGACCACGCCATTGGCCTCGGCCACCACGCTGCCGCCGATGAAGCACTTGGCGAATCGATAGAGATTCTTGTAGTAGACGCGCGGCTTGGTATTGAGCTCGGGGCGCAGGACCTCGAGCTTGTGTTTCTTGACCAGTTCCGCCATTTCCTCGTCCGTGACCTTCACCGCCCAGTAGACGCCCGTGGGACAGGACTGCTGGCAGCGGGGCTGGTCCCAGCCCTGGTCCAGCAGGTGGGCATCGAAGGTCCAGGTCTGCGGCAACTGCAATTCCTCGTTCCAGAAGATGGCGTTGTAGGGGCAGCTACCGACGATGTCCTTGCGGCCGCGCGCCTTTTGCGGATCGATGATGACGATGCCGTCGGGGCGCTTGTACACCGAGCCGTCGCCCGCGGCCTTGATGCACGGCGCGTTGTCGCAATGGTTGCACATGGTCGGGCGGTAGGCGGCGTCGACCATGCCGTCCTGCCCGCGGACCTTGCGATGGATCTTGATCCAGTTGTGGCCATGCACGGGCTGGGGCGCGGAATAGCCCGGGAAGTCGTTGCCGACATATTCGTCGCGCGTCGCCAGCATGCAGTTGTTGCAGTTCTCGCAGCGGGCCACGTCGATAATCAGGTTCCACTTTTTCATGCCAGAATCCATTTCCAGTTATGTGATCGTCATTCGGGGCCGGCTCACGCCGCCACGGCGGAGGCTGTCTTCGCGGTCTTCGCGGCCTTCGCCGGACGCTCGTTGGAAGGCGGAACGCCCTTGATCTGCACATTTCCCTTGAGGCCGGCCGGCGGCGTCCAGGGCTCCATTTCGACGAGGCACGAGTTGGCGGCCATGCCCTCCGTGCCCTTCTGCTGGGGCCGCGGCGGCGTCAGCACGTTGGCGCAGCCCGAGCGGTCCGAGACCTCGCCATCGCCATGCGAGGGCACCGGGTCGTAGTCGGCGTTCGACTCGAAGGTCTTCATGATTCCCGCGCCGACCAGCGGCGACACGTCGGCGACGAAGATCACGGAGCCGCGGTCATTGAAGACGCGGATGAGCTGGTGGTGCTTGATGCCCCGGGCGGCCGCGTCGCGCGGATTCACCTTCATCACCCAGTAGTAGTAGCCGTCGACGTAGATGCGGTGATCGTCGATGTCGTTGATCACGCTGTCCTTGCCGTCGCCATAGGTATGGAAGCTGTAGCGCGGGTGGGTGGAGATCATCTGCAAGGGGTATTTCTCGTAGAGCTCCTTGGCATGCGGGCCTTCCCAGGCGGGAATGTATTTGTTCAGCGCCGGGCGCTCCGGATTGTCCGGCTGTCCGCGCTTGAGCGAGTTGGAGACGAACTCGATCTTGCCGGACTGGGTCTCGAGTCCCTTGCCGAATTCGCCCGAGAACTGCGACGGCAGGGGATGGGGCTCGGGGATGTCCTTGTGGCGATCCTCCGCGAACCAGCGCATGGAAACCGCCGTGCGTGTCTTTTCCGGCTCGGACGGGAGCACGTAATACCCTTTCTTGACGAACTCCTTCCAGCTTATGTGGTTGGGCAGGTCGGTGGAATCGAAGATCCGCTTGCACCAGTCCAGCTCGCTGCACCCCTCGGAGAACACGGCGCCCAGCCCGAGGCGATGGAGGATTTCCAGGAAGATCTGGTAGTCGGATTTCGATTCGCCCAGCGGCTCGATGCACTTGTGCTGGAACGTGACCACGCGATGGTTCAACTGCGACTGATTGTGGTGGATGTAGCCGGCGCAGTTTGCCCATTCACTGATGTCCCAGCGCTCGAAGCTGGTGCATGCGGGCAGGATGATGTCCGCGAATTTCGCATCGCCCTCGAACCATATCGACTGGTTCACCACGCATTCGATCGAGGGGTGCCGGTAGGATTTCTCGAAGCGCGAGGAATTCGCGATGGTGCCGAAGGTCGACCCGCCATAGCGATAGATCATGTGGATCTTGGAGTACCCCGGCATCGGGTACGTGAAGGGCGCGAACTGCGCCTCCATCGAGGACCCGTCCCACATGTAGCCGACCGATTTCCCGTCGATCACCGCGTCGGGCAGGCGCTGGCGCGGGATCATCTGCTTGACCGGGTTCATGGTGATGATGTGCGGCATCCGCACGTAATTGTTGATGGCCGAGGCGGTGCCGACCAGGTCGCCCGATATGCCGCCCTCCGCGTATCCCGGGAAATAGAACTCGTAGTCCAGCGGCGCGCCGAACTGCAGGCAGCCGAAATTGATGCCCGGCTTGCCCCATCCCTGCATGGCCATCATCAGGATCATGCAGCGGGCCCACTGGGACCCGGTGGCGTTGCGGGCCGCGCCGCCCCAGCCGGCGCCCAGCCCCCCGGCGGAAAGATAGGTTTTCTTGGTGCCCCAGGACCTCGCCAACGCGCGGCAGACGTGGGCGGAAACGCCCGTCTCGGCCTCCTGCCATTCGGGCGTCTTGGCCACGCCGTCCGTCTTGCCCAGGAGGTAGTCGCTCCATTCCTCGAAGCCGGTCGTGCGCGCGGCCACGTATTCCTTGTCGTACAGGCCTTCGGTCAGCCAGACCCACATGATGGCGGTCGCCAGGGCGGCGTCCGTCGCCGGCCGGATGGAGATCCACTTGCCGCCCAGGAGCTGCGCCGTGGGGTTGAGGTGCGGGTCGATGTGCACGAACTCGATGCCCAGCGACTTGGCCCACAGCCTGCGCTGCGCGCCTTCGCCGCCGGCGTACAGGCCGTTGGTGGACTCGGGGTCGCTCGACCAGAAGACGATCTGCTGGGCCTCCTTGAGACAGTCCTCGATCGTGCCGTAGAAGCTCGGCACGCCCAGCCGCAAGGCGTTGCCGAAATGGTGGGTCGCGCCCCAGTACCAGCCTTCCCAGCTATCCGGGTTGTGGTGCACGCGCGTCACGCCGATCAGGTTGCCGAAACGCTGCAGGGCGCTCAGGTAGTAGCCGATATTGCCCCACTGGTGGTGGGAGGGATGGGGCACGGCGATCGCGCCGGGGCCGTGCTCTTTCTTCATGCGCTTGATCTCGTTGGCCACGATGTCGAGCGCCTCGTCCCAACTGATCCTCTCGTATCCGGATATGCCGCGGTTCTGCGGATTGCGCTCGCCATTGGGATCGAAATCCACGCGCTTCATCGGATGGAGGATTCTCTTTTCCGAATAGACCATCGACTTGACGCCCATCGCGTGCGGGCTGGCCGTCGTCTTCCTGCGTGGGGTGAACGTCCGGCCGCGCGCATGGACGGACCAGGACGCGGCGTCCTTCTCGTCCAGGTCGATCGGCGTGTTGCGGACGATGCGCCCGTCCTTGACGTAGACGAACAGCACCCCGCCGTTGGTGTTCGTCGTGTATCGCACCGTGCCGTCGGGCATCTTGGTCCCGAACTCCAGGCCTTCCGTCAGGATGCGATTCATGAGCTGCATGTACCACACGCACAAGTCATCCCGGCCGACGACCATGACCCGGAAATTCTTGGCGGCGTGGACGACCTCGCCCATGTCGGGATTGGGCTTCAGGAATTCCAGGGCCGTCGACAGGTCCTTGAAGATCAGCGTGACGTCCGGTTTCGGATGAATGCCGGCCTTGGATCTGACCGTCCCGTTTTTCAACAGGTAATGGCGCCCGACGCTGTCGTCCTTCAGCTTTATTTGCACGACGCAATCGTGCCGCTTCATTTCAGCGGCGAATGCGGGATATTTCTTCGCTGTACGTCGAAGTACATGCGTGATCCCGAACAGAATGGTTTTCAGGAGTGCGCGCTTCATTCCCTGTGTTCTCCTTTCGTCTTCGTTATCCGGTCCGCTGGCCGGCCGCCATCGGCCGATCTCGGCACCCGCCCCAAGCCCGCGTCTCACGCGCTTCGGGCGTTTGTTCACAGTCCTCTCCAAGCAATTCCCATGCCAACTCATTTTCATGGCCTTAAGCCATTGATTTCTAAACGCCTCCATGACGGCGAGCGGACAGCGGGGGCTTACTTGCAATGACATTCCCGTCGCAAGCTGCGATTAGCATCTCAAAGCGCTACATGCATGGGACGGGAGTCTCGTCCGCGCCCTCCATTCGAGATCGCCCACCCGCTGAGATAGCCAATTCAATTTGAGATGAACGTTTCAATGGCGGATTTCCGCCACGGGACGAGATTCCGGGATACCGATACTTTTCAAAGGGTTATATCGGTCTCGCAAGGTGGCATGTATCTTGCTTATCCATGATCACCGGCCCGTTGCGGCGGTGGATCCCAGGCGATCCCGCGCACGGCTCACCCCATGACCGAACACGACCCCGAGGTACGAGGATGGCAAGGATCACCAATCTGGATTACGCGCAACCGTGGCTCGAGCTCGCCTCGACCCCGCGGGACTGGCAAAAGCTCGGCAAGGACGAACTGCTGCGCATGCTGTATTTTCAGCATATCGTCCGCACTTTCGAAGAAACCGTGCTGAGCCTCGAAAAGCTCGGCCTGGTCCACGGACCGGCGCACTCCAGCATCGGCCAGGAAGGCGGGGCCGTGGGATCGGTCATGCTGCTGGGCTCGGATGACCGGATCACCGGCTCGCACCGCGGACACCATCAGTTCCTGGTCAAGGGCATGCGACACATCGACGTGTCCTCGTACGACCCGCGGACCACCCCCCTGCCGGAGGAGGTGCGCACTTTCCTCTATCGCACATTGGCCGAGATCCTCGGCCTGTCCGACGGCTTCTGCAAGGGCCGCGGGGGTTCGATGCACCTGCGCTGGGTGGAGGCGGGCGCCATGGGCACGAACGCCATCGTCGGCGGCGGCGTCCCCATCGCCAACGGCCTGGCCTGGGCCCAAAAGCGGCGCAAGCGGGGCGAAGTCACGTTCACGTTCTTCGGCGACGGCGGGATGAACATCGGCGCCGTGCCCGAGTCCATGAACCTCGCCGCGCTGTGGGACCTGCCCATCTGTTTCTTCGTCGAAAACAACGGCTACGCGGTCTCCACCACCCTGGCGGAGGAAACCCGGGAAACCCGCCTGTCGTCCCGCGGAGGCGCCTACGCCATCCCGGCCTGGCGCGTCGACGGCATGGACCCGGTGGCGGTGCGGCTGGCCTCTGAGCAGGCGATCGCGCACATGCGCGCGGGCAAGGGGCCGGCCCTCATCGAGGCCGTGGTGTACCGCTACTTTCACCACGGCGGATCGATACCGGGCAGCGCCTTCGGCTATCGCAAGAAGGACGAGGAATCCACCTGGATCGCCCGCGACCCGCTGGAGCGCACGGCGCGGGAAATGAAACGCCTCAAGTGGCTGAGCGACGACGAGAACCAGGCCATCCGCCGGCACTGCGAGGACGCCATGCGGGACATCGTCGCCCGCCTCGTGGAAGGCGAAGGCTCGGGGCGCCGAATCCGGCCCGAGCTATGGCCCAGGCCCGAATTCCGCGACCAGGGACTGCGTGGCGACCTGTCCGAGTTGCGGGACGCCCGGTTCGAGGAACTGGAAACCGCCTCCGGCCCGACCGGCGACGTGAAGTTCATGGACGCGGTGGCCAAGGTCATGGGACGACGGATGGAAACGGACGAGCGCGTCTTCTGCATGGGCGAGGACATCCATAGGCTCAAGGGTGGCACGAACGGCGCCACGCGCGGCCTGGCCGAGCGCTTTCCCGACCGCATCGTGCCGACGCCCATCGCGGAACAGGGCTTCGTCGGCCTGGCGGGCGGCGTCGCCCTGGACGGCGAATACCGCCCCGTCGTGGAACTGATGTATGCCGATTTCGCCCTGGTGGCCGCCGACCAGTTGTTCAACCAGATCGGCAAGGCGCGCCACATGTTCGGCGGCGAGTCGCCGATGCCGCTGGTGCTGCGCTCCAAGTGCGCCATGGGCACCGGCTACGGCTCGCAGCACTCGATGGATCCCGCCGGCATGTACGCGATGTGGCCGGGCTGGCGCATCGTCGCGCCCAGCACGCCCTTCGACTACGTCGGCCTGATGAACAGCGCCCTCAAGTGCGAGGATCCCGTCCTGGTCATCGAGCACACCGACCTCTACAACACCACCGGCCCCGGCCCGCTCGAGGACTTCGACTACTGCATCGAGCTCGGCAAGGCCAAGGTGGTGCGCACCGGCAAGGCATTCACCGTCCTCACCTATCTGGCGATGACGCCGCTGGCGCTCAAGGTGGCCGGCGAGATGGGAGTCGACGCCGAGATCATCGACCTGCGCTCGCTCGACCGGGCCGGCATCGACTGGGCCACCATCGGCGAGAGCATCCGCAAGACCAACAACGTGGTCGTGCTCGAGCAGGGCCCGCTCACGGTGTCCTACGGCGCGATGCTGACCGACGAGATCCAGCGGCGATTCTTCGACCACCTCGACCAGCCGGTGCAGCGCATCCACGGCGGAGAATCCTCCCCCTCGGTCTCGAAAGTGCTCGAGCGCGCGGCGCTCGTCGGCGCGGAGGAAATCGCCGCCGGCTTTGCCCGGATGATGGCCGACCAGGGCCAGCCCATGCCCGCGGCGCCGTCGCCGGGCAACCCGATCACCGCATAACGGCCAGGAGGAATCGTGGCAACAGAAATCATCATGCCATCCGCGTCCGCGTCGATGACGGAGGGCGTACTGATGCGATGGCTCAAGCAGGACGGCGAGACCATCGCAAAGGGCGAAATCCTCGCCGAAGTCGAAACGGACAAGGCCGTCCTCGAGCTGGAGGCGGAGGCCGACGGCATCCTCAAGACTTTCGTGGCGGACGGGGACACCATCAAGGTCGGGGCCCCCATGGGTGCCCTGCTCGCGCCCGGCGAGACCCTGGAGGCCGCACCGGCCGGCGCCGCCGCGGGCACGACCACCGCTGCCATTGCCAGTACGCCCGTGGGCTCCACTGGCGGGCATTTCCCAGGCGGCGTCCCCGCGGCGCCCGCGGCCGGCGCGGGCAGTACAGCCGCCGCCGCTGCCGCCGCCACGCCCGCGGCCGCCGATACGCCCGCGGCCGCACGCACGGAACAGGCCGGCGGCGACACCCGGATCTTTGCCAGTCCGCTCGCGCGCCGGCTCGCGCAGTTGCACGGCATCGATCTCGCCACGATCCGGGGCTCGGGCCCGCAAGGCCGGATCGTGAAGCGCGACATCGAGGCGGCCATGGGCGCCCGGCAGTCCGCCGGCCATCCGGCGGCCGTCCCGGCGACGGCCGCCGCCCCGGCGGGCGCGCCGCAGTCCGCCGCATCGCAATCCGCCGCATCGCAATCCGCCACGCCGCAGCCCACCGCCGCGCGAGCCGGAACACCATTGGCCGCCGCCTCCGGCTACGAGCTGATCCCGCATTCGTCGATGCGGCGCGTGATCGCGCAGCGCCTGAGCGAATCGAAGCAGCAGGTGCCTCACTTCTACCTGAGCATCGATTGCCGCCTGGATGCCTTGCTGGCACTGCGCCAACAGCTCAACGGCTCGCTGCCGGACGTCAAGCTCTCGGTCAATGACTTCATCATCAAGGCCGTCGCGGCCGCGATGAAGCGCGTCCCCGCCGCCAATGTCTCATGGAGCGACGAGGGGCTCCGCCGCTATCGCGACGTCGACGTTTCGGTGGCGGTGGCGACGCCGGGCGGGCTCATCACGCCGGTGATCCGCCAGGCCGACACCAAGAGCGTGGGCGCCATTTCCTCCGAGATGAAAGCCCTCGCGGAACGCGCCCGCCAGAGCAAGCTGACCCCCGACGAATACCAGGGCGGGGGGTTCACGATCTCGAACCTCGGCATGTACGGCATCCGCGATTTCGCGGCGATCATCAATCCGCCCCAGGCCTGCATCCTGGCCGTGGGCGCGGCCGGGAAACGCCCGGTGGTCGAGGGGGACGCGATCATTCCGGCAACGGTGATGAGCTGCACCCTGTCGGTCGACCATCGCGCCGTGGACGGCGCCGTGGGCGCGGAATTCCTGGGCGCCTTCAAGGCCCTGCTCGAATCGCCGCTCGGGCTGCTGGTCTAGGAGGCATCGATGAGTCAGCAAACATTCGACGTCGCGGTGATCGGCGGCGGACCCGGCGGCTACGTGGCGGCGATCCGCGCCGCGCAACTGGGCCTGCGCACCGCCCTGGTCGAACGCGAGCACCTGGGCGGCATCTGCCTGAACTGGGGCTGCATCCCCACCAAGGCGCTGCTGCGCTCGGCGGAGATCTACGAGCACATCCGGCATGCCGGCGAATTCGGCCTCCAGGTCCAGGGCGCCTCCTTCGACCTGGCCAAGATCGTCGGCCGGTCCCGGCAAGTCGCGGCCCAGCTCAATGCCGGCGTCCGCCACCTGCTGAAGAAAAACAAGGTCGCCGTGTTCGAGGGCTCGGGCCGCCTCGCAGGCCCGAACACGATCCGGCTCCAGCAAAAGGACGGCGTGTCCGAGCTGCGTGCCCCCCACATCATCCTGGCCACCGGCGCCCGCGCGCGCGCCGTGGCTCCCGTCGAACCCGACGGCCGCCTGGTGTGGAGCTACCGCGAGGCGATGACGCCGGACCGCATGCCGAAGTCCCTGCTGGTCGTGGGCTCGGGGGCGATCGGCATCGAGTTCGCGAGCTTCTACCGCTCTCTCGGGGCCGAGGTGACCGTGGTGGAAGCCCGCGACCGGATCCTGCCGGTCGAGGACGCCGATGTGTCTACATTCGCTCGCCAGGCTTTCGAGCGGCGGGGGATGAAGCTGATGACGTCCGCGACCGTGGCCTCGCTGCGCAAGGAGGCCGGCGGGGTGACCGCCGTCATCGACGCCCAGGGCGCAACGACCGAGATACGCGCCGAGCGCGTCATCGCCGCCGTCGGCATCGTCGGCAACGTGGAGGACCTGGGACTGGAAGGCACCGGCGTGCGGGTCGAGAACACCCACATCGTGACCGACGCCTGGTGCCGGACCGGCGAACCCGGCGTCTACGCCATCGGCGACGTCGCGGGGGCGCCCTGGCTGGCACACAAGGCGAGCCACGAAGGCATGCTTTGCGTCGAGCGCATCGCCGGCGTCGAAGGCATCCATCCGCTCGACAAGACCCGGATTCCCGGATGCACCTACAGCCGTCCGCAGATTGCGAGCATCGGCCTGACCGAGGAGCGCGCCCGGGAATGCGGCCACGAGCTCAAGGTCGGACGCTTTTCCTTCAAGGGGAACGGCAAGGCGATCGCACTGGGCGAGCCCGAGGGATTCATCAAGACCCTGTTCGACGCCCGCACCGGCGAGCTGCTGGGCGCGCACATGATCGGCGCCGAGGTCACCGAGCTGATCCAGGGACTGTCGATCGGGAAATCGCTGGAGACCACCGAGGCCGAGCTGATGCACACCGTGTTCCCGCACCCGACCTTGTCAGAGATGCTGCACGAGTCGACCCTGGCGGCCTACGGCCGGGCGATCCATTCCTAGCGCCTGTTAATTGACCAACCCCCTTCTCGCCGCGCCCGCGGGCGCGGCGGTCAGGCCTTGCGGGCGTAGAGCTCCCGGGGCGCCTGGAAGGCGGCGCCCGCATCCCGGCCGGGATTCGCCACCACGACCTGCTTGACGATGCCGTATTGCTGCATGCGGCGATAGACGGTCGCGCGCGACAGGCCGAGCTTGCGGCCGACCAGGTCGACGTTGCCGTTGAATTCCTCGATGGCGCTGCGGATCAGCTCTATCTCGATGTCGCGCATCGACCGCAGGTCGGACATCGAGCGCAGGTCGGACATCGAGCGCAGGTCGGCCGGCAGCGGCGAGGCGGCGGCCGCGGGGCGCGGGGCCTCGGTCTGAGGCTCGGGCTTGCGCATCCGGTAGGCGATGTGCCGGGGCTCGATCACCGAGCCCTCGGCCATGATGGCCCCCATCTCGAGGACGTTTTCGAGCTCGCGGACGTTGCCCGGCCAGGGATACTGGCGTAGCTGCTCGACGGTGTCGGGCGCCAGGGACAGCGCGGGCTTGCCGATCTTTTGGCCGAGCTTGCGGAGCAGATGCCGCGAGAGCAGCGGGATGTCGTCGCCGCGTTCGCGCAGCGCCGGCAGGGTGAGCTCGACCACGCTCAGGCGATAATAGAGGTCCTGGCGAAACTCGCCGGTGCGGCTCTTGTTGTAGAGATCCTCGTTGGCGGCGGCGATGACGCGCACGTCGATGCTGATGGGCTTGGTGTCGCCCAGGCGCGTGATGGTGCCTTCTTGCAGCGCGCGCAGCAGCTTGGACTGCAGCTCGAGCGGCATCTGGTTGATCTCGTCGAGAAAGATGGTGCCGCCGTCGGCGAGCTCGAGCTTGCCGACCTGGCCGCCCTTGCGCGCCCCCGTGAAGGCGCCGCTGCGGTAGCCGAAGATCTCGGACTCCATCAGGTCGCGCGGGATCGCCGCGCAGTTGAGCGCGACGAAGGGGCCGTTGCGCCGCGGCGAGCCATTGTGGATGGACTGGGCAAAGAGCTCTTTTCCGGTGCCCGTCTCGCCCAGGATCAGCACGCGCGTGTTTTGCTGCGCCGCCGTCCGCGCGAGCTCGACCTGGCGCAGCAGGGCCGGCGATTCGCCGACGATGTCGTCGAAGACGAAGACCGCGTTCAGGCCGGAGAATCCGCGCACCTCCTTGAGGAACTCGCGCCGCTCGCGCAGGGCGAGGACCGCGCCCGTGACGGCCCCGTCGGCGAGCATCTTGTAGGGCGTGATGACAAAGAGGCCGTGCCCGCCGGGCCGCTCTACGCTGACCTCGAAGGTGGCGCTGTCCTTGCGCTCGAACAGGTTGCCGAGCTCGGGGTGGGCGGGGAAGATCCCGGCGATGGGCTTGCCCTGGACGTCCCTCGGGACGACGCGGAGGCTCTCGCAGGCCACCGTGTTGATGTTGGTGACCCGGCCCGCCGCATCGACGATGATGACCGCCTCTGAAATGCTGCCCAGCAAGGACGAGAACTGGATGTCGATGCTGCGTTTTTCCTTGGAGGTCTCGCGCTCTCGCAGCCTCTGGCGGATCGCCTCGGCGGCCGAGATCACCATGCCCAGCGTATGGCGGTGGGCGCGGGTGGTTTCGCCCGACAGGGTGACCGCGCCGAGCAATTCGCCATCGGGCGAAAACACCGGCGCGGCGGCACAGGTCCATTGATGGTGGCGCACGTTCCAGTGCTCGGCGCCGGTGAGCTGCAAGGGACGCTTTTCGATCAGCGAGAGGCTGATGGCGTTGGTGCCCGCGACCTCCTCGGCGCGCGAACAGCCGGGCACGTAGTTGTTGTTGCGCGCCATGGTGAGGATGTCGGAGTCGCCGAATACGTCCAGCACCACGCCGTTGCGCTCGGTGAGCACCAGGATGAAGCCGGTGCCCTGCACGGCGACCTTGAGAAAGTCCATGAACCACTGCGCCGTTTCGATCAGGCTGCGGTTTTCCTCGCGCACGTCCGCCAGCTTGCGGGCGTCCAGCATCACGGGCAGCTTGGGCGCCCGCGAGTCGATTCCCATGCCGCGGCAGCGCCGCCACGACTGCACCACCTCTGGCCTGACGACGGATTCATCCACATATCCTGTATCGACAAAATGCTGCCAGGCTGCATTGACGGTGGCCAAGGAGGTCTTCAAACCCATTTTTCGTCTCCTGCAACCAATGGCCGGCGCGAAGATCATGCCGGCCCGGACGAGATTTCGAGGCCAGGACCGGGTGCCGATCCAGGGGCTCGTCCTGTTACGATTTATTCCATTGATTTGTCAGGATACCCATGTACGGGGTGCATTTCCTTTATCTGGATCAAAGTTGCTCAGTGACGGAGACAGGGCATTTGTGACTGAACGTCACGCGCGCCAGGCGCCCTCGCGCGAGAGGCGTCGCGCCGCCACGCGAGAGGCGCCGCCCGCTATCCCCGCGCAAGGGCCGGCGTTCGTCCCACGCAGGCCGCGGCGCCCCATTCGTGCAGGCGATCGGCATCCATCGGCAGCTCGACGCCCAGCTCGCCGGTGAAGCGGCGCCAGTCCTCGACGAATTCGCTGGCGACGATGGTCAGGAGGGGGATGCCCTCGGCCATCAAGGCGAGGAATTCCGCGGCAAAGCCGCCGCCTTCGGCCTCCTGGCGGCCGAAACGGTCGATCACGACCAGGTCCGGCCGCGCGCGGGCCGCCGCGCGCAGCACCGCGCCCGCCGCGACCAGGGCGCCGATGTCCAGACAGCAGGCGTGCGATCCCTCGCCCAGGTCCTGGAAGATCTCGAAGACCTCGCCCGAGCGGACGTCCTGCAGGCAACGCTTTTTGCCCGGCCGCGCGAGGTCATGCAGCATCAGGAGGCCCTGCACGTCCAGGCCCCTCCGGACCTGGAGGGCGACGAAGTCCCGCACCATGGCATCGGCCCCGTCCCCATGCTCATGCACGAGGGCGGCGATGGGCAGGCCCGGACCGGGGCTCGGGTCCGGACCCGGGGTCGGCTTGCCGCTCGGGCTGGGGCTGGGGCGCGTGATCATGAGGGGGCTCCCGGAGACGGATCCGGGCCGGGAGATCCAAGGACGGATCCCGGCCGGCGCCGGCGCCATGCCGACGATCCCGCTATATTGTCATAAAGCGCCGCCGCCACCAAGCGGCCCACCGGCCCTCACGAAAGAACGCCCGGCAGCCACAAGGTCAGGCCGGGGAAGAACACCAGCAGGCCGACCATGATCAGCATGGTCACGACGAAAGGCAGCGCGCCGTAGACCACGTCCTTGAGCTTGCCGGATTCGCGCGTGCCCTGGACCACGAACAGATTGATCCCGACCGGCGGGGTCAGCATGGCGGTCTCCATCAGCACCATCATCAGCACCCCGAACATCAGCGGGTCGATGCCCGCCGCCTTGATCGCGGGGATGATCAGCGGCACCGTGGCGATCAGCATGGACAGTGGTTCCATGAACATGCCCAGCACCAGGTAGAACACCACCGCGGTCAGCAGGACGGCGGTCGGCGACATGCTCGCATCGCTGAACAGGTGCGTGACCAGCGAGGACAGGCCGATGGCGGTCAGCACGAAATTGAGCAGGAACGCGCCGATCACGATCAGGAGGATCATGGCGGTGGTCGTCATGGTGGCCTCGGCGGCCTCCAGCAGCATCTTGATCGTGAAGCGCCGGCGCGCCACGGCGAGGGCCAGCGCCATCAGCACCCCCAGCGCGGCCGACTCGGACGGCGTCGCCCATCCCACATAGATGGCCCCGATGACCAGGATGAAGATCGACAGCGGCGGCAGCAAGTCGGGCAGCACCGCCCAGCGCTCGCGCCAGGACGTCGCGAGGGGCTGGCCGCCCCATGCCGGCCGAGCCAGGCAGCACACCAGGATGATCGCCGAGAACAGCAGGGCCAGCAGCACGCCGGGCAGCATGGCGGCCAGGTACAGCCTGGGGATCGAGGTCTCGGTCAGCACGCCATAGATGATCAGGGGGATCGACGGCGGGATCAGGATGCCCAGCGAGCCGCCCGCGGCGATGGTGCCCAGGAACAGCGGCTCGTTGTACCGATAGCGCTTGATCATGGGGTTGGCGATGGTGCCCAGCGTCGCGGCGCAGGCCACGCTCGAGCCGCTCATGGCGGCGAAGGCGGTGGAAAAGCCGACGTTGGCGTGCATCAGGCCGCCCGGCAGGCGAGCCAGCCACTGCGCGATGGCGTGATACATGCGCTCGCTGATGCCGCTGCGCAAGAGCAGCTCGCCCAGCAGGATGTACAGGGGAATGGCGAACAGGGTGAAGCTGCTGGAAGTGCCCCAGGTCAGCTCGCCAAAGGCGATCCACAAGGGCATGGGCGAGAACCATCCCGCCAGCAGCAGGCCGAGCACGATCATGGCCGCCGCCACCGGAATGCCCACGGCGAGCAGGAGCAGCAGCATACCGACGGAAATGCTAAGCATGGCCGGCCTCCTTGGCGGTGATTTCCTGGATCACCTGCTGCTGTTCGCGCAGGTCGTCCTCGGCGGTGCGCGTGCCGATCAGCGCCACCGCGCCCATGCGGTCGCCGCGCGCCAGGCGCGCGAGCGCCTTGACGAACAGGTATACGCTGGTCAGGAACAGGAACACCAGGCCCGCCGCCCACAGCCCCTGCGGGATCGCCATGGGCACGGCCAGCGGGGTGATCGAATGCGCGTCCCGCTCCATGGACTCGAGGAAGGTCGAGACGCCCACCCAGGCCAGCACGGCACTGGCCGCGCCGAAGACGAGCATCGCGAACAGGTCGAAGTACACCCAGGCCGCGCGCGGCAGGACCGATTGCAGGATGTCGATGCGGATGTGGCCCCGGTACAGCAGGGTGAGCGAGGCGCCCCAGGCCGTCGCGACGGCCAGCACGTACCCCGACAACTCCCCCGCCCCGCCCCAGAGGATGGAATCGCCGAACAGCTTGCGGCTGAGCACGTCGATGCCGATGATGAATGCCATCAGCAATACGGCCAGGCCTCCCGTACGGGCGCTCCAGCGCGCCAGCGTGGAGAAAATGTCTGACATGACGTTATCCATGTGGCGAGAGGGGGTGGCGGAAGGCGCCGCCGCCCTCTCTGGGAAAGATTAGAGCTTGGACAGGTCGATCTGCATGCCGACGACCTTGCCCACGGTCTCGTTCCAGCGGCCGGCGCACTCCTTGCCGCAGCGCTTGGCCCACTGCGGCAGCACGACCTCCTGGGCGACCTTCTTGATCAGCGCCTTGTCGGCATCGGTGGGGGGCACCAGGGTCATGGATTCCTTGCGTCCCAGGGTGCAAGGGTCCTTGCCGGTGTTGCAGTCGATGCCTTCCTGGTTGGCCTTTGCGCCGATGGCCCACAGCCGCTCGTCGAGCGAGGCGAACTTCTTGGTCAGGTACTCGCGCACGGCCGGATCGAAGCTGTTCCAGGACTTCAGGTTCACCGACTGGTAGTAGATGGACCAGTTGATCGGCACCGGCAGCAGGTACTTGGTCACCTCGCCCCAGCCCGCCGTGTTGCCGGCCAGGCTGCCGGTGATGGCGCAGTCGAACACGCCGCGCTGCAAGGACGGCACGACCTCGCCGAACGGCGTCGTCACCGGCGAGCCGCCCAGGGCGACGACCATGTCGGACATGGTGCGGCTGTTGACGCGCACTTTCTTGCCCTTGATGTCCTCCAGGCCGCGGATTTCGGGACGGCACCAGAAGATCAGCCCCGGATTGGGCGCCAGGCCCAGCAGCTTGGTGTTGAACTTTTGCTCCATGATCCGCGACACCTCCGGCGCCCACGCCTTGCAGGCCTTGTGCGCGGTCTCGAGGTCGGGCGAGATCCCGGTCAGGTCGCAGCCCTCGAACGCCGGCTCGTCGCCGGCGACCTTGACGATGTCGGTGGACGCGAAGTCGGCGACGCCGGAGGCCGTGAGCCGCAGCAACTGCTGCTCTTGCAGCCCCATGACGTCATAGTTGGCATACTCGACCGTGATCTTGTTGCCGGAATCGGCCGGAATTTCCTCGAGCCAGAAAGGCTTTTCGACATGCTGCGTCTGGACCAGCGTGCTGTAGCCGCCGATGACGCGCAGCTTGGTCGCCGGCATGTCCTGCGCGACGCTGCCGGCCACGGGGGCGAGTATCCCCAGAACCAGCGCGGCGGTGAGAACGGGCGCGCGCATGACGCGGCGCATGGTGGGATGGGTGGTGCTCATCGTCAGTCTCCTTGCTCGTGTGGATTGTTCTTGTAGTGGATGTGTGAAGAAAATCATGCCGCGAACGCCTGTGCCTGCGGCCGTTTTCCGGAAAGGGCGGCCTCGAGGATCGAGCGCACACCCTGCGCGTGGACCGGACGGGGATTCAGGCCATTATCGGTCTCGATCACCAGTTCGGTGCAGCGTTCGATATCCCCGCTCGTCATGCCATGATCGGCAAGACAAACGGGGGCGCCCACGGACCGGGCGAAATCCCACACGCCGCCGGCCGCCGTCTCGGCGCCGAGCGCCTGCGCGACCTTGGCCATCACCGCCGGGCACGCCGGCTCGTTGAAGGCGGTGACGTACGGCAATGCGATCGAGTGCGAGGTGGCGTGAGGTATTCCATAGCTCGCGCCCAGGACGTGGGCGACGCCGTGATGCAGCGCGAATCCGCCCGTCAGCGCCACGCCGCCCAGGTAGGCGCCATACAGCGCGCCACGGCGCGCCTGCAGGTCCGAGGGGTCGCGCATGACGCGCGGCAGGCTGCCGCGCAGCACCCGAATTCCCTCGAGCGCGGCCAGGGCGATCACCGGGCTGGCGGTCGGCACGTACAGCGCCTCGATGCAATGCGCCATGGCGTTCATGGCGCTCTCGGCGCTCACGGGCGCCGGCAGGCCGAGGGTGAGTTCGGGGTCGTAGACCACGGTGTGCGCCAGCATCCGCAGGCTGGTGTGCATCCGCTTGACGCCGTCGATGGTGATGCCGCAGAACCCCGTCATCTCGGATCCCGAGTATGTCGTGGGGATCGCGATGTAGGCGATGCCCGCCTCCAGGGCGACCGCCTTGGCCAGGCCGATGGCGGCGCCGCCGCCCACGGCGACCAGGCAGTCGATCCCATGTCCCGCGACATGGGCGCGCGCCGTCTTCGCCAGCTCGATCGGCACCTGGGACACCGCCTCGGGATAGACGCCGGCGCACAGTTCGCCCAGGCGCTCCGCGACCCGATGCGCCATCTCGTTGCGCCCCGGCGTGCACACCACCAGGGCGCGCCGGCCGCCCAGCCGCTCGACTTCCTCGGCCAAGCGGGCGGCCGCCCCCGCGCCGAACACGATGCGCGGCGGCACCGCATTGTAGACACCGCCCGGCGTGGCGAAATCTGCCCCGCCGAACTCCCCCCTCTCGTTGCTGCTCATCGATGCTGCTCCCTCGAAATCGATTCGTTTCAATCGCGGCGCCCACCATGCGCGCCGCCCCGCGCGGCGCTACCAGTCGACGATGGTGCCATCCTCGAGCACGGCGCCCGCCGCATGCATGACTTCCTGCTTGAACGGATGCCGGGCGGCCTCGCGCTCATTGATCTCGACGCCCAGCCCCGGGGCGTCGGGCACCTGCCACGCGTTGCCGACCCGCCGCATCGGCGTGGAGACCACGTCGTCGTACCAGGGCACGGCGCCGGACATCTCCTCCTGGATCACGAAATTCGGCGTCGACACGTCGAAATGCAGGGCCGCGGCGCCGGCCACCGGGCCATTCGGGTTGTGCGGCGCGACCCCCATGAAGGCGTGCTCGGCCGCATGCGCGATGCGCTTGCCCTCGAGCAGGCCGCCGGTGTGGTTGAGGTCGGGCTGGATGATGTTGACCGCCTGGGTGCGGAACAGCGGCTCGAATTCCTTGAACCCGACCAGGCGCTCGCCCGCGGCGATGGGGCAGGCCGCCCGCGCGGTGATGGCGCGCAGCGCCTCCGCATCGCCGGGCTGCACGGGCTCCTCGCAGAACATCGGCCGATAGGGCACGAGCTCGTCGATGAACTGCAGCGCCGCCGACAGCGACGCGGGCCGCCCGTGGAAGTCGATCATGATCTCCACGTCGTCGCCGACCGCCTCGCGCAGCACCCGCATGCGCCGGCCCACGTCGCGACGCGCCGCGGTGCCGACCGAATAATGGGAATACGGGATGAAGACGACCTTGAGCGCGTCGTAGCCTTTTTCGATCACGGCCAGCGCGCGCTCGCGCAAGGCGCCCTCGTCGAAGGTCTCGTAGACGGATTTCATGTCGCCCATGCCCAGGTGGGTATAGACGCGGACGCGGTCGCGCACCTTGCCGCCGAGCAGGCGCCACACCGGCACCCCCAGGCTTTTCCCGAAAATGTCCCAGAGCGCGTGCTCGATGCCGCTGATCGCCGTGGCGCCGATGATGCCCAGGCGGTAGTAGCTGTGCTTGTTCAGGACGCGCAGGATCTGCTCGATGTCGCGCGGATCGCGGCCGATCAGCAGCGGCTCGAGATCCTCCACCGCCGAGGCGACCGCGCGCGTCTTCCAGTTGAGGCTCGCCTCGCCCCATCCGTACAGGCCGTCCTGATCGGTCGTCACCTTGACGAAGATCCAGTTGCGCATCTCGGCATTGACCACCGTCGTGCTCACGCCGACGATCTTGATCGGCACGCCGCTTTCTTTCCCCTGCATTCCCGTTCCTCCTTTCAGGGCCGCCCGGCCGACGGCGCCCGCACGACATTGAGCAGGGGCTCGCCGGCCATCAGGCGGCGGATGTTTTGCGCGATGAACCCGTACCGGCGAACCGCCAGGTTCGACGTCCACGCGCACGAATGCGGCGTGCAGACGACGTTGGGCAGTTCGTGGAAGGGATGGTCCGCGGGCGCGACCTCGTCGTCGGCCGCCGTTGGATAGCGATACCACACGTCCAGTACCGCGCCGCCGATCGCATGGTCCCTGAGCGCCGCGAACAGCGCGCCTTCATCGACGATCTGGGCGCGCGAGACGTTGATCAGCACCGCCGACGATTTCATTTTTCCCAGCTGCGCGGCGCCGATCATGCCGCGCGTCGTCTCGGTCAGGGGGCAGGCGATCACCAGGAAATCCGCCTGGCCGAGCAGGCGGTCCAGCTCGCCCGGCGGCGCGAAATCATCGATCAGGCCGGGCACGACGCCGCCTTGCGGGTCGGTCGCGATCGTGCGCATGCCGAACGCCTTGGCGCGCTGCGCGATGGCCCGCGCGATGCGGCCCATGCCGATCAGGCCGAGGGTCTTGCCGTGGATCTCGCCATGCTGGACGCGATTGCGGTAGGCCTCGGACCAGCTTTGCGTCATGAACCGCCGGCGCATCTCGGCCAGGCGGATCTCGGATTCGAGCATGGCCAGCAGGACGTACTCCGCGATCGGGATCTCATGCTCGTAGACATTGCACACCGTGGCCGAAGGCGGCAGCGTATCGAGCGCGATGCCGTCCAGGCCCGCCCCCGGCACGTGCAGCAAGCGAAACGCCGGCATCCGCCCCGGCGGCCGCGAGAATCGCAGCGTGATCAGCACGTCGTCCGCGGCGATCGCCGCGTCGTGTTCCTCGCTGTGCGCCGCCTCGCGCGGCAGAGCGACGAAATCGCACGCCGCCGGCAGCGCCGCCGCCAGCGTGTCCCGATGATTCGCCGCCTCGCCGACCATGACTATCTTCATTTCTTGTCTCCTTGGGCACATCCTACAAGCCGGCCATTGAGAAAGTCCAATTATGTTTTATGATTTAATAATAATTACCACTTATCACAAAACCCATGAAAACGGAGGCCCCATGGACCAGCGCCGCCTGCAGTGTTTCATCGTCCTGGCCGAGGAACTGAATTTCCGCCGCGCGGCCGACCGCTGCCACATCAGCCAGCCCGGACTCAGCCAGCTCTTGCGCCAGCTCGAGGACGAACTGCAGGTGCAGCTCTTTTACCGCGACAAGCGCAACGTCTCGCTGACGCCCGCGGGCGAGCTCTTTCGCAGGGAGGCGTACAAGCTGCTGCAGCAGATGACCGACATCGTCGACCGGGCGCGCCAGATCGAGCGCGGCGCGATCGGCGAGCTGAGCATCGGCGCCACGGCCACCGCGCTGTTCGTGATCCTGCCCGAAATCGCCCGGCGATTTTCCGCGGCCTTCCCCAAGGTCGCCCTTTCCGTTCGCTCGATGACGACCGCGGACCAGGAATACGCGCTGCGGCGCGGGGACATCCAGGTGGGGCTGGTGCACCCGCCCCTCGAGGACCGGGCGCTCGCCTGCCGCGTGATCTCGGCCATCCCCTTCGACGTGGTGCTCTCGGACATCAACCCCCTGAGCCAGAAATCCGTGCTCACCCTCGAGGATCTCGCGCGGGAAACCTTCATCCTGTTTCCCCGCGCCGTGGGCCCGCGGCTGTACGACGAGATCATCACCCTGTGCCACCAGGCGGGCTTCAGCCCCCGCAAGATCATCGAGGCGGCGCCGGCCCAATCCATCGTCGCCATGGCGGCCTGCGACATGGGCGTCGGATTCGTGGCCTCGCAATTGCAGCACTATGCCCGCCCGCTGGCCACCTACCGCCGGCTGCGAGGCCCCGGGCCGCGCCTGACGCTGGGCGTCATCCGCCCGAGCGAGCGCGTATCGCCCGCCATCGAGGAATTCATCGGGATCGCGACGGCGGTCGGCGCCTCGCTGAGCTAGCGCCGCGCCCGACAAGCAAGCCATACGGAAGAAAAATGAAAAAAACTGTGTCCTGACGATTCGAAACGTCGGCAACATTGTTAAATTAAAAACCATTCAAACGGTAAGGACATTCATCCTTCAAATACAAAAACACCACCGAAGACAACAAAAAGATTGATGCGTAACAGCCAGTGACCGAAGGGCCTCCACGCCCGGACAGCGGTTTTCATTCACGGTTCTCCAGGAGAAAGCGAATGGGCAGCATCAAGACACACGACAGCGCGCCGATGCCGGATCATGCGGCGCCCCGGCGCAGGACCGCGCTGCGGAACACCGCCTTGACAGCGGCACTGGTCGCCGCTTATGCCTACGCGCCGGGCGCGGGCGCCGTCAACCTGACGATCGGAAACACGTACGACCTGGGCGACTCCGTCCTCACCGACAGCACGGTCAAAGTGATCGACGGCGGCGTCGCAACGGGCAATGGCACGCAGATCAGCGGCAAGGCCTACGAGATGCTGCGCATCGAATCGGGCGGCAGCCTGACGCTGGAAAACGCCACACTGGCGAACACCGTCCAGCCCAATCAGAATGGCCGCACCGTGACGGCCACCGGGGCCAATGCCAACGCGGTGATTGAAGATTCAACGATCACCCTGGATGCCTTCGATGGGCATCCGGGCGGACACGCCTTCACCGCGGGCGTCGGGGCCGAGAACGGCGGGCATGCCGTCATCGACGGCGGCACGATCACGAGCTCGGGCAGCAAGCGCACCGTGGGCATACAGGCCAATGACGGCGGATCCATCGATGCCAGCCATGTCGTCATCAGCACGCACAGCACCTTTGGCCACGCCGTCAACGCCTACCGGACGATCGCATCGCCGGAGTCCGAGACACTGGTCAGGCTCGACCATGTCACGATCAAAACCTACGACCTGAACTACGCCGACGGCATCCAATCGGCGAACAAGGGCGCCCGGGTCGAGGCGACGGATACGGACATCACCACCGTCGGCACGAACAGCTTCGGCGCCGAGGTGTTCAACGGCGCCAGCGCCTCGCTGACGCGCGGCAGCATCACGACTTCCGGCACGGCGGCCGCCGGGGTGCGCGTATATGGCGGATCCCTGGGAAACGGCGTCGTGACGATCGACGGCACGCGGGTCGAGACCAGCGGCGCCCAAGCGGTCGGCGTCGTCGCCGCCGATGCGGCCGAACAGACGTCTGGCACGATCCATCTGAGCGGCTCCACCATAGAGACCCATGGGGCCAATGCCGCCGCGGTGCAATCAGCCTACGGCAGCCAGATCACCAGTGGCGGCGGCAACACCTTCCACACCTATGGCGCCAACAGCACGGGTGTCGCGGCGCTCACCGGCGGCAGCGTGAGCCTGCTGGGCAGCGACCTGGTGACCGCCGAGCTGGGCAACGGCATCGGCTCGGATGGCGCCGGTTCGACGATCATGACGAACGGCACGGCGATCCTGACGAATGGCGGCAAATACGGGGCCTACGCGACGAACGGCGGATCGATGGACCTGAACGGCGGATCGGTCAGGAACGCCAGCACATCCTCGGGGCGCATGGGCATCGCGGCCGACGGCGCCGGGACGCTGGTGACCGCCCACGGCGTGGACATCAGCACCCAGGGGGCGTTCACGGGCCCCGGCGAGCTGTCCAACGCGGTGGCGGCCAGCCACGGGGCGCACATCGAACTCACCGGCGGGCAAGTCCGCTATCTCGGCGCCCAGTACGGCCGCGGCCTGCTGGCCAGCACCGGCGCAAGCATCGGCGCCGACGGCGTCGACATCTCCACGGGCACGGAGGGGTCGGCCACCACCGGCCTGGTGTCCAACGCCGTGCATGCCTACAGCGGCCGCACGACGGACAGCAAACCTGAAGACACGCCCACCATCGAGCTGCGGGACAGCCGCATCCGGACGTACGCCGGCGATTCCTACGGCCTGTCGGCACAGAACATCGGCAGCCGGATCACGGCGACGGACTCGGCCATCGAGACCCATGGCGAGAACTCGTACGGGGCGGTCGCCTACAACGGGGCCGTCCTGGATCTCGCCGGCACCACCATCGACACCTGGGCCGACGGCGCACGCGGCATCTCGCTCAACGCCATGAGCGCCACCCAGCGGCCGGGAACCCCGCCCTCCCCTCTGACGGCCAGCACCCTGTTCCTCTCGGGCGGCGCCATCCATACGCGCGGCGGCACGTCCGCCGAAGGCGTGGCCGCCGATGCGGTGTACCTGACGGCCGGCTCCAGCGCCCGGATCGCCGGCACGCAGCTCCTGGCCTCGGGCGCCGGCGCCTCGGCCCTTCACCTGGAGGACAGCGGCAGCGTGATCCTGGACCACGTACGGGCCGAATCCAAATCCGCGTCAATCACCTCGCGGATCACGCAGGCGGGCCAGGTCCAGGACATCGCCGTCGGCGCAGGCTCGAACCTGACCGTCAACAACGGCACCTTGCTGCAGGTCAGCCGCAGCGACGCGGGCATGGACGGCATCGTCAATCTCACCCTCGAGGCCGGTTCGGTCTCCTCGGGCGACATCATCGACCAGGACGGCCTGGCCCCCGGCGGGGACGGCACGCGGGCGGCGGGCGGAAAGACCAATTTCACGATCGAGGCGGGCGCCCAGTGGGCGGGAATCGTCTGGGGCATCAACGATACCTCGGTCGGGGACGGCGGCTCGTTCGAGGACTCGGGCGGCGCGCCCATCGACGGCAACGTCACCGGCGGGGAAAACTCGACCATCGTCTTTGCCAACGGCGCCACGATCTCGGAAGGCGTCCAGACCCGGACGGGCAGCACGGCCAGCTTCAACGGCCCGACCACCATCGGCGGCGCGGTCGTGGGCACCGGCTCCCGCTACGTGTTCCTGGGCGCGACGACGGTCGGGCAGACCGTCTCGGGCACCAATACCTCGTTCCAGTTCAGCCAGGGCCAGCCCACGCTCATCAAGGGCAGCGTGGTCCTGGACATCGGATCCTCGCTCAAGGGTGGCACGGTCCAGGCCCCCATCTCGATCCTGGGCAGCGCAATCGCCAATTCGGGCTCGACCCTTGGCGGCAACCTGCTCGTCGACGGCAGCCTGGGCGGCAACGGGGGCACCCTGAGCCCCGGCAACTCCGTCGGCACCCAGAGCTACGGCACCAGCGCGGGCTTCAGCGGGAACTACGTGGCCGAAGTCAACTCGGCGGGCCAGTCGGACCTCATCATCATCCGCAACGGCGACTTCGACCTGTCGGGCATCGGACTGACCGTCCGCCAGGAAAACGGCACCGGCGGCTACGTCCTCGACCATGACTACACCATCGTGAAGACCGAGGCGGGCCGCGTGCTCAACACCTTTGCCAATGGCGGCGCACTGGACGATTCGTTCGCCGGCACCCTGGTCAAGCTCGACCCCGTCAAGTACGGCGCCAACGACGTCCGCATCAGCCTGTCCGTCGACGCGGACAAGGCCGCGGACCGCGGCGGGCTTTCCCGCAACCAGAACGCGACGCTCGATGGCGTGCTCTCGGTGGCCGGCCGGAACGCCGCCGCCGATGCCGCCCTGCAGATGCAGACCGCGGCGCGCCGGGACGCCCTGGACCAATTGTCCGGCGAGGCGCACGCCAGCACGCAGGCCGCGCTGATGCAGTCCGGCGACCTCGTCGCCCGCGCCTTGGCGAGCCGCATGCGCGGCAATCTCGGCGCCGGCATGCTGCCGGGCGCGCCGATCGCCCAGGCCGGCGGACGCCTGCCGGCCGGCGCCATGCCCCGCTCGGCGGCCTATCCACTCTGGGCGCAGGTCTCGGGCAACTGGAGTTCGCTGGAGGGCGACGGCAACGCCGCCAGGATCCGGACGCGGACGGGCGGATTGTTCGTCGGCGGCGACCTGGACGCGGGCCGCGGCTGGCGCCTGGGCGCGGCGCTGGGCTACAGGGACGGCCGGCTCGAGGTCGACGATCGCGGTTCAAGCTCGGACGTCGGCAGCTACACCGTGGCCCTGTACGGCGGCAAGGCCTGGGATGCGGGCCCCGGCAAGCTCAGCGTCCTCACGGGCGCGGCCTACACCCGCCATGACATCGAGAGCCGGCGCAGCGTGACCGTGGGCGGCGGCCAGACCCTGAAGGCTGACTATCACGCCGACGCGGCGCAGTTGTTCACCGAACTGGCCTATGCCATGCCGGCCGGCGAGGCGAGCGTGATCGAGCCCTACGCGGGCGTGTCCTGGCTCGGCCAGAAGACCGAGGGCTTCACCGAATCGGGCGGCCCGGCGGCCCTGCGCAGCGACAGCCAGAGGGACGACATCACCGCGCTCACGCTCGGACTGCGCGGCAAGACCCGCATCGAATTCGGCGCGGGCGCGGCCGAACTGTCCGCGGGCGCGGGCTGGCGGCACGCCGCCGGCGACGTCGACCCGGGACGCAGCCTGTCCTTCGTCGAGGGCGGCGGCGGCAGCTTCCGCGTCTCGGGGGCGCCGATCGCCCGGGATGCGGCGGTGCTCGACCTGGGCGCACAGGTCGCGGTCGGCCGCAACACGGTCATGGGCCTGGCCTACAGCGGCCAGTACGGCGGCGGCAATACCGACCACGCGGCGACGCTGAGCGTCAAGGTGCGTTTCTGACGCTCAAGGTGCGCTTCTGACTGACGCTTTCGGTCGAGAGCCTACGAAACCAGCCGCGCCGTCAGCCGCGCGCAATGGTCGCTCAGCGCGGGCGGCAGGCCTTGGCTGAGCCGTTCGAACAGTTCGGCGTGCGAGGCCAGCTCTTTGCGCCAGGCGTCCTCGTCGACGGCGGTGATCCGGGCGAATGCCTCCGGGCCGAAATCCAGGCCGTCCCAGGCGAGGTCCTCGTAGCGCGGCGTGGTGCCCAGCAGCGTGTCGCGGCCGCCCGCGGCGCCCTGGATGCGCTCGAGCATCCATTTCAGCACCCGCATGTTCTCGCCGAAGCCGGGCCAGATGAAACGGCCTTCATCGTCGGTCTGGAACCAGTTGACGGCGAAGAAGCGCGGCAGCGTCGCGCCCGCGGCCTGGAGCCTTTCGCCCAGCGCCAGCCAGTGGGCGAAATAGTCGCTCATGTTGTAGCCGCAGAACGGCAGCATGGCGAAGGGGTCGCGGCGCACCACTCCCTGGGCGCCCGCGGCCGCGGCCGTGGTCTGCGAGCCCAGCGTCGCCGCCATGTACACGCCCTCGACCCAGTTGCGGGCCTCGGTGACCAGCGGCACCGTGTCGGCCCGCCGCCCGCCCACGATGAAGGCGTCTATCGCCACCCCCTCGGGGTTGTCCCAGTCGGGATCGATGGCGGGATTCTGCTCGGCCGCCACCGTGAACCGCGCATTGGGATGCGCGGCCTTGCGGCCGCTGTCCGGCGTCCAGTCGCGGCCCTGCCAGTCCAGGCAGTGCGCCGGCGCCGGCCCCATGCCCTCCCACCAGACGTCGCCGTCGTCGGTCAGGGCCACGTTGGTGAACAGCACGTTTTCACGCAGCGTGGCCATGCAGTTGGGATTGGTCTTTTCGCTGGTGCCCGGCGCGACGCCGAAGTAGCCGGCCTCGGGATTGATGGCGCGCAGCCGGCCGTCGGGCCCGGGCTTGATCCAGGCGATGTCGTCGCCGATGGTGGTGATCCTCCAGCCCGGCAGCGCGGCGGGCGGGATCATCATCGCGAAATTGGTCTTGCCGCAGGCCGAGGGGAAGGCCGCGGCCACGTGCATTTTCCTGCCCTCGGGCGAGGTCACGCCCAGGATCAGCATGTGCTCGGCCAGCCACCCCTCGTCCCGCCCCATGTTGGAGGCGATGCGCAGGGCGAAGCATTTCTTTCCGAGCAGGGCGTTGCCGCCGTAGCCCGAACCGAAGGACCAGATCTCGCGGGTTTCCGGATAATGGACGATGTACTTGGTCTCGTTGCAGGGCCACGGCACATCGGCCTCGCCGGGGCGCAGCGGCTTGCCCACCGAATGCACGCAGGGCACGAAATCGCCGTCCCCGCCCAGCACGTCGTAGACCTTGCGGCCCATGCGCGTCATGATGCGCATATTGGCCACCACGTAGGGCGAATCGGTGAGCTCGGCACCGATGTGGGCGATCGGCGAGCCCAGCGGCCCCATGGAAAACAGGATGACGTACATCGTGCGGCCGCGCATGCAGCCTTCAAAGAGGCCGTCGAGCGTCGCCCGCATCTGCGCCGGCGGCGCCCAGTTGTTGGTCGGGCCCGCGTCCTCCCGCCTTTCCGAGCAGATGAAGGTGCGGTCCTCGACCCGCGCGACATCGCCCGGATCCGACCAGGCCAGGTAGGAATTGGGCCGCTTGGCGGGATCGAGCCTGCGCAGCGTGCCCGCGCGCACCAGCCCCTCGCACAGCCGGTCGTATTCCCCGGCCGAGCCGTCGCACCACTCGATGCGATCCGGCTGGGTCAAGGCGGCGATCCGCTGAACCCAGGCCTTCAGTCGCTCATGGCGCACCCAGTCCGGCGCGCCGGATCCCATCGTCGTTTGCGGATTGGCGGCATTCATGAAATGGGTCTCCTCCCTGTTGGTCCGGCCATGCCCAATCCCGTAGTTTATACGCACGAATCGGCATTTTGCTCGCCGCCCTATGGATGCATGGCTGGCGCCGGCCCTTCCCGCTGGCTAATATAGGATTGGGAACCAGACCACCCGCATCCACAAGGAGATTTCCATGCTGGGCCGTATCGCCATCCATCTGGACAACGACAATGCCTGCGCGCGCCGTATCGACGCGGGAATCCTGCTCGCGAAAGAACACGGTGCCGAGGTGATCGGCATCCACCCGACCGAGGATTTCATCGACCGCTACGGCAATATCCTGCCGCAAGACATCCGCAACGACCTGCGCAAGCAGCACCGGCAGGCCCGCGAGGCCCTGCGCGGCCAGTTCGAGCAAAAGGCCCGGGAGGCGGGGGTCGAGGCCGACTACCGCGCCCCGCAGGGCAACGCCGAGGAATCCCTCGCCCTGCACGCCCGCTACTGCGACCTGCTCGTCATGAGCAAGGCGCAGCCCGACGAGCAGGTCTCGGGCCTCGTGCCCAACCTGCCCGAGGCGGTGATCATGTCCGCCGGCAGGCCGGTGCTCATGATCCCCAACGCCGGCGCCATCGAATCCATCGGCAAGCGAGTGCTGTACTGCTGGGACCAGCGCCGCGAGGCGGCCCGCGCCTTCGCCGACGCCGCGCCCTTCCTCCAATCGTGCAAAGAGCTCGTCGTCCTCGAGATCGACCGCGACGAGGAACTGCTGCAGAGCCGCGACGTCCGCAAGGAGGATTTCGGCAACTACTGCGTCCGCCTGGGCTATCCCAAGCCGCGGCACCTGGTGCTGGACAGCAAGGACATCGGCGTCGGGCACATCATCCTGAACGTCGCCAGCGACTCGGCGAGCGACCTGATCGTCATGGGCGCCTACGGCCACAGCCGCATGCGCCAGTGGGTCATGGGCGGCGCCTCGCGCACCCTGCTGTCGTCCATGACGGTGCCCGTGCTGCTGACCCAGTGACCCGGGGGGCCGGGCGGCCTGGGATCCGTCTCAGTAGGTCGCCCGCCCGCCCGACAGGTCGAAGGTGAAGCCGGTCGTGAAAGAGCACTCGTCGCTCGCGGCAAAGGCGGCCATCGCGGCCACCTCCGGCACCTTGAGAAAGCGGTTCATCGGGATCTTGGCCCGGCTCGCGGCGATGTGCTCGGGCGTCATCTGGGCCATGAGGTCGGTTTCGATGATCACCGGCGCAAGGCAGTTGACGAGGACGCCGGTCTCGACGAGCTCTCGCGCCAGCGACTTGGAAAAGCCGATCACGCCCGCCTTCGATGCGGCATAGGCCGCGATGCCCGGGACGCCCTCCTTGCCCGCGATCGAGGCGACATTGACGATGCGCCCGTACGCCTGCCGGCGCATGTGCGGGACGACGGCGCGGCAGCACAGAAAGACGCCGTCGAGGTTGACCGAGATGACCCGCCGCCATTGCTCGAGGTCATAGGTCTCGACGGGGGCGACGGGCCCGTTGATCCCGGCATTGTTCACCAGGACGTCGATCCGGCCGAATGCCTCGATGGCCCGCGCCACCGCGCCCTCGACCTGCGAGGGATCCGTCACGTCGACGCTGGCCACGGCCGCCGGGGAAAAACCGGCCTCGTCGAATCCCCGCAGGTCGCGGTCCCAGACGATCACCCGCGCGCCTTCCTCGCCGAGACGGCGCGCGATGCCGAGGCCCACGCCCCGCGCGCCGCCGGTCACGATCGCCACTTTGCCCTCGAATCGCATTTCCTCGTTCCTCATGGGTGCCGCGCACGGCGGCGATAGTATTGGATGGTATCGGCAATGCCGGCCTCCGGACTGCGGGCGCTCCACCCCGGCAGCAGCCGCGCCGCCTCGTCGTCGCGGGCGGGAACGGCGATCGGCATGGGTCGGCCGTCGATGGCGATGTCCGCCTCGGGCACCAGGCCCCTGATCGTCTCGACCACGGCTTCCGCCGAACGCTCGCCCCCAAAGAGATTCAGCACCCGGGCGCCCGCCATCGGCATCTCGAGCACCCGTTCGAACGCATGGGCGACATCGTCGACATGGATCATATCGAAGCGGCCGGCGATGGGGAAGATGTAGGGCCGTCCTTCAGCCGCCGCCCGGCACGCGAGGGTGGGGCCGGCGGACAGGCCGTGCTCGCGCCCGGGCCCATAGACGACGTAGGGGCGGAAGCCCACGCTGGGGACCCCGTCCTGCTCGTGGAAAGCCAGCGCGCTGTGCTCGGCGGCGAGCTTGAACGCCCCGTAGAGGGTGGTCGGATGCGGCTGGACATTGTCGTCCGGCCCGAAGACGCCGATGCTGCTCATGTAGGCGACCTTGCCGATGGCGTGCTCGCGCGCCGCGAGCAGCACGTTCAGGTGCCCGATGAGATTGACCCGCGCGCCGCGCACCGGATCGGCGATGCAGGCGGGCGTCAGCAGCGCCGCCAGGTGCACGATGGCGCCGCAGCCCTTGGCCGCCGCCGCCACGGCCGCGCCCTCGGCGACGTCCCCCGACAGCCATTCGACCCGATCGGCCGGCGCGCCGGCGATCTCGCGCAGGAGGCGCCGGTCCTCCCCGAGGTCGAATATCCGGGGCTCCATGCCGGCCGCCAGCAGGCGCTTGACGATCCAGCAGCCGATGAAGCCGCCTCCGCCCGTGACCAGGACTTTCATGACGATGCCCTCATGGGCACCCGGCCGGACGCGCGTCGCGATCCGAGATGACGTGCTGGACCTGGAACAGCACGTGCGTCGCCGCCTCGCGCTCGCCGGGCGGCAGGGCGCCGAGCGCGGCCTCGCCCGCGAGACGGGTCGCCCGCTCGTCGAAGCCGTCGATCAGCAGGGCCAGCGACACGGTCCGG
The DNA here is from genome assembly GCA_044508625.1 of Alcaligenaceae bacterium. Classification (GTDB taxonomy): domain Bacteria; phylum Pseudomonadota; class Gammaproteobacteria; order Burkholderiales; family Burkholderiaceae_B; genus Castellaniella. The sequence goes on from JBIQHJ010000009.1 coordinate 45,165, forward strand.
TCCGGATCGCCGCGGCTTTCGCGAAAGCGCTTTTCCTTGGTGGGCTGCTGGCCGTGCCGCGGATCGCCCTCGAGGAGGTGGGCGCCCAGGATGCCGGGCCTTTGCGAAACGGCATCGACCAGGCCGGCGAGCCGTGACGCCGGAGGCGCCGTCTTGCCAGTGTCGAAATGGATCGTCGCCAGCCAGCCGCCGACCCCGCGCCCCCGGCTCTCGAGCACCCGGCACACGGTGCGCGACGGCACCACATAGGCCGACAGTATCCGCTGGGTCCAGGGCGTGGGATCGTTCAGCCGCGCCAGGTAGGGCGGCGAGACGAACACATCGGTGTCATCGGCCTCGTACATCATGAAGTACTTCAGGTGCGCGGGCACCTCGTCGACGGCCACCGCCCGCCGGCCCCTCCGGAAACCCGGCACGGCGAGCCGCTCGGGCATGTGCTCCAGACTGTGCCAGGCGTTGTAGTCCTCCTCGTGTTCCGCGACCACGCCGCCCCAGTTGACGAGGACGCCCGTTCCCAAAAGACCGGCCATAGTTTCAGACTCCATCAAAGATCAATTGCTGGTCCCCGGCAGCCACATGGCGATCTGGGGGAATGCGATGATGAGCGCGAGCGTCAGGATCATGACCGCAAAGAACGGCAGCACGCCCAGGAACACGTCGGCGATCGAGGGCTCCTCGCCCGGCTCGGCCAGGTCGCGCCGCTGCGCATGCAGGATGAACAGATTCATCCCGACCGGCGGCGATACGATGGCGATCTGCACGAGCATGACCACGATGACGCCGAACCACACCAGGTCGATGCCCAGTGCGTGGAGCATGGGCAGGAAGATCGGGATGGTGGTCACCATCATCGACAGTTCCTCCATGAAGGTCCCCAGCAGGATGTAGAGGACGCAGATCATGAGGACGACCTGGAAGGGCGACAGCTCGAGGCCGATCACCCAGTTGCTGATCATCGCGGGCAGGCCGAGGAAGGCCAGCACGAATTGCAGGACGAAGGCGCCGATCAGGATGAACATGATCATCGAGGTGGTGCCCGCGGTGGCGAGGAACGTGTCGCGCAGCATCGCGAGGGAAAGCCGGCGATTCAGGGCGGCGATGGCGAACGCGCCCACCACCCCGAAGGCGGCCGCCTCGGTCGCCGTGGCGACGCCCGCATAGATGGTGCCGAGCACCAGGCCCATCAGGACGGCGATCGGCAGCAACGCCACCAGGCCGACGAGCTTTTCGCGCCATGGCGAGGATGGGGCCTTGGGCGCGACCGATGCGGAGCGCAGGCTCATGAAGCCGATCACCAGCATGAACATGAAGGTCATCACCAGGCCGGGCACGAACCCGGCGAGGTAGAGCTTGCCGATCGATTCCTCGACCAGGACGCCGTAGATGATCATCACGATGCTGGGCGGAATCAGGATCCCCAGGGTGCCGCCCGCCACGATCGAGCCGAGCGATACGCGCTCGTCGTAGCGATACCGCTTGAGGAAGGGCAGCGCCACGCGCCCGATGGTCGCCGCGGTCGCCGCGCTCGAGCCGGAAATGCACGAGAACATGGCGCAGGCCGCGATATTGCTGTGCAACAGGCCGCCGGGCAAGGGATTGAGCCATTTCGACAGCACCTCGTACATGCTGTCGGTGACGCCCGAGCGCAGCAGGACCTCGCCCATCAGGATGAACAGGGGCAGCGCCACCAGGGTGAACGAGGTCGTGGTGTTCCAGGGGACGTAGCCGAAAACGTCCCAGATCGGCCGATCGCCGAACAGCGTCACGAGGATCAGGCCCCCGACGCCCATGGAGGCGGCGACGTACACGCCCATGCCGAAAAGAATCGTGAGAATGGCGACTAGTGCTAGACCGGACATGGCGTCGTCCTCAGATCTCGAATTGCTCGGGCGCGCTGCGCCGCTCGAGGGCGGCGGACCGCTTCAAGGCGGACGGGTAGATCAGTCCGACCAGGAAGGTGACGGCCCCTTGCAGCGCGAGGATCATGAAGCCCACCGCCATCAGCGATTGCGGGATGCCGATCGGCACTTGCAGCACCGAGGTGCTCAGGATCCCGAATTCGAACGACTCCATCGCCATCCGCAAGGAATTGGCCGCCAGGAGGAACGCGAAGACGGTCAGCAGCAGCAGGGCGATGCGATCCAGCATCCGCCTCGCGCGCGGGGACACCATGCCGAAGATCAAATCGACGCGCACGTGCTTGTCGATCGTCAGCGTGTAGGCCAGCGTCCAGGTCACGGCCAGGCACATCGCGTAGCCCGATATCTCGTCGGTCGCGCCGCTGTAGAAGCCGCCGTATCCGCGGCCCAGGGCGTCGAAGGTGATGAAGAACGCCAGCACGGCGAGGATGCCGCCACCGATGCAGGCGGTGAGGACGCTGAATCGCTCGGCGGCATCGAGGAGGCGGATCAGCATCGGAGGGCGCGTGGAATCATCGATGTCCGGCATCGCGTGCTTTCCCATGGGTCGAGTGGCCGGCATCCGCGCATGGATGCCGGCAGGTTGGCGGGAGACTCAGATCGTGAAGCCGGCGATCGGCGCGAGGACCTCGTTGAAGTCCCGCTTGGCCTGGTCGCCCGCGCGCTTTGCCCACCGCGCGGCGACCACGTCGCGCGCGATCTTTTGCAGCGGCTCGCGCCACTCGTCCTTGATCGTCCGCTGGACGACCATGCCACGCCGTTCGGCGGCGGCAAGGCCGTCGCGGTCGTTCTCGGCCCCGGCCTCCCAGCCGCGCTGGACGAAGGCCGGCGCGATCCCATCGAGGATCCTCTTGAGATCGTCGGGCAGCCGTTCCCAGGACCGGCGGCTGATGACGTTGTATCCCGGCGAGCTGCCGAAATGGAGGTTGGTCAGGTACTTGCTCACCTCGTAGAGGCGCCCGCCCTCGACCTGGTCCGGCCCGATGATGGCGCCGTCCAGCGTGCCGCGCTCGAGCGCCGTATAGATGTCCGCGGTCGGGATCGACACCGGCTCGCCGCCCAGCGCGCTCACGTAGTCGGACAGGCTGACCGAGAAGATGCGGATCTTCTTGCCGCGCAGGCTGTCCAGGCTGTCGATCGGGAATTTCGAGAACAGGAGGACGGAGTTGTAGTTGAAGCTGCCGAACAGGCGGCCGCCGAGCATGCCCTCGTTGTGCTTCAGGACCTTTTCGCTCCACGCGTCGACGGCCTTGCGGGTCGCCTCGTAGTCGCCGAAGACGCCCGCGAGCTGCGGCGCCTCGATGGCGGGAAACTCGCCCGCGACGAAGCCCGCGACGATGTCCGAGAAATCGATCAGGTTGGATCGCAGCGCCCGCAGCAATTCCTGTCCGCTGAAGCCGAGCTCGGGCACTGTCGTGACCTCGAGCTGCAGGCGGCCGTCGCTGCGCTTTGCCACCTCGTCGATGAGCCAGGGCCAGCGGTGCGACCATGACGCGCCATTGCGGTGATTGGCCACGCATTTCCACGTGGTGCGCTGCTGGGCCAGCGCCGGAAAGGCCAGTTGCGCCGCGAAACCGCATACCGCCGCCCCGCCGAGCGATTTCAGGGCTGTACGTCTCGTTGTCATAAGAGTCTCCTTCCTGGAATTCATGAGAAGCCGGGCCCTGGCGGACTCGCGCCGCCCACCCGCTCCAGCTAATTTCTGAACCGTCCGTGCCGCGGTACGACCGATCAAGGCGGCAAGCGGTATCGCATCCCGGCCACTGCGTCCCGGCCATTCACGGCGACGGCAATCCGCGAAGCGCAACACCATGGCGGAATCCTACTTAACTGAGGTACGGTATGTCAACAAAATTTTATGGACAGTACTTGAATGCCATCTCGACATCACCATGAATCCATCGTTTTCTGTATCATATACAGACAGTTATGAATATTTTTCAAGCGATCCAAGAGCTGGCTCTCGACCCATGTCCAGTCCTGTACCTCAGTTACCGACGATGAAGAAAAACATGAAACCCATCACGATCGTCCGGCCGAAATCGCTCGCGGCGATCGTCGCCGACCGGCTGCGCGATGCGATCCTCAAGACCGAGCTGTCGCTGGGCGAAATGCTGTCCGAGGAAAAGATCGCCAGCGCGATGAACGTCAGCCGCACGCCGGTGCGCGAGGCGCTGACCATGCTGCAGTTGCAGGGGCTGATCAACATCATTCCGCAGCGCGGCAGCTTCGTCTTCAAGCCCGACGCCGCCGACCTGGAGGCCCTCGTCCAGTACCGCCTGATGCTCGAGACACAGGCCGCGCAGCTCGCGATGAAAGCCAACCCCGTCAAGGCGGCCGCGGCGCTCGGCCGCGTGGTCGCGGCCATGGAGCGCGCCAGCGAGAACGACGACGCTGCCGCCTACACCGAGGCCGACAGCAGCTTTCACAACGTTTTTTTCGAGTTCTGTGGCAACCACTACCTCTCGCAGGCCTACGAGATCGCCGGCAGCCGGATCGCGGCCCTGCGGGCGCACCTGTCGCAGCCGCTCGGCATGCACCGCGGCCGCACCCTGCGCGAGCACATCGAGATCGCGCAGGCCTTCGAACGCGGCGACGCCAGGACGGCGCTGGGCATCCTCGAGGTCCACATCGCCAACATGCGCGAAAACTACGGCAAGGCGCTGATCGCCCTGGGCCTCGACGAGGACGAGCCGTCCCCCGCCAGGGGCCGCAGGGCCGATCGGGGGCGCCAGCGATAGGCCGCCGCATCGTGCCGTCGCCCATGGCGGCGCCGATGCTGCCGATCCGGTGATCCTCCACCCCGCCCGAGGGGACGGGTATCGGACGGCCTATTCGAACTTGCCCAGCGCGAGCTTCAGGCTGGTGGTCTTGGTGGCGATGATCATGGGCTGCTGGTCCCCGACATCGTCGTATGCAAACCCATAGGCCAGCCCGCTGGCGCTGTAGTCGTGAAAGTGCTGCGCCCACGCATTGAAGGGAACCCCGGGCTTGTAGTTGTCACTGAGGGGCGGGGTATAGCTCCCTCCGGCATCGATATTCAGCTCGGTGGTCGTTGTCCCGATGACGCCGCGATTGAATCCGGCAAGAATGGCTTTGCCGGTATTCCTGAGGTCGACCAGCAGGTCGCCGACCTGCGGTACGCCGACACCCGTCATCTGGCCGTCGCAGTCGAGGACATTCTGGGTCGTGAGGTCATCGAAACTGAACTGGGGCCCTCCGGTTTGCAATGTGTCCTTATAGAAGATCAACGTCTTGTTGTCCGCCTGGGTCCGCCCATAATAAGTCTTTTGAAGCGCGTTGGATGAGCATGTCACGCTCAGCCAGTCGCCTTTCCAGTGGAGCAGCGCATCGCTGATCACGGTATCCAGATAGGTGCTGCCCACGACGCTTTCTCCGGTGGCACTCGCGGAGACCGGAAATCCGTACTGGTCGACCTGCGTCGTATTGATGTACAGCAATCCATCCACGCTGTACGAAAATTCCAGCCAATCATAAAAACAGAGCGCACCCACGCCGTTGGCCGCAACGACCGGCGTCGTATAGCCATCGACCTTTCCCGCCCCGGAGAGGTCGCCGCCCACCCTGGGCGTGAACGGCAGCAGCGGCTTGCCCACCGAAATCCAGATCCGTCCGCTGAACGCGGCATCGCCATTGCCGAAGCCCGGGATATTGGTACTGTCGAAGCTGGACAGATCGGCCACCTCCGTGACACCGGAGCGATCCAGCGGAATGCTGTAATTGGCCCAGGCATTCGGATAATTCTGGCTATAGGTGGCGCCCGACAGGCCCGTCTGGATCTTCGACGCATCGGTGATCGTATTGTCGCCGGTCGACATTTCGACCGGCTTGCGCGACACCGGATCGTAGCGATAGAACACCTGGCCCGGTACTTTGACCAGGCCCGTGATATAGGCGTAGATAGGAATATTGGCGGGGATTGCCAGGTTTTTTTGATGGGGTGGAGCCGCACAAGGCTCTACCCCATAAACGGGGGATGGGCACACATCAGACACGGTTGATGACACAACCGCCTGGCGGCGAATGAGGCCTGAACCGGGGGAGTCGAAGGTGAACTGCTGGTGGGCGGTACTGGGTTCGAACCAGTGACCCCTGCCGTGTGAAGGCAGTGCTCTACCACTGAGCTAACCGCCCCGTCGCGCCTGCCCGGAGGGTGCGAAATGGCTTCGCAAGGGCAAACGGCTGGGAAGGCCGAAATTGTACACGATCCCCGCCGATGCTGCAGGCGTGGCCGGCAGGCCGGGTCAGGCAGCCGTACGGTCGCTCGCGGCCGCCATCCAGGCGCGCCAGACGCAGGGCTTGCCGGCCGCCTTGTCCAGGGCGTCCAGGTACGCCTCGTGGGCCTGGACCGAGGCTTCGTCGACCTCGATCACGGGCAGGCCCGAGGCATCGAAGCCGCCGCCGACGAAACCCGCGCCGCGCCCCTGCCCGGCGTCCTCGTCCTCGCCGTCCATCAGCAGCGAGTCCTGCCCGCGCGTCATGGCCAGCCAGACCTCGCCGAGCAGCTCGGAGTCCAGCAAGGCGCCGTGCAGGGTGCGATGGGCGTTCGAGATGCCGAAGCGCTCGCACAAGGCATCGAGATTGTTGCGCTTGCCCGGGAACATCTCGCGCGCCACCAGCAGCGAGTCCGTGATCTTGGCGCACAGCTCGGTGAACGGCGGGTGGCCGGTGCGCGCCAGCTCTGCGTTCAGGAACTTCACGTCGAAGGCCGCGTTGTGGATGATGATCTCGGCATCGCGCACGAATTCCACCAACTGATCGGCCAGGTCGGCGAAGCGCGGATACTGCGACAGGAATTCCGTGGTCAGCCCGTGCACCCGCAAGGCCTCGGGATCGCTGTCGCGCTCGGGATTCATGTACAGGTGCAGGTGGCGGTCGGTGATCCGGCGGTTGCATATCTCGACGCAGGCGAGCTCGACGATGCGATGCCCCTGCTCGGGTTCCAGGCCGGTGGTTTCGGTATCGAGGATGATTTGTCGCATGATGGGTTTCAGCCGGCCCGGCGGCGCAGTTCCTCGACCCCGAGGTTGGCCAGCGCGTCGGCGCACTCGTTGCCGGGATCGCCCGCATGGCCCCGGATCCATATCCAGTGTAATGCATGCCGCCCTGCCAGCTCGTCGAGCGCCTGCCACAGGTCGGCGTTCTTGACGGGTTTCCTGTCGGCGGTGCGCCAGCCGCGGCGCTTCCAGTCGGGCAGCCACTGGGTCATGCCCTTCTGGACGTAGGACGAATCCGTGTGCACCGTGACCACGCAGGGGCGCTTGAGCGCCCGCAGGGCCTCGATCACCGCGAGGAGCTCCATCCGGTTGTTGGTGGTGTTCGGCTCGCCGCCATGCAGCTTTTTTTCATGGGGGCCCTGGCGCAGCAGCGCGCCCCAGCCCCCCGGACCGGGGTTGCCCTTGCAGGCGCCGTCCGTCCAGATCTGTACCACGGGATCAGCCATTGCAGCGATTGTCCTCCACCTGATTGGCCACCGGCGCCACCGCGGCGCGGCGCACCCGGCGGCGCTTGCTCTTGCGCCACGCGGGGCCGATCAGGCGCATGCCCGCGACCCGCTTGACGGCCGAGATCGCGTAGACGGCGCCGCATGCGGGCCACCAGCGGTCTCCGGCATGCTCCATGAAGCGCCAGCGCAGCAGCCAGGTCTGCGATTCGCACAAGGGCGCGTAGCAGCCGAAGCGCCCGCGATCGGCCTCGAAGGATAACAGCTTGAACCAATCCTTGATACGCGCCGGCGACACCTGCGAGGGCACGGGCACCGGCAGGCGCAGGGCCAGGCCCGGCAGCGACTCGCGCACGCCCCACAGGCTGAACGGATTGAAGCCGGTGATCACCACCCTGCCCTCGGGCATCAGGACGCGCTCGACCTCGCGCAGCACGTGGTGCGGGTCGATGCTCCATTCGAGGGTGTGCGGCAGCACCAGCAGGTCGATGCTCTGGGTGCCGAAGGGCAGTTGCTCGGGTTCGCAGATCAGGCGGCCGCTGCGCGTGCCGTACGGCGCCGCCGGGCTGTGGGCCCAGGCCTTGTGCGGCATGCGGTTGGCTTGCAGCAGGTCCCAATGCGGCAGGCCGATTTGTATGGCATGATAGCCGAACACGTTCGCCACCATGGCGTCCACCTGCCGCTGTTCCCAGGCGCGTACGTACAGCCCCGCGGGGGTTTCCAGCCACTCGGCCAGTTCGATCGGCATCGCGCGGTCCAGCGGCACATTGACTCCTAAGCTATGGAAAAACACGCCACGATCACCGATGCGTCGGCCATCCTGACGCCCATCCCCGCCCTATCCGACAACTATATCTGGATGGTACAGAAAAACGGCCACGCGATCGTCGTCGATCCCGGGGTCGCCGCGCCGGTCGAGGCGGCCTTGCCGCATGGCGTGATCCTCGAGGCCATCCTCATCACCCACCACCACGACGATCACGTGGGCGGACTGCGTGCATTACACCAGCGAACCGGCGCGCGCGTCTACGGCCCCCGCAACGAGGTCCTGCCGCATTGCGACGTGCGCCTGGGGGACGGCGACCGGATCCAGTTGCCGGGCTGCGGCCTGTCCTTCGAGGTGCTGGACGTTCCCGGCCACACGGCCGGGCACATCGCCTACTTCGGCGAACTGGACCCCGGGCGGCCGGCCGTTTTCTGCGGCGACACCCTGTTCGCCGCGGGCTGTGGACGCCTTTTCGAGGGCACCCCTGCCCAAATGGTCGATTCCTTGGGTAAACTTGGGGCCTTGCCCCCGCAAACCCTCGTGTGCTGCGCACACGAATACACCGCGGCGAACATCCGCTGGGCTTTGCAGGTCGAGCCCGACAACACGGCACTGCGCGAACGCGCGCAGGAGGTCGCGCGCTTGCGCGGCCAGGGGATGCCCACCGTGCCGTCGAGCATCGAGGCCGAGCTGCGCACCAATCCGTTCATGCGGACGGACTGCGCGCCGGTGGGCGCCGCCGCCTCCGCCCATGCGGGCGCGCGGCTGGAAACACCGCAGGCGGTGTTCGCCTGCTTGCGCGAATGGAAGAACAATTTCAAATGACCCGGTCATGAGCCTCCTGCGACTCTCCCTACTGCTGATCCTCGTGGCCCTGGCGGGCTGTGCCACCCAAACACCCAAGTCGGAACGACAGGCCTACGTCGCCGAGGACACCTCGCGCACCATCGACCTGACCCATCCGCCCCGCGACATGTGGGACCGGATCCGGCGCGGCTTCGCCATTCCCAACCTGCGCAGCGAGCGCGTGGACTACTGGACGGACTACTACGCCTCGCATCCGCAGTCGGTGCTGCTGATGAGCCAGCGTGCCGGGAAATACCTCTACTACATCGTCGACGAGCTCGACCGCCGGGGCCTGCCGACCGAGCTCGCCCTGCTGCCTTTCGTCGAGAGCGCCTACAACCCCACGGCGCTGTCGCGCTCCAAGGCCTCGGGCCTGTGGCAGTTCATCCCCAGCACCGGCCAGCACTACAACCTCCAGCAGGACTGGTGGCGCGACCAGCGCCGCGACCCGGTCGCCTCGACACAGGCGGCCCTGGACTACCTCAGCTACCTGTACGACTTCCAGGGGGACTGGTACCTGGCCCTGGCGTCCTACAACTGGGGCGAGGGCGCGGTCAAGCGCGCCATGGAAAAGGCCGAGCGCGCCGGCATCCAGCCCACCTACCTGACGCTGGACATGCCCGACGAGACCCGCAACTACGTCCCCAAGCTGCAAGCCATCAAGAACATCATCGCCCGCCCCACGAAATTCGGCATCACCCTCCCGCAAGTCAGCAACGCCCCCTACTTCACCACCGTCCACAAGGCGCGCGACATGGACATCGAGGTCGCCGCCGCCCTCGCCGAGATGCCCCTCGAGGACTTCAAGGCGCTGAATCCCTCCTACAACCGCCCCATCATGCTGGCCGCCCACAGCCCGGCGCTGCACCTGCCCATGGACAAGGTCGAGGTCTTCAACAACAACCTCCAGGCCTACACCGGCAACCTCAGTTCCTGGCGGGTCTACCATCCCACGCGCGGCCAGTCCCTGGCGGCCATCGCCAAGGCGCAGGGCGTGACCCTGAGCGCGCTGCGCGAGGCCAACGGGTTCGACCGCAGGCGCACGGTCGCCAGCGGCGACGTCCTGCTGATCCCGTCCCGCTCGCCCGCGACCGACACCGGCATCCGGCTCGCCGCCTACACGCCGGACGGCGCCGAGGACGCGCCGCCGCGCACCCTGCGCACCGTCCGTCCCCATGCCGCCAAGGACGTCCGCGTCGTCAGCATCCCCGGCACGCGGCCCGGGGCATCGCGCGCCGCGCCCCCCGACATGCGGCCCCGGGTCGTGGCCCGCACGCACACGGTCCGTCGCGGCGACACCCTGTACTCGCTCGCGCGGCGCTACAACACCTCGGTGGACGCGCTGCGCAAGCTCAACAACCTCAAGGGCTCAGCCCTGGCCACCGGCTCGCGCCTGCGCGTGCCGGGCGCCGACGTCCAGGGCTGAGCCCTCCTTCGCATCCCGACCAAACAGGACTTCAAAGACATGGGCTTTCTGAACGGAAAACGCATCCTGATCACGGGCGTGATCTCCAATCGATCCATCGCCTACGGCATCGCGCAGGCCTGCCGCGCCCAGGGCGCCGAGCTCGCCTTCACCTACGTGGGCGAGCGCTTCGAGGACCGCGTCACGGAATTCGCCCACGAGCTGGGCAGCTCGATCGTCATCCCCTGCGACGTCGGCGAGGACGCCCAGATCGAGGCGACGTTCGCCACCCTGCGCGAGCACTGGGACGGCCTGGACGGCCTCGTGCACTCGATCGGCTTCGCCCCGCGCGATGCGCTGGCCGGCGACCTGCTCGACGGCATGACGCGCGAAAACTACCGCATCGCGCACGACATTTCCGCCTACAGCTTCCCGGCCCTGGCCAAGGCCGCCCTGCCCCTGATGGAGGGCCGCAAGGGCTCGGTGCTGACCATGACCTACCTGGGCGCGGAAAAGGCCATCCCCCACTACAACATGATGGGCCTGGCCAAGGCCTCGCTCGAGGCCAGCGTGCGCTACCTCGCCACGGCGCTGGGCAAGCGCGGCCTGCGCTCGAACGGCATTTCGGCCGGCCCGATCAAGACCCTGGCCGCGAGCGGCATCAAGGATTTCTCCAACATGCTCAAGTACGTCGAGTCCCAGTCGCCCCTGGGCCGCAACGTCACGATCGAGGACGTGGGCAACGCCGCGGCCTTCCTGCTCTCGGACCTGGCCGCCGGCATCACCGGGGAAATCCTGCACGTGGATTGCGGGTTCTCGAACATCGTGCCGGGCATGGAATGACGCTCGCGTCGGGACGCGCCGGCGCGCATCGGGGACGCGGGCCCACGCGCGCCCCATGACCATCGGCATCCTGGCCGCCCTGCGGGAGGAGGTCGCCCACCTGCTCGAGGACCTGGAGCCCGGCGGCCACCGCACGCGCATCGCCCTGCGCGACTACACCGTCGGAACGATCCACGGGCATGACTGCGTCATCGTCCTCGCGCGCATCGGCAAGGTCGCCGCGGCCACCACCGCCACCGCCCTGATCGAGCGTTTCGGCGTCGACCGCTTGATCTTCACCGGCGTGGCCGGGGGCGTGGCGCCCGGCCTGCGGATCGGCGACATCGTGGTCGCCGACACCCTGGTCCAGCACGACCTGGATGCGCGCCCCTTCTTTCCCCGCCACGAGATGCCCCTGCTGGGCGCGAGCCGCTGCGCCACGGACGCCCGCCTGACCCAATGGCTGGAGTCCGCCTCGCACGCTTTCCTGGAGGGCCCGATGCAGCGGCGGGTCGGGCCGGACACCCGGCGGCAATTCGGCATGGACCGGCCGCGCGTGCATCGCGGCCTGATCGCCAGCGGCGACCAGTTCATCGGCAGCGCCGCCGCCGTCCGCGCCTTGCACGAGGCCCTGCCCGAGGCGCTCGCGGTCGAGATGGAGGGCGCGGCGGTCGCCCAGGTCTGCCACGAGTACGGCGTTCCCTTCGCCATCATGCGCACCATTTCCGACACCGCCGACGACCAGGCCCACCAGGACTTCCCGGCCTTCCTCGACCGGGTCGCCAGCCATTACGCCCACGGGATCCTACAATGCCTGTTCGAGGCAGGCGTGCCGCCCGCCGGGGCCGCACGGCCGAGCCCGCAGGCGCCGCCGGAGCAAGCGCCGCCGGACGGAACCGGGGGCCCCGACGTCCGGACGGCATGACATCGAGAGTCCAACCATGAGCAAGCACTACGACTACATCGCCATCGGCGCGGGCAGCGGCGGCATCGCCTCCGTCAACCGCGCCGCCATGCACGGCAGGAAATGCGCGCTGATCGAGTCCGCGGTCATCGGCGGCACCTGCGTGAACGTCGGCTGCGTCCCCAAGAAAGTGATGTGGCACGCCGCCCAGATCGCCGAGGCCATCCGCCATTACGGGCCCGACTACGGCTTCGACGCCGCCCTCGAGCGCCTCGACTGGGCTCGCCTCGTCCGCAGCCGCAGCGCCTACATCGACCGCATCCACGCCTCCTACCAGGCGGGCCTCGACAAAAACGCGGTGGACCTGATCCAGGGATCCGCCCGCTTCGTCGACGCGCGCACCATCGCGGTCGGCGACCAGCACTACACCGCCGACCACATCCTGGTCGCCACCGGCTGCCGCCCCTCGCGCCCCGACATCCCGGGCGCCGAGCACGGCATCGATTCGGACGGCTTTTTCGCGCTGGACGCGCTGCCCCGGCGCACGGCCGTCGTGGGCGCCGGATACATCGCCGTCGAGCTCGCCGGCGTCCTCCACGCCCTGGGATCGGACACGCACCTGTTCGTCCGCAAGGAGGCGGCCCTGCGCAGCTTCGATCCCCTGCTGCGCGACACCCTGATGGAAATCATGCGGACCGAAGGGCCGGCGCTGCATCCCCATTCCGACCCCGAATCCCTGGCCCGCAACGCCGACGGCAGCCTCACGCTGCGATTCAAGAACGGCACCAGCCACGTCGCCGACTGCGTCCTCTGGGCCATCGGCCGCGAGCCCGACACCTCCGGCCTCGGGCTGGACGCCGCGGGCGTCGCCCTGGACGAGCGCGGCCACATCCGCGTGGACGACTACCAGAACACCAACGTGCCCGGCATCTACGCCGTGGGCGACATCACCGGCCGGCTCGAACTCACCCCCGTCGCCGTGGCGGCCGGCCGCCGCCTGTCCGAACGGCTGTTCAACCACAAGCCCGACGAGCGTCTCGACTACGAGAACGTCCCCACCGTCGTGTTCAGCCACCCGCCCATCGGCACCGTCGGCCTGACCGAGCCCCAGGCCCGCGAACGCCACGGCGACGCGGCCGTCAAGGTCTACCAGACCTCCTTCACCGCCATGTACACGGCGGTGACCCGGCACCGCCAGCCCTGCCGCATGAAACTCGTCTGCGTCGGCCCCGACGAAAAGATCGTCGGCATCCACGGCATCGGCTTCGGCATGGACGAAATGCTGCAGGGCTTCGCCGTGGCACTCAAGATGGGCGCGACCAAGAAGGATTTCGACGACACCGTGGCGATCCACCCCACGGCGGCCGAGGAATTCGTGACCATGCGGTGAGGGGTTGCCGCGGCCAACCCCTCGTATTCGAAGTCGACCCGGCGCAGCGGCATGCCACAGTTTCAATGCCGATCCCAGGCCTCGAACATCCGCCCGATGTCGGCATAGCCGATCGCCTCCTCGCCGAAAGCGAAGGTGCCCCGCTCCAGCATCTCCCGGCTGGCGCGCAGGAACGCCCCGAGCGCCGCGCGGCTGAGCGCGCTGCCCACGCTGATGCGCCGCACGCCCATCGCCGAGAGGTCGGCCACGCTGAAGGGCATGCCCGGCGAGCCCATCAGCACATTGACCGGCCGGTCGACCGAGCGCACCACCGTCTCGATCTCATCGCGCGTGCGCAGGCCCGGTGCGTACAGCACGTCGGCGCCCGCCTCCTGGTAGGCTTGCAGGCGGCGGATCGTATCGCCGAGGTCGGCCCGCCCATGCAGGTGGTTTTCCGCGCGCGCCGTCAGGGTGAACGGAAACGGCAAGCTGCGCACCGCCTCGACCGCGGCCTGCACGCGCTCCACCGCCCGGGACAGTTCCAGGATCGGCGCATCCGCATCGCCCGAGGCATCCTCGATCGAGGCCCCCACCAGGCCGGCCTCGGCCGCCAGCCGATAGGTCTGCGCCACGCCCGCCGGCGTCTCGGCAAAGCCGTTTTCCAGGTCGGCACTGACGGGCAGATCGGTGGCGCGCACCAGTTCGGCCACGTGCGCCAGCATGCGATCCCGCCCCACCCGCGTGTCCGGCAGGCCCAGGGTATAGGCATAGCCCGCACTGGTGCTCGCCAGGGCCTCGAATCCCATGGCGGCAAGCAGGCGGGCCGTGCCGACGTCCCAGGGGTTGGGAATGATGAATGCCTGATTCCTTTCATGCAGCGCGCGGAATGCGCGGGCTTTGTCCGCCTGTGTGGTCATGATCCGGCTCCTGTCTGCTCGGGTAACCGGGATAGTGTAGACCTTGCATGCAGCGGATCGCCGGTGCCCCTATCGCCAGTCCTGTCGCGCGGACCGAATGCTGCCAGCCCATTGCTCGCAGGTCAGGGGGTATATTCCTGGTCAGACAATTCAGCCGCAACATGGAGACCAGGGGATGCAAAGTCAATTCATCGAAGGGCAAGCGTTCGGCGATTCCACCGTCATGTCCCTGCGATCCGAGGAACTGGGAAACCCCGGCCCCGATCAACTGCTGGTGCGTCACACGGCGATCGGGATCAATTTCATCGACATCCTGCAGCGACGCGGGGATCTGGCGCCCACGCTGCCCTACCGCCTCGGCCTGGAGGCGGCCGGCGAGGTGCTGGCCGTGGGCCCCGGAGTGCAGGAGTTCAAACCCGGCGACCGGATCGTCTATGCCGGGGGTCCGATGGGCGCATATGCCGAGGCGCGGCTGCTGCCGGCGGCACGCGCGCTGCGGCTGCCCGATCACATCGATGAGCGGACCGCGGCGGCGATCTTTTTCAAAGGCCTGACGGCGGATTACCTCGTCCATCGCTTGCGCCCCATCGTACCCGGCGATGCCGTCCTGTTCACCGCGGCGGTGGGTGGCGTCGGCCAGCTCGCCGTGCCGATGTTGAAACGGGCCGGCGCCACCGTGATCGGCACCGTGGGCAGCCAGGACAAGGTCGATGCCGCGCGAGCGATCGGCTGCGATCACGTCCTGGTGCTGCCCGTCGGCGTTGACGAGGGGGCCGCGCGGATCAGGCAGTGGCTGGGTGGACGCGGCGTCCAGATCGCCTATGACTCGATCGGCCGCGCGACCTTCGACCTGTCACTCGCCGCACTGGCCCGCTTCGGCCTGCTGGTCAGCTATGGCTGGGCATCGGGCGATGTCGATCCAATTCCACTCGCGCGCCTGCGCCAGATGGGCTCCCTGTTCGTGACGCGGCCGACCATCGGCGACTACACGGCCAGCCGCGACGACCTGACGGCGGGCGCCGAGCGGGTTTTCGACGCGCTGCGAAAAGGTGTGATCCATGCGCGAATCCACGCCGCCCTGCCCCTGTCCGAGGCCGGCGAGGCCCATCGGATGATCGAAAGCCGGGTGACCCAGGGGTCGGTCATTCTGATGACGGGGGGATCGTAGTCGTGCAGTGGTCTGTCCGTGAGTGGCCTGTCCCTGAGCAGCCTGTCCGCGGGCGTCACCATTGGAGTCCACGCCACGCAGCGCATGCCACGCCACTCGCATTCAAGCGCGATGCAATTCCTCACGGATGATTCGACGCAGCATGTCTGCCGTGATGGGCCCGCAATAGGCAATGCATCTCGCGAAACTGTGGGCCTGATGTCTCAAGCAGCCATATTCTTGTTATAGATCAGCAGATTGCATGGACGATCTGGCGGACAGAGGGGGATTCGAACCCCCGATACGCTATTCACGTATACACGCTTTCCAGGCGTGCGCCTTCAACCACTCGGCCACCTGTCCTGATTCGGCCGCAAGGCGCAATTCCGGACGGATCCAGGGGCCTCTGGGCGAAAGTCCGCCATTTTAGCAGATCGCCGCCTCGCATGTCCGGGCCCAGCCGCACCCTCAGCCCGGCACGCCCGCCGCGCCCACCATGCGCTCGACGTAGCGGGCCAGCATGTCGACCTCGACGTTGACCGGCGCGCCGACGTCCAGGTGGCGCAGGGTGGTGACCTCGACGGTGTGGGGGATGAGGTTGATGTAGGCCTCGGTGCCCTCCTCCTGGTCGACCACGCGGTTGACGGTGAGGCTGACGCCGTTGACGGCCAGCGAGCCTTTGTAGGCCAGGTATTTGGACAGGTGGGCGGGGACGACGACGCGCAGGTCGAAGGACTCGCCCACGGCCTCCATGCAGGTGACACGGCCCACGCCGTCGACGTGGCCCGATACCAGGTGCCCGTCCACGGAGTCGCCCAGGCGCAGGGCGTGTTCGAGGTTGACCTCGCCCGGGCGGTCCAGGCCGCAGGTGCGGTCCAGGCTCTCGCGCGAGACGTCGGCCTCGAAGGCGTCGGGATGCAAGGCCACGACGGTCATGCAGGCGCCCTGGATCGCGATCGAGTCGCCGATGCGCGTGCGGTCGAGCGGCAGGCCGCCGGTCTCGACGAGGATGCGCACCCCGGCCTCGGGCCCTTCGCCCAGCGGACGCACCTGCGTGATGCGGCCCACGGCCGCCACAATTCCAGTAAACATGGTGATCCCGTCAAAAGAAGAGTGGAGGGCGCCCGGCCTTCAGGTCTCGAGCACCGCGCACAATGCCTGCCAGCGCGCGCAATCGCGCAGGCGCAGGCGCATGTCCCGTCCCAACTGTACCGCATCCACGAACTCGAAGCGGGGCGCGCCCGAGAGGTCGTCGAAGGAATCGTAGCCGCCGGCCAGGCCGCGGCCGTCGCCCAGCACGCGCGGCGCCACGTAGGCGATCCATTCGTCGACCCATCCCCCGGCGAGCAGCGCGCCATTGAGGCGGGCGCCCGCCTCGACATGCACCTCGTTGACCTCGTGCTCGGCCAGCCAGGCCATCAGCGCGCCGAGCTCGATGCCGCCCTGGGGATCGCGCGGCAGGCGGATCACGCGCGCGTTGCGCCGGGACAGGCGGTCGATCTTGCCCGCGTCCGGGCGCGCCGTGAAGATCCACACTGGATCGCCATTGAACAGGTTGGCGTCCTCGTCGATGCCGAAATCGGTGTCGAGGACGGCGCGTACCGGCTGCCGCTCGGTCTCGACCGCGCGCACGCTCAGGATGGGGTTGTCGGCGCGCACGGTGCCGATACCGCTAAGGACCACGCAGGCGCGGGCGCGCCAGGCGTGGCCGTCGGCGCGGGCCTGCTCGCCGGTGATCCACTGCGAGCGGCCGTCGGGCAGGGCCGCGCGGCCATCGAGGGAGCCCGCGGTCTTGAGCCACACCCAGGGCGTGCCCCGGGTCATCCGCGCGATGAATCCGGGGTTGAGCGCCAGGGCGTCCCGCGCGCACAGGCCCATGTCGACCTGGACGCCGGCCTCGCGCAGGCGCGCCGCGCCGCGTCCGGCGACCTTGGGATTGGGATCGCCCATGGCGGCCACCACGCGCGTGACGCCGGCGGCGACGAGGGCGTCGGCGCAAGGGGGCGTGCGGCCGAAATGGCCGCAGGGCTCGAGCGTGACGTAGGCGGTGGCGCCGCGGACGTCGACCCCCTGGCGCGCGGCCTCGTGCAGTGCATCGACCTCGGCGTGGCGGCCCCCGGCATGCCGGGTGTAGCCCTCGGCCAGCCAGCGGCCATCGCGCACCAGCACGCAGCCCACGCGCGGGTTGGGGCTGCTGAGGGTGAGCGAGCCCTCGGCCACGGCGAGCGCGCGGCGCATCCAGCGGTGGTCCTGGGGCGAGAACACGGTCTTAGCGCTCATGGCCGGGCGGGGACTGGAACTCGTCGATGGTCCGCACGAATTCCTGGATGTCCTCGAAGCTGCGATAGACCGAGGCGAAGCGCACGTAGGCCACCTGGTCGAGCTCGCGCAGCTCGGCCATCACCAGCTCGCCGATGTGGCCCGAGGGGACCTCGCGCCGCCCGCTGGACATCAGGCGTTCCTGGATGCGGGCGACCGCGGCATCGACCTGGGCCGTGCTGACCGGGCGCTTGCGCAGGGCCAGGGCCATGCTGGCGCGCAGCTTGGCCACGTCGAACTCGCTGCGCGTGCCGTTGCGCTTGACCACCGCCGGCATCATCAGGTCCACCCGCTCGTACGTGGTGAACCGCCGATCACAGGCCGTGCAGCGACGCCGGCGGCGGATCGTGTCGCCTTCCTCGGAGACCCGCGAGTCGATGACCTGCGTGTCGAAGCTGCTGCAGAACGGACACTTCATACGCATGCGGGCGCCCGAGGCGCCCGTCGTTGGAGTTAGCGGTAGACCGGCAGGCGCGTGGTGAGCGCGTGGACCCGCTCGCGCACGCCGGCGATGTTGGCCTCGTCGCGCGGATTGTCGAGCACGTCCGCGATCAGGTTGGCGGTCAGCTCGGCCTCGGCCTCCTTGAAGCCGCGAGTGGTCATGGCCGGAGTGCCCACGCGGATGCCGCTGGTGACGAAGGGCTTTTCCGGATCGTTGGGTATGGCGTTCTTGTTGACCGTGATGTGCGCCTGGCCCAGGGCGGCCTCGGCCTCCTTGCCGGTGATGCCCTTGGCGCGCAGGTCGACCAGCATGACGTGGCTTTCGGTGCGGCCGGACACGATGCGCAGGCCGCGCCGGACCAGGGTGTCGGCCAGCACGCGCGCATTGGCGGCCACCTGGGCGGCATAGGCCTTGAATTCGGGGCTGAGGGCCTCCTTGAAGGCCACGGCCTTGGCCGCGATCACGTGCATCAGGGGGCCGCCCTGGATGCCCGGGAAGATCGCCGAGTTGATGGCCTTTTCGTATTCGGCCTTCATCATGATGACGCCGCCGCGCGGGCCGCGCAGGGACTTGTGCGTGGTCGACGTCACGAAGTCGGCGTGCGGCACGGGATTGGGATAGACGCCGCCGGCCACCAGGCCCGCGTAGTGGGCGATGTCGACCATCAGCAGGGCGCCGTTGTCGTGCGCGATGCGCGCCATGCGCTCGAAATCGATGCGCAGGGAATAGGCGGAGGCCCCGCCCACGATGAGCTTGGGCTTGTGGGCGCGGGCGAGTTCCTCGAGCTGGTCGTAGTCGAGGACCTCGTCGGCGTCCAGCCCGTAGGAGATGAAGTTGTAGAGCTTGCCCGAGGCGTTGACCGGCGATCCGTGGGTCAGGTGGCCGCCCTCGGCGAGGCTCATGCCCAGGACCGTGTCGCCGGGCTTGAGCACCGCCATGTACACCCCCTGGTTGGCCTGCGAACCGGAGTTGGGCTGCACGTTGGCCGCCTCGGCGCCGAAGATCGCCTTCAGGCGGTCGATGGCGAGCTGCTCGACCACGTCCACGTACTCGCAGCCGCCGTAGTAGCGCTTGCCCGGATAGCCTTCGGCGTACTTGTTGGTGAGCTGCGTGCCCTGCGCCTGCATGACGGCCGGACTGGCGTAGTTCTCGGAGGCAATCAGCTCGATGTGCTGTTCCTGGCGCAGGTTTTCCTGCTGGATGGCGGCCCAGATGTCGGGATCGACCTGGTCGAGCGTGCGGGAGCGGTCAAACATGAAGGTTCCTAGGTGAGATGGATGGGCGATCGAATGGCCTATTCTATCGTGAACCCCCGGCGCCGTGCCCCGCCGGCCCGCCCCGCGCCCGGGCGGGGATGCGTCCGGGCGCGTCCAGGGCTACAAGGCGTGCAGCCTGGGGTTGAGCGTATAGGTGCCGGTGACGGACGCCTGCGCCAGGACGTGGCCCTGCATCGCCTCTAGCGCCTGGGCCCCCGTGAAGCGCCCCTCGACGCCGAGCTCGGCCACGTCCAGGGCATAGACCGTGAACACGTAGCGGTGCACCAGGGCATCGTTCCAGGGCGGGCACGGCCCGTCATAGCCGAAATAGTCGCCGCTCATGTCGCGGTCGGCCGCGAACCACTGGGTGTAGTCGTTGACCCCCTGGCGCGTGCCGTCCAGCGCCAGCGGCCCCGCCTTGCCGCGCGGGGTGATGCCGCTGGAATAGTCGCCCGCCGCGATCTCGCGCCGCTCGGCGGCGACGTCGACCAGCACCCAATGGTAGAAATCCACGCGCGGCAGGTCCGCCGGCACCTCGCGCCCCTCTTGATTGACGTCGTCGGGCTTGCTGGGGACGTCCGGGTCGCAGCACACCACGGCGAAGGACCGGACGCCCTCGGGCACCTCGGACCAGGCCAGGTGGGGATTGACGTTGCCCGCCAGCGTCACGTGGGACTCGGGATCGATGCGCCCGAACGCGTAGCGCTCGGGGATCACGCCCTGGTCGGGAAAGGAATCGCTGTGCAGTTTCATGAAGCCTCCAACGGTTCAATGGCCGGCGTTTCAGGTGAGGGTCACCCGCGCGAACTTGCGCTTGCCGACCTGCATCACATAGGTCCCTGACGGCAATTGCAGGGATTTGTCGGAAATCCGGTCGCCATCGATGCGCACCCCGCCCTGCTCGATGTTGCGCTGGGCCTCGGAGGCCGAGGCCGCCAGGCCCGCCTCGCGCAGCACCTTGAGGATCCCCATGGGCGCCGCGCCCGCGGTGACCTCGGGCAGGTCGTCGGGAATGGCGCCGTCGCGGAACCGGGCGTTGAAATGCTCGAGCGCGAGCTCGGCCTCGCGCGCGCTGTGGAAGCGCCCGACCAGCTCTTGGGCCAGCAGGACCTTGGCGTCCCGGGGATTGCGCCCGCCCGCGACCTCGGCCTGCAAGGCGGCGATGTCCTCGAGCGAGCGGAAGGACAGCAGCTCGTAGTACCGCCACATCAGCGTGTCGGAGATGGACATGAGCTTGCCGAACATGGAGTCGGGCGCCTCGGTGATGCCGATGTAGTTGCCCTTGGACTTGGACATCTTTTCGACGCCGTCGGTGCCCTCGAGCAGCGGCATGGTGAGGATGCACTGGGGCTCGATGCCGTATTCCTTTTGCAGCTCGCGCCCCACCAGCAGGTTGAATTTCTGGTCGGTGCCGCCCAGCTCGAGATCGGCGCGCAGGGCCACCGAGTCGTAGCCCTGCAGCAGCGGGTAGAGGAACTCGTGCACCGAGATCGGGATGCCGCCCTTGTAGCGCTTGGTGAAATCGTCGCGCTCCATCATGCGCGCCACGGTGTAGCGCGAGGCGAGCTGGATCAGGCCGCGGGTGCCGAGCTTGTCGCACCATTCCGAGTTGTAGCGGATCTCGGTGCGCGCCGGATCCAGCACGAGGCTGGCCTGGGCGTAGTAGGTCTTGGCGTTTTCGCGGATCTGCTCGGGCGTGAGCGGCGGCCGGGTGGCGTTGCGTCCGCTGGGATCGCCGATCAGCGCGGTGAAGTCCCCGATCAGGAAGATCACGGTGTGGCCGAGGTCCTGGAGCTGGCGCATCTTGTTGAGCACCACGGTATGGCCCAGGTGGATGTCGGGAGCCGTCGGATCGAGGCCGAGCTTGATGCGCAGGGGCACGCCCGTGGCGCGGCTGCGCGCGAGCTTGGCGGCGAATTCTGAGGCGACGAGGAGCTCGTCGCAGCCCCGCTGGACGACGCGAAGATCGGCGTCCGCCTGGAGGTCGGCGGGGGCGGAAGGGGACGACATGATATACGCTTTTGCAGAAAAAATGAAAAAAACGCTCGAAAAATCGTGGTCGATGCGCTAGCATAACGTGCCATCGCAGCTTCTGTACAACAATTCGACGCCCGGCCGGGGCGGCACGGGGCCTCATATTATCAGAGCCTCGACGTCGCCATGGACGAGCGCAGTCCGGAATATACGAATACCACCGTCCATGACGTCCGAAGACCACCAACAGCAACGCCGCCGCCAACACGTCACCAGAAGCCTGCTCATGGCCGCCGGCGGCCTCTTCCTCACCGCGGCAGCCCTCGCGGTCGTCAAGCCCTCCACCCCTCCCGAGCCCATCTACGAGGCGCGCAGCACCCTCGACCTGCATCCGCTCGCAGCGCCGGGCGCCGAGGATGAAAAGGCGCCCTTCATCGCCCAGACCCGCATCCGTTCCGGCGACACGGTCGAGGCCCTGCTGCAGCGCCTGGGCATCGACGAGGACGGGCTGCTGCCGTTCCTGGTGCATGACAAGGGCGCGCGCTCGATCTACAAGCTCTACCCCGGGCGCGTGGTGCAGGCGGCGCTGGACGAGCAGGGCGCGCTCGTGTGGCTGCGCTACGCCCACACCCCGGGCACCCAGGGCGACGGCGGCTACGTGTCGCGCTGGCTCGAGGTGCGTCCCGACGGCAAGGGCGGCTTTCTCGCCGACGAGCGCTCGGCGCCCGCGCAGGCCCAGTTGCGCATCGCCGAGGGCGACATCGACAGCTCGCTGTTCGGCGCGGCCGACGAGGCCGGCATCCCGGACGCGATCACCCTGGACATGGTCGAGATCCTCGGCAGCCGGATCGACTTCCTCAAGGACCTGCGCAAGGGCGACCGCTTCCGCATCGTGTACGACGCCTACATGCACGACGGCGTCGAGGTGGGTTCGGGCCGCATCCGCGCCCTCGAATTCATCAACCGCGGCAAGACCTACAGCGCCGTGTGGTTCAAGGCGGCCGGCGACAGCGGCGGCTACTATGATTTCGACGGCGCGAGCCTCAAGGGCGCGTTCCTGCGCACGGCGATCAAGTTCACCCGAATCAGCTCGCGCTTCGGCATGCGCATGCATCCCGTTCACAAGCGCTGGGCGGGCCACAAGGGCGTCGACTACGCGGCACCCGCCGGCACCCCGATCCACGCCACGGCCGACGGCACGGTCGAGTTCATCGGCCGCCAGAACGGCTACGGCAACGTCATCATCCTCAAGAACTTCGGCAAGTATTCCACCCTGTACGCGCACCAGAGCCGCTTTGCCAAGGGCCTGAAAAAAGGCGACCGCGTCCAGCAGGGCCAGTTGATCGGCTACGTCGGGTCGACGGGCTGGGCCACCGGCCCGCACCTGCACTACGAGTTCCGCATCGACGGCCGTCCGGTGGATCCGCTCGCCGTCGACCTGCCGGTGGCGCGCACGCTCGAGGCCGCAGACCGCAAGGCCTTCGCCGCGGTGGCGGCCCAATACCGGACCCACATCGATTTCCTGGCGCGGATCCAGGACACGCAGGGCGCCCCGCAAGTGGCGCAGCGCTAGCCGCCGCGGCTCTCGCGGGCGCTTGCGACACCGCATGGCCAGCGTGCACGGCGAATCCGGACGCGATCCCCGGCCCGGCGAGGCGCCCCGGCCGGCCGCGCCCGTCGAACGCTACATCGGCCTGATGTCGGGCACCAGCACCGACGGCGTCGACGGCGTGCTGGCCGAATTCGACGAGACTTCCATCCGGATCGCCGCGGCGGCGAGCCTGCCGCTGCCCCCCGCCTTGCGCGGCGCGCTGCTGGCCCTGAACGCCGCGGGCGCGGACGAGCTCGCGCGGGCGGCGCTCGCGGCCAACGAGCTGGCCGACTGCTACGCGCAGGCCGTCGAGCGGCTGCTCGCCCGATCCGGCCTCGCACCCTCGCAGGTGCGCGCCATCGGCGCCCACGGCCAGACCGTGCGCCACGTCCCCGAGGCGGGCTACACCCTGCAGGTCAACGCGCCCGCCCGGCTGGCCGAGCGAACCGGCATCGCGGTGGTGGCGGACTTTCGCAGCCGCGACGTCGCGGCCGGCGGCCAGGGCGCGCCGCTGGTGCCGGCCTTCCATGCCGCATGGTTCGGCAAGCAGCCGGGCCGCGTGATCCTCAACCTGGGGGGCATCGCCAACGTCACCATCCTCGGCGAGCCGGTGCGCGGCTTCGATACGGGGCCGGCCAATATGCTGATGGACGCCTGGACGCAGCGCCACCTGGGGCAGCCCTACGACCGCGACGGCGCATGGGCGGCGAGCGGCCGCTGCCACGAGGGCCTGCTGGCGCGCCTGCGGGCCGAGCCGTGGTTCGGACTGCCGCCACCCAAGTCGACGGGCCGCGACTTGTTCGGGCCCGGCTGGCTGCAGGCCGGGCTGGATGAAACCCCCGGGGGGAGCACCCTGGCGCCCGCCGACGTGCAGGCCACCCTGCTGCGGCTCTCGGCCCTGACGATCGCCGAGGCCATCGCCCGGCATGCCCCGGGCACGCGCGAGGTCCTGGCCTGTGGCGGCGGCGCCCTGAACACCGCCCTGATGACGGCCCTGGCCGAGGCCCTGCCCTGCCGGCTGGCGACGACCGCCGGGCACGGCATGCCGGTCCAGTCGGTCGAGGCGCTGGCCTTTGCCTGGCTCGCGCGCGCACACCTCCATGGGCAGGCCGCCTGCCTGCCGGCGGTGACCGGCGCGCGGCACGCGACGATCGCCGGCTGCCTCTATCCCGCCTGAGCGGACTGAGCGGACTGAGCGGCCTGTACGGCCAGGACCGCCCCGACCACCTGGACGGCCTGGACCACCTGGACCGCTTAAACCACCCGAACCGCCCGGACGCGCCGCAGCAGGCCGCGCCCAGGGTGCCCGGGCGGCCGGATCCGCAGCATGGGAGGCAAGGAAATCAGGGCGCGAAGGACGAGCCGCAGCCGCAGGTGGTGTTGGCGTTGGGGTTGCGGATCACGAACTGCGAGCCCTCGAGGTCGTCCTTGTAGTCGATCTCGGAGCCCACCAGGTACTGGAAGCTCATGGGGTCGACCAGCAACTGGACCCCCTCGCGTTCGATCGTGGTGTCGTCGTCGTTGACCTCCTCGTCGAAGGTGAACCCGTACTGGAACCCCGAGCAGCCGCCGCCCTGCACGAACACGCGCAGCTTCAGGTCCGGATTGCCCTCCTCGGCCAGCAGCTCGCGGACCTTGGAGACGGCGGCATCGGTGAACAACAGCGGTGCGGGAGGGACTTCGAAATCTACGTGCTCGATCGTGCTCATGGGGTGACTCCTGGGGCGCCGCCCGCCGGGGCGGCATCCGCGATGGTGGCGTCCCGCGTGGCCCGGATCACCCCGTCCTCGAGGACCTCGAGGGTGACGGAGCGGATCGCGGCGCCGGGCGGAAGCTGCAGAACGCCGGTGCTGCGCTGGAACTGCTCGAAGACCAGGGCGAAGGGATCGGCACCCGCGGCGCCCTGGCCGGGCGACGCGGCCGAAGCCTCGGCCGTCGCCGCCGAAAGCTCTATTTTAACGGGATTGCCGCCCTCCAGCGCATCGGCCATGAAGCGCATGCGGCCTCTGAAGGCCTCCTGGCCCGGAGCGTTGCGGGTCAGCAGCACCCGGTAATGCAGGAAGCCGCCCTGGAGCCGGACGTCGAAGGCGCGAATGGCGACGGCGCCGGCGGGCCCGGGCGGAATGAGCTGCTCGTAGAAGGCGAGCTGGTCGCGGGTGCGGCCGAGCTCTTGCTCTTGCCTGGCCAGGGTGTCCTCCAGCGTGCGCCGCGTCGCCAGCTCGACGTCGAGCTGGCCTTGCAGGCTCGCCAGGCGCGCATTGGTCTCGGCCTCGGTCATCCGCAAGGTCTCGACGCGCGCCTCCAGGTCGAGGATGCGCTGCTTGTCGCCGCGATGCATGCCGAAATGCATCGCCAGCGCGCCGGCGATGAAGACCAGCAGCAGGACGAGGGCGAGGACCAGCCCGCGCAGGATCAGGCGCCGCAAGGCCATGCCGTGCCTCCGGTGCGGCTCAGGGCAGGACCGCAACGTGTTGCAGTCCGGCCGTTTCGTCGAACCCGAACATCAGGTTCATGTTCTGCACGGCCTGCCCGGCCGCCCCCTTGACAAGGTTGTCCTGCACCACCAGCACCACGAGCTGGTCGCCATCCGCCGGGCGGTGCACGGCGATGCGCAGCATGTTGGAGGCCCGCACCGAGCGGGTCTGCGGCAGGCTGCCGGCCGGCATCACGTCGACGAAGGGCTCGTCGGCATAGCGCGCCTCGTACAGCGCCTGGAAATCGGTGTCCATGGCCTCGGGCAGGATGCGCAGGTACAGCGTCGAGAACATGCCGCGGATCATGGGCACGAGGTGCGGCACGAACACCAGCCCCACCGGGGCGCCGGCGATGCGCTGCAGGCATTCGGAGATCTCGGGATGGTGGCGGTGGCCCGCGACGCCGTAGGCGGCGAAATTGTCGCTGGCCTCGGAGAACAGCGAACCGAGCTGGGTCTTGCGGCCCGCCCCCGAGACGCCCGACTTGGAGTCGGCGATCACGTGGCCGGCGTCGATCAGGGGCCGCCCGGCCTGCAGCACCGGCGCCAGGCCCAGCAGGACGGTGGTCGGATAGCAGCCCGGATTGCCCACCACGCGCGCCTTGCGGATCGCCTCGCGGTCGAGCTCGGGCAGGCCGTAGACGGCCTCGCGCAGGATGTCCGGGCAGGCGTGGGGCATCTTGTACCATTTCTGGAAGGTGTCGACGTCCTGCAGGCGGAAATCCGCCGCCAGGTCGATCACCCGCACGCCATGGTCCAGCAGATGGCGGGCCTGCTCCATCGCCACCCCGTGCGGGGTCGCGAAGAACACCACGTCGCATTGCTCGAGTGCCGCGTGCTCGGGCGTCTGGAAACGCAGGTCGACGTGGCCCCGGAGGTTGGGGAACATGTCGGCGACCGGCATGCCCTCCTCCTTGCGCGAGGTGATGGCGTGCAGCCGCGCATGCGGATGGGCCGAGAGCAGGCGCAGCAGCTCCACGCCGGTGTATCCCGTGCCCCCGACGATGCCGGCCTTGATCGATGATGCTGCGTTCATATGCTGTTCCATTCCGAAGAAGTGTCCATGGGCTGGTCTCTAGCTTAACTTAATCCGCCGCGCCCCTTGCAAGCGGCCCACCAGGAAAAAGTGGCCGCACGCCGCGCCTTCGGCTTGCTGCCTGGTCGTTTTTGCTTTGGGGCGACCCCACAGCAAAAAACCCCGGCGCCGGGCCGGGGTTTCGGGGTGGCGCAAAGGCCGCGAACCGGATCAGCGCTTGCTGAACTGCTTGCGGCGGCGCGCCTTGTGGAAGCCGACCTTCTTGCGTTCGACCTCGCGGGCGTCGCGCGTCACCAGCCCGGCCTGCTTGAGCGAGGGCTTGAGCGTCTCGTCGTAGTCGATCAGGGCGCGGGTGATGCCGTGGCGCACCGCGCCGGCCTGGCCGGACTCGCCGCCGCCGTGCACGTTGACGTGGAAGTCGAACGACTCGAGGTGGTTGGTGAGCTCGAGGGGCTGGCGCACGACCATGCGGCCGGTCTCGCGGGCGAAATACTCGTCAACGGGGCGGCCGTTGATGATGATCTTGCCCGTGCCTTTTTTGAGGAACACGCGCGCCACCGAAGTCTTGCGGCGGCCGGTGCCATAATTCCAATTGCCGATCATGATGGCCAGTCCTTAGAAGTCCAGGGGTTGCGGCTGCTGCGCGACGTGCGGATGCTCGGCGCCGGCATAGACCTTGAGCTTTTTGGCCATGGCGTAGCCCAGCGGACCCTTGGGCAGCATGCCCTTGACGGCCTTTTGCAGCGCACGGCCCGGAAAACGCTGTTGCATTTTCTCGAAGTTGGTCTCGGTGATGCCGCCCGGATAGGTCGAGTGGCGATAGTAGCGCTTGTCCCGGGCCTTGGCGCCGGTCACGACGATGTCGGCCGCATTGATGACGACGATGTAATCGCCGGTGTCCACGTGGGGCGTGAATTCGGGTTTGTGCTTGCCTCGCAGGCGGCGTGCGACTTCGCTGGCCACACGGCCAAGGACCTTGCCCTTGGCATCGATCACAAACCAGTCACGCTTGACTTCATGCGGCTTGGCCACAAAGGTCTTCATGATGGTTCCTAAGGAAAATGAAAGGAAAAATTCCGCGGCCACGAAAGTACGATGGGTGGATCCGCCAAGACGCTCTTGACCCCGTCCGTACGCATCCCACCCGACGCCGGAAAATCAACGTGGATTTCCCAAACCGCGAAAAGCCATAAATTTTAGCAAGCGGCTGGAAATAAAGCAAAAGCCGCCCGATCGGGCGACCGCCGGCCGGTCCGGCGGCCGGCACCGAAGCCAGGAATCGCCGTCCGCGGGAACATCGATGCCGGAAACCGCCATCCGCTGGAACGCTGGAACGCTGGAACGCGGAAACGCGGAAACGCTGGAACGCTGGAACGCCCCGGGGCCGACGGCCCCGGGGGAAAAGGCTTATTTCGCCTTGCTCAGCGCGGCGCTGAGGTAGTTGTCGTAGGAGCCCTCGGCCACGCGGAACCAGGGCACGATGCCGTCGCGGAAGGCCATGTAGTTGTCGTAGATCTTTTTGAAGCCCGCGTTCTTGTCGCAGAATTCCTTGTAGACCTCGTTGGACGCCTTGTAGGAGGCGTCCATCACGTCGCGCGGGAAGCTCTTGAGCACCGCGCCGGCGGCGATCAGGCGGCGCAGGGCGGCCGGATTGTGGGCGTCGTAGTCGCCCACCATCTTGCTGCCGGCGGCGCGCGAGGCCATGTCGATCATGGCCTGGTAGGCCTTGGGCAGCTCGGCGTAGGCCTTGTCGTTGACGTACAGCGAGACCTGGGCCGAGCCTTCCCACCAGCCCGGATAGTAGTAGTACTTGGCGACCTTCTGGAAGCCGAGCTTTTCATCGTCGACGGGGCCGACGAACTCGACCGCGTCGAGCGCGCCCTTTTCCAGCGAGGGGTAGATGTCGCCGGGCGGGATCTGCTGGGGAATCACGCCCATGCGCGCGAGGACCTCGCCCGCGAAGCCGGCGGTGCGCATCTTGAGCCCCTTGAGGTCGGCGACCGACTTGATCTCTTTGCGGTACCAGCCGCCCATCTGGGTGCCCGTGTTGCCGAAGGGGAAATTGATGATCCCGTGCGGCGCAAAGAGCTCGCGCATGAGCTTGAGGCCGTCGCCCTCGTACATCCAGGCGTACATCTGGCGCACGTTCAGGCCGAAGGGCACGGCCGTGTCGAAGCAGAAGGAGGGGTCCTTGCCGTAGTAATAGTACGAGGCGGTCTGCCCGCACTCGACCGTCCGGTTGCCCACCGCGTCCATGACGGCGAAGCCCGGCACCAGCTCGCCCGCGGGGTACAGGCGGATGTTGAAGCTGCCGCCCGAGGCCTCCTTGATCATGTCGCAGAACATTTGCGCCGTGGAGAACAGCGGCGGCAGCGACGGCCCGTACGTCGAGGTCATCTTCCAGTTGATCTGGGGGGTGCCCTGCGCGAATACCGGGGCGGCGACGGCCGCCGATCCGGCGACGGCGCCGAGGCCGGCCTTTTTCAGAAATGAGCGACGCTGCATAGGGAGGATCTCCTTTTGGGGTCTCGTTGATGACGATACAAACTGTCGATTTCTTGTGCGGTGGCCCCGATATTACACCCGAGGCGCGCGCGCGTGCACGCCGCGGCGCCGCGCGGCGCCTGGGGAAAGCCCGGCCCGCGGCGCCCGGGCGCCGCCTCACTGGCCGGCGATGGCCATGCGCTCGATCAGCACGGACCCCGAGGACTTGGCGCCGCGGCTGTGCACGTCGGCGCCCACGGCGACGATCTGGCGGAACATGTCGGCCAGGTTGCCGGCGATGGTGACCTCGTCGACCGCGTGCTGGATGCGGCCGCCCTGGACCCAGTAGCCGAAGGCGCCCCGGGAGTAATCGCCCGTGACGTAGTTCACGCCCTGGCCGATCAGCTCGGTCACCAGGAAGCCGGTGCCCATCTTGCGCAGCATGGCGTCCAGCGTGTCGCCGGCCTGGGTCAGGCGCGAGCGCAGGCTGAGATTGTGCGAGCCGCCGGCGTTCCCCGTCGAGGCCATGCCGAGCTTGCGCGCCGTGTAGCTGGACAGGAAATAGCCCTCGAGCACGCCGCCGCCCACGACGCGGCGGGCCAGCGGGCGCACCCCCTCGCCATCGAAGGGCGAGCTGCCCTGGGCGCCGGGGATGTACGGGTTTTCGATGACGTCCAGGTGGTCGGCGAACACGGACTTGCCCAGGGCGTCGACGAGGAAACTGGCCTTGCGGTAGAGCGCGCCGCCGCTGGCCGCCTGCACCAGCGCCCCCAGCAGGCCCACGGCCAGCGGCGCCTCGAACAGCACCGGGAAATGGCCGGTGCGCACGGGCCGCGCCGACAGGCGCGAGAGGGCGCGCTCGGCGGCGTAGCGGCCCACGCGGACCGGATCGGCCAGCTCGGCCGGCCGGCGCGCCGAGGTGTACCAGTAGTCGCGCTGCATCCCCGAGCCGTGCCCGGCGATCGGCGCCACCGACAGGCTGTGGCGCGAATAGGGATACCCGCCCAGGAACCCGCGCGAATTCCCCAGCACGAAATGCCCCTCCATGGTGTCCAGCGAAGCGCCCTCGGTGTTGGTGATGAGCGGGCTCACCGCCAGCGCGGCGCGCTCGGCGCGGATCGCCAGGCGCGCGGCCTCGCGGGCGTCGATGGCCCAGGGCGCGTGCAGGTCGAGATCCGGATAGTGCAGGGCCAGCAGGCCCTCGTCGGGCAGGCCGGCGGCCGGATCCTCGGCGGTGTGGCGCGCGATGTGCCAGGCGGCGTCGACCGTCTTGCGCAGGGCCTCGGCCGAGAAATCGGAGGTCGAGGCCGAACCGCGGCGGCTGCCGGCGAACACTGTCACCGCCAGGGAGCGGTCGCGCGTCTGCTCGATGGTCTCGATCGCGCACTGGCGCACGGCCACCGAGAGGCCCTGGCTCTCGGACACCTCGACCGCGGCGTCCGTGGCGCCGGCCTGCCGGGCGAGGCCCAGCGCATCGGCCACCAATTGGCGAAACACGGCTTGCTGCGTGGGAATGTCCAGGAGGACCTCGGCGTTGTCGTTCATGCGTGCACCTTGCTGCTGTGGTCCGGCGGCAGGCCCGCCGGACGGTTATGATAGTCGGTCGACGATCATTTTATGCTCATCATCATGGACGAAACCCAAGAGGCCCCCGAGCCCCTCGCGCACGATCGTCCCAGCAAGTCCCAGGCCAAGCGCGACATGCACGCCCTGCTGGCCCTGGGCCGGCGCCTGGTCGAGCTGCCCGCCGCGCGGCTGGCCCGGCTGGACCTCGACGAGCCCCTGCGCGAGGCCATCGCCCTGGCCCAGCGCATCCACAGCCACGAGGGCCGGCGGCGCCAGATCCACTACGTGGGCAAGCTCATGCGCCAGGCCGACGCCGATGCCTTGCGCGCGCAACTGGATCTCTGGGAAAACGGCTCGCGCGAGCAGGCGCGCGCCATGCACCGCCTGGAGGCGCTGCGCGACCAGCTCATCGCGGACGATGCCGCGCTGACCGCCGTGATCGAGCGGTTTCCGGCGCTGGACGCCCAGGCGCTGCGGGCCCAGATCCGCGCCGCCCGCAAGGAAGCCCAACAGAACCAGGCCCTGCCGCAGGGCCGCGAGCCGGCCCGCAAGCACTACCGCGCGCTCTACCAGACCCTCAAGGGGCTGGATTTCGGCGACGGCGCACCACCCCCCGCGGACCCATCCCCCGAGGACCCGAGACCATGACCGACCTGCTGGACCGCATCGAACACGAAACCGGCCCCGAGCCTCGCCACGCGGTGATCTGGATGCACGGCCTCGGCGCCGACGGCAGCGACTTCCTGCCCATCGTGCCCGAGCTCCAGGCGCCCGGCATGCCGCCGGTGCGCTACGTCTTTCCGCACGCCCCAGTGCGCCCCGTGACGCTCAACCAGGGCATGCCGATGCGGGCCTGGTACGACATCTTCGCCCTGGACTCCGCGGCGCGCGAGGACATCGACGGCATCCGCGCCTCGCGCCACGCCATCATGGAGCTCATCGCCCACGAGGTCGAGCGCGGCATCCCCACCGACCACATCGTCCTGGCGGGCTTTTCGCAGGGCTGCGCCATGGCCCTGTACACGGGGCTGCGCATGGACCAGCCGCTGGCCGGAATCATCGGGCTGTCGGGCTACCTGCCGCTGCGCAACACCACGGCGACCGAACGCCACCCCGCCAACGCCGCCGTGCCGCTGTTCATGGCGCACGGCACCATGGACCCCGTCGTGGACCTGTCGCGCGGCGAGGCCAGCCGCGACATGCTGCGCGAGCTGGGCTACGCCCCCGAGTGGCACACCTATCCCATGCCGCACGCCGTCCATCCGCGCGAGATCGCCGACATCCGCGATTTCCTGGCGCGCGTCCTGCGGCCGGCCGGCGAAGGCTGAGCCGCCGCCCGCGCCGGCGGGGCGGATCGGCCGTAGCGGCGACGCGGACCCGCCGCGCCCGTGTCGCGGATCGGCGGCGGCGACGTGGACCGGCCACGCCCGTGTCGCGGATCAGCCCTCGCCCGACCCCGGGGCCTTCAGGTCGAGCCAGACCCGCCGCATGCCCGGGTCCTCCTGGTCGGGATCGTTGCGAAAGCCCAGGTGCGCCATCAAGGCGAGCATCGGCCGGTTGGTCGCGAGCACGACGCCGTCGATGTAGCTCAGGCCCTGGCGGCGCGCCTCCCGGATCAGGCCGCGCATGAGCTCCTGGCCCAGGCCGCGGCGCTGCCAGTCGTCGGCGATCACCAGGGCGTATTCGGCGCCCTGGCCGTCGGCATTGCGCAGGTAGTGCGAAAAGCCGATGATGCGCTCGCGCAGCAGGCCGCGGTTCTCGGGATTGGACACCTGGATCGTGGCGACGAGGGCCAGCTCGCGGTCGTAGTCGATGCGGGTGTAGCGCGCCAGCATGCGCGGCGTCAGCTCGCGCAGCATCGAGACGAAGCGCATGTAGCGCGATTCCTCCGACAGGCCCCGGACGAATTCCTGCAAGAGGGCGGCGTCCTCGGGCCGGATGGGCCGCAGCAGCCATTCCTGCCCGTCGTCGAACTGCATCGCGCGCACCAGGCGCCGCGGATAGGGGTGGATGGCCATGTGCCGGTAGGCGCGGTTCTCGGGCCGCTCGCCGTCGTCGTTGACGTCGATCTCGACCTCCACGGCCCCGGCGTACAGCGCCGTGTCGTCGGCCCACAGCGGATCGATCGACAGGCGCCGGATGCCGGGCAGCTCGCTAGCGATCTCGGAGATCCGCTCGAGGGTCTCGCGCAACTGCTCGAAGACCGCCGGGCTCAGGCTGCGCGAGAGCGCGCGGCTCCAGAACTTGCCGCGCTGGATGAGCTGGCGGGCCAGGTAATTGTTCAGCGGCGGCAGCTCGATCTCGCGATTGGGATTGGCGATCTGGGCCAGCCGCCCCCCCGGGCCGAACTGGATGTAGGGGCCGAAGCGCACGTCCTGCCGGATGTGGATCGCCATGGGCAGGCCGTCGCGCACCACGGCCGCCGGAGGGGCGTCGCCCAGCCCAACGGGGATGTGGAAGCAGTCGAACAGCCAGCGGCAGGCCTGCGCATCGAGCCGGGTGCGGCCGGTCATGCGCGCATCGGCCAGCAGCGCGCGCGCCTCGTCCAGGCGCGGCGGGCGATTGAGCATTTCCGGCGGCAGGGTCTGCTGCGCCAGGGTCTGGTTGTACTGGTGCGAGGCGAGGATGCCGAAGGCGTCGGCCGCCGATTCGGGCGTGCGGAACGCCGGCAGGCCCACGCGGTCCAGGCGCTGGCGCAGGGGGCGCATCGAGGCGTCCCCCATGAAGCAGCAGATAATGGGCTTTTGCGCGTGCGCTGAAAAGTCGGCCAGGGCGTCGGCGACCGGCTCCATGTCCGAGAGCCGGTCGGGCGCGATCAGGACCAGCACGCCGTCGACGCCCGGGTCGGCGACCAGCAGGGCGAGCATGCGGCGCACGTGCTCGGGATTCATGGGCGCGTGGCTGATCACCGGATTGTCCACCGCCGCGCCCGGCTCGAACAGCGCGGCGAGCTCTTTGCGGGTCTGGCCGCCCAGCTCGGCCCGGGCCACGGGGCCGCTCAGGCCGATCACGTCCAGCGCCAAGTGCGCCGCGCCGTGGCCGTTGGAGGCGATGGCGATGCGCCGGCCGCGATGGCGCGGGCCGTGGACCAGGACCTTGAGCGCGGAGAACAACTGGACGAAGAACTGGATCCGCACCGCGCCGGTGCGCCGCAGCAGGGCGCCGAACACCGCGTCGGCGGCCAGGGACGTTCCCGAGGGATCGGCCTGGCGGCCGACCTTGAGCACGATGACGGGCTTGACGCTGGCGACCGCGTTCAGCGCGCTGGTGAAACGGCGCGAGGAATCGGCCTCCTCCAGGTACAGCACCACGCTGTCGGTGCGCGGATCCATCGCCAGGTATTCCAGGACCTCGGCCACCGCCACTCCCGCCTCGTCGCCGGCCGACACCACGGCCGAGAATCCGAGCCGGATGTCGCCCGCCCAGTCCAGCACCGCGGCCGGCACCATGCGCGATTGCGCCACCAGGGCCACGCGCCCGCCCGGCGCCCCCTCGGGCTCCAGGCTGAGGTTCAGGCCCAGGTGCGGCCGCTGCACGCCCAGGGCCCCCGGCCCCAGCACCAGGCAGTCGTTCATCCGCCCCCAGGCCTGGCAATAGACGCGGGTTTCCACCGGGTCGCGCGACGGCGTCTCGTGGGGCAGCAGCAACAGGGCGCGCGGCCGCAAGGCGCGCAGCGCGCCGAGGATGGCCGGCAGGTGGGCGGGGTCGACGCACAGCAGCGCCAGGTCGGGCCGCTGGCCCTCCTGGAGGTACTCGAGGCGGCCGGGCATCCGAAACCCGCCCGAGGCATCGACCCTGACCTCGGTGATCCGCCCGCGCAGGCAGGCGGGCGTCTGGCGCACGACGGGAAGCTCGCGCGCACTGACCACGAGGACGGAACGCGGCTCGAACAAGGCCGCCAAGCGATGACGCAACATAGAAACCTGAAACAATGCCCCAAGCAAGACTTCCACTGTACTTTAAAATGGCGGTCCGACTCCAATGCGCGGCGCATGGCCTCCATGCGCCGCCCCAGCCCATCGACCCGACATGACCGCGCCCCAATCAGCCACCGTGCGCACGCGATTCGCACCCTCTCCCACCGGCTACCTGCACCTCGGAGGCGCGCGCACCGCGCTGTTCTCCTGGGCCTTCGCCCGCCACCACGGCGGGACCTTCGTGCTGCGGATCGAGGACACCGACCTCGAGCGCTCGACCCCCGAGGCGGTGCAGGCCATCCTGGACGGCATGGAGTGGCTGGGCCTGACCCCGGACGAGGGCCCCTTCTACCAGATGCGGCGCATGGACCGCTACCGCGAGGTCATCGCCCGGATGCTGGACGAAGGCACGGCCTACCGCTGCTACAGCAGCCCCGAGGAGGTCGAGGCCATGCGCGAGCGCGCCCGGGCGATCGGCGCCAAGCCGCGCTACGACGGCACCTGGCGCCCCGAGCCCGGCAAGATCCTGCCGCCCGTGCCCCCCGGCGTGCGTCCCGTGGTGCGCTTCCGCAGCCCCCTGGAGGGAGCCACGAGCTGGGACGACCTAGTCAAGGGCCCGATCAGCTTCGACAACGCCGAGCTCGACGACCTGGTCATCGCCCGGCCCGACGGCACGCCCACCTACAATTTCTGCGTGGTCGTCGACGACTGGGACATGCGCATCACCCACGTGATCCGGGGCGACGACCACGTGAACAACACGCCGCGCCAGATCAACATCCTGCGCGCCCTGGGCGCCGAGCCGCCGCGCTACGGCCACGTGCCCATGATCCTCGGCCCCGACGGCGAAAAACTCTCCAAGCGCCACGGCGCGGTCAGCGTGATGGAATACGACAAGCTCGGCTACCTGCCCGAGGCGATGGTGAACTACCTCGCGCGGCTGGGCTGGAGCCACGGCAACGACGAGCTGTTCACCCGCGAGCAGTTCGTCGAATGGTTCGATGCCCGCAACCTCAGCCGCTCGGCCGCCCAGTGGGATCCCAAGAAGCTCAACTGGGTCAACGCCCACGCGATCCGGCAATGCTCGAACGAGGACCTGGCCGCGCGCGTGGCGCCGCGGATCCGGCGACGCGGCGGCGATCCCGCGGCGGTCGACCTGGCGGCGGCCATGGGCCTGCTCAAGGATCGCGGCGAGACCCTCGAGCAGCTCGCCGAGGGCGCCATGCTGTTCTGCGGCCCCTACCAGCCGGCCGGCGAGGCGCTGCGCGCCGAGGTCCTGGACGAATCCGCCCGCGCCCTGGTCGGGGATTTCGCGGCGCGCGCCGCGGGCCTGCCGGACTGGACCGAGGCGGCGCTCGACGCGCTGATCAAGCAGATGCTGCAAGCGCACGGCCTCAAGATGCCCAGGCTCGCCATCCCCCTGCGGGTCGCCGCCACCGGCGTCAAGCACACGCCCTCGATCGGCGCGGTCCTGGCCCTGCTGGGCCGCGAGACCGTCCTCGGCCGCCTGGCCGCCGCGACGGCGAGTTGAGGGCCGCGACGACGGTCTGAGGGCCGCGACGACCGTCTGAGGGCCGCGACGGCGACTGAGGGCCGCGCGCATCCAGCCCGGGCTGGATGTCCGGGCGGCCGCAGGATGCTAGAAGGGCAGGCGATAGCCCGGCGACATGCGCCGGGCGTCGACCAGGCCGTCCACGCCCCGCATGCGCAGGGTGGTGGCGTCGGCGCGCAGGATCTCGTAGCGGTTGGTGTAGATCGGATCGTCGAGGTTCACGGGCGAGCCGTTGGACAGGATCGTGCGCAGCACCAGCGTCTTGCCCTCGCGATGCCAGCAGCCGCTCTCGTGCAGGCCCTGCGAGGGCGCGCGCGGCCGCTTGATCTGCTGCACGTAGACCATGGTGCCGTCGGGATTGAGGGTATAGAGCGTCCGGATGGCGCCAACCACGCCCCGCTGGCTCGTCACGCTCAGCCAATTCCCGACCGCGGCGTCGCCCTGGGCGGCCGCCTGGCATTGCGGGACGGCCGGCTCGGCCTTGCGCGCAGGCTCGGTCGGCGCGCACGCCGCCAGCCCGGCCGCCGCCAGGCATATCCCCAGGATACGAATCGGAATAAGCCGCATTTCTTGGTTCCCGTCCATGACAAATGTCATTCAAAGGCCATGACGCACCCCGGGCCTCGCCCATCGCATGGACGACGGCCGCCCTACAATGAGGGCCGGCCCGCGCGCCAGACGATCATTCTAACCACTATGAGCCATCCCCTCCTCCTCACCCTGCATCTTTTTGCGGCGATCGTGTTCGTGGGCACGGTGTTCTTCGAGGTGCTGATCCTCGAGGGCATCCGCAAGCCCCTGGGCCGCGAGACCATGCGCGAGGTCGAGCTCGCGATCGGCCGCCGCGCCCGGCGCTTCATGCCCTTCGTCATCCTGGTGCTGTTCGGCGCGGGGATCGGCATGGCCTGGTCCTACCGCGAGGCCCTGGCGCATCCCTTCGCCAGCGCCTTCGCCACCCTGCTGTGGCTCAAGATCCTCCTCGCGGCGAGCGTGCTCGTCCACTTCATCACCGCGGTGACCCTGAGCGGCGCCGGCCGCCTCAAGTCCCGGCATTTCCAGCGGATCCACATCAGCGTGTTCTGCCACGTCGTGCTGATCGTGTTCCTCGCCAAGGCCATGTTCTACCTGCACTGGTAGTCCCGGAACATTTGGTTTCAAAATCGCCGAAGCGCCCGCGCCATGCGGGCCGCGCCGCTTTGTCCACAGGCCGGATGTGGACAAGGCGCGGGAATTGTGGAGAACCCGCCTGGCCCAATACTTGATCCACCTCAATTCCCCTACTACAATTTGTGGACGGCACATTCAGCACCACTATATGTTGTAGTGCCCAGCAGGCTGCTGCTTACCCAGAAAAAACAGAAAGATCGTCCGCTTCCACCCCTTTTTTCCTCCACGGCATGCTGGATTCCCCCCTTGCCGCGGACATCCGATCGTCAGGAGATCCCATGCACAGTTCCTATCTCGCCGAACAGGACACCCCTTCCGCGCGGTCCCTCGCGCCCTCGCCGGCCCCCGCGGCGGACGCCGGGAACGGCCAGTGGCAGAACTTCCACATCATGCGGCGCAACGGCGCGGTGGTGGGATTCGAGCCAAGCAAGATCGCGGTGGCGATGACCAAGGCATTCCTCGCCGTGCATGGCGGGCAGAGCGCCGCCTCGGCGCGCGTGCGCGAGCTGGTCGAGACCCTCACGGCACACGTCGTCGGCGCCCTGGTGCGCAACCGCCCCGGCGGCGGCACCTTCCACATCGAGGAGGTGCAGGACCAGGTCGAGCTCGCGCTGATGCGCTCGGGCGAGCACGACGTGGCGCGCGCCTACGTGCTGTACCGTGAAAAGCGCGCCCAGGCGCGCCAGCAGGAAAGCGCCGCCCAGGCGGCGGCCGCGCCGGCGCCCGCGATCTCGGTGCAGGACGGCGAGACCCGCCGCCCGCTGGACATGGCGCTGCTGCGCCGGACCATCGAGGAGGCCGCCCACAAGCTGCCCCACGACATCGACGTCGACGGCATCCTGCAAGAGACGGTCAAGAACCTCTACGACGGCGTGCCGGTCGACGAGGTCTACAAATCCGCCATCCTCGCCGCGCGCGCCCGGGTCGAGACCGATCCCTCCTACAGCCAGGTGACCGCGCGCCTGCTGCTGCACACGATCCGCAAGGAGGTCCTCGGCAAGGAATGCCTGCAGGCCGACATGGCCACGCGCTACGCCGAGTACTTTCCGGCCTTCATCAAGACCGGCATCGAGGCCGAGCTGCTCAACCGCGAGCTCGCCCTGTTCGACCTGCCGCGCCTGGCCCGGGCGCTGGACGCCTCGCGCGACGAGCAGTTCGGCTACCTGGGCCTGCAGACCCTGTACGACCGCTATTTCCTGCACGTGCGCGGCCGGCGCATCGAGCTGCCGCAGGTGTTCTTCATGCGGGTGGCGATGGGCCTCGCGCTGAATGAAATCCACCGCGAGGAACGCGCCATCGAGTTCTACCAGGTACTGTCCTCGTTCGACTTCATGAGCTCGACGCCGACGCTGTTCAACAGCGGCACCCTGCATTCGCAACTGTCCTCGTGCTATCTCACCACGGTGTCCGACGATCTCTCGGGCATCTACGACGCCATCAAGGAAAACGCCATGCTCGCCAAGTACGCCGGCGGCCTGGGCAACGACTGGACGCCGGTGCGCGCGCTGCGCAGCCACATCAAGGGCACCAACGGCGAGAGCCAGGGCGTCGTCCCCTTCCTCAAGGTCGTCAACGACACGGCGCTGGCGGTCAACCAGGGCGGCAAGCGCAAGGGCGCGGTCTGCGCCTACCTCGAGACCTGGCACCTGGACATCGAGGAATTCCTCGAGCTGCGCAAGAACACCGGCGACGAGCGCCGCCGCACCCACGACATGAACACGGCCAACTGGATCCCCGACCTGTTCATGAAGCGGGTCATGGACAATGCCGAATGGACGCTGTTCTCGCCCTCCGACTGCCCCGACCTGCACGACAAGGTCGGCAAGGAATTCGAAAAGGCCTACCAGGGCTACGAAGCCAAGGTCGCCAGGGGCGAACTGAAGCTGTACAAGAAGATCCCGGCCATCTCGCTATGGCGCAAGATGCTGTCCATGCTGTTCGAGACCGGCCATCCGTGGATCACGTTCAAGGATCCGTGCAACATCCGCTCGCCGCAGCAGCACGTCGGCGTCGTCCACAGCTCCAACCTGTGCACCGAGATCACGCTCAACACCAACGAGTCTGAAATCGCCGTGTGCAACCTGGGCTCGGTCAACCTGGCCGCCCATCTCAAGCAGGACGCCAGCGGCCAGTACGTGCTCGACCACGAAAAGCTCCAGCGCACCATCGACACGGCCATGCGCATGCTGGACAACGTCATCGACATCAACTACTACGCCGTTTCCAAGGCCCGCAACTCCAACGTGCGCCATCGCCCCGTCGGCATGGGCGTCATGGGCTTCCAAGACTGCCTGCACCTGATGCGCGTGCCCTTTGCCTCCGACGC
>JBIQHJ010000076.1:0-13506 GCA_044508625.1 Alcaligenaceae bacterium
GGTGCGCAGCGGCTACAACATGCTGCTGGTGAGCGACCGCAAGGTCTACGCCGAGCACGTGGCCATCCCGGCCCTGCTGGCGACCTCGGCGATCCACCTGCACCTGATCCGCGCGGGCCTGCGCACCAAGACCGGCCTGATCGTCGAGACCGGCTCGGCGCGCGAGGTGCACCATTTCGCGCTGCTGGGCGGCTACGGCGCCGAAGCCGTGCACCCCTACCTGGCGCTGGAATCGCTCGCGCAGCCGGCGAGCCCGCATGCCTCGCCGGGAGGCGAGCTGCCCGATCCCGACACCGCCACGCACAACTACATCAAGGCGATCGGCAAGGGCCTGAAGAAGGTCATGTCCAAGATGGGCATCTCGACCTACATGTCCTACACCGGCGCGCAGATCTTCGAGGCCGTCGGCCTGCACAGCAGCCTGGTGCAGAAATACTTCACCGGCACGCCGAGCAACATCGAGGGCATCGACATCTTCCAGGTGGCCGAGGAGGCCCTGCGCACGCACCACGCGGCCTTCAGCGCCGATCCCGTGCTGGCCGGCGCGCTGGAGGACGGCGGCGAATACGCCTTCCGCATCCGCGGCGAGCAGCACATGTGGACGCCCGATTCGATCGCAAAGCTCCAGCACGCGACACGCGCCAACAACTACTCGACCTTCAAGGAATACGCGCAGCTCATCAACGACCAGTCGCGCCGCCACATGACCCTGCGCGGCCTGTTCGAGTTCCGCGTCGATCCGGCCAGGGCGATCCCGCTCTCGGAAGTCGAGCCCGCCAAAGAGATCGTCAAGCGCTTCGCCACCGGCGCGATGTCGCTGGGCTCGATCTCGACCGAGGCCCACGCCACCCTGGCCGTTGCCATGAACCGCATCGGCGGCAAGTCCAACACCGGCGAGGGCGGCGAGGACGCCCTGCGCTACCGCGCCGAGATGCGCGCCGGCAAGCCCACGGTGAGGAAGGGCGACAGCCTTGCCTCGGTGCTGGGGACCGAGCGCATCGCCGCCGACGTGCCCCTGGCCGCGGGCGACTCGCTGCGCTCGCGCATCAAGCAGGTGGCCTCGGGCCGCTTCGGCGTGACCGCCGAGTACCTGTGCAGCGCCGACCAGATCCAGATCAAGATGGCCCAGGGCGCCAAGCCCGGCGAAGGCGGCCAGCTCCCCGGCCACAAGGTCACCGACTACATCGCCCAGTTGCGCTATTCGGTGCCGGGCGTGGGCCTGATCTCGCCGCCGCCGCACCACGACATCTATTCGATCGAGGACCTGGCCCAGCTCATCCACGACCTCAAGAACGTCAATCCGCGGGCCTCGATCTCGGTCAAGCTCGTGGCCGAGGTGGGCGTGGGCACCGTGGCCACGGGCGTTGCCAAGGCCAAGGCCGATCACGTGGTGATCGCCGGACACGACGGCGGCACCGGCGCCTCGCCGGTGTCCTCGATCAAGCACGCCGGCATCCCCTGGGAGCTCGGCCTGTCCGAGACCCAGCAGACCCTGGTGCTCAACGGCCTGCGCACGCGCATCCGCGTGCAGGCCGACGGCCAGATGAAGACCGGCCGCGACGTGGCGATCGCCGCCCTGCTGGGCGCCGACGAGTTCGGCTTCGCCACCGCCCCGCTAGTGGTCGAAGGCTGCATCATGATGCGCAAGTGCCACCTGAACACCTGCCCGACGGGCGTGGCCACGCAGGACCCGGAACTGCGCAAGAAATTCAGGGGCAAGCCCGAATACGTCGTGAACTATTTCTTCTTCGTCGCCGAGGAGGTCCGCGAGATCATGGCGCAACTGGGCATCCGCCGGTTCGACGAGCTGATCGGCCGGGTGGACCTGCTCGATACGCGCAAGGGCATCGAGCACTGGAAGGCGCGCGGCCTGGACTTCAGCCGCATCTTCCATGCCGTGCCCAGCGACGGGCCGGTGCACCAGGCGATCGAGCAGGACCACGGCCTGGACCACGCGCTGGACCACCAGCTCATCGAGCGCAGCAAGGCGGCCCTCGAGCGCGGCGAAAAGGTGTCCTTCATCACGCCGGTGCGCAACCGCAACCGCACCATCGGCGCCATGCTCTCGGGCGCGGTCGCCGCGCGCTACGGCCACGAGGGCCTGCCCGAGGACACCATCCACATCCAGTGCAACGGCTCGGCCGGGCAGAGCTTCGGCGCCTTCCTCGCGCATGGCATCACGCTCGACCTGGTGGGCGAGGCCAACGACTACGTGGGCAAGGGCCTGTCGGGCGGCCGCATCATCGTGCGCTCGCCCAACGACTTCCGCGGCTTCGGCCCGGACCACATCATCGCCGGCAACACGGTGCTGTACGGCGCCACCGGCGGCGAGGCCTATTTCAACGGCGTGGTGGGCGAGCGCTTCGCCGTGCGCAATTCGGGCGCCGTGGCGGTGGTCGAGGGCACGGGCGACCACGGCTGCGAGTACATGACCGGCGGCACCGTGGTGGTGCTGGGCGAGACGGGGCGCAACTTCGCGGCCGGCATGTCCGGCGGCGTGGCCTACGTGTGGGACCCCAAGCAGGCCTTCGCGCGCCGCTGCAACCCCAGCATGGTCCAGCTCGAGCCGCTCGAGGCCCACGAGGTCCAGGCGCGCGCCGACGAGCGCCACGCCTGGCACAGCATGACCCGCGGGCACGAACGCGAGACCGACGAGGCCATCGTGCGCCGCCTGGTCGAAAACCATTTCCGCCACACCGGCAGCTTCCGGGCGCGGGAAATCCTGGACGATTGGCCGCAGGCGCGCCGCGCCTTCGTCAAGGTCACCCCGATCGAATACCGCCGCGCCCTGGCCGAGCTGTGGGCCGCCCAGGCCCAGGCCCAGGCGACGATCGCGGCCTGAGGAAACGAGAACATGGGAAAAATCACTGGCTTCCTGGAATTCGAGCGGGTCAAGCCCGCCTACGAGGCGCCGGCCTCGCGCGTGCGCCACTGGAAGGAATTCGTGCCCGTCCTGACCGACGAGCAGGCCCGGATCCAGGGCGCGCGCTGCATGGATTGCGGCATTCCATTCTGCACCCACGCCTGCCCGGTCAACAACATCATCCCGGACTGGAACGACCTGGTCTACCGGCAGGACTGGCGCCGCGCGCTGGACGTCCTGCTGTCGACCAACAATTTCCCCGAATTCACCGGCCGCATCTGCCCCGCGCCCTGCGAGGCGGCCTGTACGCTGAACCTGAATTTCGAGGCGGTGGGCATCAAGTCGATCGAGCACGCCATCATCGACCGCGGCTGGGCCGAGGGCTGGGTCGTGCCCATGCCGCCCACCCGCAAGACCGGCAAGAAAGTCGCCATCGTCGGCTCGGGCCCCTCGGGCCTGGCCTGCGCCCAGCAGCTCGCGCGGGCCGGGCACGCCGTCTCCGTCTATGAAAAGAGCAACCGCATCGGCGGCCTGCTGCGCTACGGCATCCCGGACTTCAAGCTGGAAAAGTCACACATCGACCGCCGCGTCGCGCAGATGGAGGCCGAGGGCGTGGAATTCTTTCCCTCGACCTACGTCGGCCGCCCCGAGGACGCCGAGGACGGCCTGACCGTCATCACGCCCGAGGACCTGCTCGAACA
Source organism: Alcaligenaceae bacterium (assembly GCA_044508625.1). Taxonomy (GTDB): domain Bacteria; phylum Pseudomonadota; class Gammaproteobacteria; order Burkholderiales; family Burkholderiaceae_B; genus Castellaniella. Next base: position 3,565 of record JBIQHJ010000076.1, read on the forward strand.
CCACGACGCCGTGGTGCTGGCCGGCGGCGCCGAGCAGCCGCGCGACCTGCCCGTGCCGGGCCGCGAACTGCGGGGCGTGCACTTCGCCATGGACTTCCTGCGCCAGCAGAACAAGCTCAACCACGGCGACCGCATCGCCCGGCCGATCAGCGCCAAGGACAAGCACGTCATCGTCATCGGCGGCGGCGACACCGGCTCGGACTGCGTGGGCACCAGCAACCGCCAGGGCGCCGCCTCGGTCACGCAGTTCGAACTGATGTTCAAGCCGCCCGAGGCCGAGGACAAGATGCTCACCTGGCCCTACTGGCCGATCAAGCTGCGCACCTCGAGCTCGCACGAGGAAGGCTGCCAGCGCGACTGGGCGGTGGGCACCCAGGCCTTCGAGGGCAAGGGCGGCAAGGTCGAGAAACTCATCGCCGCGCGCCTCGAATGGCTGCGCGACAAGGCCACCGGCCAACTCAAGATGCGCGAGGTCAAGGACTCGCGCTTCGAGCTGCCCGCCGACCTGGTGCTGCTCGCCATGGGCTTCGTGTCGCCGGTGCGCGCCGTGCTGGACGCCTTCGGCATCGCCGTCGACGGCCGCGGCAACGCGCAGGCCAACACCGACGACTACTGCAGCAGCCGCGCCAAGGTCTTTGCCGCCGGCGACATGCGCCGCGGCCAGTCCCTGGTGGTCTGGGCGATCCGGGAGGGCCGGCAATGCGCCCGCTCGGTGGACGAGTTCCTGATGGGCTCGTCGGTGCTGCCGCGCTGACGGCGCCGCCGGGGCGACCAGCGTCCTGACGGGGCGATCGGCGGGCCGGCGGGGCGTGGCCATCGCCGTCCCCCCCGGCCGTCCGGCCCGGCTTGCCGGTCCCGCTTGCCGGTCCCGCTTGCCGGCCAGGCTCGCCGGCCACGGCTGCCGCCGGGATGGCGGCATCAGGGATTACCATGGTTTTATTGCGGCGCAACAGCACGGAATCTCGCGATCCCGTCCGTCCAAAAACCCTCCTCCCTTCCTGGAAAATCCTTCAACATGCGGGATTTTCCGCCTTCTCGACGCGATCTCGCCTCGACGGGCCGCCTCCCAAGTAATGCATCCGATGCAATAATCATTGCATCCCATCCCTACCAAGCGGCGCTTTCTTCGAGCAATCTGCCTCCAGGAACACTGATTCTGTCCTGCATTCATCCGCAAGAAAATCATCGGCCCGATATTTTCGAACCGGATATCCACGAACACATTGCTTCAATCACTGGAGAGCTGAAGAACATGTCCGCACTTGATACCAAAGAACTGGATCGTCTGTTGAACCAGGCTTTCGACGCCGCCAGCGCGCTGTACAAAGAGCGCGGCTTCCAGCGGCGCGTCGGATTCGGCAAGCGTCCCGCCCTCGTCAGCGTGGACCTCGCGAATGCCTGGACGCGCCCGGGGAATCCATTCACCTGCGACCAGGACAAAATGAATGGCGAGATCATCCCCGGCATGCAGAAGCTCCTGAAAGCCTTCCGAGCCGCCAAACTGCCGGTCGTCCACGTCACCACCGCCTACGAGATCACCGACCGCAACGCCGATTTCACCGACATGGGCCTCTGGCACGACAAGATTCCCGTGGATGCCGTCAACCTGAAGGACAAGGACCTCTGGGCCATCGACAGCCGGATCGCCCCCGTCGAGGGGGAATATACCCTGCTGAAGAAGCGCGCCTCCTCGTTCCACGGCACCGAGCTCGCGGGCATCCTGCGCGCCAATGGCGTGGACACCATCCTGGTCACGGGCGTGACGGCCTGCGCCTGCGTACGCCAGACCATCTGCGACGGAATAGCCGACGGCTTCCGCACGATCGCCGTGAAGGAATGCATCGGCGACCGGGTTCCCGGCGCCGTCGCGTGGAACCTGTTCGACATTGACGCCAAGTTTGGTGATGTCCACACTGTCGACGAATGCGTCGACTATGTCAGGAGCCTCGAGAAAGTGGCGGCGTGAATTTCCAATGCCGGAGGCTGGACGGTCGCGTTCGCCTCCGGATTTCAATGGAGGAGACAAAAATGAGAAAGACATTTCCCGAAATACAGAATCCCCTGCGCCGGTCGGTCCTCGGGCTGATGGCGACGGGCGCGGCATCCGCCATACTCATGCCGCGCATGGTGTTGGCGCAGCAGAAGACCATCGTCGTCTCGAACTGGGGCGGCGACTGGAACGACCGCACCGTCAAATTCATGGAGAAACCCCTGCTGGAGGACCGGGGATACAAGATCGTGCACGATCTCGGGATGGAGCCCGAGCGCAAGGCCAAGCTGATCAGCGAAAAGCGCGTACGCCGCGCATCGGCCGACGTCATCCACATCAACAGCTCGGACGCATTCGAGCTGAAGCGGCAAGAGGTCGTGGCCGACCTCGACCTGGCAAGGATCCCGAATTACGCCAATATCGCCGAGAGGCTCAAGTCCCCTTATTTCGTGCCCTGGCTGTACAGCGCCGTCGTCATCATCTACAACAAGGACAAAGTCAAGAATCCGCCCCGGTCCTATGCCGAGCTGTGGGATCCGAAATGGGCCGGCCGCCTGGGCCTGACGTCCCAGTTGTATTTCAATTACATGATGATGGCGAGCCTGGTCGCGAAAGGCAATATGACCAGCGTCGACGAGGGCAAGCCCCTGATCGAGAAATTGATCGCCGAGGTCAAGCCCAAGCTGTACGCCGCGCACCAGCAGTTGCAAGCCGGCCTGGCGAACGGCGAGGTCGATATCGCGGTCAACTACAAGGCGCGCGGCCTGCAATGGGCGCGGGATGGGCAGAACCTGGCCATCCAGTATCCCGAGGACGGCGCCATCAGCGTGATTTTCGGGGCCTGCCTGGCGCGCTTCGCCGCCCATGCCGATGCGGGCTATGCCTACCTCGATGCGATGCTGGACCCGACCGCGATGGCCAATCTGTCGGCCGCCAGCCTGTACGCGCCGTCCAATACCAAGGCGGTCCTGTCCGACGAGGTGCGCAAGGAAATCGACTTCACCGAGGAAGAACGGGCCAAGATGCATTTCCTGGACTACGCCTACGTCGCCGACAACACCAGCAAATGGCTGGAATGGTGGAACAAGTCATTCGCCGCCTGAATCGACATCGACCAACCGGACAGGAAAAGAAATGACCGTGGCTGACATGACCATCAATTCCGCCCCGAGAGTCGCCGCGAGGAAAACGCGGCGGCGATCGCGCTTGCCATGGCTGATGTCGCCTGCGCTGATTTTCGTGATCGCGTGCCTGCTGTTTCCACTGGCCATGATGCTGCGCTACAGCCTGAATCACTACGATCCGGCCGAGCTGATGGTCAGCGCCCTGACGGCGGAAAACTACCTGAAGTTCTTCAGTGATTCCTTCTACCAGGAGGTCCTGTGGCGAACCGTGGTGATCTCGGTCCTCTCCACGGTCATCTGCCTGGTCGCGGGCGTTCCGGTGGCCTATTTCCTGGCCCGCTATACCAGCGCCCTGTACAAGCGCGTGCTGCTGCTCCTCATCCTCGTGCCGCTGCTGATCGGCAACGTGGTGCGGACGTCCGCATGGATGCTGATCCTCAACGACACGGGGGTGCTGGCGGCCTTCCTCGGCCTGTTCGGCTACACCGGACGGCTGAATCTGATGTACACCTCGACGGGGGTGGTCATCGGCCTGGTCTCGGTCCTGCTGCCCTTCATGGTGATCACGCTGAACAGCGTCTTCGAGGCGATCGACCACAACCTGGAGGACGCGGCCAGCAGCCTCGGGGCCGGCCACCTCACGATCATGCGCCAGGTCGTCCTGCCGCTCGCCTTGCCGGGCATCCTGGCGGGATCCGTCCTGTGCCTGATCCTGGCCATGAACGCCTACGCCACCCCCGTCCTGATCGGCGGGCCGACGTTCAACATGATGGCCCCGATCGTGTACCAGCAGATCGCCAAGGCCATGAACTGGCCCTTCGGCGCCGCGCTGGCCTTCGTGCTCATGGCCGCCACGCTCGTCATGACCATCGGCGTATCCGCGGTCGTGCAGAACAAATACCGCAAGTGGAGCGAATGATGCACGCAAACGATCGGGGCGATCCAGTGCGCCTGGCCTACACCACGATATCCATGACGGTCATCGGTTTCATCGTGCTGCCGCTGGTGTTCATCATCTGGATGAGTTTTTTCTCGAACAAGATCCTCTCTTTTCCGCCGGAGGGCTATACGCTCGAGTGGTATGCGCGCGCATGGGACCTGGCCGACTTCCGCGATGGATTTTTCCTCAGCATGCGGATGAGCCTGATCTCGACCGCGATCTCGCTGGTCCTGGGATTGCCGGCCAGCTTCGCCCTGGCCCGCGGCCGGTTCCCGGGGCGCGACGCGATCAACACGATATTGATGTCCCCCCTCATGGTGCCCGGCATCGTCAGCGGGGGCGCGCTGTTCGTGTTCTTCCTCGAGATCGAGTTCCTGACCGACGTCATCATCGCCGGTTCCAGCCTCGGGCTGATCATCGCCTACAGCCTGATCGGCCTGCCCTGGATGGTCCGGCTGGTCACCACGTCGCTGATCGGCGTCAACCCGTCCATCGAGGAGGCCGCGCGCAGCCTGGGGGCGGGGCCCCTCACGGTGTTCTTTCGCATCACCCTGCCGGTCATCAAGCCGGGACTGATCGCGGGCTCGCTGTTCGCCTTCGTCAACGCCTTCATCGACCTGGAAAAATCGCTCTTTCTGGTGGGGCCCGACCACACCACGCTGCAGATCGCCCTGCTGAATTACCTGGAATGGACGTTCGATTCCACCATCGGGGCGGTCGCAACCGTACAGATCGCACTGGTCGCAGCGCTTTTGATCATCACGGATCATTACGTGAAGCTCAGCCGCGCCTTCTAGAGAGGAAACCATGCCCGAAGTCATTCTCGAAAAAGTAGCCAAGCACTACGGCCAGGTCGTGGCCGTGGAGGACATGACCATGAACATCGCCGACGGCGAGTTCATCGCGCTCCTGGGCCCTTCCGGCTGCGGCAAGACCACCACGCTGCGCATGCTCGGGGGATTCGTCAACGCCACCCGGGGCCGCATCATCGTAGGCGGCAAGGATGTCACGGACCTGCCGCCAAACCGCCGCAACATGGGCTTCGTATTCCAGAACTACGCCTTGTTCCCCCACATGACGGTGGCCCAGAACGTGGCTTTCGGGCTGAAAATGCGCTCCGTCGGCAAGGCGGAAACGGCGGACAGGGTGCGCAAGGCCCTGGATCGCGTGCGCCTGTCGCAGTACGCCGACCGGCTGCCCCAGCAGATGTCGGGCGGGCAGCAACAGCGTGTCGCCCTCGCCAGGGCGCTCGTCATCGAGCCCGACGTGCTGCTGCTGGACGAGCCGCTGTCCAACCTGGATGCCGCCCTGCGGCAGGAAATGAAGATCGAGATCAGGCAGTTGCAGCAATCGCTGGGACTGACCACCATATTCGTCACCCACGACCAGGACGAGGCCATGAGCACCTCCGATCGCATGGTCCTCATGTCCAACGGCAAGATAGAGCAGGTGGGCCCGCCCGACGAGGTCTACAACTTTCCCCGTTCCGCCTTCGCGGCGGGATTCCTGGGCATACCCAACCTGCTGCCGGGCGCGCTCGGGAACGCCGACCACGCCAGCTACCATCTGGACAGCGGCCAGGTGATCCGGCTGGCGGGGCAGGATCCCGTCCCCGGCGCCTCCTTCCTGGCCCTGCGGCCCGACGCCATCTCGATATCGAGCCAGGCCCCATCCAAAGACGACAACATGCTGGCCGGACGGGTCGAGATCATGACCTACCATGGGGCGGCCGTCGACTATCAGGTGCGGCTGGACACCGGCGCCATGCTCACGGCCCGCGCCGTGGCGCCGGGGCTCGGGGGCGCGCCCGTGCTGCACCAAGGAACCCCCGTCTGGCTGCACTGGCCCCCGTCCGCCGGAGTGATCGTCAGCAAGCACTGAATTCGAGGAGCAATCCCATGGAACCAAACCGTCACCGTTCACCGGCCGAGGACCTGCACGCCCGGCTGACGGTCGTCGACGGACTGATCGTGTCCGACTTCAACCGGGAAATCTTTCTCGACATGCGGCGAGGCGGCCTCACGGCGGCCAATTGCACCTGCTGCATCTGGGAGGATTTCACCGGCACCATGCGCAACATCATGCAGTGGCACGCATGGTTCCGCGATCACCCGGACCTCATCCTGCAAGTCAAGACCACCGCCGACATCCAGAGGGCCAAAGCGGAGGGCAAGGTGGGGATCATCCTCGGATGGCAGAACATCAGCGGCATCGAGGACCAGATCGGCTACCTGTCCCTGTTCAAGGAATTGGGCGTCGGCATCATGCAGATGGCCTACAACACCCAGAACCTGGTCGCCACGGGATGCTACGAAAGCAAGGACGGCGGCCTGTCGGATTTCGGCCGCGAGGTCATCGCCGAGATGAACCGGCTCGGCATCCTCTGCGACCTGTCGCACGTGGGCAGCACGAGCAGCCGGGACGTCATCCTGGAATCACGCCAGCCGGTGGCCTACTCCCATTGCCTGCCCGCCGGCCTCAAGCCGCACCCGCGCAACAAGTCGGACGAGGAATTGCGCTTCATCGTGGATCACGGCGGCTTCGTCGGCGTGACCATGTTCACGCCCTTTCTCGCGCGCGGGGTCGATGCCACCGTCGAGGACTATGTCCAGGCCATGGAGTACGTCATCGATCGATGCGGCGAGGATCACGTGGGCTACGGCACCGACTTCACCCAGGGACACGAGCCCGGGTTCTTCGACTGGATCACCCATGACAAGGGATACGCCCGGCGCCTGACGGATTTCGGCACCATCAAGAACCCCGCCGGCCTGGAAACGATCGGCCAGACGGGCTCCCTGACCGCCACGATGCTGCGCCGCGGCTGGCCGGAAAGCCGGATCGAGAAAGTCATGGGAAGGAACTGGGTGGATTTCCTGCGCGAAATCTGGCGGGATTGACGCCGGGGCGGACCGGCGGCCTCCCTCAGGAACCGGCCGCCGGCAGCAGCCCGGACGAGGCGGAAACCTGTTTCGCCAACTGGACGAAATCCTGCACCTGCCTGGACCGATTCGTCCCCTTCCAGACCAGTTCCGTCCTGCTGCGGAACCGCTCATGCCTGATCTGGCGCGTTTCCACGCCGGGCCCCACGAACCGGGCCAGGCTCTCGGGGCAGATGGTGATGCCCATCCCCGCCGCGACGAGCCCGATGAGCGCCAGGGAATTCGTCGGCTCGAGCACGACCTTCAGCGCGACGCCCTCGGCCAGGAACAGGTCGTTCAATCTCCAGCGATATTCCTCCCATTCGCTCATGTCGCCCAGGATGATGTCCTGGTGGGCCAGGCATGCCGGCGTTATTTCGGAACGCTGCAGCAGGGGATGGTTCCTCGGCATCACGACATGCAGAGGCTCGCACGACATGGGGACGGTCCGATATTCGGGATGGTCGAAGGGCCCGAGCATGAAGCCGACGTCGAGGTCGCCGTTGGCGAGGCCCATTTTCTGGTTGCGCGTTCCTATGTAGCGCAACTTTATTTCAATGTGCGGATGGCTCTGGCGGAAGCGCGCGACGGTCAGCGGCATCAGTTCCATCGCGACGAAAGACATGTAGGCGACACGCAGGACCCCCGTCTTGCCTTCCGCGACGCGGCGCGCGGACTGGACGGATTCCGCATACTGGTGCATCAGGCCGATGGCCTCCTCGTAGAACTGCCGGCCCGCCTGCGTCAGGGACACCTCCCTCGTCGTCCTTTCCAGCAGGCGAAAACCCAGGTCCTCCTCGAGCCTCTGCAAGCGGCGGGTCAGCGTCGACTGCTCGAGGTCCAGCCGTTCCGCGGCCCGCCGGAAATTGAGCTCCTCGGCGACCGCCAGGAAGCACTGCACATAATCGAGATGAGGCAAGGATTTCATGAGACGCACCCGCTCGTGTCCGACCCTGGGATAGTGCAGGATTTCCGCGGGCCAGCCAAGCCCGCGGCGTCCCGGCGGGCTCCTACCTGAGGGTCAGGACGGGCAGATAGCTGAACAAGGCCAGCACGATCAGCGTCGCGAAATAGAACGGGATCAGCTCCTTCGTCGCCTGGATGATCGACACCCGCGCGATGGTGCTCGAGATGAATAGCGTCGTGCCGACCGGCGGCGTGAACAGGCCGATGCTCAGGTTGAGCACCATCATCAGCCCGAGCTGCAGGGTGTCCAGGCCGATGGTCTGGGCCAGGGGCACGAAGATCGGCCCCAGCAGCAGTATCCCCGCGGGCAGGTCGATGAACATCCCGACGATCAGCATGATGCCGTTCATGGCGAGGATGATGAGCCAGGGGTCCTCGAGGGTGGCCACGCACCATGCGGCGAAGGTCTGGGGAATCTGCGCGTACGTGGCCAGCCAGCCCACGGCGGAGGACCCCATGATCACCAGCATCACCACCCCGGTGGACACGCCGGCGCTGACGACCGCCGCCCTGAATCGGCCGAGGGTCATGTCCCGGTAGACGAACATGCCCATGGCCAGCGCATACAGGGTCGCCAGCACCGAGACCTCGGTGGGCGTCGCGATGCCGAACCGCAGCAGCACCAGGATCATGACCGGCAGGGCGAGCGCGGGCAGGGCCTTCCACAGCAGGCGCCGGAACGCGGCCCAGTCGAAGGCCATGGGCCGGTAGGGAAAGCCGCGCAGCCTGGCCGACACATTGCACACCACGATGAAGACGGCCGTGATCATGAGCCCCGGCAGCACGCCGGCGAAGAACAGGGCGCTGATGGATTCGCCCGAGACCAGGGAATACAGGATCAAGGGGATGGAGGGCGGGATCAGGACCGCGATCATGGCCGAGGCGGCATTGTTGGCGGCGGTGAAGGCCGCCGGATAGCCTTCCTTTTTCTGCCACGGGATGAGCATCGAGCCCAGCGCGGTGGCATCGGCCACCGCCGAGCCCGACACCCCGCCGAACACGGCCGACCCCACGACCGACACCGAGCCCAGGCCGCCCCGGTAGCGCTGCACGAGGGTGGTGGCGAAGCTGATGAGGTTCTGGCCCAGCTCGCCGCTCATCATCAGGCTGCCCGCCAGGATGAAGAACGGCAGGGCGAGCATCGGAAAGGACTGCGTCGGCGCGAACATCTGCTGCGCGACCACCATCAGCGGCGGGAAATCGGACGCCGCGACGGCGACGCCCGACGCGATCATCAGCACATGGCCGACGGGCACCGCCAGGAACAGCAGGCAGAAGAAAACCAGGCTGAGCGTGACCATCATGTCGGACTCTCCTCGGGATTGGCTTGCGGCAGGGCGTCCTTGCCGTACAGGAGGACGCGCACCAGGATGGTCAGGCTGCTGACGGCGGTGCCGGCCGCGGCGAACATCAGGGCGAAGTATCCCCAGCTACCCGAAATCCCGAGCAGGGGGCTGTGCTCCACCGAGACGATGTCGGCCACCTCCCAGGCCACCACGAACAGCACGGCGTAAGAGACCGCGACCAGGACCTGGATGAGGATCGCCAGCAGGCGCCCGCCCGTCTCGCCCACGAACTTGTAGGCGAAGTCGACGGCGATATGGCCGCCGCGCTGCGTGGCCAGCACGATGCCGGCGGCGATCAGCCAGGGAAACAACTGGGCGGGCACCTCGCCGATCCACTCGATCCCGCCTTCCTGGAAGACATAGCGCACCCCCACGTTCACCCCCAGCAGCACGAGCAGCACCACCGTGGTGAACAGCACGATGGCCTCGCACAGCCAAGCGATCGCCCGGTCGACCGCCGCCGCGGCACCCGGGATCCAGGCCCTGGCGGCGGATGCCTCCCGGGGACGCGCGGCGGGCGGAAGGGGCCGGGGCTCCACGGCGGCCCCCATCACGCGGCCGCTGCGAGTAGCTGCTCGACGAAGTCGCCGAACGGCTTCGCCTTCCAGGCCGCCGCCACGGGCTCCGTCGCCTTCTTGAAGGCCGCGCGATCGAC
>JBIQHJ010000077.1:0-12867 GCA_044508625.1 Alcaligenaceae bacterium
TATCGTTGTATGGCGTATTGGAGTCGTCGCGGCGGTGCCGGCATGGCGGACGGCTGCAGCAGCGTCCCGCCCGCCGGGGTGCTAGTGGTCTTTGCCATCTTGCGCGCCTGCGCGGGATCGGCGATGATGCGGCTGCCGTCCACGAGACGACCCTGGGTCCCCGGTGGGGTACTGTGAAAAATCCAAAAGATTTTTACGACCATGACACAAAAACCGCTAGCATTCCACGTGCCCGAGCCCTCGGGCCGTCCCGGCCACGCGACCGATTTCTCGTACCTGCGCCTGCAGCCGGCCGGCGCCGCCCGCAAGCCCCCCATCGACGTCTCCCCCTACGACACCCGCGACCTGGCCATCGGCCTGATCCGCGTGCTCGACGAGCACGACGAGGCCGTCGGGCCCTGGGTCGAGGACATCCCCGACGAGATCCTGCGCAAGGGCCTGCAGTCCATGATCAAGACGCGCATCTTCGATGCGCGCATGGTGATCGCCCAGCGCCAGAAAAAGACCTCTTTCTACATGCAATGCCTGGGCGAGGAGGCCGTCTGCATCGGTCAGGTGCTGGCCATGCGCGACGGCGACATGCATTTCCCGTCCTATCGCCAGCAGGGCCTGCTGATCGCGCGCGATTACTCGCTGGTCGAGATGATGTGCCAGATATTCTCCAACGACAAGGATCCCCTCAAGGGGCGCCAGTTGCCGGTGCTGTATTCCGTGCCGGAAATGGGTTTCTTCACCTTGTCGGGCAACCTGGCCACGCAGTTCCCGCAGGCGGTGGGCTGGGCCATGGCCTCGGCGATCAAGGGCGACACCCGCATCGCCTCGGCCTGGATCGGCGACGGCGCCACGGCGGAATCCGACTACCAGACCGCGCTGACGTTCGCGCACGTGTATCGCGCGCCGGTCATCCTGAATGTCATCAACAACCAGTGGGCGATCTCGACCTTCCAGGGCGTGGCCGGCGGCGAGGGCATCACCCTGGCGGCGCGCGGCATCGGCACGGGCGTGGCCTCGCTGCGCGTCGACGGCAATGACTTCCTGGCCGTGTACGCGGTCTCGAAATGGGCGGCCGATCGCGCGCGCAACAACCACGGCGCGACCCTGATCGAGTGGGTCAGCTACCGCGCAGGCCCGCACTCGACCTCCGACGACCCCTCCAAGTACCGGCCCGCCGACGACTGGGCGCGCTTTCCGCTGGGCGACCCCATCATCCGCCTCAAGCAGCACCTGATCCGGCGCGGCATCTGGTCCGAGAAAGAGCACCAGGCCACGCAAAAGGCCTGCGAGGCCGAGGTGGTCGCCGCCCAGAAAGAGGCCGAATCCCACGGCACGCTCGCCAGCGGCCGGACCAGCAGCGTGGCGACCATGTTCGAGGACGTCTACAAGGACATGCCGGCGCACCTGCGCCGCCAGCGCCAGGAAATGGGAGTCTGACATGGCGGAAAAACCCAAGCTCAAGACGCGCCCGATGACGATGATCCAGGCCCTGCGCTCGGCCATGGACATCATGCTCGAGCGCGACGACGACATCGTGATCTTTGGCCAGGACGTCGGCTATTTCGGCGGCGTGTTCCGCTGCACCGAGGGCCTGCAGGCCAAGTACGGCACCTCGCGCGTGTTCGATGCGCCGATTTCTGAGAGCGGGATCGTCGGCGCGGCCATCGGCATGGGCGCCTACGGCCTGCGGCCGGTGATCGAGATCCAGTTCGCGGACTATTTCTATCCGGCCACCGACCAGATCTTTTCCGAGGCGGCACGCCTGCGCTATCGCTCGGCTGGCGGCTATACGGCGCCTCTGACCATCCGCATGCCCTGCGGCGGCGGGATCTTCGGCGGGCAGACGCACAGCCAGAGCCCCGAGGCCCTGTTCACCCACGTGGCCGGCCTGCGCACGGTCATGCCGTCCAACCCCTACGACGCCAAGGGGCTGCTGATCAGTTCGATCGAGAACGACGATCCGGTGATCTTCCTCGAGCCCAAGCGCCTGTACAACGGTCCCTTCGACGGCCACCACGACCAGCCGGTCGTGCCCTGGTCCAAGCACCCGCTGGGCAACGTGCCCGAGGGCTACTACACGGTGCCGCTGGACAGCGCCTCGCTCTACCGCGAGGGCAGCGAGCTCACCGTCATCACCTACGGCACCATGGTCTACGTCGCCGAGGTGGCGGCCCGCGAGGCCGGCATCGACGCCGACATCATCGACCTGCGCAGCATCTGGCCCCTGGACCTCGAGACCGTCCTGGCCTCGGTGCGCAAGACCGGACGCTGCGTCGTGCTGCACGAGGCCACGCGCACCAGCGGCTTCGGCGCCGAGCTGGTCGCGCTGGTGCAGGAACACTGCTTCTACCACCTCGAGGCGCCCGTCGAGCGCATCACGGGCTGGGACACGCCATATCCGCATTCGCATGAATGGGCTTATTTTCCGGGCCCCAAGCGGGTGGCCGAGGCGTTCAAGCGCGCTGTGCGGGAGGCATGATGGGTATTTTCGTGATCAAGATGCCGGACATCGGCGAAGGGATCGCCGAGGTCGAGCTGGTCGAGTGGCACGTCGCGGTCGGCGATGCGGTGATCGAGGACCAGGTCCTGGCCGACGTGATGACCGACAAGGCCACGGTCGAGGTGCCGTCCCCAGTGCATGGCAAGGTGGTGGCCCTGGGCGGGCGGGTCGGCGACGTCATGGCGGTGGGCTCCGAGCTCATCCGCCTCGAGGTCGAGGGCGAGGGGAACGTGGGCGCCGAGGGCGCTGCCGCGGCGCCCGTGCGGGCCGGCGCGGCGGCGGGCGCATCCCCGCGGGCGGCCGCCGCGCCGGCGCGCGCCGGAGGCGTTCCTGCCGAAGGTGTCCCTGCCGCAGGTGTCCCTGCGGAAGGTGTCCGCGCCAAGGATGCCTCCGCTGAGCGTGCTCCCGCCGAGGATGAGCCCGGGGAGGATGAGTCCTCCGCGGAGGGCGCGGCGCCCGCGAGCAAGACCGGCGGCGCCCCGGCCCGCGAGGCGGCGCCGGAATCCCGGCCGGCGGCATCGCCGGCCCGGGCTGCTCCCGCGGCGGCCCCGGCGGCGCGCGGGGCGAGCCCCGCCATGCGCACGCCTTCGCGCCCCGAGGGGCAAAAGCCCCTGGCCTCGCCGGCGGTGCGGCGCCGCGCCTGGGACCTGGGCATCACCCTGCAGTACGTGCCCGGCAGCGGCCCGGCCGGCCGCATCACGCATGGCGACCTCGACGCATGGCTGGCGCGCGACCGCAACGACACCTCGAACCGCACGACCGCCACGCTCTACGAGTCGCACAGCGACGAGACGCAGGTGCCGGTGATCGGCCTGCGGCGCAAGATCGCGCAAAAGATGCAGGAATCCAAGCGTCGCATCCCGCATTTCACCTACGTCGAGGAAATCGACGTGACCGAGCTCGAGGCGCTGCGCCAGACCCTCAACCGCAAGCACGCCGAGGGGCGCGGCAAGCTCACCCTGCTGCCGTTCATCGCGCGGGCCATGGTCCTTGCCCTGCGGGAGTATCCGCAGATCAACGCGCGCTATGACGACGAGGCGGGGGTGGTGACGCAATACGGCGCGGTGCACCTGGGCGTGGCGGCGCAGACGCCGGCCGGCCTGATGGTGCCCGTGCTGCGCCACGCCGAGACCCTGGACCTCTGGTCCTGCGCGGCCGAGGTGACGCGGCTGGCCGAGGCCGCGCGCAGCGGCAAGGCCGCCCGCGACGAGCTCGCCGGCTCGACCATCACGGTGACCAGCCTGGGCGCGCTCGGCGGCATCGTGTCCACGCCGGTCATCAACCATCCCGAGGTCGCCATCGTCGGCGTCAACCGGGTGGTCGAGCGGCCGGTGTTCGTCGAAGGGCGCGTGACGGCGCGCAAGCTCATGAACCTGTCCTCGTCATTCGATCACCGCGTGGTCGACGGCATGCATGCCGCCGAGTTCATCCAGTGCATCCGGCGCCACCTGGAGTGCCCGGCCCTGCTGTTCGTGGAGTAAGCATGCAGACGCAAACCAACACCACCCTGCTCATCATCGGCGGCGGCCCGGGCGGCTACGTGGCCGCCATCCGCGCCGGCCAGCTCGGGATCCCCACCGTCCTGGTCGAGGGCGAGGCCCTGGGCGGCACCTGCCTGAACATCGGCTGCATCCCCTCCAAGGCCCTGATCCACCTGGCCGCGCGCTTCCACGAGGCGCAGGCCCTGGCGGGCGGCGATTCCCCGCTGGGCATCGAGGCGCCGCCGCCGACGCTGGACCTGGCGCGCGGCATCGCCTGGAAGGACGGCATCGTCAAGCGCCTGACCTCGGGGGTCGGCGCGCTGCTCAAAAAGCACAAGGTCACGGTCGTGCAGGGCTGGGCGCGCATCGTCGACGGCAAGACCGTGGACGTCGAGCTGAAGGCGGCCAAGGGCGCGCGCTCCGACGGCCAGCGCATCCGCTGCGAGCACCTGCTGCTCGCCACGGGATCCGAGCCGGTGGCGCTGCCGTTCATGCCCTTCGGCGGCCCGGTGATCTCCTCGACCGAGGCCCTGTCGCCCGCCGCCCTGCCCAAGCGCCTCGCCGTGGTGGGCGCGGGCTACATCGGCCTGGAACTCGGCACGGTCTATCGAAAGCTGGGCGTCGAGGTCGACGTCATCGAGGCCCGCGAGCGGATCCTGCCGGCCTACGACGCCGAGCTCTCCAAGCCGGTGGCCGCCTCCCTGAAGGCCCTGGGCGTGCGGACCCACGTCGCCACGCAGTTGCTCGGCCTGTCCGAGGACGGCAAGGGCGTGCGCGTCCAGGACAGGGACGGGCACGAGCGCACCCTGGCGGCCGACCGCGTGCTGGTGGCGGTGGGCCGCCGCCCGCGCAGCCGGGGCTTCGGGCTCAGCGCCCTGATGCTCGACACGGACGGCGCCGCCGTGCGCGTCGACTCGCAGTGCCGCACGTCGATGCGCAATGTCTGGGCCATCGGCGACCTGACCGGCGAGCCCATGCTGGCGCACCGCGCCATGGCGCAAGGCGAGATGGTGGCCGAGCTGATCGCCGGGCATACCCGGCGCTTCGTGCCCGCGGCCATTCCGGCCGTGTGCTTCACGGATCCCGAGATCGTCACCGCCGGCCTGTCGCCGCAGCAGGCGGCCGAGGCGGGCGTGGATGCGATCGAGGCCAGCTTCCCCTTCGCGGCCAACGGGCGCGCGATGACGCTGGAATCCAGCGAGGGCTTCGTGCGGGTCGTGGCCCGCCGCGACAATCACCTGATCCTCGGCTGGCAGGCGGTCGGCCGCGGGGTGTCCGAGCTGTCGACGGCGTTCTCGCAGTCCCTCGAAATGGCCGCGTGCCTCGAGGATGTCGCCGGCACCATCCATGCCCATCCCACCCTGGGCGAGGCGGTCCAGGAGGCGGCGCTGCGGGCGCTGGGGCAGGCCCTGCATATCTAGAGTGTCCCGCGGGTCCCCTGGCGGTCCTGCGGGGGCCCTGGCATCCCGCCGGGGCCTGGCGGCCCCGGGCCGCTACAATCGGGGGATTGCCACACGACGAGGTATCCCATGAACGCACCCGCGGCCCTTGCCGAACCCCGCCTCGACACCGTCACCTGCGTGAGCCCGGCGGGCACGCACCGCATGGCCTACTGGCAGTGGGGCGACCCCGACAACGAGCGCGTGCTGCTGTGCGTGCATGGGCTGACGCGCACCGGACGGGATTTCGATGCGCTGGCCCGCGCGCTGGCGCCGCACTATCGCGTGGTGTGCCCGGACGTCGTGGGGCGCGGCCGCTCCGACTGGCTGATCGATCCCAAGTATTATGCGGTTCCGCAATATGCGGCCGACATGCTGATGCTGATCGCGCGCCTGCGGCCGGCACGGCTGGATTGGGTCGGGACCTCGATGGGCGGGCTGATCGGCCTGGCGCTGGCGGGCACGCTGGCCCTGTCGGCGGCGATGCGCCCGGATCGCGGCGATCTGGGGCCGGGCCGCGCGCCGGACGTTCCTCTCGGGCGGATGGTGATGAACGACATCGGCCCGGCGCTCAGCACGGACGGGCTCGATCGCATCGGCGGCTATGTCGGGCAGCCGATCGAGTTCGACACCTTCGCCCAGGCCGTGGACTACGTGCGGACCGTTTCCGCCGGCTTCGGCCCTCATGACGCGGCCGGATGGGAGGACCTGACCCGGCATGTGTTCGTCCAGCAGGGCGGCCATTGGATGAAGCATTATGATCTGAGGATCGCCCAGGCCTTCGCGCCGCAGTCGCCCGCCGCCGTCCAGGCCGCCGAGCAGCTCTTGTGGGGCGCCTGGGACCATTTGCCCGCCGAGGCGCTGGTCCTGCGCGGCGCGCGCTCCGACCTGCTGCTGCCCGAGGTGGCCCGCGCCATGCTCGAGCGCAATCCGCGCGCGCGCCTGGTCGAGTTCGAGGGGGTGGGGCATGCGCCCACCCTGCGCTCGGCCGACCAGATCGGCGCGGTCAGGGATTTCCTGCTGGCCTGAGGAATCTTCCGCCTTCCCGCGCGACGGGGCGGCGGGTGGGGAGCCATCATCAACATCGACCTGCACAGCCATTCCAGCCAATCCGACGGCCTGCTCGCGCCCGCCGAGGTGGCCGAGCGCGCGCGGGCCAACGGCGTCGACATGTGGGCCCTGAGCGATCATGACGAGCTCTCGGGCCTGGCCCAGGCCGCCGAATCGGCGGCCGCGCTGGGCCTGCGCTTCGTGCCGGGCGTCGAGGTGTCGATCACTTTCTGCGGCTCGACGGTGCACGTCCTTGGCCTGAACATCGACGCCTCGCATCCCGAGCTGGTGCAGGGCCTGGCGGCGGCGCGCCGCCGCCGCTTCGCCCGCGCCCGCGAGATCGCCGACCGCCTGCGCGATTGCGGCCTGGGCGAATGCCACGAGGGCGCGCTGGCGCTCGCCCGCAATCCCGACCTGGTGAGCCGCGCCCATTTCGCCCGCTACCTGCACGAGCAGGGCCGGGTGCGCAGCATCCAGCATGCCTTCGACCGCTACCTGGGCGAGGGCCGGCCCGCCTACGCCCCCGTGCAGTGGGCCTCGATGGAGGAGGCCGTGGGCTGGATCCTGGCCGCCGGCGGCAAGGCCGTGATCGCCCATCCGGGGCGCTACCGCTACACGCCCTTGCAGTTCGACGCCCTGTTCGAGCGGT
The DNA here is from genome assembly GCA_044508625.1 of Alcaligenaceae bacterium. Taxonomy (GTDB): domain Bacteria; phylum Pseudomonadota; class Gammaproteobacteria; order Burkholderiales; family Burkholderiaceae_B; genus Castellaniella. The sequence continues at coordinate 7,114 of JBIQHJ010000077.1, forward strand.
TCGCGGCCCTGGGCGGGCGCGGCATCGAGGTGGTGTCCGGCGCCCATACGCCCCGGCAGTATGAGGAGTACGCCCGGGTCGCGCTGCATTATGGTTTCGAGGCGTCCCGCGGGTCCGACTTCCACGGCCCCTCCCGCGGGCGCGCCGACCTGGGCGCCTTGCCCGACCTGCCCGAGCGGCTGACGCCGGTCTGGCACGATTGGATCTAGGATTTAGGAGCACCCGATGAACAAAGCCTTCGTCAAGGAATCGGACGATGCGGACGACGACGACCTGCCCGAGTCCCAGGGCCTGCCGCCGGGCACCAAGAACTACATGACCGTCCAGGGGCACCGGGCCCTGCACGACGAGCTGATGCACCTGATGAACGTCGAGCGGCCCGAGGTGGTGCAGACCGTGTCCTGGGCGGCCTCCAACGGCGACCGCTCCGAGAACGGCGACTACCTGTACGGCAAGAAGCGCCTGCGCGAGATCGACCGGCGGATCCGGTTCCTCACGCGGCGGCTGGAGCGGGCCGAGGTGGTCGACCCGTCCCAGCAGCCCAACAAGGACCAGGTGTTCTTCGGTGCGACCGTCGTCTACAGCGACGGGCGCGGCGAGGAATTCGAGGTCACGATCGTGGGGGTGGACGAGGCCGAGCCGCTGGCCGGACGCATCAGTTGGGTGTCGCCGGTGGCGCGCGCCCTGATCAAGGCCCGCGAGGGCGATACCGTGACGCTGCGGACCCCGGCGGGGCTGGACGAGCTGGACGTCCTGAGCATCCGCTATCCGGACTAGGACCTCGCCCGACCCGCCGCCCGGGTGGTACGTATCCCCGAAAGGCGCTCGCCCGCCCGGGCCGGCCCACGCGGCGTCCCGCGCTTTCCCGCGCGAGGCGGGGGGTTCAACCTCCGGGGGGCATCCCGGGTAAAATGGAAAGCTTCATTTTACATTCTCTGCGTCCAGCCCCGTGACCCGCGTCCTCATCATTCCCGGTTCCTTCGCCCTGTCCGACTTTCGGCGTGCGCGCCTGCTGCGGACGTTTTCCGCGCGCGGCCTGCCCGTCGCCTCGGTCGAGGCCCGCTATCGCTATTACGTCGGGGTGGACGGCGAGCCCGATCCGCGGGCCCGCGAGCGGCTGGAGGCCCTGCTGGACGACGGCCGGCCGCGCGAGGGGGCGTCCGCCGAGCGGCATGCGCTCGAGCTCATGGTCGTGCCCCGGCCGGGCACGGTATCCCCGTGGGCCAGCAAGGCCACCGACATCGCCCGCAATTGCGGACTCGCCGCCGTGCGGCGCATCGAACGCGGGATCCACTATGCGCTGCTGCCCGAGCGCGGCCTGCTGGGCCGGCGCGGATTCGACGCGGCGCAGCGCGAGGCCATCGCGGCCTGCCTGCACGACCGAATGACCGAGGCGGTGGTTGGCGGCGATTTCGACGGGCAGGCCCTGTTCGCGTCGCTGCCGGGCAAGCCGGTGCAGGCCATCCCGGTGCTGGCGCGCGGCCGCGAGGCGCTCGAGGACTGCAACGCCGCCCTGGGCCTGGCCCTGTCCGGCGACGAGATCGACTACCTGCTGCGCGCCTACACCGACCTCGGGCGCGATCCCAGCGACGTCGAGCTCATGATGTTCGCGCAGGCCAACAGCGAGCATTGCCGCCACAAGATCTTCAACGCGCGCTGGACGATCGACGGCCAGGCACAGGAGCGCACGCTGTTCGACATGATCCGCGAAACCCACGCCGCGCAGCCCGTGGGCACGATCGTGGCCTATTCGGACAACGCCGCCGTGATGGCGGGCGGCCCGGCGCGGCTGTTCCACGCGGGCGGCGGCTCGCCCGTGTACGCGCGCCACGAGGCCCTGGTCCACACCCTGATGAAGGTCGAAACCCACAACCACCCGACCGCGATCGCTCCGTTCCCGGGGGCGGCCACGGGCGCGGGCGGCGAGATCCGCGACGAGGGCGCGACCGGCCGCGGCTCCAAGCCCAAGGCGGGCCTGACCGGTTTCACCGTGTCCAGCCTGCGCTTCGACGACGCGCCCGAGCCCTGGGAGGAGGCGGGCGGGGCGCCCGCCCGCATCGCGACGCCGCTGGACATCATGATCGAGGGGCCGATCGGCGCCGCGGCGTTCAACAATGAATTCGGACGCCCCAATCTGCTGGGCTATTTCCGCAGCTTCGAGCAGACGGTGGACGGCGTGCGCTGGGGCTACCACAAGCCCATCATGCTCGCCGGCGGGCTGGGCCAGATCGATGCGCGTCTGACGCGCAAGGACCCCCTGCCGCCGGGCGCGCTGCTGGTGCAGCTCGGCGGACCCGGCATGCGCATCGGCATGGGCGGCGGCGCCGCCTCGAGCATGGGGGCGGGCGCCAACCAGGCCGAGCTGGACTTCGATTCCGTGCAGCGGGGCAATCCCGAGATGCAGCGCCGCGCGCAAGAGGTCATCGACCGCTGCTGGCAGCAAGGCGAGGCCAACCCGATCCTGGCCATCCACGACGTCGGTGCCGGCGGCCTGTCCAACGCCTTTCCCGAGCTGGTCAACGACGCGGGGCGCGGCGCCGTGTTCGAGCTCGAGCGCGTGCCGGTCGAGGAGTCGGGCCTGTCCGCCGCCGAGATCTGGAGCAACGAGTCGCAAGAGCGCTACGTCCTCGCCGTGCTGCCGGAGGACCTCGAACGCTTCGGCCGGATCGCCGAGCGCGAGCGCTGCCCGTACGCGGTGGTGGGCGTGGCGACCGAAGAACGCACGCTGCGCGTGACCCACGGCGAGGGCCTGCCCGGCCTGGACGCGCCGCGTCCCAAGCCAGACGGCATGCGGCCGGTCGACGTGCCGGTCGACGCCATCCTGGGCAAGCCGCCGCGCATGTCGCGCCAGGCCGGCCGCCAGGCCGTCCACGGCGGGCCGCTGGACCTGACGGACGTCGACCTCGGCGAGGCGATCGAGCGCGTGCTGCGCCATCCCACCGTGGCCAACAAATCCTTTCTCGTCACCATCGGCGACCGCAGCGTGGGCGGCCTGTCCGCGCGCGACCAGATGGTGGGCCCCTGGCAGGTGCCGGTGGCCGATTGCGCGGTGACGCTGGCCGATTACGAGCAGGTCCGCGGCGAGGCCATGTCCATGGGCGAGCGCAGCCCGATCGCCATCCTGGATCCGGCGGCCTCCGGCCGAATGGCGGTCGCCGAGGCGCTGACCAACCTGGTCTCGGCCGACGTGGCGCGCCTCGAGGACGTCAAGCTCTCGGCGAACTGGATGGCCGCCTGCGGGTCGCCCGGCCAGGACGCGGCCCTGTACGACACGGTCGCCGCCGTCAGCGATTGGTGCCAGACCCTGGGCCTGTCGATCCCGGTCGGCAAGGATTCCCTGTCCATGCGCACCGCCTGGACGGACGAGCAGGGCGACCACGCCGTGGTCTCGCCGGTCTCGCTGGTGGTGACCGCGTTCGCGCCGGTGGGCGACGTGCGCGCGACGCTCACGCCGCAACTGCGGACCGACCAGGGCGACACCGTGCTGCTGCTGGTCGACCTGGGCGAGGGACGCCAGCGCCTGGGCGGCTCGGTGCTCGGCCAGGCCTACGGCAGCATCGGCGACGAGGCGCCCGACATGCGCGACGCCGGCATCCTGCGGGCGGCCTTCCTCGCCGTGCGCGACCTGGCCTCGCGCGGCCTGGTCCTGGCCTGCCACGACCGCTCGGACGGCGGCCTGCTGGCCGCCGCGGCCGAAATGGCCTTCGCCGGACGGACGGGCGTATCGCTGAACCTCGACATGCTCACCATCGATCCCCACGAGGCCGACGCCGGCGACTACAAGATCCGCGGCGAGCAGGTGGCCGTGCAGCGCCACGAGCGCAACCTGCGCGCCCTGTTCAACGAGGAGGCCGGCCTGCTGCTGCAAGTGCGCCGCGACCGGCGCGACGAGGTCCTGCACATCCTGCGGCAGGCCGGCCTGTCGCCGTGCTCCCACGTCGTGGGCATGCTCAACGGCAAGGCCGAGCTCCAGGTCTATCGCGACGGGGCGTGCATCCACCAGCGCCCGATCGCCGAGCTCGGGCGGGCCTGGAGCGAAACCACGCGGCGCATCATGGCGCGCCGCGATCACCCGGAATGCGCCCAGGCGGAATACGATGTCTGGCTCGATTCCACGGATCCGGGCCTGTCGCCGCGCGTGGATTTCGATCCCCAGGAGGACGTGGCCGCGCCGTTCATCGCCACCGGGGCGCGTCCGCGCGTCGCCATCCTGCGCGAGCAGGGCTGCAACAGCCAGGTCGAGATGGCATGGGCCTTCGACACCGCCGGCTTCGAGGCGGTGGACGTGCACATGACCGACCTGCTGGCCGGCCGCGCCGACCTGCGCGACGTCCAGGGCCTGGTGGCGGTGGGCGGCTTCAGCTACGGCGACGTCCTGGGCGCCGGCGAGGGCTGGGCCCGCACGATCCGCTACAACGAGGCCCTGGCCGCGCAGTTCGCGGCGTTCTTCGGGCGCAGCGACACCTTCGCGCTCGGCGTGTGCAACGGCTGCCAGATGATGGCGGCGCTCTCGGGCATGATCCCGGGCGCCGGCCACTGGCCGCGCTTCACCCGCAACGTCTCGGAAAAGTACGAGGCGCGCCTCTCGCTCGTCGAGGTGCTGGATTCGCCGTCGATCTTCCTGTCCGGCATGGCGGGCGCGCGCGTGCCCATCGCCGTCGCCCACGGCGAGGGCTACGCCGATTTCCGCCTGCAGGGCGACGCCTCGCAAGTCGCCGAGGCCCTGGCCTACGTCGACAACCGCGGCGCGCGCACCGAACGCTATCCGGCCAACCCCAACGGCAGCCCCGGGGGCCTGGCGGGCGTCACCACGGCCGACGGACGCTTCACCATCATGATGCCGCACCCCGAGCGCGTCACGCGCAACGTCATGATGTCCTGGCGACCCGAGCGCTGGGGCGCGGCCGATAGCGGCGGCGACGCCGCCCCGCACGGCGGCTACACGCCGTGGATGCGCATGTTCCGCAACGCACGTGTTTGGATGAGATAGGACACAGGACAGTCCCTGCGGACTGTCCTGTGCCTATCGAATCGGAGCGGCTTGCAAGCCGCGAGGTGGAGAGCTGCTGCGGCTTGAGAGTCCCAATGGACTGTCCTGTGCCTATCGAATCCGAGCGGCTTGCAAGCCGCGACGTGGAGGAAACCCTTTACCGAGACGTTATAATCGATCTTTGTGCGGAGTTCTTTCATGCGTCTGATCAAAAAAGCCCTGACCTTCGACGACGTGTTGCTGGTTCCGGCATATTCCCAGGTGCTGCCGCGCGATACGCGCCTGACCACCAGCCTGACCCGAGGCATCCAGCTCAACATTCCCCTCGTGTCCGCCGCCATGGATACGGTCACCGAATCCGCGCTGGCCATCGCCATGGCGCAGGAAGGCGGGATCGGCATCATCCACAAGAACCTGGGCGCGGACGCCCAGGCGCGCGAGGTTGCGCGGGTCAAGCGCCATGAATTCGGCATCGTCATCGATCCGGTCACGGTCACGCCGACGATGAAGGTGCGCGACGCCATCGCCCTGCAGCGGCAGCACGGGATCTCGGGCCTGCCGGTGGTCGAGGGCGGAAAGCTCGTCGGCATCGTCACCAACCGGGACCTGCGCTTCGAGGACCGCCTCGACGTATCCCTGCGCGAGGTCATGACTCCGCAAGAACGCCTCGTCACTCTGCACGAAGGGGCCACCCTCGAGGAGGCCCAGACCCTGATGCACCGCCATCGCCTCGAGCGCGTGCTGATCGTCAACGACAAGTTCCA
>JBIQHJ010000010.1:0-81221 GCA_044508625.1 Alcaligenaceae bacterium
GCGCCGACCGCATCGAGGGCTGCCTGTTCGGCAACGGCGAGCGCACCGGCAACGTGGACCTGGTCACCCTGGCCCTGAACCTCTACACCCAGGGCATCCATCCGGGCCTGAATTTCTCGGACATCGACGAGATCCGCCGCTGCGTCGAATACTGCAACCAGTTGCCCGTGCACCCGCGCCATCCCTACGCCGGCGACCTGGTGTTCACCGCCTTCTCGGGATCGCACCAGGACGCCATCAAAAAGGGCTTCGCCGTCCAGCAGGCCGACGCGATCTGGGAGGTGCCCTACCTGCCGATCGATCCGGCCGACCTGGGACGCAGCTACGACGCCGTCATCCGCGTCAACAGCCAGTCGGGCAAGGGCGGCGTCTCGTACCTGCTCGAGCAGGAGCACGGCCTGGTGCTGCCGCGCCGCCTGCAGATCGAATTCAGCCGCGCCATCCAGCGCGTCACCGACGAGACCGGCCGCGAGGTCACCCCGCAGGACGTCTACGACGTGTTCTCGGCCGAGTACCTGGTCCGCGAGACGCCCTGGAAACTGGTGCGCCACCGCATCACCGGCAGCCCCAAGACCGATGGCCGCAAGCAGTTCGCCATCGAGGTCGAGGTCCAGGTCGACGGCGAGGTCCGCCACCTGGAGGGCCAGGGCGACGGCGCGATCTCGGCCTTCGTGAACGCGCTGGGCGTGGACGCGCGCATCATGGACTACCAAGAGCACGCCATCGGTACGGGCACCGACACGCGCGCGGCCTCGTACGTCGAGATGCGCATCGGCGATGCGCCCACGGGCTTTGGCGTGGGCATCCACGAGGACATCGTGACCTCGTCGTTCCTGGCGATCCTGAGCGCCGTCAACCGCCACGCGGCCATGCAAGAGCAGCAGGCCACCCGCGAGAACGTCGCGGCCTGAACGCACGGCAGGCGCTGCGCCCGCCAAGCCATCGAGAGTGAAGGCAAGCCCCCGCGGGGCTTGCCTTCACCATTTGGGGGCGGGCTCCCAGGTCACGTCCTCGCCTTTTTCGCGGGCCAGGCGCAGCATGGTCAGCAGGGGCCAGGCGCGCCTGCCCAGGCTGACGAACTGCTCGATGGGGTGTTCGGCCGCATCGTCGTGGTTGCTTTCATGGTCCTTCTTGGGCTCTGGCGCGGCGGCGATCGCGGATTCGATGCCGGCGATCGCCGCATCGAGCTGCGCCCGCGTGATGACGCCGCGCTCTGGCATCTCGGGCCCGTCGAAAGTCTTGCCCGCGGCCTGCAGGATCGGCCTGGCGTGCTTGGCGAACATCAGCACCTCGGCGGCGGACTTGGAGTGGAATAGGACGAGCATGGTCGGATTCCCGCAATGGACACGTCGATACACTAACGCAACTTCCCTACCCTGCCAAGCAGCAGAATGGCGGCTGTCCACCGGAGGTCCGACATGCCCGCCCAGCCCTCGCGCCGCCCTCGTCCGCTGCCCTCGATCCTGCTCGCCTGTGCACTGGCCGGCGCCGCCTTGGCCGCCGCCGCGCCCATCGGCGCGCAGGGCATGTGCCACGCCCCCGCGCAGGGCCCGCCTTGCGGATCGCCCGGGACGGCGCCGGCCGCCGAGCCCGCGCTGAACCTGGGGATCGGCAACCCGGTCCACCTGGCCACCGGCCAGAAATTCCACCACGACGTCGACCTGCCCGCGCCCGCCGACGGGCGCCATCCGCCGCTGGTCCGCATACGGCGCTCCGGCGACGCCGCGCCCGGACCCTGGGGTGCGGGATGGCGCAGCGAATACGAGGTGCGCCTGGCGGCGCGCGGCGCGGGATGGCACATCGTGCAGGCCGACGGCACGCGCCTGCGCTTCGGCGCCGATGGCCGGGCGCCGGACCCGGCGGCGGGCCGGATCGAGGTCTCGCCCCCGGGCCATCTCTGGCGCTGGCCCGACGGCACGGCACTGGCGTTCGACGCCCGGGGCGCACTGTCGGCCCTGCGCCCGCCCGGGCGGGCACCCATCCGCATCGTCCGCCACGCCTCGGGGCCGCTCGCCGGCGCCATCGAGCGGGTCGAGCAAAACGGCGGCAGCCTGCGCTTCGTCTACGATGCCACGGCCTCGCCGCCCCGCGTCGCGCACGTCGACACCCCAGCCGGGCGCCTGCAGTACCGCTACGGCCCCGGCCCGGACGGCCGCTCGCGGCTGCTCGCCGTCATCCGCCCCGACGGCATGCAGCGCCGCTACCTGTACGAGACCGGCCGCCAATCGGGCCACGCGCACGCGATCACCGGGATCGAGCTGGCCGATCGGGACGGACGGACGGCGCGCGTCCGGAGCTGGACCTACGACGCCGGCGGCCGCGTCACGCAAGCCGTGCCGGGGCCGCCCGGGCAAGCGCGCGGGCGCCTGCGCATCCAGTACGCGGACCACGCGGGCGAGGCCGGCCTCACCCGCGTGCTGGGCGCCGGCGGCGCGCGCACCGAGCTGTTCCATGGCGTCCGCGGCGGGCGCCATGTGCTGCGGGCGGTGCGCGGCGACGGCTGCCCGGGCTGCGCGCCGCCCGGCCTGGAGGCCGCGTACGATCCGCAAGGCCGGCTCGCCGCCCTGGGGGGCCTGCGCCTGGCCCGCGACGGTGCGGGCCGCGTCACGCGCATCGTCCCCGTGGCGCCGGGGTGGCCGGGACTGGTCCTCGAACCCGGCCGGGGCCGGCGCGGGCACGTCTGGCGCGCGGCGCTCACCGGCACCACCCGCGTCCTCCCCGACGCCCACGGCCGCCCCGTCCGGATCGAGCACGCGAACGGCGACCGGTTGGATCTCGCATACGACCGGGCCGGGCGCCCCATCGCCCTGGAGGCCGGCCGCGGCGGCGGCACCGCGCTGCGGACCACGCTGGACTGGCACGGCCCCCGGCTCGCGCGCATCCGCCATCCCGACGAGACCGAATCCCTGCATCACGACGGCGAGGGCCGCCTGGTCCGGCGCGAGGTCCGGCGCCCGCACGCCTCGGGCGAGCTGCGCTACGAGGAATCCTTCGCCTACGATGGGCGAGGGCGGCTCGTGCGCCACGGCCTGCCCGAGGGCGGCGCCCTGCACTACGCCTGGGGCGACGGCGCCCGCCTGTCGGGCATCGCCTGGGAGACCCCGGCCGGCGAGCGCCATACGGTCATCGAGACGGTGGCGGGCGAACCCGGCTACCGCCACGGCAACGGCCTGCACTTGGCGAGCCACGCCGGGGCCGACGGACGGGCCGACACCCTGGTGCTGCGCGACGGCGCCACGATCCGCTGGCTGTCGCGCCGCGCGCATGCGCCCTCGGGCCTGGTGCGCCGCAGCCTCGAGGACGTGCCCGAGGCCGGATACCAGGCCACGCGCCACTATGCCTACGACGCGCGGGGACGCCTGGCGGGCCTGCGCGAGCGCGCGCGCCTGGGCGGCGAGACCGTGCTCGCCCGCGAGGACTGGCTGGCCTGGCGGCCCGACGGCGCGCTGCTGGCCCGCGCCGGCCGGGCCAGCCCGGAGGCGGGGTCCGGCCCCGCCGAGCCGATCCGGCGCGATGCCTCGGGCCTGCCCCTGCGGGCCGAGGGACTGGACCTGCGCTACGGCCCCCAGCGCCGCCTGGCGCGGGCCGAACGCGCGGGCCGCGCCGTGGCCGAATACGCCCACAACGGCCGGGGCCAGCAGATCCGGCGCAGGGACGCCGCCGGCGAGACCGAGCTCTACTACCTGGACAACCGCGTGGCCGCCCTGTGGCGGCGTCCCGCGGCGGCCGGTCCCGGCGCGGCACGGGGCCCGACCTTCGGCATCAGCCAGCGCTTCGTCTACGCGCACGAGGTCCCGGTCGGGCTCATCGAGACCGGTCCCGACGGCACGCCCGTGCTCTATGCCGTCCACTCCGACCTGCTGGGCGCGCCGCGCCTGGCGACCGACGGGGACCGCCGCATCCGCTGGCTGGCGGACCTGGACGCCGGCGGCCGCGCCACGCGGCTGGCGGGGGACCTGGTGCTGGACCTGCGCCTGCCCGGCCAGCTCCACGATCCGGCCACCGGCTGGCACGACAATATCTTTCGCAGCTATATGCCCGGCGCCATGCACTACCTCGAGCCCGACCCCCTGGGACCGGTCCCGGGCCAGCAGGCGCTGGGCTACGCCGGGCAGCAGCCCATGCGCCACGTCGACCCGCTGGGGCTGCTGCTGATGGCCTTCGACGGCACCCGCAACGACCGGGCCACCGCGAGCAACGTCTGGAAACTTTCCCAGCGCTACGCGGGCGGCCCGGTCCACTACCATGCGGGCCCGGGCAACGAGGCCTATCTGGACTGGGACGCCATCACGGCCGCCAGCGCTGGCCAGATCCTGCGGAACCAATGGCAGTCGCTGCTCAACACCCTGGCGCGCGCCCGGGGCTCACGCCAGCCCGTCCCCATCGACATCCTCGGCTATTCGCGCGGCGCGGCGCTGGCCCGGCATTTCGCCAACCAGGTCGCCGCGCACACCCGCGACGGCTGGTTCTCGATCGACGACCCCCTGCGCGGGACGATCGGCCTGTGCGTCGACCTGCGCTTCATGGGCCTGTTCGACTCGGTGGCGCAATTCGGCCTGCTGGGCGCGCGCAACGCCGGCTACGAGCTCGGCATCGCCGATGCGTGGCAATGGGTCGCCCACGCCGTCGCCCTGCACGAATACCGCCTGATGTTTCCCCTGCTCTCGGCCGACGGCGCGGGCCACCCCAACGCGGTCGAGGCGCCCTTCATCGGGGCGCATGCCGACATCGGCGGCGGCGTGCGCCTGAACCACGCGGGCGAGCCCGAGCCCGCCGGCGACCTGTCCGACGTGGCGCTCAACTGGATCCTGTGGCAGGCGCGCGCCGCGCTGGCGCCCTTCGGCGACCTGGCGCCCGAGGACCGCCAGGTCACCGAGGCGCTGCTGCACGACGGGCGCCCCGCATGGCAGCGCCTGCTCCCGGACGGCGACCGCGCCATCCAGGACAGCCGCGGCATGGCCACCCTGATGCCCCAGGGCCGCCACGAGCACCTCGGCGACGCCCGCCGCCGCGAGCTGGAGGCCTACATCCGGCGCGTGGACGGCTGGCGCCAGGCATCGGACGGCGTGGCCGGCGAGGTCGACATGCAGGGATACGGGCAATGGCTGGAGGCCGCCCTGGGCCTGCGGATGTAGCGCGCCGCGGACGGACGGGGCGGGGTGCCCCGACCGGAGCGGGCCGCGCGGCCCCGCTGAAATCAAGCTATCATTCCAGGATGCCCTGACGATCCCGTTTCGACGGAATCGGCCCGACCCGGGCCTGCGTTCCCGCATCCCGAAACCCTTTCCGCACTCCATGCTACCAGAGCAACACGCCCAGCTCATCGCCATCGTCCAGTCCGCGCTCGCCCGCGCCATCCCCGGGGCCGCGCACGAGATCACGCTCGAACGACCCAAGATCGCCGCCCACGGCGATGTCGCCTGCAACGTCGCCATGCAGGCCGCGCGCGCGGCGCGGCGCAATCCGCGCGAGCTGGCGCAGGCCCTGGCCGAGCTGATCCTGGCCGACGAGCGGGCCGCGGGCCTGGTCGCCGAGGCCGAGGTCGCGGGCCCGGGCTTCATTAATTTCCGGCTGGCCCCCGCCGCGCACCAGGCCGTGCTCGGGGCGATCCGCGAGCACGGCGCGCGCTATGGCCACCGGGCGCCGACCGGCGAAAAGGTCATGGTCGAATTCGTCTCGGCCAATCCCACCGGCCCGCTGCACGTCGGCCATGCGCGCCAGGCGGCGCTGGGCGACTCGATCTGCCGGCTGTTCGCCACGCAGGGCGCCCAGGTGACTCGCGAGTTCTACTACAACGACGCCGGCAACCAGATCCACAACCTGGCGGTCAGCGTCCAGGCCCGCGCGCGCGGCATCGAGCCCGGCTCGCCGGATTTCCCCGCCGACGGCTACAAGGGCGACTACATCCTCGACATCGCGCGCGACTACATGGCGCGCGCGACGCTGCAGGCCGCCGACGGCGAACCCGTCCAGGCCTCCGGCGACCTCGACGACCTCGAGGCCATCCGCCGCTTTGCCGTGACCTACCTGCGCCGCGAACAGGACCTGGACCTCCAGGCCTTCGACCTGCGCTTCGACAACTACTATCTCGAGAGCTCCCTCTATTCCAGCGGCCGGGTCGAGCGCACGGTCCAGGCCCTGGTCGACGCGGGCCACACCTACGAACGCGACGGCGCGCTGTGGCTGCGCACGACGGAACTGGGCACCGGCGACGACAAGGACCGGGTCATGCGCAAGTCCGAGGGCGGCTACACGTATTTCGTGCCGGACGTGGCCTACCACGTCTCCAAATGGGAGCGCGGCTTTCACCGGGCCATCAACATCCAGGGCACGGACCACCACGGCACCATCGCCCGCGTGCGGGCGGGCCTGCAAGGGCTGAACCTCGGCATCCCCAAGGATTACCCCGCCTACGTGCTGCACAAGATGGTCCGCGTCATGCGCGAAGGCGCCGAGGTCAAGATCTCGAAGCGCGCCGGCAGCTACGTCACCCTGCGCGACCTGATCGACTGGGTCGGGCGCGACGCGGTGCGGTTCTTTCTCGCCCAGCGGCGCGCCGATGCCGAATTCGTGTTCGACGTCGACCTGGCGCTGTCGCGCAGCGAGGAAAACCCGGTCTACTACATCCAGTACGCCCACGCCCGCATCCACTCGCTGCTGAACCAGCACGCCGGGCTCGAGGCGCGGGTCGACGAGGCCGACCCCTCCGTCCTCGCCGCCCCCACGGAAATCGGCCTGCTGCAGAGGCTCGCCGAATATCCGGGCGTCCTGACGCTGGCCGCCCAGGAACTGGCGCCCCACCAGTTGGCATTCTGGCTGCGCGACTGCGCGGCGGACTTCCATGCCTGGTACAACGCCGAGCGCATCCTGGTCGACGACGTTCCGCTGCGCGACGCGCGGCTGCGCCTGGCCAAGGCCGCCGCCCAGGTGATCGCCAACGGCCTGGGGCTGCTCGGCGTCTCGGCCCCCGAGAGGATGTGACCCAAGATGGCGACTCGCAAACGCAAAACGTCCTCGCGCTCCGGCGGGACCTGGCTCGGCCTGATCCTCGGCATGGTGCTGGGCGTCGGCGCCGCCGTGGCGGTCGCCCTGTTCGTCACCCAGGTGCCCATGCCCTTCATGGACAAGGCCAGCCGCAGCACGCCCTCGACCCTGCTGCCCGACGTGGCCAACGCGCCCGATCCCAACATCGCCCTGTACGGCAAGGACGGCCCCGCCGGCACCCGCAACCCCGAGCAGGGCGGCGGCACCAACAACCCGCCGGCCCCGGCGCCCGACGAGAGCGGGAATCCCCTGGCCGACGACATCGGCAAGCTGATCGCAGGCCTGGACAAACCCGCCGCCCCGCCGCCCATCGCCCCGCCACCGGCCCCGGCCGCGCCCGCACCCGCGAAATCCGCCGCCCCGGCCCCGGGCACCCAGACCATCTACTACCTGCAGACCGGCGCGTTCCGGTCCAGGGACGAGGCCGACGCCATGCGCGCCCGGGTGCTGCTGCTGGGCCTGCCGGTGCGCATCGAGCAGGCGCAGTCCAATGGCAGCACCATCAACCGGGTGCGCGTGGGGCCCTTCAAGGGCATCGACGAAATGAACCGCGCGCGCACCCGGCTCGGCAACGAAAAGATCGAATCATCGGTCGTCCGGCCCTGATCGGGCGCCGCCCCTGACCTTCGCACCATGGAGCCCCTGATGAAGTCCTTTCTTTCCCGCATCGCCCTGGGCCTGATCCTGGGGCTGTCCCTGGCGGCCGCCCCCCTGGCCCAGGCCGCCGACCCGGCCTATGACGTCGTGGAGCCCGCCCAGCCGTCCGATTCGCCGGGCAAGATCGAAGTCCTCGAGTTCTTTGCCTATACCTGCCCGCACTGCAAGGCGATCGAGCCGCTGGTCGAGAAATGGGTCCCGACGCTGCCGGCGGACGTGGCCTTCAAGTCGGTGCCGGTGGCCTTCAACGCCAGCATGCAGGACTTGCAAAAGCTCTACTACGCGCTGGAGGCCCTGGGCCGCCTGGACCTGCACGCCGCCGTGTTCCGCGCCATCCACGACGAGCACCAGCGCCTGTTCAAGGCCGACGCGATCATCGACTGGGTCGCCCAGCAAGGCGTGGACCGCCAGGCCTTCACCGACGCCTTCAATTCCTTCGGGGTCAAGACCCGCGTGACGCGCGCCGACGAGCTGGCCAAGGCCTACCACATCGACGGCACGCCCTCGTTCGCGATCGGCGGCCGCTACGTGACCTCGCCCTCGCACACCGGCACCTACCAGGGCGCCATCGACGAGGCCGACAAGCTGGTCAAGCAGATCCTGGCCGAGAAAAAGTAGGGCGGCCCGGCGGAGGGGAATGATGCCCCCACGCTGCGCCTGCGGCTTGCCATCCACCTCGCGGCCTGCATGCCGCTCGGATTCGTCAGGCGCGGGATGGATCCATCCCGCGTCCGGACTCATCCCCGAGGGGGCGCTTTCGCCTTGGGGCGGCCCGGCGGCGAAAGGGCCCGCGTTCAGCCCTTCGCTCGCGCGAAGGCCTGGTCGAGGTCGGCGATCAGGTCGCGCGGGTCCTCGAGGCCGGCGTGCAGGCGCAGGACGCTGCCCGCGCGCATGCGGGCGTCGGCCTGCTCGGCCCAGTAACCGTGTGTATCCAGGGCCTGGGGCTCGACGCGGGTGACCAGGCTCTCGTAGCCGCCCCATGAGTAGCCGATGCCGAACAGGCGCAGGGCGTCGATCAGGCGCCGCGCGCCGGCCTCGTCGAAATCCACCGCCACCGACAGCAGGCCGTTCGAGCCGCGGGCGTCGCGGCGCCACAGCGCATGGCCCGGATCGGCCGGCCACGCCGGATGGAACAGGCGCGAGACGTCGGGCCGGGACCCCAGCCACCGGCAGAGCTCGAGAGCGTGCGCCGCGGTCTCGCGCATGCGCAGGCCCAGCGTGCGCGCGCCCCGCAAGGCGAGCCAGGCGTCGTCCGCGCTCACCGTGCTGCCCAGGGCATAGTGGGTTTCCCCGAGCCGCCGGTTCAGCGCCTCGTCGCGCGCCACGGCGGCGCCCAGCATCAGGTCCGAGTGGCCGCCGACGTACTTGGTGACGGCGACGACCGACACGTCCGCGCCCAGCTCGAGGGGACGGTAGATGTATCCCGAACCCCAGGTGTCGTCGGCCACCACCACCAGGCCGCGCTCGTGAGCCCAGCGGGCGAGCGCCGGCAGGTCCAGCATCTCCAGCAGCAGGGAGCCCGGCGACTCGAGGTACAGCACCCGGGTTTCCGGCCGCAGGGCGGCCTCGAAGGCGGCGATCGAGGGGCGCACGAAATCCATCCGCACCCCCATGCGCGACAGGACGGTCTTGTATAGATAGCGCACGGGCCCGTAGACGCAATCGGCGGCCAGGACGTGGTCGCCCTGCCCCGCCAGGGCGATCAGCGCCATGCTGATCGCCGCCATTCCCGAGGGGGCCAGGAAGGCCCTCGCGCCTCCCTCGAGCTCGCACAGCAGGGTCTCGAGCGATTCGTGGGTCTGCAGGCCCACGCGCCCGTAGGTCGGGACCCTCTCGCCGCGCGCCTTGGCGGCCTGGGCGCGGTCCAGGGCGTCCATGTCGGCAAAGCGCACGGTGCTGGTGCGCATGGAGGGCATGGCCACGGGCCCGCTGCCGGTGGCAGGGTCCAGCGGCGCCTGGCCGGTATGCTGCAACAGGGTGTCGATGCGGGCGTCGGGTGGAACGGACATGGGCGGGCCTGGAACGATCGGGTTGACGACATGGCCGGCGGCCGGGATGCCGGCGCGCCGGGGACGGCGGGCGCCGGGAGGCTAGACGCGCTGGAAGCGGTAGACCCCTTGCGCATCCACGCTGCGGCGCAGCTTGCCCTCGAAGTATAAGGCGTGCAGGTGCGCGATCGCCTCGCCCATGGCGAAGGTGAGCTGGTGCAGGTCGAGCTGGCGGCGGAACAGCACGGGCACGATGTCGGTGGCGCTGGCGGGCTCGGCGCAGGCCTCCAGCACCTCGGCCAGGCGCTCGGCATGGTGGGCGTGCTGCTGGGCCACGCGCTCGTGCAGGCCCCTGAAGGGGCGGCCGTGCGAGGGCAGCACCAGCGTATCGGCGTCCAGGCCGTCATAGGCCTTGAGCGAATCCAGGTACAGGGGCAGGGGATTGGCCTCGGGCTCGAGGTCGAACACGCTGACATTGGTCGAGATCCTCGGCAGCACCATGTCGCCGGAGATCAGCACCCCCAGCGCGGGGCAGGACAGCGAGGCGTGCTCGGGGGCGTGGCCGTAGCCGGTGATCACGCGCCAATCCCGTCCGCCGATGCGCACGGCCAGGCCTTCGTGCAGCCGGTGGAAGCTGCGGGGCATCCCCGGCACCAGGCCGCTGTAGTAATCGTGGCGCTGGCGGATCTGGCGCTGGGCCTCGGGATCCAGCAGGCCATGCTGGGCGAAATGCCGCACCGCGGACTCCCCGGCCGGCCCGCCGCCCTCGACATCCTCGGGCGACGGCGCGGACCACAGCCGGGCGATGGCGTAGTCGGTCATGGTCATCCACAGGGGCGCCTGCCAGCGCTCGCACAGCCAGTGCGCGAGGCCCACGTGGTCGGGATGCATGTGCGTCACGATCACCCGCAGGATGGGCAGCCCCTCGAGCACATGCTCGAAGACCTCCTCCCAGCGGGCCCGCACCTCGGGACGGTCGATCCCGCAATCGACCACGGTCCAGCCCTGGCGCCCGTCCATCTCATCGCGCAGCAGCCACAGGTTGATGTGGTCCAGGGCAAAGGGCAGCGGCATGCGGATCCATTGCACACCATCGGCGACGCCGAGGGCCCGGCCCGGCTCGGGGAGGCGTTCGCCCAGGGGATAATCCAGTTTCTGCTCGTTGGGATTCAATCGGTTTCTCCAGAATACGGCGGTGCGCGGCCATGGGGGCTCGTCGCAATATCAACATATTATGGCATCATACTATTGACGTTAACGTAAACTTCCCTCACATGACTCAAACCACCTGGACCATTTCCGAGCTGGCCCGCGAGTTCTCGGTGACCCCGCGCACGATCCGCTTCTACGAGGACCAGGGCATCGTCAGCCCCGGCCGCCAGGGGCGCAACCGGGTCTATTTCCCCCGCGACCGCACGCGGCTCAAGCTCGCGCTGCGCGGCCGCCGCCTCGGCCTCCAGCTCTCCGAGATCCTCGGCCTGATCAATATGTACGACGAGAGCGGCGCCAGCAGCACCGCCCAGTTGCGGCACTACGCCAAGGTGCTGGAGGCCCACCGGATCAAGCTCGAGCAGCAGCGCCACGACCTCGAGCTCACCCTGCGCGAGATCCGCCAGCAGGAGGCCGAATGCCAGGCCCTGCTGCGCGAGCGATCGCTCGATGACGTCCGGGCAGACCCTGATTGACGTTAACGTAAACGTCATTGCAAAATAGTGCCTTGCCCCCTCGCCTCCCCACCCCCCCCCCACACCCGAGACACCCCATGAACCTTGCCGGCCTCGATTTCGAACTCGGCGAGGACCTCGACATGCTGCGCGACGCGGTGCGCGACTTCGCGCAGGCCGAGATCGCGCCGCGCGCGGCCGCCGCCGACCGCGACGACCAGTTTCCCATGGACTTGTGGCGCAAGTTCGGCGGCCTGGGCCTGCTGGGGGTGACCGTGGACGAGGCCTACGGCGGCTCCCATCTCGGCTACCTGGCCCACATGATCGCCATGGAGGAGGTCTCGCGCGCCAGCGCCTCGATCGCCCTGTCCTACGGCGCGCACTCCAATCTGTGCGTCAACCAGATCCACCGCAACGGCACCGAGGCGCAAAAGCGCAAATACCTGCCCGGGCTGGTCTCGGGCGAGCGCATCGGCGCCCTCGCCATGAGCGAGCCGGGCGCGGGCTCGGACGTGGTCGGCATGCGCCTGCGCGCCGAAAAGCGCGGCGACCGCTATGTGCTGAACGGCACCAAGATGTGGATCACCAACGGCCCCGACGCCGATACCCTGGTGGTCTATGCCAAGACCGACCCGCAGGCCCAACAGCGCGGCATCACGGCCTTCATCGTGGAAAAGGGATACCCGGGATTCTCGGTGGCCCAAAAGCTCGACAAGCTCGGCATGCGCGGCAGCCACACCGGCGAGCTGGTGTTCCAGGACTGCGAGGTGCCCGAGGAAAACGTGCTGGGCGCCGTCAACGGCGGCGTCCGGGTGCTGATGAGCGGCCTGGACTACGAGCGCGCGGTCCTCGCGGCGGGCCCCCTGGGGATCATGCAGGCGGTCATGGACGTGGTGGTGCCCTACGTGCACGAGCGCAAGCAGTTCGGCCAGCCGATCGGCGAATTCCAGCTCATCCAGGCCAAGCTCGCCGACCTCTACACCACGCTGCAGGCCTCCCGCGCCTTCTGCTACACCGTGGGCAAGAACCTCGACCGCCTGGGCGCCGGGCACGTGCGCCAGGTGCGCAAGGACTGCGCCGCCGTCATCCTGTACTGCGCGGAAAAGGCCACCTGGATGGCGGGCGAAGGCATCCAGATCCTGGGCGGCAACGGCTACATCAACGAATTCCCCACCGGCCGCCTGTGGCGCGACGCCAAGCTCTACGAAATCGGCGCCGGCACCAGCGAGATCCGCCGCATGCTGATCGGCCGCGAGCTGTTCAGCGAAACCGCCTGACGCCGCCTCATGAGCTATTCCGGGGATCACCAGCGCATCGAGCCCGTCGCCCCCCGGCGGCCGTCGCCCGAGGCCGTGGCGCGCATGATCCTCGCCGGCTTCGACCGCCATTACGCGCTGTTCCGCTACGGGGCGCAGCGCGCCAAGGCGCTGTTCGAGTCGGGCGACTGGCACGGCATCCAGCGCCTCTCGAGCGAGCGCATCGAATACTACGACATGCGCGTGCGCGAATGCGCGGCGGCCCTGGTCCAGGCCCTGCGCGGCAGCGACAAGACACCCGCCCCGGCGGCCGGGATCCCGGCCGCGCTCACGCCGGCGCAGCTCGAGTTCTGGCAAGAGACCAAGGCGCACTACGTGGGCCTGCTGGCGGGCCACCGGCAGCCCGAATGCGCCGAGACCTTCTTCAATTCGGTCTCGTGCCGCATCCTGCACCGCAGCTATTTCAACAACGACTTCATCTTCGTGCGCCCCACGGTGGCGACCGAGTACATCGACGGCGGGATGCCGTCCTACCGCAGCTATTACCCGCTGAGCGAGGGGCTGGAGGCCACCATCATCCGCCTGGCCGCGGACTTCGGCCTGGCCGCGCCCTACGCCGACCTGCCGGATGATGCGCGCAGGCTCGCGCGCCTCGCGATCCGCCAGTTGCGCCTGCGGCTGCCGCGCGGCGTCGGCCGGCGGCTGGCGCCGGACTGCCAGGTCCAGGTGCTCAATACCCTGTTCTTTCGCAACAAGGGCGCCTATATCGTCGGCCGGCTCATCAACCACACCGCCATCCACCCCTTTGCCATCGCGCTGCTGCACAACCCCGCCGGCCAGGTCCGGCTGGATGCGCTGCTGCACACCAGCGACGACCTCAGCACGCTGTTCAGCTTCACCCGGGCCTACTTCCTGGTCGACATGGAGGCCCCCGCGGCCTACGTGGAATTCCTCAACTCGCTGTTCCCGCGCAAGCCCAAGGCCGAGATCTACACCACCCTGGGCCTGCAGAAGCAAGGCAAGACGCTGTTCTACCGCGATTTCCTGCACCACCTCTCGCACTCGCGCGACGCCTTCGACTACGCGGAGGGCATCCAGGGCATGGTCATGACGGTGTTCACCCTGCCGTCCTATCCCTACGTGTTCAAGCTGATCCGCGACCGCATCGCCAAGGAGGGCATGACCGAGGAGACCGTGCGCCGCAAGTACCAGATGGTCAAGATGCACGATCGCGTCGGGCGCATGGCCGACACCTGGGAATACTCGCTGGTGGCCCTGCCCAAGCGGCGCTTTTCGCGGCGCCTGCTCGAGGGCCTGCGCGCCGAGGTGCCCAGCCTGATCGAGGAGACCGAGGACACTCTCCTGCTCAAGCACGTCTACATCGAGCGGCGCATGACGCCGCTGAACCTCTATCTCGCGCATGCCTCGGACGGCGCCCTCGAGGAGGCCGTGCGCCAGTACGGACAGGCCATCCGCGAGCTGGCGGCGGCCAACATCTTTCCCGGCGACATGCTGTACAAGAACTTCGGCGTCACGCGCCTGGGCCGCATCGTGTTCTACGACTACGACGAGATCCAGCGCATGACCGAGATGCATTTCCGCCGCATCCCGCCCGCGCCCAACGAGGAGGCCGAGCTCGCGAGCGAGCCCTGGTATCCGGTGGGCCCCAACGACGTCTTTCCCGAGGAATTCCGCCATTTCCTGCTGGGCGACCCGCGCGTGCGCGCGGCCTTCCTGGCGCACCACGCCGAGCTGCTCGAGGCCCAATGGTGGCAGGATTGCCGCCAGCGCGCCGCCCAGGGCAGGATCGAGGATATCTTTCCGTACGATAATGCCAGGAGGCTGCATGCATCGACATTGCCGCCTTATCCTCACAGCACCCCCTGAACTCACTGGAGCTCACCATGTCGGATCACATCGTTATCGCCTCAGTCGCCCGCACCCCCATGGGGGGCATGATGGGCAGCCTGTCGGGGCTGGCCGCCCACGAACTGGGCGCAATCGCCATCCGCGCCGCCGTCGAGCGCGCCGGCATCTCCGGCGATGCCGTCGACGAGGTCATCATGGGCAACGTCCTGCAGGCCGGCCAGGGCCAGGCCCCCGCGCGCCAGGCGGCCCTGGGCGCGGGCCTGCCGCTGGGCGTGGCCTGCAGCACCCTGCACAAGGTCTGCGGCTCGGGCCTGAAGGCCGTGATGCTGGCCCACGACATCATCAAAGCCGGCTCGGCCGGGGTGGTGGTGGCCGGCGGCCAGGAAAGCATGAGCAATGCCCCCTACCTGCTGCTGCGCGGCCGCCAGGGCTACCGCTACGGCCATTCGACGGTCTACGACCACATGGCCCTCGACGGCCTCGAGGACGCCTACAAGCGCGGCACCGCCATGGGCGTGTTCGCCGAGGACTGCGCCTCCAAGTACAGCTTCACCCGCGAACAGCAGGACGCCTTCTCGCTGGAATCCCTGCGCCGCGCCCGCCAGGCGAGCGAGGACGGCAGCTTCAAGTGGGAAATCGCCCCCGTGACGATCCAGGGCCGCAAGGGCGACACCGTGATCGACACCGACGAGGCGCCCTTCAAGGCCATGCCGGAAAAGATACCCACCCTCAAGCCCGCCTTCAAAAAGGACGGCACCATCACCGCCGCCAACGCCTCCTCGATCTCGGATGGCGCCTCGGCCGTCGTGGTCATGAGCGAATCCGCGGCCCGGACGCTGGGCGCCGCCCCGCTCGCGCGCATCGTCGCCCACACCCAGCACTCGCAAGAGCCCGGTTGGTTCACCACCGCCCCGGTCGGCGCCATCCAGAAACTGCTGGACAAGACCGGCTGGAGTTCCGGCGACGTCGATCTCTACGAGATCAACGAGGCCTTCGCGGTGGTCACGATGGCCGCCATGGCCGACCTCAAGCTGCCCCACGACAAGGTCAACGTCCACGGCGGCGCCACCGCCCTGGGCCACCCCATCGGCGCCTCGGGGGCGCGCCTGCTCACCACGCTGGTGGGCGCGCTGCGCAAGACCGGGGGCCGCCGCGGCATCGCCTCGCTGTGCATCGGCGGGGGCGAGGCCGTGGCCCTGGCCGTCGAAATGATCTGAGCCCCGGCCGCGGGGGCACGGCGGGGGCCGTGCCCCTTTTGCCGCCGGGCCGCCCGCCCCGAGGCAAAAGCGGCCGTTTTCCAGGAACCCATATGCCGGTCATCGAATCCAGAATCAATCCCAGGTCACAGGAATTCCAGGACAACGCGCAGGCCATGCGCGTCCTCGTCGAGGATTTGCGCGCGCAGCTCGCGCGCACCGCCCTGGGCGGCGGCGAATCGGCCCGCGCCAAGCACGTGGCGCGCGGCAAGCTGCTGCCGCGCGAGCGCGTCGAGCGGCTGCTCGATCCCGGCACGCCGTTCCTGGAGCTCTCGCCGATGGCCGCGCACGGCGTCTACGACGGCGCCTCGCCGGGGGCCGGCATCATCACCGGCATCGGCCGGGTCTCCGGCACCGAATGCGTCATCGTCTGCAACGACGCCACGGTCAAGGGCGGCACCTACTATCCCCTGACGGTCAAGAAACACCTGCGGGCGCAAGAGATCGCCCAGCAGAACCGCCTGCCCTGCATCTACCTGGTGGACTCCGGCGGCGCCAACCTGCCCAACCAGGACGAGGTCTTTCCCGACCGCGACCACTTCGGCCGGATCTTCTACAACCAGGCGGTGATGTCCTCCATGGGCATCGCCCAGCTCGCCGTGGTCATGGGCTCGTGCACCGCGGGCGGCGCCTACGTGCCGGCCATGAGCGACGAATCCATCATCGTGCGCAACCAGGGCACGATCTTCCTGGGCGGCCCGCCGCTGGTGAAGGCGGCCACCGGCGAGGAGGTCTCGGCCGAGGACCTCGGCGGCGGCGACGTCCACACCCGGCTCTCGGGCGTGGCCGACCACCTGGCGGTCGACGACACGCACGCCCTGCGGCTGGCGCGCGACGCCGTGGCCCGCCTCAACCTGGGCAAGCCCGCGGCGCCCGCCGGCGCCTGGGCCGAGCCCCTGTACGACGCCCGCGAGCTCGACGGCATCATCCCGCGCGACACGCGCAAGCCCTACGACGTGCGCGAGGTCATCGCCCGCATCGTCGACGGCTCCGAGTTCGATGAGTTCAAGGCGCGCTTCGGCACCACGCTGGTCACGGGCTTCGCCCGCCTCTACGGCATGCCGGTGGGCATCGTCGCCAACAACGGCATCCTGTTTTCCGAGGCGGCGCAAAAGGGCGCGCATTTCATCGAGCTGTGCTGCCAGCGCCGCATCCCGCTGGTATTCCTGCAGAACATCACCGGATTCATGGTCGGGCGCAAGTACGAGAACGAAGGCATCGCGCGCCACGGGGCCAAGATGGTCACCGCGGTGTCCACCGCCTCCGTGCCGAAATTCACGGTCCTGATCGGCGGCTCGTTCGGCGCCGGCAATTACGGCATGTGCGGCCGCGCCTTCGGCCCCCGGCTGCTGTTCCTGTGGCCCAACGCCCGCATCTCGGTCATGGGCGGCGAGCAGGCCGCCAGCGTGCTGGCCACGGTGCGCCGCGAGGGCATCGAGCGCAAGGGCGGCCAATGGAGCCCCGACGAGGAGGAGGCCTTCAAGGCGCCCATCCGCGCCCAGTACGAACGCGAGGGCCATCCCTACTACGCCACCGCGCGCCTGTGGGACGACGGCATCATCCAGCCCTCGGACACGCGCCGCGTCCTGGGGCTGGGCCTGTCGGCCGCGCGCAACGCGCCCATCGAGGACACGCGGTTCGGCGTGTTCAGAATGTAAGGAGAAACCCCTGTGTTCGATACGCTCCTGATCGCCAATCGCGGCGAGATCGCCTGCCGCATCGCCGCCACCGCGCGGCGCATGGGCCTGCGCACGGTGGCCGTGTACTCGGATGCGGACGCGCACGCCCGCCACGTCGCCGCCTGCGACGTGGCCGTGCGCATCGGCGGCCCCGAACCCGCCAGCAGCTATCTGCGCGCCGACGCCATCCTCGAGGCGGCGCGCCGCACGGGCGCCCAGGCCATCCACCCGGGCTACGGATTCCTGTCCGAGAACGCCGATTTCGCGCGCGCCTGCGACGAGGCCGGCATCGTCTTCGTCGGCCCCCCCGCCGACGCCATCGCCGCCATGGGCAGCAAGTCCGCCGCCAAGACCCTGATGGACGCCGCCGGCGTGCCCCTGGTGCCCGGCTACCACGGCGACGAGCAGGATCCCGGATTCCTGCGCCGGCAGGCCGACGCCATCGGCTATCCGGTGCTGATCAAGGCCAGCGCCGGCGGCGGCGGCAAGGGCATGCGCATCGTCGAGTCGGGCGAGGCCTTCGCCGAGGCCCTGGCCTCCTGCCGCCGCGAGGCCGCCAGCAGTTTCGGCGACGACCAGGTCCTGGTCGAACGCTACCTCCAGCGTCCGCGCCACATCGAGATCCAGGTCTTCGCCGACACGCTGGGCAACTGTGTCCACCTGTTCGAGCGCGACTGCTCGGTGCAGCGGCGCCACCAGAAGGTGATCGAGGAGGCGCCGGCGCCCGGCATGACGCCCGAGCGCCGCAAGGCCATGGGCGACGCGGCGGTCGCCGCCGCGCGGGCCGTGGGCTACGTCGGGGCGGGCACGGTGGAATTCATCGTCGAGCCCGATGGGCGCTTCTATTTCATGGAGATGAACACCCGCCTGCAGGTCGAGCACCCCGTCACCGAGGCCATCACCGGCCATGACCTGGTCGAATGGCAGTTGCGCGTGGCCGACGGCCAGGCGCTGCCCGTCTCGCAGGACCAGCTCGGCATCCACGGCCACGCCATCGAGGCGCGGATCTACGCCGAAAACCCCGACAAGGGCTTCCTGCCCTCGATCGGCCGGCTCGACGCCCTCGAATTCCCGCCGCACGTGGTGTTCCAGCGCGGCCCGGTCCGGGTCGACGGCGGCGTCCAGGCGGGCGACACGATCACCCCCTACTACGATCCCATGATCGCCAAGCTGATCGTGCACGGCCAGGACCGCGAGCAGGCGCGCCGCCGCATGCTGCGCACCCTGGCCGCGATCCGCGGCACCGGCGTGCAGACGAACATCGCCTTCCTGGGTCGCCTGATGGACGACCCGGCCTTCGCCGCCGCCGACCTGGACACCGGCCTCATCGAGCGCGAGCGCGAGCGGCTCTTTCCGCCCGCGCAGGCCGTCCCCGCCACGGTGCTGGCCCTCGCGGCGGCCGCCGTGCTGCACGCGGGCGGGCTGGACGCGCCCGAGGCCCGGCTCCTCGCGGGCGATCCCTGGGCGGCCGTCGACGGCTGGCGCGTGGGCGACGTCTACACCCGCGAGCTGCCGTTCTCCGACGGGACGCGAGACTACCGCGCCGCGCTGCGCCGCGAGGACGGGCAATGGCAACTGGCGGTGGACGACGGGCCGGCGCAGGCGCTCTCGTGGAGCGCCCGCGGCGCCCATCCCGCCCAGGTCCGCGCGCGCCTGGCCGACCTCGACGTCCAGGGGGCGGTCTTCATCCGGGGCCGGCGCCTGGACCTGTTCGTCGACGGCCGGCGCCACACCATGGACTGGCGCGATCCGATCGCGCTGGCCACCGGCGAGTCCGACGACCGGCAGGGCGGGCTGTCCGCCCCGATGCCCGGCAAGATCCTCTCCGTGGCCGTCCAGGCCGGGACCGCCGTCGAACGCGGCGCGCCGCTGATCGTGATGGAGGCCATGAAAATGGAGCACACTATTCACGCACCGCATAGTGGCAAGGTCCTCGAGATCTATTTCGCCCCGGGCGACCAGGTCCAGGAGGGCGACGCCCTGATCGCCCTGAGCCCTCCCGGCGAGGACTGAGCCGAGGGCGGGCGACGGGGGGAAATCCCCGAATCGCCGGCCGTCGCGGCGGCCCGCCCGAATCAAGTACACTGTGCAGGAAGCACGCAATACAGGCCGCCATGTACGACATCCTCGTCTATCTGTTCGAAACCTACTACACCCCCCAGGCCTGCCCCAAGGCCGAGGTGCTGGCCAGCAAGCTCGCCGCCGCCGGCTTCGAGCACGACGACATCGACGATGCGCTGGCCTGGCTGCGCCAGCTCGCCGCCGCCACCGAGCAGTGCCAGGCCCTGCCGCCCGCCTCGGAAACCGGATACGCGGCCCAGCGGATCTATACCGAACAGGAATACCAGACGCTGGGCGGCGAGGCCATCGGTTTCATCGTGTTCCTGGAAAACTCCGGCGTGCTGCCGCCCGCCCTGCGCGAGATCCTGATCGAATGCGCCCAGGCGGCCCACGCGGCGCCCCTCAGCCTGTCCGAGATCAAGGTGATCGCCCTGATGGTGCTCTGGAGCCAGGAGGCCGAGGTCGACCACCTGATCTTCGAGGAACTGCTCGCGGACGACGGCGAGCGCCCCTCGCACTAGATCCACCGCGGCGCCATGGCGCAGCAGGCTCCGCCCCCGCGACCATACGTCGGCCGCTTCGCCCCCAGCCCCAGCGGCCCGCTGCACGACGGCTCGCTGGTCGCGGCCATGGCCAGCTACCTGGATGCGCGCGCCCATCGCGGCGCCTGGCTGCTGCGCATCGAGGACATCGACACGCCGCGGGTGGCCGCGGGCGCCGACCGGCGCATCATGGCGCAGTTGCGCGCGCTGGGGATGCGCTGGGACGGCGAGCCGGTCTGGCAGACGCGGCGCCACGAGGCGTACCAGCGGGCCTTCGAACGCCTGCGGGCGGACGGCCGGGTCTACGGCTGCGTCTGCGCCCGGCGCGAGCTGCCCGCCGGCCCGTATCCGGGCACCTGCCGTCCCGGGGCGGCCGGCGCCGCCAACGCCGTGCCCGCCCGCCGGGTCCGGTCCTGGCGGTTCCGGGTCGAGCCGGGGCGCGAGGCCTTCGTCGACCGGTGGCAGGGTCCGCAATCCCAGGACGTGGCCGCCGAGGTCGGGGATTTCATCGTCCGCCGCGCCGACGGTCTCTGGGCCTACCAGCTCGCCGTGGTGGTGGACGATGGGTGGCAGGGCGTCACGGACGTGGTGCGCGGCGCCGACCTGCTGGACTCGACCGCCCGGCAGCGGCAGCTCGCGCGGGCCCTGGGCCTGCCCTGCCCCCGCACCCTGCACGTCCCGCTGGTGCTCGACACCTCGGGGCGCAAGCTGTCCAAGCAGAACCACGCCCCCGCCCTGGACACGGACCGCCCGCTGGAATGCCTGCAAAAGGCGTGGCGGGCCCTGGGGTTCGAGCCGGTGCCGGCCGGCGACACGGAGGAATTCTGGCCGGCGGCCATCGCGCGCTGGACGGCGCGCTTCGAGAGCGCGCCGGGGCCTTGACGGAACCGCGCCGGGGGCGCCGCAAAGGGCACACGACTTGCATGGTAGGACGCCCCCCCCGTATGATCCGCGCTATCGCGGCTGAAATTCCAGCCCCTGGGACCTCATGACTAAAACTCTGATCATTGCTGAAAAACCATCGGTCGCCCTCGACATCTCCCGCGCCCTGGGTGGATTCACCCGCGAGGGGGATTACTTCGAGAGCGACCAGTACGTGCTGTCGTCGAGCGTCGGCCACCTGCTTGGCCTGGTGGCGCCCAACGACCCGGTGCGCGGCAAATGGAGTTTCGCGCACCTGCCGGTCATCCCGCCCAAGTTCGAGCTGGGGCCGACCGACAAGCGCTCGGCCGAGCGGCTCAAGCTGCTGGTCAAGCTGCTCAAGCGCAAGGACGTGGGCGCCATCATCAACGCCTGCGACGCGGGGCGCGAG
Organism: Alcaligenaceae bacterium; assembly: GCA_044508625.1. Classification (GTDB taxonomy): domain Bacteria; phylum Pseudomonadota; class Gammaproteobacteria; order Burkholderiales; family Burkholderiaceae_B; genus Castellaniella. The sequence continues at coordinate 21,329 of JBIQHJ010000010.1, forward strand.
GGCGAGCTGATCTTTCGCTACATCGTCCAGTACGCCAACGTGCACAAGCCGATCCAGCGCCTGTGGCTGCGGTCCATGACGCAGGCCGCCATCCGCGAGGCCTTCGCCAGCCTGCGCAGCGACGAGGCCATGAAGCCCCTCGAGGCGGCCGCGCGCGCCCGGGCCGAGGCCGACTGGCTGGTGGGCATCAACGGCACCCGCGCCATGACCGCCTTCAACAGCAAGGACGGGGGTTTCTTCAAGACGCCGGTCGGGCGCGTCCAGACGCCGACCCTGGCGATCGTGATGGAACGCGAGGAGCGCATCCGCCGCTTCGTCTCGCGCGACTACTGGGAGGTCCACGCCACCTTCGTCGCCGCCGCGGGCCTCTACGAGGGCCGCTGGTTCGACCCGAAATTCGTCAAGGACGAGCAGGACCCCGAGCGCCGCGACTCCCGCCTGTGGTCGGCCGCGGCGGCCCAGACCATCGTCGCGGCCTGCCGCGAGCAGCCCGGCAGCGTCACCGAGGAATCCAGGCCCAGCACCCAGCAGTCGCCGGCGCTGTTCGACCTGACCACCTTGCAGCGCGAGGCCAACTCACGCTTCGGCTTCTCGGCCAAGACCACCCTGGCGCTCGCCCAGACCCTGTATGAACGCCACAAGGCCCTCACCTATCCCCGGACCGACTCCCGCTACCTGCCCGAGGACTACCTGGGCACGGTGCGCCAGACCATGCGGGCGATCTCGGGCAGCGAATCGGGCGTGGCCCACGGCCTGAAGCCCTTTGCGCAGCAGGCGATCGAGCGGGACTGGATCAAGCCCAACCGCCGGATCTTCGACGACAAAAAGGTCTCCGACCACTTCGCCATCATCCCCACGATGCAGGTGCCGCGCGATCTCAGCGATGCCGAGGCCAAGATCTACGAACTGGTCTCGCGCCGCTTCGTCGCCGTGTTCTTCCCGGCCGCCGAATTCCGCGTCACCACCCGCATCACCGAGGTGTCCGGCCACCATTTCAAGACCGAGGGCAAGGTGCTGGTCTCGCCGGGCTGGCTGGCCATCTACGGCCGCGACGCCCAGGGCGAGGACGGCTCGCTGGTGCCCGTGGCGCAAGGCGAAGCCGTCCGCACCGAGGACATCGAGGCGCGCGGCCTGGCCACCAAGCCGCCGGCGCGCTTCAACGAGGCGACGCTGCTCTCGGCGATGGAGGGCGCGGGCAAGCTCGTGGACGACGAGGCCCTGCGCGAGGCCATGTCCGAGCGCGGCCTGGGCACCCCGGCGACGCGCGCGGCCATCATCGAGGGCCTGCTCAACGAGGGCTACCTGCGCCGCGAGGGCCGCGACCTGGTGCCCAGCGCCAAGGCGCGCCAGCTCATGACCCTGCTCTCGGGCCTGGGGGTCAACGAGCTCACCTCGCCCGAGCTCACCGGCGAATGGGAACACCGCCTCAAGCAGATCGAGCAGCGCGAGCTCGATCCCGACGCCTTCATGCGCGAGATCGCCCAGATGACCCAGGTCATCGTCAAGCGCGCCAAGGAATACGAGCGCGACACCGTGCCCGGCGACTACGCGACCCTGCAGACGCCATGCCCCAAGTGCGGCGGCGTGGTCAAGGAAAACTACCGCCGCTACGCCTGCACCGAGTGCGATTTCTCCATCGGCAAGCATCCGGGCGGGCGCACCTTCGAGATCGCCGAGGTCGAGGAACTGCTGGACAAGCGCACGCTGGGCCCGCTGACCGGCTTCATCAGCAAGATGGGCCGGCCCTTCGCCGCGGTGCTGCGCATCACCGACGAATACAAGCTCGAGTTCGACTTCGGCCAGAAAGAGGACGAGGACGCCGAGGCCGTCGATTTCTCGGGCCAGACCCCGGTGGGGCCCTGCCCCAAGTGCGGCGGCCAGGTCTACGAATACGGCCTGAACTACGTCTGCGAGCACTCCGTCGGCCCGGCCCGGACCTGCGATTTCCGCAGCGGCAAGATCATCCTCCAGCAGGAAATCAGCGCCGCCCAGGCGGCCAAGCTGCTGGCCGAGGGCAAGACCGACCTGCTCGAGGGCTTCGTGTCCAGCCGCACCAACCGCAAGTTCAAGGCCTACCTGGTGCGCCAGGCCGACGGCAAGATCGGCTTCGAGTTCGAGGCGCGCGCGCCCAAGGCGGGCGCCAAGACCGCCAAGCCCACCGGCGCGGCGGCAAAAACGGCGGCGACCAAGAGCGCAGCCAAGAAAACCGCCACCAAGGCGGCAGCCAAGAAGGCTCCCGCCAAAAAGGCCGCTAAAAAAGCCACAAAGAAGGCCTCAAAGACGGCCAGCTAGGCACGAACCCTCACATCTGCCGAGGTTCGGCCCCAGGGCCTGTCAGGCAAGGCGCAAAGCACAGCGATGGCAGCGCCATCGCGAGCATTTGCAACGCCGCATGGCGGGCCCTGGGACCGAACCTCAGCGGTAGGCGAGGTCGCGGAAGTACAGCGACAGGTCCGCCCAGTAGGTGATCGCCATCAGGCAGAGCACCACCACGCCGACGAAGGGCAGCAGGGGCCGGATCAGCCGCTCGATGGGCACCTTGGCCACCGTGCAGGCGGCGAACAGGTTCACGCCGAAGGGCGGGGTCACCATGCCCAGGGCCAGGTTCACCACCATGATCACCCCGAAATGGGCCGGATCGACGCCGAACTGCATGGCCACCGGCAGCAGCAGGGGCGCCAGGACCACGATGGACGCCGAGGTCTCGATGAACATGCCGATGATGAACAGGGCGACGTTCACCCCCAGCAGGAAGCTGAATTCGCTGCTGAACACATGGGACAGCCACTGCCCCAGCGCCATCGGCACCCCCGCGCGGTTGAGCAGGAAGCCGAACACCCCCGCGTTGGCGATGATGAACATGATGATGGCCGTGGACACCACCGAGCGGTGGAAGGTCTGCGACAGCACGGGCAGGCTCAGGCGCCGGTAGACGAAGATCCCCACGATCAGCGCGTAGACCACCGCCACGGCGGACGCCTCGGTGGGCGTGAAGATCCCCCCGTAGATCCCGCCGAGGATGATGACCGGCATCAGCAGCGCCCACCAGGCGCGCTTGAACGCCGTCCAGACCGGCAGGCGCCCCTCGCCGTCGCGCTTGCCCAGGCCGTGGCGGCGGGCGTAGAGCCAGACGTAGCCCATCAAGGCCACGGCGATCAGCACGCCCGGCCCGATGCCCGCGATGAAGACCTCGCCCACCGAGGTGTCGGTGGACACGGCATACAGGATCATCGGGATCGAGGGCGGGATGATGACGCCCAGCTCGGCCGCGGAGGCCTGCAGCGAGGCCGCGAACGGCGCCGGATAGCCGTGCTTGACCATGGCGGGGATGAGGATCGCGCCCACCGCGAAGGTCGTCGCCACGCTGGATCCCGCCACCGCGGCAAAGATCATGCAGGTCAGCACGCAACTGCAGGCCAGGCCGCCCTGCACGCCGCCCACGACGCTCTTGGCGAACTCGACCATGCGTTCCGAGATCCCGCCCGCCTCCATCAGGTTGCCGGCGAGGATGAAGAACGGCACGGCCATCAGCGGGTATTTGTCGAGGGCCGCGTAGAGCTGCTGGGCGATGACCAGCCAGGTCATGTGGCCGTCCCAGCCGACGCCCAGCATGCTGGCCAGGCCGATGGACACCGCCACCGGCACCGTCAGCGCAAAGAACATCAGCATGGACAGGACCATAAGCTGGGACATGCGCCGCTCCTCCGGGACTCAGATGTTGTCGATGTGCTGGCGCCTGGGGCCCTCGGCCCAGTACGCGAGGACGGCGGCGAGCGACAGCACCGCGCCGACGGGAATGGCGAGATAGACCCAGGAGATCGAGGCGCCGAGGCTCGGCATGGTCTGGAAGCGCACGCGCCAGGTCATCTCGATCCCCACCCAGGCGAGAAAGCCCAGGAAGCCCACCACGATGACCAGGACCACGTGCTCGAGGCGCCGCGCCCGGTCGCCGCCCAGCAGGTTGTGCAGCAGGTCGACGCCGAGCATGGCGCCCTGGCGGAAGGCCAGGGCGACGCCCAGCATGACCGCCCAGATGACCGAGGCCCGCGTCCAGGCCTCGCTCCAGGCCGAGGGCGATTCGAGGACGAAGCGCGCCAGGACCTGGTAGAAGCCCGCCACCACCGCGCTGAACAGCAGCCACTGCGCGATCAGCGAGACCCCGCGGCACAGGCCGCGGTCGATGCGGCCAACGAGGCGCACGACCTTACTGGGTGTTGCGGATGGCATCGACGAGGTCTTGTCCGAACTGCTTGTAGTATTGCGGATAGACCGGCTCGACCGCCTTGACGAAGGCGGCGTGATCGACCGTGTTGACCGCCATCCCGTGGGACTTGAGTTCCTCGACGCCGACCTTTTCGACGTTGTCGACGAAGTCGCGCATGGCCTTGGCCGAGACCGCGGCCGCCTCCTTGAACTTGGCCTTGTCGGCGTCCGACAGCCCGTCGTAGGCCGAGGGCGACATCAGCACCAGCGCCGGGCCGTAGACGTGCGCGGTCAGGGACAGGTACTTTTGCAGTTGCCACATCTTGACCGACACGATCACCGACAGGGGGTTTTCCTGGCCGTCGATGGTGCCTTGCTGCAGCGCCGTGGCGACCTCCGGCCAGGCCATGGGCGTGGCCAGCACGCCCAGCTCGCGGAAGGCGGCGATGTGGATCGGGTTTTCCGTGGTGCGGATCTTGAGGCCCTTGATGTCGGCGGGCTCTTTGACGGGACGCACGTTGTTGGTCAGGTGCCGGAAGCCCTGCTCGCCCCAGGCGAGCGCGACCAGGCCGCGCTTGGGGAACTCGGCGAGCATGTCCTGGCCGATCTTGCCGTCCAGGACCTTGCGCGCGTGCGCCAGGTCGCGGAACAGGAAGGGAATGTCGAACACGCCGGTCTGCGGCACGAAATTCAGGGTGGCGCCCGTGGACACGATGGCGAGGTCGATGGTGCCCAGTTGCAGGCCCTCGATCACCTCGCGCTCGCCGCCCAGCGCGCTGTTGGGAAACTGCTCGACCTTGAAGGCGTCGCCGGCGCTGCCCTGGAGGGACTTGACGAAGGCCGCCGCCCCCGCCCCGTAATGGGAATTCTCGGACAGGGCGTAGGCCATCTTCAGCGAGGTCTGCGCCAGGGCGGGCGAGGCCGCCGCGCCGGCGAGGGCAGCCACGGCCAGCCATTTGAACAAACGTTTCCCGTATTGCATGAGCAAGTCTCCCGATGATCGTTCCGTATTTTGCACGCGCCACGCGCGCGAGGGCCACCACGAATTCAAGCACGAATCCCCACCGCCATTCAAGCACGGCATCACTGGCACAAACCCGAAAACCCCCATCCGCCGCCCGGGCATGGCGGGCGCGCCCTCAGGCCTCGACGTACCAGGTGTCCTCGGACAGCATCACCTGCTGGTGGCCATAGCCGGCCGGCATCATGGGAAAGCAGTTCTGCAGCGGCACGACCGCGACGTCCAGGAAGTACGGGCCATCGTGGGCCAGGCAGGCGGCCAGGGCGGCCTCCAGGCCGTCCGGGTGGTCGACGCGCGCCGCCCCCCAGCCGAAGGCCCCGGCCAGCGCCACGAAATCCGGCAGCGAGGCGTTGTAGCTGTGGCTGTAGCGCCCGTCGTGTATCAGCTCCTGCCACTGGCGCACCATGCCCATGTGGCCGTTGTTGCACAGGACCAGCTTGACCGGCGCGCGGTGCTGCGCGGCGGTGGCGAGCTCTTGAATGTTCATCAGCACGGAGGCGTCGCCGCTCACGCAGACGACGGTCTTGTCCGGATGGGCGATCTGGGCGCCGATGGCGGCCGGCAGCCCATACCCCATCGTGCCCGCCCCGCCCGAGGTCAGCCAGCGGTTGGGCCGGGCGATGCGGATGTACTGCGCGGCCCACATCTGGTGCTGGCCCACGTCCGTGGCGACGATGGCGTCGCGGCCCTCGAGGGCCGCGTCGATGCGCCGCATGAGCTGCTGCGGCAGGATGTGGTCGGCCGCGGGCTCGAATCCGAGGCAGTCCCGCGCCTGCCAGACGGCGATGCGCTGCCACCATTCGTCCAGGCGGCCATCCTCCAGGGCCTGCGCGCCCAGCTCCTTGTGCAGCGCGCGCAGCAGCGGATAGCAGTCGCCGACCAGGGCCACGTCGGCGCGCACGACCTTGTTGATCGAGGCCGGGTCGATGTCCAGGTGGATCTTGTCCGCATGGGGGCAGAAATCCGACAGCCGGCCCGTGATGCGGTCGTCGAAGCGCGCCCCGACACAGACGATCAGGTCGGCATGGTGCATGGCCAGGTTCGCCTGCAGCGTCCCGTGCATCCCCAGCATGCCGAGGAACTGGCGGTCGCCGGCCGGATACGCGCCCAGGCCCATGAGGGTCAGGGTGCAGGGGGCGCCGACGTCCTGTACCAGGCTGCGGAAGGCGTGGCAGGCGTCGGGGCCCGAATTGACGAGGCCGCCGCCGCCATAGAACACCGGCCGCTTGGCGCGCGCGATCAGCGCCGCCGCGCGCTTGAGGGCGGCCTCGGTCGCCGCCGGCAGCGTCTCGGCCATGACCGGCGGCTCGGGCTCGGCCCACAGGCAATCGGGCGGGACCCGCGCGGTCTGGATGTCCTTGGGGAAGTCGAGCAGCACCGGCCCGGGCCGCCCGGCGCGCGTCAGCCGCAAGGCCTTGGCGGCCAGGGAGGCCACGTCCTCGGCCCGGCGGATCTGGGCGTTCCACTTGGTCACCGGCCGCGAGATCCCCACGGCGTCGCATTCCTGGAAGGCATCGGTGCCGATGGCGCCGGTGGCCACCTGGCCGCTGACGCACAGCACCGGGATGGAATCGCACAGGGCGTCGAGCAGGCCGGTGGTGGTGTTGGACATCCCCGGCCCCGAGGTGACCAGCACCACGCCCGGGCGCCCGGTCGAGCGGGCGTAGCCCTCGGCGGCGTGCATGGCCGCCTGCTCGTGGCGCACCAGCACGTGGCGGATGCGGGCCTCGGCATACAGGGCATCGTACAGCGGCAGCACCGCCCCGCCTGGATAGCCGAAAACGGTGTCCACGCCCAGGGCGATCAGGTTGTCCAGCAGGACCTCGGCACCGTTGCGGCCGGGCGCGTGCGTGTTCATGGTGATGAACCTCGTAATGGCAAATCAGGGATAATGTCGATGCCGTGCCGCCGATTCGCGACCTCGCGGGCACGGCGCTAGTGTATCGCCTTTGACCCCACAGCCCATCCATGGCCACACGACAACCCTGGCACATCGTCCGCGCCTCCCCGCTGCACGGCACGGGCGTGTTCGCCGCCCGCGACATCCCGGCCGACACCCGCATCCTGGAATACGCCGGCCGGCGCATCACCCCCGAGCAGGCCGACGCCCGCTGGCCGGTGAATCCCGACGACCCCTACCACACCTTCTATTTCTCGCTGGGCTGCGGGCTGGTGATCGACGGCGGCCAGCGCGGCAACGACGCGCGCTGGATCAACCATTCCTGCGCTCCCAATTGCGAGGCGCGCGAAAACGAGGCGGGCACGCGCGTGTCCATCCACGCCCTGCGCGACATCCCGGCCGGCACCGAGCTGCTGTACGACTACGGCCTGGTCACCGACGAAAAGCTCACGCCCACGCTCAAGCGCCATTACCGCTGCCTGTGCGGCGCGCCCGGATGCCGCGGCACCATGCTGGCCGAGGCCCCCGCCGAGGCGCCGAAAAAGTCCCCCGGGCGGGGCAAATCCACGCGGGCCGGCCGGAAATCAGCCCAGGCCGGACGCAAGGCCGTACGCAAGAAACCGATGAAATGAGCCCCGCCGGCGGCCGCCCCTGGGATACTCCCGAATGGCAGGATCGCCGGACCGCGCTAGTATGAGGGGCATTTTCCGCCCCTTGACGCCCATGCCGCCTCCCTCTGCCCCGGAATCCGACGACTACGCCGCCGCGCCCACCGTCCCGCCGCCCGACCCGCCCCTCCGCGCGCCCCTGCGCATCGAGGACTGGATCACCGTCCTCACCATCGGCGCCCTGGCCGTGATCACCATGGCCAACGTGGTCGTCCGCTACCTCACCGACGAATCCTTCGCCTGGACCGAGGAGATCTCGATCTTCCTGCTCATCGTGCTGACCATGAGCGCGGGCGCCTCGGCCTTCGTGCGCAATCTGCACATCCGCATCGAGCTGGTCGCCGACGGCGGCTCGGCGGCCCGCCAGCGCCGGCTGGCGATCCTCGCGCACGGCATCACGCTGGCGTTCTTCGCGGTGCTGACCATCCTGCTGGGGCGCATGGCCCTGGACGAGTACAACTGGGGCGACACCTCGCCCGCGATCGGCGTGCCGACCTGGTGGTACTCGATGTGGCTGCCCGTGCTCTCGGGCGCGATCACGCTGCGGGTCGCCGGCATGCTCCAGCGGCGCCTGCGAGAGCCCGCATGATCCCCTGGCTGCTGTTCGCCCTGTTCATCGGCCTGATGGTGGTCGGGGTGCCCGTGGGCGTGGCCCTGGGCGCCGCCGGGACGCTCGCCATCGCCCTGGCCAACCCCGACACCCACTGGTTCGGGCTGATGGCCGTGTCGCAGAGCTTTTACGCGGGCCTGGCGAAATACCCCCTGCTGGCCATCCCCATGTTCGTGCTGGTCGGCTCGATCTTCGACCGCTCGGGGGTCGCCGCCCGCCTGGTGCGCCTGGCCATCGCCATCACGGGCCACGGCCCCGGCATGCTGGCCGTGGTGGCGATCGGCGTGGCCATGTTCCTCGGCGGCATCTCGGGCTCGGGCCCCGCCTGCGCCGCGGCCGTGGGCGCCGTCATGATCGGCGCCATGAACCGCGCGGGCTACCCGCCCGCCTATTCGGCGAGCATCGTCGCCGCCGGCGCCGCCACCGACATCCTGATCCCGCCGTCGATCGCCTTCATCGTCTATTCCATCCTCGTGCCGCAGGCCTCGGTGCCCGCGCTGTTCGCCGCGGGCATGCTGCCGGGCGTCCTCGCCGGGATCGGCCTGATCATTCCCGCCGTGTGGCTGGCGCGCCGCCAGGGCATGGGTGCGCACGCGCGCAGCGAGCCCCGGCCGCCTTTCTGGCGCAGCCTCTACGAGGCGCTGTGGGGCCTGGCCGCGCCGGTCATCATCCTGGGCGGCATGCGCATGGGCTACTTCACGCCCACCGAGGCCGCGGTGGTCGCGGTGTTCTACGGCCTGTTCATCGGCATGTTCGTCCACCGCACCATGGCCGTGCGCGACCTGTTTCCCATCCTGCGCGAGGCGGGCGAGCTCTCGGCCGTGATCATGCTGGTGGTCACCCTGGCGGGGATATTCGCCTGGTCGCTGTCCACGCTGAGCATCATCGACCCGATCACCCGGGCCATCGTGCATTCCGGCCTCGGGGAACACGGCGTCCTCACCCTGCTGATCCTGCTGCTGATCGTGCTGGGCATGTTCCTGGACGGGATCTCGATCTTCCTGATCTTCGTGCCCCTGGTCCTGCCCGTCGCCCAGGCCTTCCACTGGGACGTGGTGTGGTTCGGCGTGCTGCTCACCCTGATGGTGGCCGTGGGGCAGTTCACGCCCCCCATCGCCGTCAACCTGATGGTGTCCTGCCGGATCGCCAACGTGCCCATGGAGAGCACCGTCCGGTGGGTGCTCTGGCTGGTGGGCGGCATGCTGTGCGCCCTGGTCCTGGTGATCCTTTTCCCGCAGATCGCCTTGTGGCTGCCGCATCATCTGGGATACTGAACGCATCCAACATCACACAGAGGAGGAGTCCTTCATGAAACTGCGCAATCTGCTCGGGGCCGCCGCGTTCGCCGCGGCCGCCCTCACCGCCGCCGGCCCCGCCCACGCGGCCGACTACAAGTCCGAATACAAGCTGTCGATCGTGGTCGGCACCACCTTCCCCTGGGGCCAGGGCGCGGTGATCTGGTCCGACCTGGTGCGCGAGCGCACCAACGGCCGCATCAACATCAAGATCTACCCGGGCACCTCCCTGGTGCAGGGCGACCAGACCCGCGAATTCACGGCCATCCGCCAGGGCGTGATCGACATGGCGATCGGCTCGACCATCAACTGGTCGCCGCAAGTCAAAGAGCTGAACCTGTTCTCGCTGCCCTTCCTGATGCCGGACTACCCGGCCATCGACGCCCTGACCCAGGGCAAGGTCGGCGAAAAGCTGTTCGACATCCTGACGCAGAAAGGCGTGGTGCCGCTCGCCTGGGGCGAGAACGGCTACCGCCAGCTCAGCAACTCCAAGCGCGCGGTCCAGACCCCGGATGACATCAAGGGCATGAAGCTGCGCGTGGTGGGCTCGCCCCTGTACATCGACACCTTCACCGCGCTGGGCGCCAACCCGACGCAGATGAGCTGGGCCGACGCGCAGCCGGCGCTCGCCAGCGGCGCCGTCGACGGCCAGGAAAATCCCCTGTCCATCTACGCGGGCGCAAAACTCTACGACGTGGCCCAGAAATACCTGACGCTGTGGAACTACGTCGCCGACCCGCTGATCTTCGTGGTCAACAAGGACGTCTGGAACTCCTGGACGCCCGAGGATCAAAAGATCGTGCGCGAGGCCGCGCTCGAGGCCGGCAAGCGCGAGATCGTCATCGCCCGCCAGGGCGTGACCGCGACGGACGACTCCCTGCTCAAGGAGATCGAAAGCCACGGCGTGACGGTCACCACGCTCTCGCCGGCGCAGATCGAGGCCTTCGCCAAGGTCACCCGGCCCGTGTTCGACAAGTGGGCCAAGCAGATCGGCGCCGACCTGGTCCAGCAGGCCCAGGACGACATCGCCAAGCGCTGACCGGCGTATGATGAGGGCGGCGGGCCGGGACGCACCGGCCCGCCGCCTTTTTGCCGCCGACCCGACAGCCCGGCCCCGGGGCCACCACCATGGAATTTTCCGCCGAGATCGCGATCCTGCTGTTCTTCGTGGCCATGCTGGCCGGCATGGTCGACGCGATCGCGGGCGGCGGCGGCCTGATCATCATCCCGGCCCTGCTGGCCGCGGGCCTGCCCCCGGGCGCCGCCATCGCCACCAACAAGATCGGCGGCATCGCCGGCTCGAGCGCCGCGACGCTGCATTTCCTGCGCATCCGCCAGATCGACCTGCGCCGCAGCCGGTGGATGGCGCTGGGCGCCTTCCTCGGCTCGCTGGCGGGCGGCATCGTCCTCACCCATATCGACAGCGCCGTGCTCGGCCGCCTGATCCCCGTCCTGCTGATCGGCTTCGCCCTGTACTTCCTGCTCTCGCCCCGAGTGGGCGCCGAGGACCGCAAGGCGCGCATCCCCACCGCCGCCTACGCGCTCGCCGTGGCGCCCCTCATCGGCTTCTACGACGGATTCTTCGGCCCGGGCACGGGCACCTTCCTGGCGATCTCGCTGGTCACCCTGCTGGGCTTCAACCTGGTCAAGGCCACGGCGCACACCAAGCTGCTCAACCTCAGCAGCAACCTCGCCTCGGTGCTGTTCTTTGCCGCGAACGGCAACATCGTCTGGTCCTTCGGCCTGCCCCTGCTGGCCGGCCAGTGGATCGGCGGGACCATCGGCGCGCGCCTGGTGGTCAGCCAGGGCCACCGCCTGATCAAGATCGTCATGTCCACGGTCGCGATCGCGATCTCGGTCAAGATGATCTGGAGCGCCTGAGGCTGGCACGGCCCCGGAGCTCGTACGGCTCAGGCCTCGCCCGCCAGCACCCGCAGCTCGACGCCGACGTCCCCGCGCTCGGAGGACACCCACGCCGTGCCGTCGGCCACGTTGACGTTCAGCGACATGCCGCGCCCGGCGAGGTCCGCCAGGGCGCGCGTCGCCTCGGCGGGCAGGGCGTAGACCTTCAGGTTTCCGGCGCGGGCGATCCTGTCGCGCACGCCGGCCCACCAGACCTCGACCCCGCGGCCGTAGGCGAACACGATCACTTCCTCCGCGCGGCCGCAGGCCCGCAGGATGCGGCGATCGTCCGGCAGCCCGACCTCGATCCACTGCCGGATCGCGCCCGTCAGGTCCTTGCGCCACAGGTCGGGCTCGTCGGTCTCGCTCAGGCCGCGGGTGAAGCCCAGCCCCTCGTCGCCATCCGCCAGCAGGGCATAGGCCAGCAGGCGCACCATCAGGCGCTCGTCGGTTTCCGACGGGTGGCGGGCCAGGGTCACGGCATGGCTGCCGTAGTAGGCGCGATCATTGTCGGCGACGTGGACGTCGGCTTTGTAGACGGTTGCGCGCAAGGCCATGGAGCATTCCCGGACGGCCCCGCGCCCGGACGGCGAAAGCCGGGGTCGGAAGCCGAAAAGCCCTTAGTCTAACCCGCTCGTTCCGGCCGCGCGCCTGGGACGGGGTCGCCGGCGGCCGCCCGGGCGTATGATGGATCGACGCCCACTGGATTTCCGAGGAAGACACCATGCCCTGCTACAGCTTCGAAGGCCTCACCCCCGTCATCCACCCGACCGCCTACGTCCATCCCACGGCGGTGCTGATCGGCGACGTCATCGTCGGCCCCGGGGTCTACGTCGCGCCGCTGGCCTCGCTGCGCGGCGACTTCGGTCGCCTCATCCTCGAGGAGGGCTCGAACCTCCAGGACCATTGCATGATGCACGGCTACAGCGACGCCGACACCATCGTCCAGGCCAACGGCCACATCGGCCACGGCGCCATCCTGCACGGCTGCGTCATCGGCCGCAACACGCTGGTGGGCATGAACTCGGTCGTCATGGACCGCGCCGTCATCGGGCCCGACAGCATCGTCGCCGCCATGAGCTTCGTCAAGATCGGCTTCCAGGGCGAACCCCGCCAGATGCTGGCGGGCTCGCCCGCGCGCGTGGTCCGCGCGATCACCGACGCGGACCTGCGCTGGAAGAACATGGGCACCCTCGAGTACCAGGCCCTGGTCGGCCGCTGCACCCGCAGCCTGCGCGAGGCCGAGCCGCTGCGCGAGGTGGAGCCCGACCGCCCCCGCCTGAAAGGCATCACGGACCTGGAGGCGTTGCGGGAGGCGCAGCACCGATCCAAGCAGCCGGTCTAGTGCCGGAATCACCCGGCACCGCCCCGCTATTTGAACGCCGTCTCGATGAAGCTGCGCAATTTGCGCGAGTGCAGGCGCTCGCGCGGCATCTCGCGCAGGCGCTCGAGCGCCCGGATGCCGATGTGCAGGTGCTGGTTGACCTGGGTGCGGTAGAAGGCGCTGGCCATGCCCGGCAGCTTGAGCTCGCCGTGCAGGGGTTTGTCGGACACGCACAGCAGGGTGCCGTAGGGCACCCGGAAACGGAAGCCGTTGGCCGCGATGGTCGCCGATTCCATGTCCATGGCGATCGCCCGCGACTGGGACAGGCGCTGGACGGGTTCCTGCTGGTCGCGCAGCTCCCAGTTGCGGTTGTCGATGGTGGCGACCGTGCCGGTGCGCATGATCTTTTTCAGCTCCCAGCCGGTCAGGCCCGCGACCTCGGCCACCGCCTCCTCGAGCGCCACCTGCACCTCGGCGAGGGGCGGCACGGGCACCCACAGCGGCAGGTCGTCGTCCAGCACGTGGTCCTGGCGCACGTAGCCGTGGGCGAGCACGTAGTCGCCCAGGCGCTGCGTGGTGCGCAGGCCCGCGCAATGGCCCAGCATCAGCCAGGCCGAGGGACGCAGCACCGCGACGTGATCGGTGATGGTCTTGGCGTTGGAGGGCCCCACGCCGATATTGATCAGGGTGAGGCCGGAATGCCCCTCGCGCTTGAGGTGGTAGGAGGGCATCTGCGGCGCGCGCTCCAGGATCACGGGCGGCTCGCCCGCGGTCCCGGGGGTGACGATGTGGTTGCCCGGCTCGACCAGCTCGGTGTAGCCGCCCTCGCCGCGCGCCAGGGTGCCGCGCGCCCATTTGACGAACTCCTCGACGTAGAACTGGTAGTTGGTGAACAGCACGAAATCCTGGAAATGCTGGGGCGCGGTCGCCGTGTAGTGCTGCAGGCGGTGCAGGGAATAGTCGATGCGCGGCGCGGTGAACGGGCCCAGCGGGCGCGGCTGGCCCGGGCGCCCCTGCCAGGTGCCGTTGACGATCGCATCGTCGGTGACGGCCAGGTCGGGCACGTCGAAATGGTCGCGCAGGGTGTGGCCGGGCGATTCCATGTACTCGCCCTCGACGTACTCGCCCTCGGGAAAGGCGAAGTGCAGCGGGATGGGCATGTCGGATTCGCCGATCTCGACCGGCACCCGGTGATTGCGCAGCAGCAGGCCGACCTGCTCGCGCAGGTAGCCGCGGAACAGCGCGGGCTGGGTCACCGTGGTCATGTAGGTGCCGGGCTCGACCAGGTGGCCGTACGACAGGCGGCTGTCGACCTCCTGGTAGGAATGCACCCGGATGCGGATCGCCGGATAGCAGGCGCGCACGCGCTGGCCCTCGGGCAGCCCGCCGGCGCAATAGGCGCGGAAGGCGTCGCGGATGAAGGTGGTGTTGCGCGCGTAGATCGCCAGCAGTTGCTCGACGGCCGCATCGGCGTCCCCGAAGCTCGCGAACGGGATCAGCGCCGGCATCGAGGTCGGTCGCGGGGCATTCATGAAATCGCTCGGATCGTTCATGCGCCCATTATCGCAGAGGCTCACGGCCTTCTGCTGACCTCCCGGCCCGCCGCGTAGGTGGCGGCGACGCAGCGGTCGTCGCCCAGCATGGCCAGGGCGAAAAGCCGTTCCTCGAGGGTGTCGGCGCGGGCGCTGCGCCGCGCCAGCAGCGGGGTCGCGGCCGGATCCAGTACCACGAAGTCCGCCTCGGCGCCCGGCGCCAGCGTGCCGATGCGGCCCGCGAGCCCCAGGCCGCGCGCCGCCCCCTGGGTCGCCAGCCAGAACATGCGCAGGGCGCCCAGGTGGTGGCCCGAGAGGCGGGCGATCTTGTGCGCCTCGCTCATCGTCCTCAGCATGGAAAAGGACGAGCCCCCGCCCACGTCGGTCGCCAGGGCCACCGGCATGCCGCAGGCCCGGGCGGCGGCGAAATCGAACAGGCCGCTGCCGAGGAACAGATTGGAGGTCGGGCAATGGGCGGCCAGCGCGCCGGCATCGCGCATGCGCCGGCGGTCGTCGTCATCCAGCCACACGCAATGCCCATAGACCGAGCGCGGGCGCAGCAGGCCATGCCGGTCGTAGACGTCGAGATAGCTGCGGTAGCCGGGGAAAAGCTCGGCCACCCACTTGATTTCATCCTTGTTCTCGGACACGTGGCTCTGGATGAACACGTCCGGGTAGCGGCGAGCCAGCTCGCCGCACAGGCCGAGCTGCTCGGGCGTCGAGGTGGGGGCGAAGCGCGGAGTCAGGGCGTACATCTGCCGCCCCGTGCCGTGCCAGCGCCGCAGCAGCGCCTCGCTGTCGCGCGCGCCCGCCTCGGCGGTGTCGCGCAGGAACGCCGGGCAGTTCCGGTCCATCATCACCTTGCCCGCGATCATGCGCAGGTCGCGCGCGTGGCTTTCCTCGAAGAACGCCTGCGCCGACTGAGGGTGCACGGTGCAGTACACCAGCGCCGTCGTCGTGCCCACGCGCAGCAGCTCGTCCAGGAAGAACCGCGCCACCTCGGCGGCGTGCCCAGGATCCTCGAACCGGCGCTCGGTCGGAAAGGTGTAGGTCTCGAGCCAGGGCAACAGGCCGGACGCCGGCGAGGCGATCATGTCGGTCTGCGGATAATGGATGTGCGTGTCGATGAAGCCCGGCATGATCAGGCGGCCGCGCCAGTCGGCCACGGGCGTGCCCGGCGGCAGGCTGGGGGCCAGGCTCTCGTACTCGCCGCAGTCGCGCACCCGCCCGCCGTCCACCACCAGCAGGCCGTCCCGGATCCAGACGCAGGCCTCCTCCTCGGCCTCGCCGTCGTCGCGGAAATACAGCAGTTCGGCGCGAAAGGCGCCTGGGGGTCCGGCCTCGGGGCCTGCTTGGGGCTTGCTCATCCGATACTCCAGCGTGGGGATGGGGGGCCGGGCCCCGGATTCAAACGATGGGCGAGGCGGCGCGCCGCGCCACCCCGGCGCGCGCGCGCAAGAGCTGGGCCGCGACGGCGACGGCGATCACCGCCGGCTGCTTGCCGGCGATGCCGGGCTCGCCGATGGGGCAGACGATCCGGCGATAGCGTTCCTCGGGAATGCCGCGCGCCTGGAAGCGGCGCTCGAACTTGCGGCGCTTGGTCATGGAGCCGATCAGTCCGAGATAGGCGGCATCGTCGCGGCGCAGGAGCTGCTCGCACAGGCGCTGGTCCAGGGCGTGGTCGTGGGTCATGACCAGGTAGCAGCTTCCGGGGGGCGCCTCGTCGATCACGGCCTCGGGCGTGTCCGTGGCCTCGACGTGGACGTTGGAGGGCAGGAGGTCGGGAAACAAGTCCTCGCGCTCGTCCACCCAGGTCACCCGGCAGGGCAGCGTGCCGAGGATGTGCACCAGGGCGCGGCCCACGTGGCCCGCGCCGAACAGGACCACGTTCAGGGGCGCCGGCGCGATCACCTCGGCAAACAAGGGCCGGCCGCCGGCATCCTCGGCCAGCAGCTTGCCCGGCACGGCCTCGCCGGGCGCGAGCGGCGCCTCCCGCAGGCGGACCCGGGGGCCGGCCCCCGCGCCGTCCAGCCCCACCTCGCGCACCGCCGCGCGGCCGGCCTGCAGGCGATCGCGCAGCTCGCCCAGCCAGCCCCTGTCGGGCTCGCCGAGGCGCTCGAACAGCAGGTGGACCATGCCGCCGCAGCATTGGCCCAGCGACGGTCCCAGGGGCAGGCGTTCGATCCAGCGCGCGGGCACGTGGGGGGCATGCAGGCGCTTGCGCGCCACGTCCACGGCGACCCATTCCAGGTGGCCGCCGCCGATGGAGAACCACTGCTGGCGATCGGACACCAGCATCTTGGCACCCGCCTCGCGCGGCGTCGATCCCTGCGCCCAGGCCACGGTGACGAGCACCAGCGCCTGGCCGCGGTCGAGGCTCCAGAGGGCCTGGTCGATCCAGTCGTGCATCAGGCCGCGCTGCGTTTCCGCAGCCCCTCGATGGCGGCGAGGATGGCCTCCGGGGTGGCGGGCGCGTCGAGCGCCGGCTCGGTCCGGCCATCGCCCACCGCCGCCACCGCCTCGCGGATGGCGTTGTAGACGCTGAAGGCCAGCAGCAGCGGCGGCTCGCCCACCGCCTTGGAGCGATGCACGGTTTCCTTGGGGTTGCTGGCCTTGTAGAGCTTGACCCGGAAGTCGCGCGGGCAGTCGCTGATCGCGGGGATCTTGTAGGTCGACGGCGCATGCGTCATGAGGCGTCCCTGCGCATCCCACCACAGCTCCTCGGTGGTCAGCCATCCCATGCCCTGGATGAAGCCGCCCTCGACCTGGCCCAGGTCGATGGCCGGGTTGATCGAGGCGCCGACGTCGTGCAGCAGGTCCGCGCGCAGCAGTTTCCATTCGCCGGTCAGGGTGTCGACCACCACCTCGGACACCGAGGCGCCGTAGGCATAGTAGTAGAAGGGGCTGCCGTGCATGGTGGCCTTGTCCCAGGTGATGCCCGGTGTCTTGTAGAAGCCGTCGGACCAGAGCTGCACGCGGTCCCAATAGGCCTCGTCGACCAGCCTGGCGAAGGCGATGGTCTGGCCGTTGACGTCGACCTGGCGATAGGCGAAGGTGACCTCCTCGGGCTTGCCGCCGTACTTGCGCGCCGCGAAATCCGCCAGGCGCGCGCGCAGTTGCAGGGCCGCGTCCTCGGCGGCCTTGCCGTTGAGGTCGGTGCCCGTCGAGGCCGCGGTGGCCGAGGTGTTGGCGACCTTGGTGGTATCCGTCGCGGTCACGCGCACGCACTCGAGGTCCAGTCCCAGGGTATTGGCGACCACCTGGGCGACCTTGGTGTTCAGCCCCTGCCCCATCTCGGTGCCGCCGTGGTTCACCAGCACGGAGCCGTCGCGGTAGATGTGCACCAGCGCGCCCGCCTGGTTGAAGGCCGGCACGTTGAACGAGATGCCGAATTTCACGGGCGTGAGCGCGATGCCCTTCTTGAGGACGGGGCTCGCCGCATTGAAGGCGCGCACGGCCTCGCGCCGGGCCCGGTATTCGCTGCTGGCCTCGAGCTCGTCCACCAGCGGCTCGAGCAGGTTGCCCTCTACGAGCTGCCCGTAGGGGGTGACGTTGCGCGTGTCCACGCCGTAGAAATTCAGCCGCCGCACGTCCAGCGGATCCTTGCCGAGCTGCCGGCCGATGCGCTCGATGATGACTTCCATCATGAGCGCGCCCTGCGGGCCGCCGAATCCCCGGAACGCCGTGTTCGACTGGGTGTGGGTCTTGCCGCACATGGCGCGCAGCTCGACGTCGGGGACGTAGTAGGCGTTGTCGAAGTGGCATATCGCGCGGCTGGCGACCGCCTCGGAGAGATCCGCCGAGAATCCCGCGTTCAGCGTCATGTCGAGCTTGACGCCCAGGATGCGGCCCTCGTCGTCGAAGCCCACGTCATACTCGTAGTAGAAGCCGTGGCGTTTGCCGGTGATCATGAAATCGTCGTCGCGATCGACGCGCAGCTTGACCGGGCGGCGCAGGTGGTGCGCGCAGACCGAGGCCAGGCAGGCGAACAGCGCCGACTGGGATTCCTTGCCGCCGAAGCCGCCGCCCATGCGCCGGCATTCGATCTGGACCTGGTGCGCCTGCCAGCCCAGCGCGTGGCCGACCACGGCCTGCATCTCGGAGGGATGCTGGGTCGAGCACCAGACGAGCATGCCGTGGCCCTCGCGCGGGACGGCATAGGAAATCTGGCCCTCCAGGTAGAACTGCTCCTGGCCCTTGCATTCGAAGGTGTCGCGAATGCGGTGCGGCGCGGCCGCCAGGGCCTTTTCCGGATCACCATTGTATAGCCTTAGATCCGGCAGGACCCGCGCGCCCTCCGCCTTGGCCTGGCGCGGCGTCAGGATGGCCGGCAGATCGTCGTATTCGATCCGGCCCAGGCGCGCCGCGCGGCGGGCGGCGTCCACCGTGCGCCCCACCACCACGAACAGCGGCTGGCCGATGTACTGCGCCAGGCCGTCGGCCAGCAGGGGATCGTCGTGCAGGACCGGGCCGCAGTTGTTCTCGCCGGGGATGTCGCGCGCGGTATAGACGGCGACCACGCCGGGGGCGCGGCGCACCGCCTCGAGATCCATCGACACGATGCGGGCGTGCGCCTTGGCCGACAGGCCCAGGGCCGCATAGACCGTGCCGCGCAGCTCGGGAATGTCGTCGGTGTAGACCGCCTCGCCGCTGACGTGCAGGGCGGCGGACTCGTGGGGGCTGGAGGCGCCCGCGGCCGGCTCGCCCGGCTGCGGGCGGGGAATCTGGTGATTGCCGATCGCCAGGCGCTCGAGCGCGCCGGGCGCATTGATGCGCATGTTCATGCCGGACCTCCTCAGGCGATGCCGGCCAGCGCGGCCGTATTGACCTGATGCGTCGCGAGCGGCGCCCCAGGGGCGGTTTCCAGGTAAAAGCGGTAGAGCAGGTTGCGCGAGGCGGCCATCCGGTAGCCGCTGCTCGCGCGCATGTCGGTGAGCGGCTCGAAGTCCCGCGCCAGCGCGTCCATCGCGGCACGCACGCCCGCCTCGTCCCAGGGCCGGCCCAGCAGCGCCGCCTCGGCCGCGCGCGCCCGGCTGGGCGTCGCGGCCACGCCGCCGTAGCCCATGCGCAGCGTCGCGACCGCGCCGCGCTCGTCGAGCGTCAGCGCGAAGGCGGCGCACACGGCCGAGATGTCCTGGTCGAAGCGCTTGGACAGCTTGTAGACCCGGAACCGGCGTCCCGGCACTCGCACCGGGACGCGCGCGGCCTGGACGAATTCGCCGGGCTCGGAGGCGTTCTTTTGATAGGCCAGGTAGTAGTCCTCGAGCGGCAGCTCGCGCACCCGGTCGCCGCGGCGCAGCACGATCCGCGCGCCCAGGGCGATCAGCGGCGGCATCGAGTCGCCGATCGGCGAGCCGTTGGCCACGTTGCCGCCCAGCGTGCCCGCGTTGCGGATCGGATACGAGGCGAAGCGCTGGCGCAATTCCGCGAACTCGGGCAGGCGCGCCACCAGCGCGTCATAGGCGTCGTTCAGCAGCGCCCCCGCGCCGATCACCAGGTCGCCGCCGTCCTCGTGGATGTCGCGCAGCTCGCGTACCTGGCCGACGTAGATGAGGTGGGGCAGGTCGCGGAACTGCTTGGTCACCCACAGGCCCACGTCGGTGCTGCCGGCCAGGAGGCGCGCCTCGGGATGCTCGAGGCGCAGGGCCGCGAGTTGATCCAGCGTGCGCGGCGCGTGGAACACGTGGCCGTCCTGCTCGTAGGTGAACGTCCCCTCGCGCGCCAGCGCCTCGAGCGCCCGGGCGAGCCCCGCGCGGTCGAAGGGCGCATGGGGATAGTCCTCGCCCATCCGCGTCGCGGCCCGCACGATCGGCTGGTAGCCGGTACAGCGGCACAGGTTGCCCGACAGGACGTCGTCGATCTCGGCGCGCGAGGGCGCCGGGCCGTCGGGCTCGTGCGCCAGGTACATGCCCCACAGCGACATGACGAAGCCGGGCGTGCAGAAGCCGCACTGCGAGCCGTGGCAGTCGACCATGGCCTGCTGGACCGGATGCAGGCTGCCGTCGGCCTGGCGCAGGTCCTCGACCGTGAACAGCGCCTTGCCGTCGAGGGTGGGCAGGAACTGGATACAGGAATTCACCGCGCGCAGGTCGACGCCGCCCTTGCCGTCGGGCTCGGCCACCACCACGGTGCAGGCGCCGCAATCGCCCTCGGCGCAGCCCTCTTTGGTCCCCACGCAGCCGAGGTCCTCGCGCAGGTACTGCAGCACGGTGCGGGTCGTGGGCTGGCCGGACACCTCGTGCACCTGCCCTCGGTAATGGAACCGGATCGCTTGTGTCTCCATGTCGGCACCTTTTCTGCCTTGAGGTCTCGTTCCGTCCAAGATAGCACCGCGCGGGCCGCGGCGCATTCGCGCGCCATGATGAACACTATCAGCCCATGGATATCCCTTGGGGCTCCGCCGGCGGGATGGACGCCGCCCCCGGGGGGCGGGAATAATAGGCCATGCAAAGACCCCGCGAACCCCTGGACACCCATCTGCTGCGCATCCTGCAGATCCTGCTGACCGAGCAGAGCGTCTCGCGCGCGGCGATCCGGCTCGGCCTGTCGCAGCCCGCGCTCAGCAACTCGCTGCGCCGGCTGCGCGAGCTGACCGGCGACCCGATCCTGGTGCGCGGCAAGGCCGGCATGGTGGCCACCGAGCGCGGCCTCGAGCTGCTGGCCCACGCCAACGACGCCCTGGCGGCGATCGACCGCATCATGCGGCCGGCCGGCGAGTTTTCCCCGGCCACGACGGCGCGCGAATTCCACCTGGGCGCCCCCGACTACCTGGATGCGATGTTCCTGCCGAACATCGCCGAGATCCTGCGCCGCGAGGCCCCCGGCGCAAGACTCATCGTACACCCGATCAACGCCGACTTCGACTATGCGGGCGCCCTCGAGCGCGGCGCCCTGGACGTGGTCATCGGCAACTGGCTCGGGCCGCCCCCGCAGATGCACATGTCGGGTCTGTTCGACGACGAGGTGGTCTGCATGGTCGGCAGCCAGAACCCTCTCGCCACGCGCGGCATCACCCTCAGGCAATACCTCGAGATCCCCCATCTCGCGCCCTTTCCCTATGTCTCCGAGCGCCAGAGCTTCATCGACGGCCACCTGGCCTCGCAGGGCCTGCGCCGCAACATCCAGATGACCATCCCCTATTTCGGCCAGGTCGCGGGCATGCTGCTGCGCACCGACCTGGTCTTTACCACGGGCCGGCAGTTCGCCCAGCACTACGCCCGCTACCTGCCGATCACCATCCTGCCCTCGCCCGTCGATTTCCCGCCCATGCGCTTCTACCAACTGTGGCACCGGCGCTGCCATATCGCGCCCGAGGTCGTGTGGCTGCGCAAGTGCATCTCGAAGGTCGCCGCCATGCTGCGCGCGAGCCTCGCGGACACGCCCTGAGCCTCGTCCGGGCCCTCAGCCCGGCGCCGCCGGGACCGCGGGCCCATCGCCGGCCGCCGGGCGCTTGTCCGGATAGATGCTGCGGCCGCACTCGGCCAGCAGGCGGCGCAGCCACTGATGGGAGGGCGCATGGTGATTGCGGGCATGCCAGAGCTGGTAGAAGCGCATGGGCGGAAAGTCGATCGGCGACTCGACGATCGCCAGCGGCAGCAGCCCCGCGTAGTAGCGCGCGAAATGGCGGGTGGTGGTAAAGATCAGGTCGGTGCCGGGCAGCAGGTAGGGCGCCAGCATGAAGGACTGGGCCTCGACGACCTCCTCGCGGGCGACGCGCAGCGAGGTCAGCACCGTATCGATCATGCCGCGCTGGCTGATGGAATACGGCGTGGGCACCACGTGCATCGCCTTGCGGTAGTCCTCGAGGTCCATCGGACGCCCGGCCAGCGGATGGCCGGCCGACATCAGGCACACGATCTCGTCCTCGAGCAGCACCGACAGATGCATGCGGTCGGGCGGCTCGGGCCAGTTGCCGATGACCACGTCCAGCCGGCCCTCGGCCAGGGACTGCTCGAAATCGAAGTGCGGCCCCAGCGCATGCAGCATCAGGCGCGCATGCGGCGCCTCCCGGCGGAAACGGCCGACCACCGTCGCGGCGAACACCGGCGCCAGGTAGTCCGGCGAGCCGATGCGGAACACCTGCCGGCTTTGCTCCGGCACGAAGGCCCCCTCGGTCTCGAGCATGCTGTCGATCGCGCCGAGCGCCGTCCTGGCGTGCTCGAAAATCGCCAGCGCCCGCTCGGTGGGCACCATGCCGCCCTTTTCGCGCACCAGCAGGGGATCATGAAAGAGCGCCCGCAGGTTCTTGAGGGCCACGCTGATGGCGGGCTGGGACTGGTTGAGCTTGAGCGCCGTGCGCGACACGCTGCGCTCGGCCATGAGGATGCAGAACACCTTGAGCAGGTAGGTGTCGAGCGTCTCGTTCCCGCGTCGTGTCGACATAAGCCCTCCGCGAGGGGTGCGCCGCGGGCGCCTCAGCGCCCCGTCCGCCGCTCCATTCAATGCGCCATAGCATATACCACTTATACGCGGCGGCCGCCTTCATTCGAGCCCGCCATCACCGTACACTCGTCGTCATGACGCATACTTCCGCCCCCGCCATGACCCTGACCGAGCTCTCCGCGCTGCCGCAGGCCGAATTCTCACGGACCCTCGGCGCGATCTTCGAACACTCGCCCTGGATCCCCGAGCGGGCCTGGGCGGCCCGCCCCTTCGCCACGGTCGACGAGCTGCACCAGGCGATGCTCAAGGCCGTGCGCGAGGCCGACCCGGCCGAGCAGCTCGCCCTGATCGCCGCCCACCCCGAGCTGGCCGGCAGGGAGGCCGCCGCCGGCACCCTCACCGACGCCTCCACCAGCGAGCAGCGCGGCGCCGGGCTGGACCAGTGCAGCCCCGCCGAGCTGGCCCGCCTGCGCAGCCTGAACGCCCGCTACCGCGAGCGCTTCGGCTTTCCCTTCGTCATCGCCGTCAAGGGACGCAGCCGCCACCAGATCATGGACGCGATCGAGGAACGGCTGCACAATGGACGCGACACCGAGTTCGCGACCTGCCTCGAACAGATCGGGCAGATCGCCCGTTTTCGCCTGGACGCCCTGTTCGCCGGCTGACGCCGGCGCGGCGCCCCCACGGAGCCCCGCATGAACACCACGACCCCCGTACGCCTGGCCATCGAACCCCTCACGCGCGAGGCCTTCGCGCCCTTCGGCGACGTCATCCAGGCCGACGACGGCGCCAACCACTTCACCATCAACGACGGCAACACCGAGCGCTACCACGACCTGGCCCGCATCGATCCGGGCGAGGACGGCCGGGCCATCGTGTCCATCTTTCGCGGCCAGCCGCGCACGCTGCCCTTCACCATCGCCATGATGGAGCGCCACCCCAAGGGCAGCCAGGCCTTCGTCCCCCTGTCGGGGCGGCCCTACCTGATCGTCGTGGCCCCGCGCGGCGCCACGCCCGCCATCGCGGACCTGCGCGCATTCCGCTGCGAGGGACACCAGGGCGTGAACTACGCCCCCGGCACGTGGCACTACCCCCTGATGACGCTGGGCGAGGTGTCCGATTTCCTCATCATCGACCGGGCCGGCCCCGGCGACAACTGCGACATCGTGCCGCTGGACGGCACGGCGGTGCTGGAACTCACCGCCGCCCCACCGCCCGCACGCTGATCAGGGCGAGGGCCACGGCGATGAGGACCATGCCCGAGAGCTCGAGCCCGCCCGGGCGCTCGCCCAGTTCCAGCCATCCCGACAGCACGCCCACCACCGGCGCGCCCAGGGCGGACATGCCGGCCATGCCCGCCGACAGGTGCTGCAAGGCGAACAGCCAGAGGAACCACGCCAGGCCGGTGGCCAGCACGGCGTTGTAGATGAGGGCGACGTAGAAGTACGGCGCCGGGTCGATGGGCCGTTCGGGGACGGCCCAGGCGGCGGCGCACAGGGCCAGGGTGCCGAACAGCATCTGCCAGATCGTCAATTGCAGGGCGTCCATGTCGTGGTCGCGCTTGATCCATTTGGCCACGAGGGTCGCCACCGCCCAGCACAGCCCGGCCGCGAGGGCCAGCCCCTCGCTGAGGTAGCCGCCGTTGCCGGCCCAGGGCTCGAGGATGAGCACCAGCCCGCTGGCCGCCATCGCCAGGGCCAGCCATTGCAGGCCGCGGATGCGTTCGCCGAAAACCGCCCAGGCAAGGGGGATCACCCAGAACGGCATGGTGTAGACCAGGATCGACGTCTTGCCGGCGCCGCCTTGCAGCAGGGCGGTCTGGATGAGGATCGAGAACAGCCCCGTCTGCAGGATCCCCAGCAGCGCCACCCGCCGCCAGGCGCGCAGGCGCATGGGCTGGCGCAGCGCGCGCAGCAACAGCAGCATGACGGCGGCGCCCAGCAGGGTGCGCAAGGCGGAGAAATCGAAGGGCCCGATGTAGGCGAGGGCCTTTTTCATGACCACCCAGTTGTAGCCCCAGACGATGGCCATTCCAGCCAGCGCCAGCAGCGCGAGCCGTTCGTTGCGGCGGGCCTTGACCTGCGCCGGCGTGTTTTCTGCGTTCAAGATGCGTTCCGCCCTTCCCAATTATCGGCTCAATGATAATGGCTTCTCGGGCCGGCGATGAAATGGCGCGCCTGGGGCCGGCAATTCGCTTCGATCGCAGCGGGCCGCGCGCCGCGTCCGCCCGTGCCGTCGCGTCCGACGCGGGCCTGGCGCAGTGCCGCCGTGTCCTCTAGCCGCAGTGTCCGCCCGTGCCGCAGTGTCCGCCCGTGCCGCCGTGCCCGCCCGTGCCGCCGCGCCCGCCGCGCCCGCCGCGGCCAGGCGCGCGCGCCAGGCCGCCCAGCCCCGACAGGATCGCCAGCATGTCGGGCAGGTCCACCACCTCGGCGTATTTGCTGGACATGTCCACCAGGTTGCTGGCGTGCTGCCGAGCCGAGCGATCGGCCACGGCCTGGGCGACGACGAAGGGGGGAAAGCCGTATTGCATGGCGTCCACGACGCTGGCCCTGACGCAGCCGCTGGTGGTGGCGCCCGCCACGACCAGCATGTCGCAGCGGCCGGCGGCGAGGATGCCCGGCAAGGGGGTGCCGAAGAACGCCGAGGCCTGCGTCTTGTACAGGATGATGTCCCGGTCGGGGTCGCGATCCAGCCGCGGATCCAGCTCGCAGGCGGCCGTCCCGTCGATCAGCGTGGCCAGCGAGCTCGCTTTCCGGCCCCAGCACCCCATGTCGCCGAGATGGCGGGCATAGCGGATGATGGTAAAGATGATCCGCCCCCCGGCGCGCCGCATCGCCGCGATCAACTGGTTCGTCGCCGCGATCGCCTCGTCGCAATCGGAGGCCAGCGGGGTCAGGCCCGCCTCGGTGAATCCGCGCTGGAAATCCACGACCAGCAATGCCGGCGTGTCGCCCGGCCGCAAGGTCCCATCGAAACCGCCTCTGAAGTTCGCTTCGTCTCTCATTTCCATCGTCACTCCGCTTCGAAACCGCCCGCGAGGAAGCGCACGACGCCATCGATCAGCGATTCCGTATCGTCCTTGTCATAGCCGACATCCTGCGCCAGTTCCTCCATGCGGTGGGTATCCGAAAAGGCATACAGGTACGTCCCCACCATCATCGTGACCCGCCAATAGACGTCCAGGGGCTTGAGGTGCGTCAGCACTTTCCGGAAGGCCTCGGCATACAGGGCCGTGGATTCGCCGTAGGCTTTCCTTCTCAAGGTGTAGGAAATCTCGGGCGGCTCGGTGTGCAGCCTGGCCTGCAGCCTCAGGAAGGCGCGCCCCTGGGCGGTCGTGCGCAAGGACTGGATGGGCGCCAGAAATGCCTGGACCAGGTCGCGCGCACTCACGTCGCCGCGCGCCTCCAGCGCCTCCAGCCGGCGAATGCGCTCTTGGGCGATCGCCAGGCTGCGCCGCAGGAACACCTGCTCGTACAGGTCTTTCTTTGGACCGAAGTAATAGGTCACCAGCGCCTGGGTGACCTGGGCGCGGTCCGCGATCTTCTGCAAGGTCGTGCCGGCGAAGCCCAGGCTGGAGAAGCTTTCCTCCGCGGCATCCAGGATTTCGTCTCGTGTATCACTCGACCCCTCCGGCCGACCCGGGCTGCGCGACGTGTGCCGATTTCTGCTTCTGGAATGAGTTTCAGCCATCACGTATCACTACTGCGTCATGAGTCAGGTACGTGTATCCCGGCGCGCTGCGGCGCCCGGCTCCGAGTGCCACGCATCTTAACATGCCCGAATGGCGCGGACGGCGCCCGCGCAGTCCCGGAAACCGGCGCGTTTACTTGCTGACGGCCTGCAGCACGCCGTCCTTGACCACCTCCAGCCCATCCAGGGACACCGTGCAATGGCGCATCGGAATATCGATGTGGCACGCCGTGGTCCGGCTGCCGCCCGCCTCATTGTTGGGCCCCAGGGAGAACAGGAAATTGCCCTGCACGGCGCGGGCGTCCATGCCCAGGGTCCGTTCCCTGTCATACAGCCCGAGGGTCGACCAATAGGCGCGCTCCTGCAGGCCCCAGCCGATATGGGAAATGGCGTAGGCCTCGGGGTCCTCGAACGACTCCACGTATTCCCGCAGCGTTTCCGCCTCGACGCCGCCATCGATCGCGGTCACGAAGCCGTTCTCGACCACCAATTCGATTTCCTCCCCGACATAGGATTTCTGCGGCAGCAGCACGTCGCC
Organism: Alcaligenaceae bacterium; assembly: GCA_044508625.1. GTDB lineage: Bacteria > Pseudomonadota > Gammaproteobacteria > Burkholderiales > Burkholderiaceae_B > Castellaniella. The sequence goes on from JBIQHJ010000010.1 coordinate 48,394, forward strand.
CCTGGCGAGGACGATGCGCCCCTGGGCTTCCCCCTCGTTCGGCCAGGTGAAGGCAAAGCCGCTGGGCCAATGGTCCCACCGCCCCGGCTCGTCCACGAAACCATATTCCCCGGTGATGGGGTAGGCGCCGATGGGGCAGCGCAGATCCGTGCCCCGCGCGGAGGTCACCCGCAATTCGCGGCTCTTTTCGAGCAGCGACACGGCCTTGTGCACGCGCTGGCGGTCCTCCTCGCGAGGCAGCAGCCGGACCAGGACTTCCGGGGGCTCGACCGCCAGCAGGATCTTGGTCCCGGAAGACAGGATGTCATGCTGCTCGGGCGAGAACAGCAGGGTCATCAGGTCCAGCACGATGTCGCTCGCCTTCAGGGCGGCGATCGCCGCCTTGTTGCCCGTCAGCGGGGTCGTGCCCAGGTAGGCGAGATCGTCCCGGCTGAGCGCCTTTTCCGCGTTCACGGGCGACAGATCCAGCCGGCTGACGTGCGCGCCCAGCAGCGACGCCGCCGTGATGGCGCAGCGCATGTTCTGCGCGTTCGTGGACTGGCTCGTCAGGACGGTCACCGACTGCCCCGCGGTCACTTTGGATAATTCCAGGACACGAGTCCAGGCTCGTATCAGATCAGAATCGCTTACAGCCATCACACCACCTCTCCAATCAAGAAATCGATCATCCGGTCACCGGCCATCCAGGAAACACCCCAGGAAGTCGCCGAATCCGGCATAGAACCCCGGCTCGTCGTCCCAGGGAATCATGTGGCCCGCGCCCGGCACGCGGACGGCCCTGCCGTCCGGGACCAGGGCCAGGACCTCGTCCAGCTCCGCCGGCAGGATGACATCCCCCTTCCCGGCGGCCATCAGCAGCAGGGGCACCGCGATCCGGGGCAGGTCCTGGTGGATGTCGTCGGCCTGGAAACCCTCGAAGCTCGCGACGATCGCCCGCTCGTCGCAGGTGTGCAGCCATTCGGCGCGCAGGCGGAGCTGCTCCTGCGTCCACGTGGGGCAGAACGTGCGCATCTGATCCGCCGTCATGCCCTTGCGGGCCTGGCGGATGGAATCCACATACCAGGGGAGCTGGGCGGGGTAGGGCCGGCGCCCCGGGCCGGACACGGGAGGGTCGACCGCCACGACCTTCTGCAGTCCCGCCGGCCGGCGGCCCGCCGCGCGGATCGCGATCCTGCCGCCCATGGAATGGCCGACATACAGATAGCGGTCCAGTCCCAGCGCCTGCGTGAAGGCGATCAGGTCGCCCGCCTGGGCGTCCAGGGAATAATCCAGCGTGTCCGAGGCCTCGCTCAGCCCCCGCCCGCGGACGTCCAGGATGTAGGTATCGAAGAAACGGCCCAGCCGCTCGCCCACGAAGGCCCAGGTCACCGCCGGGCTGGTGATCCCCGGGACCAGGACCAGCGCGGGACGCGCCGCGCCCGTCCCGGCCGAAAAGCGCAGGTAATGCTGCCGGATCCCATTGGCCTGGACATTGGCGCCGTACAGGAATGTGCTCTCGTCTGTCATCGACATCTCGTGCTTGACCTCCATGGAATTCGGGCCGCCTCAGGCGGCGGCGGACGCCTTGAAGCGTTCGGCGCAATCGGTGGCGTTGTAGGTGTAGACCCACTCCGCCTTGATGCCGACGGCATTCGGGTTCTCGGCCTGCTGGCGCTCCATCTCCTGGTCCCGGCGGCGTTTTTCGGCCGCATCCGCCACGTGGTAGATGCGCCCGCGCTCGCGCGATTCCAGGATGACCCGCGACGTCCGCGGCAGGCGCTCGTCCTCATAGGCGCGCAGCGCGCCGCCCAGGTCCCCCGACCCGAACTGCGCCAGCGCGGCGGCCAGCACATAGCCATCCTCCAGCGCCATGGCCGCGCCCTGGGACAGGAACGGCAGCATGGGGTGGGCGGCGTCGCCCAGCAGCGTGGCGCGTCCCCGGGACCACTGCTTCATCGGGTCCCGATCGAACAGCCCCCACTTGAAGACCTGGTCCGTGTCCACCAGCTCGAACAGGGCGATGAGGTTCCGATGCCAGCCCTCGTAGGCGGCCATCAGTTCCTCCTTCGAGCTGCGTTCGGTCCAGGACTCCGCCACCCAGGCGTCGCTCTCGGCGACGGCGACAATATTGATCGCCGCCCCGCCCTTCACGTAATAGGTCACGACGTGGGCCTTCGGCCCCATCCAGAAGGCGGCTTCGGGGCCGACGAAAGGCAGCGGATAGTGTTCCACCGGCACCAGCGCACGCCAGCATATGTGGCCGGTGAAGCGCGCCTCCCGCTCGCCCCACAGGCTGTCGCGCACGGCGGAGTGGATCCCGTCGGCCCCGACGATCAGGTCGGCCTCGTAGGAGGAACCATCCGAGAAATGGGCGACGGCTCCCGGTCCGTCCGGCTCGACGCCCACGCACTGGACGTTGAAGCGAACGGCGTCCTTCGGGATGTCCCGGCTCAGGATGGCGTGCAGGTCGGCCCGATGGACATGGTAGTAATGCGCGCCAAACAAAGCCGGGCAGGTGTCGCGCAAAGGCGTGCGAAAGAGCTGGCTGCCGGTATTCCAGTCCCGGCCGACCATGGCCTCGGGCAGGAATCCCACCCGCTCGATCTCGTCCTGCAGCCCCAGCGCCGCCAGCACCTTGGCCGCATTCGGCGTCATCTGCACGCCCGCGCCGATCTCGCCGAACTGCGCCGCCCGCTCGAACAGCCGAAATTCCACTCCGCGCCGTTGCAGCGCCCGCGCCAGCCCGACGCCGCCGATACCCGCCCCGATGATGCCAACACGCAATCCTTTGCTCATATCAACCTTCCTTCTCGATCAAGACAGTCCAAGCATTTCAATTAATTGAATGATTAAATAAATATGGGATGAAAGACACTGCCCAAGGCATCCGGGCTCAGCCGCCCAAGTAGGCCCTGATCAGCTCGCCATCGTCCAGGAGGTCCTGGGCCCGCCGCTCGGCGACGATGCGGCCGGTTTCATAGACATACGCCCGGGACGCCACCGACAGGGCATTGTGGACGTTCTGCTCGACCAGCAGCACCGTCACGCCATGGTCCTGGATGTCCCGGATGAAATCGAACACGTCGTCCGCCATCCGCGGGCTCAGCCCCAGGCTGGGCTCGTCGAGCAACAGCAGCGTGGGTTCGGACATGAGCGCACGCCCGATGGCCAGCATCTGCTGCTCGCCGCCGCTCAGGGTGCCGGCCAGTTGCCGATGCCGTTCCTTGAGCCGCGGAAAGCGGTGATAGACCACGCCGACCCGCTTTTCCACCTCCGCACGCTCGCGGCACAGATAGGCGCCAAGCTTCAGGTTTTCGTAGACCGTCATGGCCGGCCAGATGTGGCGTTCCTCGGGGGACTGGGCAATCCCCTCCTGGACGATCTGCCGGGGAGGCGCCCCATGGATTTTCTTGCCCCGGAAGCGGATTTCGCCCCGGAAAGGCTTGATCAGCCCCGAGATCGCCTTGAGCGTCGTGCTCTTGCCCGCGCCATTCGAGCCGATCAGGGCGACGACCTCGCCCCGGTTCACGGTCATGTCCACCTCATCCAGCACCTGGACCTTGCCGTAGGCGGCGCACATGCCGCGCAGCTCGAGCAGGGCATCCCCCGGGCCGGCGCCGCTGGTCCTTTCCCGACTGGCCATGGTCAATGCTCCCTGCCCTTGCCCAGATACGCCGAGATCACGTCGGGGTTGCGCTTGACATCCTCCGGCAGCCCCTCGGCCAGCTTTTCACCAAAATTCATCACGACCACCCTATCGGAAATATCCATCACCAGGCTCATGTTGTGCTCGACGATGAGAATGGACTCGACCTCATCGTCCCGGAGGGCCTCGAGGATCGCGCCCAGGTCTTTCGCCTCGCGGTTGTTCAGGCCGGCGGCGGGCTCATCGAGCAGCAGCACGGCGGGCTTCGCCGCCAGCGCGATCCCGACCTCCAGCAAGCGCAAGTCGCCGCAAGAGAGCTGGTGCGCCGGGACGCCGGCCCGTTTTCCCAGGCCGACCAGGTCCACGATCCGCCGCGCATTGTCCTTCGCCGCCCGTTCCGTTTCCCGGACGGCCTTGCCCGGAAAGAAAGTCGACAGCAGGCCCTTGCGCGTCGAAAGGAAATGCCCGGCCAGGACATTTTCCAGCACGGACAAAGGCCCCAGCACATTGGTCTTCTGGAAGGTCCTGACCACGCCCCGGCCGGCCATCTCATGCGGCGCGGCATTGGTCACGTCCTGGCCGCGAACGAAGACCTTGCCGGCGGTCGGACGATAAAAGCCCGTCATGAGGTTGAAGCAGGTCGTCTTGCCGGCGCCATTGGGCCCGATGAGCCCCACGATATCGCCACTGTCCACCTGGAAGCTCACCCCCTTGACCGCGTGGATGCCTCCGAACGACTTCGACAGATTGCGCGCTTCGAGCAGGGGGCCCGCGGTGTGGGTTCGATGCGAGAGATTCATCTTTTCCCTCCTAGGCGCCGGCTTGCAGCTTGCCGTCCTTCAGGGCCGCCGACGCGGCGGAAGGGCGGCTTTTGTCCTGGACGCACCGATGGACGTAGCCCACGATGCCGCGCGGCATGAAAAGGACGATGAGCATGACGATGATGCCGAACAGCGAGAGCCTGAGTTCCTGGGCCCCGCGCAGCGATTCCTCGAGGAAGATCACCACCAGGCTGCCCAGCAGGGGCCCCAGCAAGGTGCCCTTTCCCCCGATCAGGACCATCAATATCATGCTGACCATGAACGAGAAATTGAACACCTCGGGGCCCACGAAGCTGATGTAGTAGGCGTACAGCGAGCCCGCGATCCCCGCGATGAACGCCCCCAGCACGAAGGCGATCATCGCGTACGTGAACGGGCGTATCCCCACCGACTGGGCGATGTAGCGGTTCTCGCGCACGGTCACGGCCGCGCGGCCCGTGCTGGAATGGACGAAGCGATAGCACAGGTAGACCGAGGCCCCCAGGACGGCCCAGCACAGGTAGTAATACGCCAGCTTGTCCTGGTCGAATGGCTTGGGGATGCCCGCCAGACCCATGGGGCCGTTGGTCAAGTCCACCCAGTTGGTCGCCACCAGCCGCAGGATCTCGGCGAAGCACAGCGTGACGATGACGAAGAACGGCCCCCGCAGCCGCAGGGTGATGCCCCCGATCGCCGCGCCGATGAGAGTCGCCACCACGCCCGCCAGGGGCAGCAGGATCCAGATCGGCAAGCCGAGCCGGGTGCTCATCAATGCGGCGACGTAGGCGCCCATGCCGAAAAAGACGGTATGCCCGAGGGAAAACTCGCCGATGTAGCCGACGATCAGGTTCAGGCTCGACGCCAGGGCGGCAAAAATCAGCACCATGATGCCGACGTGCAGCAGGTAGGGATCATGAAAAACGAGGGGGAGGACCGCTGCCAGGGCCATGAAGGCCAGCAGGGAACGCCGTTCCAGGACTTGTAGCATCAGGCTCGCTCCGCGCGTTTGGAAAAGAGGCCGTAGGGGCGAAACAGCAGGGTCAGGATGACGATGGAAAAGCCGATCACATCGACCCAGCCCGTAGAGACGTAGCCGCCCCACAGGGCTTCCACCACTCCCAGCAGCAGGCCGCCGAGGATGGCGCCCGCAAAGCTGCCCATCCCGCCCAGGATGACGACGATGAAGGCTTTCAAGGTCACCAGGCCGCCCATGGACACCTGCACGGAATAGATGGAGGACAGCAGCATCCCCGCCGCCGCCGCGATGATCGTGCCGATGGCGAAAGTGCAGGCATAGATGTTGGCGACCCCGATGCCGGCCAACTGCGCCGCCATGGGGTCCTGGAACGTCGCCCGCATCGCGCGGCCCAGGCGGGTCCGGTTGATCACGAGGTGCGTGGCCGCCATGAGCACGGCGCACACCGCCACGGCGAAGATCCGGTTCTCCGTGACCACCGCGCTGCCCAGGAAAAGCGGCGTGGCCGCGACCGGCCCCGCCACCTTCAGGGGCGTGGAGCCGACGAGGATGAGCGCGGTGTTGATGATGAAGACCGACAGGCCGATCGTCAGCAGGATCCCGGCCTCCTCGCCCTCATGCCGGATGCGCTCGATCAGGAAGCGATCGACCAGCCATCCGAACGCGCCCATCGCCACGGCGACGACCAGCAGCCCGCTGAAGAAATCCAGGCCCAGCCGGCTGGTCACCCACCATCCGATCACGCCGCCCAGCATGTACAGCTCGCCATGGGCGAAATTGACGACCTTCATGAAACCCAATATCAGGGTCAGGCCGAGCGCCGACAAGGCATAGAAGGCGCCTATGACCAGCCCGTTGATCAGGAACTGCAGGAACAGATCCATCGTGTCTTCCTCAAGCAATCCGCATCCGCCGCGCCTCGGACCCGCTCACGGCTTGTCGATGGTCGTCTGCGCCGCGATGTTCAGTTTCCCGTCGCTGATCTGGACCAGGACCGCGTCGAAACCATAGGCCTCCCCCTTGTCCGTGAACCGGTATTCGCCGTTGGGGGCCTTGTAGTCGGTCTCCAGCATGGCTTTCCTGACCGCATCGGAATCCGTGCTGCCGGCCCGGGCGATGGCGTCCATGAGGATGTTCAGGGCATTGAAGCCGGCGGCGCTGTATTTCCCCGGCGAATTCTTGTAGGCCGCCGAATACGCCTTCACGAACTGCGCGTTGCGCTCGCCGCCGATGGTGGCGACATACGGCACGGCCGCGTAGATTCCGTTGGAAGCCTCGCCGGTGAGCTTGATGAAGTCGGCCGTCGCCCAGGACCCCACGCCGAAGACCTTCGACTGGACGCCGAATTCCTTGAGCTGGCGCACCAGCACCGATCCGTCCTGGGTTTCCGCCGCGATGAAGATGCCGTCCGGCTTGGCGGCCCGCAATTTGGCCAGCAGCGTGCTGAAGTCCGTTTCGCCATGATCGAAATATTCGACCATGACTTCCTTGACGCCGGCCTCGGACAGGTCGGCCGAGAAGTTCTTCACGCCTCCCCGGCCCCAGTCGTCATTCACGCCCACGTAGGCCACCGTCTCGAGGCCCAGGTCCTTGGCCAGGATCTTGCTGAACGCCTTGGACATCAGCTTGTCCGTCTCGGCGGAACGAAAGAAGTACTTCAGGCCTTTTTCGGTCAGGCGCACGTCCGAGGACACGCCCGAGAGCAGGATCTTGCGGTTGCGGTCGGCGACCGGCTGCACCGCCGCCGTGGCCGAACTGCAGAACGCCCCCGTCAGCACCGCGACCCGGTCCCGCACGATCAGCTTTTCCGCGGCGTTCACGGAATTCGCCGGGCTGCACTGGCCGTCCTCGATGACGAGCTGCACATCGCCGCCCAGCACGCCGCCGGCCGCATTGCGCTGGGCGACGGCCAGTTTCGCCCCGTTCACGTACGACTGCCCGTCATACGCCACCGAGCCGGTCAGGGGCTCGATGACGCCGATCTTGACGGGTTCCTGCGCGACCGCCAGGCCGCACATGGCGGTCAAGAGGCACATCGCCACACCATTCCAACGCTGAAGCATGTTTTTCTCCACTGTCTTGTGATTGAAGTTTAATTATTTTGTTATTTAATTATTTAAGCTTAGTGTAGTTGGGGACAGGGCCGGCGTCGAACTGGTAGAAACCCTAAAAAATGTGAAAAGAGGATGCACCCGGCCCCGCCGGCCGTCGGGCCGCGAGGGTGGATCTCAGGAAATCGGCCCGGCGAAGCCGAGAAAATCAGCCGGCCGCGGCGGGAGGGCCCTCGTGCAGGTGGTCCAGGAAGGTGCGCAGCACGGCCCTGTCGTCATCCTTGCGGAAAATCGCGTACACATTGCCTTCCAGTTCGGGCGCGTCCAGCAGGCAGAACGAGACCGCGCGGGGCAGGTAGGGCCGCGCGGAAGCCGGCACCAGCGCAATGCCCAGCCCCGCCGCAACCAGGCTGAGCTGCGCCGGAACCTGGGCCACCGTCTGCCTGACCCTGGGCTCGAACCCATGCGCCGCGCAGGCCCTGAAGATGCGCTCGGCGAACGTCGAGCTTTCGCGCCGCAGCATGACGAAGGGCTCCCGCGCCAGGTCCTGGAGCGTCAGGCGGCCGCTCTGCGCCAGGCGGTGCGCCGGCGGCAGCGCGACGAACAGGGGGTCGGGCCACAACAGCGTGCTGCTCAGCAGGGCGTCCTCGATGACCTGGCGCGAGATGCTGACATCGATGCGCTGCTCGCGCAGGGCCTCCGGCTGGTCATTGGGCTCCAGTTCATGGAGCACGATCCGGATGTCGGGGTGGCTGCGGGCCAGCTCGCCGATGCGCCCGGGCAAGGGCCCCAGGAAATGCGATCCGGACAGGCCGACCTCGATCCGGCCTTCCAGGCCCGCATGGATGCCCTGGGCGCGCTGGACGGCCTCCTTCAGCCGGTCCTGCACGACGCGCACGTCGCGCAGGAAGGCGGTCCCCGCGGGCGTCAGCTCGACGCGGCGGCTGCTGCGGCGAAACAGCTTGATCCCCATTTCGTCCTCGAGCTGGGCGATTTGCGCACTGAGAGGCGGCTGCGAAATATGCAGCCGCTCGGCGGCCCGCGTGAAGTTCAATTCCTCGGCCAAGGCGGTGAAGTAGCGCAACTGTCGCAGTTCCATAGGCGGAATATGACTCTCAAGACAAATTTCGTATTGGATTTTAGGCGATCGGCAAGCGACCATGACCATGCGACTTTCCCTGTCCGATCAACCACATAGGATATCGTCCATGTCTACCATCACCCGCTCGTACCGCATTGGCCAGATCGTCCCCAGCTCCAACACGACGATGGAAACCGAAATCCCCTCGATGCTGCGCAGCCGCGAAGCGGTCTTCGGCGAGCGCTTCACATTCCATTCCAGCCGCATGCGCATGAAAAAAGTGACCGCGGAGGAACTGAAGGCCATGGATGCCGATTCCGACCGCTGCGCGCTGGAGCTCTCCGACGCCCAGGTGGACGTCCTGGGCTACGCCTGCCTGGTCGCCATCATGAGCATGGGGCTGGGCTACCATCGCGAATCCGAAAAGCGGCTGCACCAGGTCACGCTGGACAACGGCCACCCCGCCCCCGTCGTGTCCAGCGCCGGCGCGCTGGTGGATGGCCTGCACGCCATGGGCGCCAGGAAAGTGTCGATCCTGACACCCTACATGAAGCCGCTCACGCAACTGGTGGTGGACTACATCGAACACGAAGGCATCGAGGTGCACGATGCCGTGTCGCTGGAAATCCCGGACAACCTGGAAGTCGGCCGCCAGGATCCCCTGGCGCCGGCGGAACACATCAAGCGGGTCGACACCAAGGGCGTGGACGCCGTCGTGCTGTCGGCCTGCGTGCAAATGCCGTCCCTGCCATCCGTGCAGCAAGTGGAAGACCGCCTGGGCCTGCCGGTGACGACCGCCGCCGTCGGCACGGTCTACCAGATGCTCAAGCGCCTGGACCTGCGCCGCGAGGTGCCCGGGGCGGGCAGCCTGCTGTCGGGCCGCTACTGAGGCCGGGAATCCCGGCATGGCGGAGCGGCCCGGGCGGCCGGCTCATTCCCGCTCGCCGTCCCAGTATCCCGGCTGCTGGTAGCGGTGCTTCAGGTCATCGATGAAATACCGCACCTTGGCCGGCAGGTAGCGCTGCTGCGGGTAGACGGCCTGGATATCGTAGGCGGGCAGCGCGAATTCGTCGAGCACGGTCACCAGCTCGCCGCGCTTGAGCTCGCGCTGGATTTCCCAGGTCGACCGCCAGCCGATTCCCAGGCCCTGGCGCACCCAATCGTACAGCAGCTCGCCGTCGTTGCAGGCGAGGCTGCCCTTGACCCGCACGGCAAAGGGCCTGCCGTCGCGCACGAAGATCCAGCCCCGGTGCTGCCCGCCTTGCAGGTTGAACGCCAGGCAGTTGTGGCGCGCGAGATCCTCGGGCACCCGCGGCACGCCATACCGGCTGAAGTACTCGGGCGTCCCGCAGACGACGCGGCGATTGGGGAACAGGCGCACGGCGACGTAGTTCGGGTCGGCGACCTCGCCGATCCGGATCGCCATGTCGTAGCCCTCGCGCACCAGGTCGACCACGCTGTCGGTGAAATTGAACGACAGCCTCAGGTCCGGATAGCGCGCTTGGAACGCCACCGCGTGCGGGGCGACGTGCTGGCGCCCGAACGAGGCCGGCGCCGAGACCACCAGGTGCCCGGCCAAGGAGCGGCGCCGCGCCGTGATGCTGGCATCGGCCGCGTCGAAGTCCTGGAGGAGCTGCTGGCATTGCTCGAGATAGCGCTCTCCCAGGTCCGTCAGCACCAGGCCGCGCGTGGAGCGGTGCATGAGCTGCACGCCCAGCCGACGCTCGAGCGCGGTCAGGCGCCGCCCCATGATCACCGGCGTCACCGACTCCGCGAGGGCCGCCGCCGCAAAGCTGCCTTTTTCCGCGATCAATACAAAACTGCGTATCTCGGTATAGCGACTCATGACCGTCCCCTCCCGGCGGGATGATAGGAACCCTGGACGATCCCATTGGAAATAATGGTTATTCGCCGCCGGCCATGGCATGGCCGCCGCTCGCCCCGGCATTCCCGGAACTGGCACATCAAATACTTATAGTATCGGCAGAAACGAGGAAATCTGGGATTCCTGCGTATCGGGGTTTTCCTTATCCTGGATCGGGCCTGGAACATCCAACCGATCGAAGGAGCAGAAACCATGGCCCGAATGAGAGCAGTCGACGCCGCCGCCGCGGTCCTGCAGAAAGAGGGGATCACCACCCTGTTCGACGTGCCCGGCGCGGCCATCAACCCGCTGTACTCGGCGCTGCGCAGGAACGGCGGCTTCAGGCACGTGCTGGCGCGCCACGTCGAGGGCGCCTCGCACATGGCCGAGGGGTACACCCGCGCCAGGCCCGGCAACATCGGCGTCTGCCTGGGCACCTCCGGGCCCGCCGGCACCGACATGATCACCGGCCTCTACTCGGCCTCGGGCGATTCGATCCCGATCCTGTGCATCACCGGCCAGGCGCCCCGCGCCCAGCTCCACAAGGAAAGCTTCCAGGCCGTCGACATCGAGGCCATCGCCAGGCCCGTGGCCAAATGGGCCGTCATGGCGCGCGAGCCCGAGCTCGTGCCCCGCATCCTCCAGCAGGCCTTCCACGTCATGCGCTCGGGCCGCCCCGGCCCGGTGCTGGTGGACCTGCCCTTCGACGTGCAGATGGCCGAGATCGAGTTCGACGTCGACACCTACGCGCCGCTGCCGGTCTACAGGCCCGCCGCGACCCCGGCGCAGGCGGCCAAGGCCGTGGCCATGCTCAATGCCGCCGAACGCCCGCTGCTGGTGGCCGGCGGGGGGATCTTCAGCGCCGACGCGGCCGGCAAGCTGCAGGCCTTCGCCGAGCTGACCGGCGTGCCGGTGATCCCGACGCTGATGGGCTGGGGCGTGATCCCCGACGACCATCCCCTGATGGCGGGCATGGCCGGCCTGCAGACGGCGCACCGCTACGGCAATGCCAACCTGCTGGCCGCGGATTTCGTGATGGGCATCGGCAATCGCTGGGCCAACCGCCACACGGGCTCGACGCAGGTCTACACCAAGGGCCGGACCTTCGTGCACATCGACGTGGACCCCACGCAGATCGGCAAGGTCTTCGGGCCCGACTACGGCATCGCCTCGGACGCCGGCGCGGCGCTGGACCTGATGATCGAGGAGGCCCGCAGGCTGCGCGCGGCGGGCACGCTGCGCGACCGCGGCGCCTGGGCCGGCGAATGCCGCGCGCGCAAGGGCGAGTGCTCGATGCAGCGCAAGACGCATTTCGACGCCTCGCCGCTCAAGCCCCAGCGCGTCTACGAGGAAATGAACAAGGCCTTCGGCAGGGGCGTGCGCTATGTCACGACCATCGGCCTGTCGCAGATCGCGGCGGCCCAGTTCCTGCACGTCTACGAGCCGCGCCACTGGATCAACGCCGGCCAGGCGGGGCCGCTGGGCTGGACGGCGCCGGCCGCGCTGGGGGTGGTCGCCGCCGGCACGGGAGACGAGGTCGTCGCGCTGTCGGGCGACTACGATTTCCAGTTCATGATCGAGGAGCTGGCCGTGGGCGCGCAGTTCAAGCTGCCCTACATCCACATCGTGGTGAATAATGCCTACCTGGGGCTGATCCGCCAATCGCAGCGCGGCTTCGACATGGATTACTGCGTCCAGCTATCCTTCGACAACATCAATGCGCCGGAAACCGAGGGCTACGGCGTGGACCATGTCAAGGTCGCCGAGGGCCTGGGCTGCAAAGCGATCCGCGTCAAGCGGGTCGAGGACATCCAGCCGGCCATCGCGCAGGCCCGCGCCTGGATCGCGGAATTCGAGGTGCCGGTCGTGGTCGAGTTCATCCTCGAGCGCGTCACGAACATCTCCATGGGCAACGAGATCGATGCGATCAAGGAGTTCGAGGAGCTGGCCGGGCACGGCGCCGACGCCCCCACCGCCATCACCCTGCTGGACTGAAACCCTGCTGGACCGAACGATTCGAACCCGAGACACCGGAGCCGCACATGCCGAAATTCGCCGCCAACCTGACGATGCTCTTTACCGAGCTCGATTTCCTAGACCGCTTCCAGGCCGCCGCCCAGGCCGGCTTCGAGGCCGTGGAATACCTGTTTCCCTACGCCTACGACAAGCGCGAGCTGGCCGCCCGCCTCGCGGACCACGGCCTGGTCCAGGTCCTGCACAACCTGCCCGCGGGCGACTGGGACGCGGGCGAGCGCGGCATCGCCTGCCACCCCGGCCGCGCCGGCGAATTCCGCGAGGGCGTGGACCGCGCCATCGACTACGCCCAGGCCCTGGGCTGCCCCCAGGTCAACTGCCTGGCCGGCAAGGTCCCCGAGGGCGTGAGTCTCGAGCAGGCGCACCGGACCTTCGTCGACAACCTGCGCCATGCCGCGCAGCGCCTGGCCGGCGCCGGCATCCGCCTGCTGATCGAGCCGATCAACACCTACGACATCCCGGGGTTCTTCCTCAGCCGCAGCGACCAGGCCCTGGCCATCCTCGACGAGGTGGATTCGCCCAACCTCAAGATCCAGTACGACATCTACCATGCCCAGCGCATGGAGGGCGAGCTGGCGAACACGATCAGCCGCAACCTCGAGCGCATCGGCCACATCCAGATCGCCGACAACCCCGGCCGCAACGAGCCGGGCACCGGAGAGATCCACTACCCCTGGCTGCTGCGCCACATCGACCGCGCCGGCTACCAGGGCTGGATCGGCTGCGAATACAAGCCCGCGGGCCGCACCCGGGACGGCCTGGGCTGGATGCGGGCCATGGGCGCCTGAGCGCCCGCCCGCGGCCCCCGCGGCACACGACCCCCGTCACCGGAACCAAGAAAGGAGCGCTACACATGGCCAAGATCGGCTTCATCGGACTGGGCATCATGGGCACCCCCATGGCCGCCAACCTCATCAGGGGCGGCCACGCCCTCACCGTACACACCCGCCGCAAGGCGCCGCAAAGCCTGCTGGACATGGGCGCCACCGCCGCGGCGAGCGCGGCCGAGGTGGCCAGGGCCTCGGAGGTCATCATCGTGATGGTCCCCGACACGCCCGACGTCGAGGCGGTGCTGTTCGGCGAGCAGGGCGTCGCGGCCGGCCTGTCCAAGGGCAAGATCGTCGTCGACATGAGCTCGATCTCGCCGGTGGCGACCAAGGATTTCGCGGCCCGCATCAATGCGCTGGGCTGCGAATACCTGGATGCGCCGGTCTCGGGCGGCGAGGTGGGCGCCAAGGCCGCCAGCCTGACCATCATGGTGGGCGGCAGCCAGGCGGCCTTCGACACCGTCAAGCCGCTGTTCGACCTGATGGGCAAGAACGTGACCCTGGTCGGCGGCAACGGCGACGGCCAGACCACCAAGGTCGCCAACCAGATCATCGTGGCCCTCACCATCGAGGCCGTGGGCGAGGCCCTGCTGCTGGCCGCCAAGGCTGGTGCCGACCCGGCCAAGGTGCGCCAGGCGCTGATGGGCGGCTTTGCCAGCTCGCGCGTCCTCGAGGTCCACGGCGAGCGCATGATCAAGCGCAGCTTCGAGCCGGGCTTTCGCATCGCCCTGCATCAAAAGGACCTGAACCTGGCGCTCTCGACGGCCCGCCAGCTCGGCCTGTCGCTGCCCAGCACCGCCGTCGCGCAGGAACTGTTCAACGCCTGCGCGGCGCACGACGGGGCGGCCTGGGACCATTCCGGGATGGTCCGCGCGCTGGAAATCATGGCGAATTTCGAGATAGGACAGTAAGCTGTCCCCTTCGCGGCGGGTCCGCCCGCCGCGCATCGTCCCGAAACCGGCCCACGCACCCATGACCCAGACGCCCCGCGACCTCCTGACCCGCATGTTCACCGCCGCCGTGCAGGCGGCCCAGCCCGAGCACTGCATCGCCCGTTTCCTGCCCGCCCCGCCCAAGGGACGCACCCTCGTCATCGGGGCCGGCAAGGCCTCGGCCGCCATGGCGCAGGCCCTCGAGCGCCACTGGTCCGGCCCCCTCGAGGGCCTGGTGGTCACGCGCTACGGCTACGCCGTGCCCTGCGAGCGCATCGAGATCGTCGAGGCGGCCCATCCGGTGCCCGACGAGGCGGGCTCGGCCGCGGCGCGCCGGCTCCTCGAGCGGGTCGCCGGCCTCTCGGCCGACGACCTGGTGATCTGCCTGGTCTCGGGCGGCGGCTCGTCGCTGTTGCCCATGCCCGCCGAGGGCGTCACCCTCCAGGACAAGCAGGACATCAACCGCGCGCTGCTGAAATCCGGCGCCACGATCTCCGAGATGAACTGCGTGCGCCGGCACCTGTCGGCCATCAAGGGCGGGCGCCTGGCTGCGGCCTGCGCGCCCGCCCGCGTGGTGAACCTGCTGATCTCCGACGTGCCCGGCGACCAGCCGGCCGACATCGCCTCGGGCCCCACCGTCGCCGACCCCAGCACCTGCGCCGATGCGCTGGACATCGTGCGCCGCTACGGCATCACCCTGCCCGCCGCCGCCCGCGCCCTGCTGGAATCGGGCGCGGGCGAAACCATCAAGCCCGGCGACCCGCGCCTGTCCAGGGTCGAGACGCACCTCATCGCCACCCCGCAGATGGCCCTCGAGGCCGCCGCCGCCGTCGCGCGCGAGGCCGGCGTGGCGCCGGTGCTGCTGGGCGACCGCATCGAGGGCGAGGCGCGCGACGTCGGCAAGGTCCTGGGCGGCATCGCATTGCAGGTGCGCGCCCATGGCCAGCCGGCGCCCGCGCCCTGCGTCCTGCTGTCCGGCGGCGAGACCACCGTCACGGTGCGCGGCAAGGGACGCGGCGGCCGCAACGTGGAATTCCTGCTGTCCCTGGCCATCACCCTGGACGGCGCCAGGGACGTCCACGCGCTGGCGGGCGATACCGACGGCGTCGACGGCCAGGAGGAGATCGCCGGCGCCCTGATCGGGCCCGACTCCCTGGCGCGCGCCTGGGCGCTGGGCATGCCGCCGCGCGCCCACCTGGACGACAACGACGGGCATGGATTCTTCGAGCGGCTGGGCGATTCCCTGCTCACCGGGCCCACCCTCACGAACGTGAACGATTTCCGCGCCATCCTGGTCCTCTGACCGGGCGCGCCGGCACATCCACCGCAGGAGCTCCCCCGATGAAGACGATTCCGCGCCGCGCCCGCATCCTGGCCACCCTGGGCCCGGCCAGCTCCTCGCCCGAACGGATCCGCGCCCTGGCCCAGGCCGGCGCCGACGTGTTCCGCCTGAATTTCAGCCACGGCAGCCACGAGGACCACGCCGAGCGGCACCGGGCGATCCGCGAGCTCGAACGGGAACTCGGCCGCCCCATCGGCATCCTGATGGACCTGCAAGGCCCCAAGCTGCGCATCGGCCGCATCGCCGGCGGCAAGACCGTCCTGGCGGCCGGCCAGCCCTTCCGCCTGGACCTGGACCCGGCCGAGGGCGGCCCCGAGCGCGCCAATCTGCCGCATCCCGAGATCTTCGCCGCCCTGGAATCGGGCACCGACCTGCTGCTCGACGACGGCAAGCTGCGCCTGCGCGTCGAGCGCCACGGCCCCGATTTCGCCGAGACCACCGTGCTGGTGGGCGGCCCGCTCTCCGATCGCAAGGGCGTCAACGTGCCCGGCGTCATCCTGCCGATCTCGCCCCTGACGCCCAAGGACCGCGACGACCTGGCCTTCGGCCTGTCGCTGGGCGTGGACTGGGTCGCCCTGTCGTTCGTGCAGCGGCCCGAGGACATCGCCGAGGCGCGCGCCCTCATCGGCGATCGCGCCTGGATCATGGCCAAGCTCGAAAAGCCCGCGGCCATCGAGCACCTGGACGCCATCATCGAGCAGGCCGACGGCCTCATGGTCGCGCGCGGCGACCTGGGCGTGGAGCTGCCGGCGCAGCGGGTGCCGATCCTGCAGCAGCGCATCGTGCGCCACGCCCGCGCCGCGGGCAAGCCCGTGGTGGTCGCCACCCAGATGCTGGAATCCATGACCGGCTCGCCGGTGCCCACGCGCGCCGAGGCCTCGGACGTCGCCACCGCGATCTACAGCGGCGCCGACGCGGTGATGCTGTCCGCCGAATCGGCCTCGGGACAATACCCGGTCGAGGCCGTCACCATCATGGAGCACATCATCCGCGAGGTCGAGCAGGATCCGTCCTGGCGCGCCGGCCTGGACGCCAGCCACAGCCCCGCCCGGCCCAACACGCCCGACGCCATCTGCTGCGCCCTGCGCCGGGTGGCCGAGCTGCTCGCCCCGGCCGCGACCGTGGCCTACACGAGCTCGGGCTTCAGCGCCCTGCGCGCCAGCCGCGAGCGCCCCTCCACGCCGATCCTGGCCCTGACGCCGGAGGCGGCCACCGCCCGCCGCCTGGCCCTCGCCTGGGGCGTGCATCCCCTGCACTTCCCCGAGCAGCTCTCGGAGCCCAGCGAGATGATCGCCCGCGCGACGGAGGCGGTGCGACAATCCGGCCTCGCCGCGCCCGGCGACACCATCATCGTGATCGCCGGCCTGCCCTTCGGCCACAGCGGCAGCACCAACCTCCTGCACATCGCCCAGGTGCCGAAGGCCTGAGGGCGCGGCGCGGGCGGCGCCCAACCCGGCCAAGGCGGGCGCCGAGGGCCGCGGGCATGCTCACGCCAGCGCCCTCTCGAGCACGCGCGCGACGTGCTCGGCGCGCCGCTGCGCCCCGTCGGCGATCTGGTGGCGGCAGCTCGTGCCATCGGCCACGATCAGGTCGTCGGGGCCGGCCGCGCGCACGGCCGGCAGCAGCGAGAGCTCGGCCATTTGCATCGACACGTCGAAATGGCTCGCCTCGTAGCCAAAGCTGCCGGCCATGCCGCAACAGCTCGATTCGATCAGCTCGACCTCCAGGCCCGGCACGAGGCCGAGCACGGCCTGGACCGGCTTGACCGCGTCGAACGCCTTCTGGTGGCAATGCCCATGCAGCAGGGCGCGCTTCTGCGGCAGGGGCTTGAGGCTCAGCCGCAGCGTGCCCGCCTGGCGCTCGCGCGCGAGGAACTCCTCGAACAGGAAGGAACGGCCGGCGAGCGCACGCGCGTCCTCGCCCAGGCCCATCACGAGGAACTCGTCGCGCAGCGACAGCAGGCACGAGGGCTCGAGGCCGACGACCGGCACGCCGCGGGCGACGAAGGGCCGCAAGGCGTCGACGACCCTGCGGGCCTCGCGCCGCGCCTCGTCGACCAGGCCGGCCGACAGGTAGGTGCGCCCGCAGCACAGCGGCCGGCCGCGCTCCGCGTCCCCGCGGCCGGGCCTGGCCACGTGCACCTTGTAGCCGGCGGCCCGCAGCACGTTCAGCGCCGAGCGCGCGTTCTCGGATTCGAGGTAGTTGTTGAAGGTGTCGGCGAACAGCACGAGGTCCGCATCCTCGGCGTGCTCGTCGGGCGCGGCCGACAGGAAGGTGTCGCGGCGCCACCTGGGCAGCGTCCTGCGGGCGGACAGGCCGAGCCATTTCTCGGACAGCCTGGCCGCGCCGGGCAGGGCGTCGCGCAGATTGAACAGCCAGGGCAGGCGCGCCGCCCACGGCGCCCATTTCGGCAGGGTGGCGATGAGCCTGTCCTCGAGCGCGACGCCGTGGCGCCGCTGCCACTGGTACAGGAACTCGATCTTCATCCTGGCCATGTCGACGCCGGTGGGGCATTCGCGCTTGCAGCCCTTGCAGCTCACGCACAGGTCCAGGCTGCGGCGCACCTCCCCGGACGTGAAGGCGTCCGGCCCCATCTGGCCGGAGAGCGCCAGCCGCAGCGTGTTCGCGCGGCCGCGGGTCAGGTGCCGCTCGTCGCGCGTGACGCGATAGCTGGGGCACATGGTGCCGGCGTCGAACTTGCGGCAATGGCCGTTGTTGTTGCACATCTCGATCGCCTTGCCGAAGCCGCGCGCCGGATCGTTTCCCGAGCCCGGGGCGCCGACCGTCTGCGCCGCGGCGTCCTGGGTCACGTTCCACGCCGCCCAGTCCAGGGCGGGCTCCAGGGGCAGCACCTGGTAGGAAGGCTTGAAGCGAAAGAGCGACGTGTCGTCCATCTTGGGCGGGTGGACGATCTTGCCGGGGTTCATGAGGCCGCTGGGATCGAACAGCGCCTTGATCTCCTCGAAGGCCCGGGTCAGCGAGGGGCCGAACTGCCAGGAGATCCACTCGCTGCGCACCAGCCCGTCGCCATGCTCGCCCGAGAACGCGCCCTTGTACTCCCGCACGATGGCGCTGGCCTCCTCGGCGATCGCCCGCATCCTAGCCGCGCCGTCGGCGCGCATGTCGAGGATCGGACGCACGTGCAGGGTGCCCACGGACGCATGCGCGTACCAGGTGCCGCTGGTGCCGTGCTTGCGGAAGATCTCGGTGAGGCGGCTGGTGTAGTCGGCCAGGTGCTCCAGCGGCACCGCGCAGTCCTCGATGAAGGACACGGGCTTGCCGTCGCCGCGCATGCTCATCATGATGTTCAGTCCGGCCTTGCGCACCCCCCACAAGGCCTTCTGCTGCGCGGCCTCGGGCATGCGGACCACGCTGTCCGGATGCCCGAGGTCCCCCATCAGCTCGACCAGCCGCTCGAGCCCGCGGAGCTGGTCCTCGCGGGACTCGCCGGCGAATTCCACCAGCAGCAGCGCCCGGGGCTCGCCGATCAGGGCGCGCCCGATGACCGGCGCGAAGGCGGGATTGCCGCGGCTCAGCTCGATCATCGTGTGGTCCACGAGCTCCACCGCCGAGGGCCCGAGCGTCACGATGTGGCGCGCGGATTCCATGGCGGCGCGCAGGGTGGGGAAATTCACCACCCCCAGCACCTTGTGCGGCGGCAGCGGCGAGAGCTTGAGCCTGAGCCGGCGCGTGATGCCCAGCGTGCCTTCGCTGCCGACCAGCAGGTGCGCGAGGTTGACGCTGCCGTCGGGGGTGTAGGGCCGCACGCTCTGCGGATTGAAGATGTCGAGGTTGTAGCCGCCGACCCTGCGCAGCACCTTCGGCACATGGCGCGCGATCTCCTCGCGTTCCCGCGCCGCGATCTCGCCCAGGCGGCGCACGATCGCGCCGATCCGCGACGCATCGGCCGGCATGCCCGCCATGGGGCCGAAGCGGCCCTCGGTCCCATCGGACAGCAGCGCGTCGATCGCCAGGACGTTGTGCACCATGTTGCCGTAGGCGATGGAGCGCGAGCCGCAGGAGTTGTTCCCCGCCATGCCGCCCAGCGTGCATTGGGCCGAGGTGCTGACGTCCACGGGGAACCACACGCCATGGGGCCGCAGCCACGCGTTGAGCCGGTCGAGCACGATGCCCGGCTCGACCGTGACCGCCATCGCCTCGAGGTCGAGCTCGACGACCTGGTTCAGGTGCTTGCTGTTGTCCAGGATCAGGGCATGGCCCACGGTCTGCCCGCACTGCGAGGTGCCGGCGCCACGCGCGATGAAGGGCACCTGCAGCTCGCGGCAGATGTCGACCGCCGCGCGGACGTCCTCGAAGGTCCTCGGGACGAGCACACCGACCGGCTCCACCTGGTAGATCGAGGCGTCCGTGGAATAGCGGCCCCGGTCGCCGCGATCGAACAGCACGTCCCCCTGCGCCTCGCGGGCGAGGCGCGCGGCCAGTTCATTGCGTTTCGCGCCCGCATGGATGACCCGGGACGGCGTCGGAGTATCCATGGGTTTCTTCAGGAAAGTGACATAATGACTGAATTTTGCATGCAAAATACCTTAGCAAACGCAAGTTGAAAAAGAAAGCGGAAAAACGAAAATCTCCCTAGGAAATTACCCTGAGACTTCACCTGTTCGCCCGGTTCAAGTACCATACGATAATCCAGGAATCTTTATTTATGTATGCAAAATACCGTCGAAACCGCTGAGCCGTCCATGCCCGGCCAGTTGCCCAAGGTGGCGCGCCTGCGCCTGCACGACACCGTGGTCGAGCACCTGCGCAACTTCATCGTCGAAGGCGTCCTGCCCCCGGGCACCAAGCTCAACGAGCGCGAGCTGTGCGACACCCTGGGCATCTCCCGCACCCCCCTGCGCGAGGCGCTCAAGGTGCTGGCCGCCGAGGGCCTGGTCGACATCATGCCCAACCGGGGCGCGTCGGTGTTCCGCATGTCCGAGGCGGAAATCCGCGAGATGTTCGAGCTGATGAGCGGCCTGGAGGCGTTCTCGGGCCTGCTCGCCTGCGAGCGCATCACGCCGGCCGAGCTCTCCGAGCTCAAGGCGCTGCACTACACGATGCTCGCCTGCCATGCCCAGAACGACCTGCCGGGCTACTACGCCAAGAATCGCGAGATCCACGACCGGATCAACCTGGCGGCGCGCAACACGGCGCTGCGCCAGATATACGTGTCCACCAACCGCCGCCTCCAGGCCCTGCGCTTCCGCTCGAACCTGCAGCAGTCCAAATGGGACAAGGCCGTGCAAGAGCACAGCGACATGATCAAGGCGCTGGAAGCGCGCGACGGCGAGGGCCTGGCCGCGATCCTGCGCGGGCACCTGCTGAAAAAACGCGATGCCGTCCTGCGGATGCTCGCCGACGAGGACGGCCCCTGACCGCGGCGCCGCCGCGCCTTCAACTCTTATACAAGACCCTCTATAATCTTATACAAGACCTTGCTTCCGCCAAGCACAAAGGCCTTATCTTTCAAGGACCGCCATGACTGACCGCATCGCCTGCCACGGGCTCCAGGTCGCAGCCGTGCTGCACCGTTTCGTCGAACAAGAAGCCCTCCCCGGCACCGGCGTGCAGGCCGATGCCTTCTGGAAGGGCCTGGCCGGGATCTATCGCGACCTGGCGCCCCGCAACCGCGCCCTGCTCGCCGAGCGCGACCGCCTGCAGGCGGCCCTCGACGGCTGGTACGAGGCGCATCCGGGCGCCATCGCCGACCCGGCCGCGTACCGCGCGTTCCTCAAAGAGATCGGCTACCTCAAGGACGCGCCCGCCGAGGTGGCTGTCACCACCGCGAACGTCGACACCGAAATCACCGCCCAGGCAGGCCCCCAACTGGTCGTGCCGGTCATGAACGCCCGCTACGCCCTGAACGCCGCCAATGCCCGCTGGGGCAGCCTGTACGACGCCCTGTACGGCACCGATGCGATCCCCGACGAGGGCGGCGCGGCCCGCACGGGCGGCTACAACCCCGTGCGCGGCGCCAAGGTCATCGCCTTCGCGCGCCGGTTCCTCGACGACAGCGTCCCCCTCGCGCAAGGCTCGCACCGCGACGCCACCGGCTACGCGGTGGCCGGCGGCGCGCTGCGCGTGACCCTGTCCGACGGCCGCAGCACCGGCCTGGCCGATGCCGAGGCCCTGGCCGGATACCGCGGCGACCCCGCGCAGCCCGAGGCGCTGGTGCTGCGCCACAATGGGCTGCACCTCGAGGTGCAGTTCGACGCCGCCCATCCCATCGGCAAGACCGATGCCGCCCACATCAAGGACATCATCGTCGAGGCGGCCCTGACCACCATCATGGATTGCGAGGATTCCGTCGCCGCCGTGGACGCCGAGGACAAGGTGCTGGCCTACCGCAACTGGCTGGGCCTGATGCAGGGCACGCTGACCGAGGACCTGGTCAAGGGCGGCAAGACCATCACCCGCCGCCTCAATCCCGACCGCCAGTACACGGCCCTGGACGGCAGCCCCGCGACCCTGCACGGGCGCTCGCTGATGTTCGTGCGCAACGTCGGCCACCTGATGACCAACCCGGCCATCCTCGACGAGCAGGGCCGCGAGACCCCCGAGGGCATCCTCGACGCGGTCATGACCTCGCTCGCCGCGATGCACGACCTCGCGTCCCGCAGGAATTCCCGCAGCGGCTCGATCTACGTGGTCAAGCCCAAGATGCACGGCCCCGACGAGGTCGCCTTCGCCAGCGAGATCTTCGCCCGCACCGAGGCCCTGCTGGGCCTGGCGCCCAACACGATCAAGATGGGCATCATGGACGAGGAACGCCGCACCAGCGTCAATCTCAAGGCCTGCATCGCCGCCGCCACCGAGCGCGTCGTGTTCATCAACACGGGCTTCCTCGACCGCACCGGCGACGAGATCCATACGTCCATGCGGGCCGGCGCCATGGAGCGCAAGGGCGACATGAAGACCCGCGAATGGATCCAGGCCTACGAGCTGAGCAACGTCCAGACCGGCCTCGAATGCGGCCTGCGCGGCCACGCCCAGATCGGCAAGGGCATGTGGGCCATGCCCGACCTGATGGCCGCCATGCTCGAGCAAAAGATCGCGCACGTAAAGGCCGGCGGCAACACCGCCTGGGTGCCCTCGCCCACCGCCGCCACGCTGCACGCGCTGCACTACCACCAGGTCGACGTGGTCGAGGTCCAGAAATCCCTCGAGGGCCGCCACGAGGACTACCTCGACCGCATCCTGACGGTGCCGGTCGCCCGCCAGCCCCACTGGACGCCCGAGCAGATCCAGCAGGAACTCGACAACAACGCCCAGGGCATCCTCGGCTACGTCGTGCGCTGGATCGACCAGGGCGTGGGCTGCTCCAAGGTGCCCGACATCCACGACGTCGGCCTGATGGAGGACCGCGCCACGCTGCGCATCTCCAGCCAGCACATCGCCAACTGGCTGCTGCACGGCATCGCCACGCGCGAGCAGGTCGAACAGACCATGCGCCGCATGGCCGCGGTGGTCGACAAGCAGAACGCCGGCGATCCGCTCTACGAGCCGATGGACGGGCATTTCGACACCTCCTGCGCCTTCAAGGCGGCCTGCGACCTGGTCTTCAAGGGCCTCGAGCAGCCCAACGGCTACACCGAGCCCCTGCTGCACCACTGGCGCCAGGTGAAAAAGGCCCAGCAGGCCGCCCGCGCCTGAGGCCGGTCCACCGCCCCGGCGGCGCCGGGGCGGGATGGCGCACGGGTCGCCGGCATCCCGTGCGGCCTCGCGCGGGACGCTAGAATGGGCGCTGGCCCCGAACCCCGTCCCGCCATGTCCCCCACCATCCACAGCCTCTACAGCTACCCGGTCAAATCCTGCGCCGGGATCGCGCACACGCGGATCCGCATTTCAGAGGCCGGCCCGGACCAGGACCGCCACTGGGTCGTCGTCGATGCGCAAGGCGTCTTCATGACCCAGCGCCAGCACCCGCGCATGGTCCTGATCCAGCCGCGTCCCCAGGCCGACGGGCTGTGGCTGCGGGCGCCCGGCCAGGCGGACTGCTTCGTGCCCGCGCCAGCCCCCGAGGCGCCCGCCGTCCCGGTGGCCATCTGGGGCGCCGGCACGCTCGGCGCCGACCAGGGCGACGAGGCCGCCCGCTGGCTGGGCGCCTTCCTCGGCGTCCCCTGCCGGCTGCTGCGCCTGCATCCCGAGGCCCGGCGGCCGGCGAGCCCGCGGCACGTGGCGCACTGGATCCAGGCCCATCCCGACTGGCCCCAGCGCTTTTCGCCGCCCGGCGGCCATCAGTTCGCCTTCGCCGACGGGTTCCCCTTCCTGGTCGCCAACCGGCACTCGCTGGACGAGCTCAACGGGCAACTGGCCGCGCAGGGGTCCGCCCCCGTGGACATGATCCGCTTTCGTCCGAACATCGTGCTGCAGGGGCTCGAGCCCTACGACGAGGACCACCTCGCGGGCTTTCGCGTCGGCGACGCCGGCTTCGCCTTCGTCAAGGCCTGCGCCCGCTGTCCCATCCCGAACGTCGATCCCCTCACGGGAGGCACGGCGCCCGAGCCGGGCCGCACGCTGGCGCGGCACCGCCAGTTCGAGCAGGGCGTGCTGTTCGGCATGAACGCCATCGCCGCGCTGCCCGGCGGCGAGGCCTGGCTGCAGGTCGGCGACGCCGTCGAGGTGGAATTCGATTTCTAGGCGGTGGCTTGTCTAGTCTAAAAAAAAATACGAGACTGTATGAATATACAGTTCCACATGCGTATGGTATGGTTTGCTACGAAAGCCTTTTCGCCCTTATCGAGCGAATGAAATGAATCTACAAGTCCTCACCATATCTACGGATTCCACTCTGAATCCGCTAGTTCGATATCGCGCATGCAAAGCGATGGCTCGCGGCTACGCAGACAGCCAAAAGACGGATGAACATCGTCTCTCGCATGCGCGTGCCTTTTGCGCGTCTGTAGTCATTGCATACTGGAACGCTCTATGCAAACGGCATCACACCACTATGAAGGCTCGTCCCGCTCCCTTGCCTCTCCCGCCGCTCACGGCAGACGTGTATAGGATGGCAGAGAGCATCGGATGTCTAGTCGCGGAATTTCCCGTCGAAGATTCTGGATATCTGATCGGTTCAATTTACACTATCATGTTACCCGACGCTTTCAGAGGGGAAATGGGTGCGTATTACACTCCTCCCCCACTGGTGGCACGTTTACTTGATCTAGCGGAGGCGGCGGGATTTGACTTTACCCATGGCACAGCAATTGATCCCGCATGTGGCGGAGGCGCCTTTCTAGCTCCCCTCGCTATGCGGATGATCTCCAGATCGGGCAATGCTTCAGCGGATTGGACGATTCGTCGCCTTGGTAAACGGCTACATGGCATCGAGATAGATCCATTCGCCGCCTGGATAACCCAAGTCCTGCTGGAAGCAGCAGTAATGCCCTTATGTATCAAAGCCAAACGGCGATTGCCTGATGTAATAACAATCGCCGATACACTACAAACGCAGGGGCTCGGCACATTCGATCTAGTAATTGGCAATCCTCCATATGGGCGAGTAGGCTTAGACGAGCCGACACGCCGGCGCTTCGCTCGATCCCTCTATGGGCACGCGAATCTCTACGGTCTATTCATGGATATGGCACTACGCCTCGCTAAACCAACTGGCGTAGTAGCGTACTTGACGCCCACCTCTTTTCTTGGTGGCCAGTATTTCAAAGCTCTTCGCGAATTATTGACAAGGGAAGCTTCGCCGACAGCATTTGATTTTGTTACAGACCGCAATGGCGTATTCGACGACGTGCTGCAAGAAACCTTGCTCACCATCTATGCCCGGCCGCCAAGAAATACAACAGCGAAGGTCTCAACCTTGGTGCCTCAGGGTCTGAATGCAGCACATATAGAAGCCATCGGGCAGATCGACATCACGCCCACCGGAGGTCCTTGGCTCCTGCCACGTGTTGCAGCAGATGCCCCCTTCGTGCGCACCATGGCAAATATGCCGACACGTCTTTCGGATCTAGGCTATACCGTGTCAACAGGTCCTTTGGTCTGGAATCGCCACAAGTCTCAGCTTCGAGCTAAACGATCATCGGATACCCTACCGCTAATATGGGCCGAGTGCGTCGGGCCGACAGGATTCACATTCAGCTCCGCAAGACGGAACCATGTCCCTTTTTTCGCGGTGCGCAAAGATCAGCCACATTTAGTATCTCGAGAATCATGCATACTGATACAGCGCACGACATCCAAAGAACAAGATCGTCGGCTCATGGCGGCACTGCTACCACAAACATTCCTGGACGAATACGGCGGTGCCATTATCGAGAATCACTTGAACATGGTTCATATGCCTTCGTTATCAATCGCCCAGATATCTCCTGAAACCTTGGTGTCACTACTAAATAGCAAGGCTGTAGATCGCGCTTTTCGGTGCATCAGCGGTAGCGTAGCGGTGTCAGCCTATGAACTCAATGCCCTGCCGCTACCTTCCGTAGACCAACTTCTTGAAATCCAACGTCTAGTACACCATGGTGCAGAAATCAAGCTTATCGAACGTTCCATCGCAGCCTGCTACGGGATTATCTAAGATACCACTACCTTTGGTTCCTTCGATCGATTTGATCGCCGAACGCCTACCCTTGATTTTTCCTGCAGGGATCGAGCACCGTAATTATATGATACGCAACATGGCTGCTCGAACGATTTATGTAATGTTCTATTCGGCAGCCATCGAGGGAAACGACCACTGGGTACGTCCCAGTCAAATCATGGACATGACCGACGATCAAGCAACCCTCCTAACCGACGAAGACAGGAGGGAATGGATAAAGGTCTCACTATCCCAGAAAAAGCCTCGATCACAAAACACATGGTATGCAGCCAATAGCCGAGAGCCTGTACGCGATGAGACCATACGGTCAGGTTTTATCCCTTGCCGCGCCGTCATCGAGCGAGAAGGTATTCCAACCACTTCTTCAAAACCCCGGTATGCTCTCAACGCCGCCTTTGCCGCACTATTCAATCCGGAGTTGGCGGGGGAGGCATTGACGGCTGCTATTGCAGATTGGCAATCCAAGCATTTATCAAAAGCTGCGATTGCGCGGGTTCATCTCGTAAAGCAGGGCGCTGCCGCGACACATGACGCGATTGCCGTTACTTTTCCCAATGGGGAAATCAGATCCTTAAAGCCAGGGCCGTCTAGCGTGATTACCAAAGCGGTAATCGAGTCTTTCGCACCAAAATTCCTTAAACAACCCGCCGTGCTATGGCTCTCTGAGTCGGGCAACAAAGTGGTTGCACGGGATGAATCCTTGGCAAGCGGTCTAGGTCTGCAGATCGACGTATCGAAAGCACTACCAGATATCATTCTGATCGATTTGGGTGAAGACAGCGCTGGGACGGATATGGTCGTGGTATTCATCGAGGTGGTTGCTACGGATGGCCCGATAGATCGCGAACGTAAGCGCGCATTGACGTCATTAGCTCTCGACGCAGGATTCAACGAACACCATTTAGCATTCTTGACCGCCTATCACGATCGCAGCCACACGGCATTCAAGAAAAGCTTTTCAGACTTGGCGTGGGGCTCCTTCGCCTGGTGTGCATCTGAACCCGACCACATCATCGATTTACGCGACGGCTCCCCGCGAAAGCTCTCGGAAATAAGTCTTTGAGGCGAAGTAAATGCCGATCTCTGAAACACGCGGAGCACTTTTTCATTCTCCAGAGAACGGCATTTAAGAAGACTCAGCCGCGCATCCGCCCGATCAGCTCGTCCAGCCACGCCAGCGTCATGTCGATCTCGTCGGCGCGGACGTTGAGAGCCGGCATGAAGCGCAGCAGATTGCCGCGCGGCGCGTTCAGCAGCAGGCCCTCGGGGCCGCGGTCGCGCGCCGCCTCGACCAGGGCCGGGCCGTCGTCCCGGTCCAGCACCAGCGCCCGCAGCAGCCCCTCGCCGCGCTCGCCGCCCATGCCCCATTTGTCGGACAGCCGCTGCAGCCCCTCGGACAACTGCCGGGCGCGCGCATTGACCGATTCCATGAACCCCGGCGCCGTCAGCGTATCGAAGATCGCCACGCCGACCGCCGTCATCAGCGGGTTCCCGTTGTACGTGCCGCCCTGGTCGCCATGCTCGAAGCAACTGACGGCCTCGCGCGCGCAGAGGGCCGAGAGCGGCACGCCGCCGCCGATCCCCTTGCCCAGGGTCATGATGTCCGGCTCGATGCCGGCGCGCTGGTGCGCGAACAGGATCCCGGTGCGCCCCATCCCCGTCTGCACCTCGTCGACGATGAGCAGCATGTCGCGCTCGCGCGTCAAGGCGCGCAGGGCCCGCAGGAACTCGGTCGTCGCCGGGATCACCCCGGCCTCGCCCTGCACCGGCTCGAGCATCACGGCCACGGTCTGGTCGTCGATCAGCGCGCGCACCGAATCCAGGTCGTTGAGCCGCGCCTTGGGAAAGCCGTCGACCTGGGGCGCGAACTTGCGGTCCCAGCCCGGCTTGCCCGAGGCCGACATCGTCGCCAGCGTGCGGCCGTGGAAGCTGTGCTCGAAAGTGATGATCTTGTAGGCGCCCTTGCGGTGCACCTGGCCCCACTTGCGCGCGAGCTTGATCGCGCCCTCGTTGGCCTCGGCGCCGCTATTGGCGAAGAACACCCGGTCGAAGCAGGACGCGCCCACGAGGCGCATGGCGAGGTCGATCGAGGGCTGGTTGTAGAACGCCGGCGACGGATTGATCAGCAGGCTGGACTGGCGCGTCAGGGCCGCGACGATGGCCGGATCGTTGTGGCCCAGCGCGTTCACCGCCCAACCCTGGATGAAATCCAGGTATCGCTTGCCGTTGTGGTCCTCGATCCAGGAGCCGCGCCCCCGGACAAAAATCAGCTCGGGGCGTGAAGTGATTTCCATCAGGGCATCGAGCCCGGCGCGATCGAGAGTCATCTTTGCATTCCAGGAAGAAACATCCCCGCCGCGCCTCCCGTCCTGGGACGGCGCGGCGGGGAAAATAAAAAAAGGCCGGCGCCAATCCGCCAGTCGTCCGTCTATTCTAAGGCCGTTCGCCGCATCGCGGGACGCGCCGCGGCGGTTTCGCGCCGGCTGCGACGCGCGGGGACGCCGGGCCCGCCGACACGGTCCGCATCGCCGCGATGGCCTCGTCGCTGCCGTGACGGACCGGGACCCGCCATCATGGCCCCGCCGGGGGGCGCGCCTCGAAGCCCTGCGAGAACGCCTCCAGCAGGTAATCCAGCAGGGCGCGCACCGTGCGCGGAGCCCGGGCCGAATACGGGCGCAGGGCAAAGATATTGCGCCCGAAGGCGCCCACCGGCCGCCATTGCGGCAGGATCTCCACCAGATCGCCGGACTGCACCGCGCGCTGCGCCGAAAAGTCGGGCAGCAGGGCGACGCCGACCCCCGCGCAGGCCATGTCGCGCAGCACCTCGCTGTTGTTCGCGACGAAGCCGGCCCGCACCGGTATGGTCACGCGCGCCCCGGGCGCCCGCGAGCCCGCGCGCTCGAAGGCCCAGGTCGCCGTGCCCTGCTGCCTCGGATAGTGCAGGTGCCTGTGGCCTTCGAGCTGCGCGGGATGGGCCGGCACGCCATGCTCGGCCAGGTAGCCGGGGCTGGCGACCAGCAGCGTGCGCGTGCGGCACAGGACCCGCGCCACGTAGGTGTCCGGCGGCGCCTCCACGTGCCGCAGCGCCAGGTCGAAGCCCTCGGAGGCCAGCGAGGCCAGGCCGTCGCTCATGTCGAGCTCGAGGCGGATCTGCGGGTGGCGGCGCATGAACTCGGGCAGGCGCGCCGCGAGCTGCTGGCGCGAGAAGGCGACCGGCGCGGTGATGCGCAGCAGCCCGCGCGGCACCTCGGCCATGTCCTGCACGTCGGCAAAGCTGTGCGCGATGCGCGCGTACGCCTCGCGCGTCTCGTCCACCAGTCGCTGGCCGGCCTCGGTCAGGCGGACCGAGCGCGTCGTGCGCTGGATCAGGGGCACGCCCGCGGCCCGCTCGAGCTCGACCATGCGCTGGCTCATCGCCGCCTTGCTGACCGAGAGGCGGCGCGCCGCGGCGGTGAAGCTGCCTTGCTGGGCCAGTACGGTCAGCCAGTGGATGTGGGGCCAGAGCCGATCGATGTTCTTGATATCCATAGGATGATTGTTCATTAAATTGAACAATCATTCCAGTCCCCGTGCCTATGCAGGGCCTCCGGGCGACTCCTACACTGGTGTCCAGCCCGGATTCCGCTCGAATCCGCCAAACAGCACACCCTTTCATCGCCGGGACTCCCGGCGCGCACCATCCGCCAGGAGACTCTCCATGCAAGCCTACACAGACACCGCCGACGTCGGCCATTTCATCGACGGCCGCCGCACCGCCGGCCAGGGCGCCCGCACCCAGGCCATCTACAACCCCGCCACCGGCGAGGTGGCGCGCCAGCTCCGCCTGGCCGGCGCCGAGGACGTGGAGGCCGCCGTGCGCTCGGCCGCCGCCGCCTTTCCCGCCTGGGCCGCGACCCCCGCGCCGCGGCGCGCGCGCGTCATGTTCAAGTTCCTCGAACTGATCAACGCCCACCGCGAGGAGCTCGCCGCCATCATCACGGCCGAGCACGGCAAGGTGTTCAGCGACGCGATGGGCGAGCTGGCCCGCGGCATCGACATCATCGAATTCGCCTGCGGCATCCCGCAACTGCTCAAGGGCGAGTACTCCGAGCAGGTCGCCACGGGGCTGGACAACTGGACCATGCGCCAGCCGCTGGGCGTGGTCGCCGGCATCACCCCGTTCAACTTCCCCGCCATGGTGCCCTGCTGGATGTTCCCGCTGGCCATCGCCACCGGCAACTGCTTCATCCTCAAGCCCAGCGAGCGCGACCCCTCGGTCAGCCTGCGCATCGCCGAGCTGCTGCGCGAGGCCGGCCTGCCCGACGGCGTGTTCAACGTGCTGCAGGGCGACAAGCTGGCCGTCGACGCGCTGCTGGCGCACCCCGAGGTCCAGGCCCTGAGCTTCGTCGGCTCGACTCCCATCGCCCGTTCGATCTACGAGCAGGGCGCGCGCCACGGCAAGCGCGTCCAGGCCCTGGGCGGGGCCAAGAACCACATGGTCGTCATGCCCGACGCCGACCTCGAGCAGGCCGTCGACGCCCTCGTCGGCTCGGCCTACGGCGCGGCGGGCGAGCGCTGCATGGCCGTCTCCGTGGCCGTGCTGGTGGGCGACGCGGCCGACCGCATCATGCCGCTGCTGGCCGAGCGCGCCCGCACGCTGAAGGTCTCGCACGGCATGGACGAGGAGGCCGAGATGGGCCCGGTCATCACCCGGGACGCCCTGCAACGCATCCGCGACTACCTGGACATCGGTACCCGCGAGGGCGCGCAGCTCGTCCTCGACGGCCGCGACCTCGAGGTGCCGGGACACGAAGGCGGCTTCTTCATCGGCGGCTGCCTGTTCGACCACGTGACGCCGTCGATGCGCATCTACCAGGAGGAGATCTTCGGTCCCGTGCTGTCCTGCGTGCGCGCGCCCGACATCGACACCGCGATCCGCATCATCAACGAGCACAGCTTCGGCAACGGCGTGGCCTGCTTCACCCGCGACGGCCACGCCGCGCGCGAATTCGCGCGCCGCATCCAGGTGGGCATGGTCGGCATCAACGTCCCCATCCCGGTGCCCATGGCCTGGCACGGCTTCGGCGGCTGGAAGAACAGCCTGTTCGGCGACATGCACATCTACGGCGAGGAGGGTGTGCGCTTCTACACCCGCCAGAAATCCGTCATGCAGCGCTGGCCCGACAGCGAGCCCAAGGGCGCGGAGTTCGCCTTCCCCACGCACGGCTGAGCGCGGTCCCCCGCGCCAGGGCACCGGCCTCAGCAGAGCTCGAGCTGCACCGGACGATGCCCCGCGTCGTCCCGGTCGGGCTCGAGCCGGCTCACCCGCACCCCCAGCAGGCGCAGCCGCCGGTCCAGCAGGACGCGCTTGAGGCACTGGCCCGCCGCGCGGTGGATCGCCTCGGCGTCGTTCACCGCCTCGTGCAGGGTCAGGTCGCGCGTCACGATCCTGAAATCCTCGAACCGCAGCTTGATCCCCACCGTGGCGCCGCGCACGCGCTTGCCGCGCAGGTCTTCGGCCAGGCGCTCGCACAGCTCGCGGAATATCCCCGACAGCAGCGCGCGGTCGCGGCGCACGTGCAGGTCACGCTCGAAAGTGGTCTCGCGGCTGAGCGACTTGGGCTCGGACACCGTGACCACCGGCCGGTCGTCGATGCCGTGGGCGGCATCCACCAGCCAGCGCGCGTACGCCAGCCCGAAATTCGCCTGCAGCAGGTCGGGCGGCGCGGCGGCGAGCTGGGCGATCGTCTCGATCCCCAGGCCCTGGAGGCGGCGCGTCGCCTTGGGCCCGATGCCGTTGATCCGCGAGACCGGCAGCGGCCAGATGCGGCGCTCCAGATCGCCGGGCCCGATCACGGTGATCCCGTCGGGCTTGTCCAGCTCGGAGGCGAGCTTCGACAGGAGCTTGTTCGGCGAGATGCCGATCGAGCAGCTCAGGCCCGTCGCCTCGCGCACCGCGTCCTTGATGCGGCGCGCCAGCGTCTCGGAGGATTGGTCCAGCGCGCCGAGGTCGATGTAGATCTCGTCGATGCCGCGGTCCTCGATGCGCGGCGCGATCGTGGCCACGGCGGCCTTGAACAGCCGCGAATAGCGCCGGTAGGCCTGGAAATCCACCGGCAGCATCACCGCCTCTGGCGCGAGCTGCGCGGCCTTCATCATCCCCATCGCCGAATGCACGCCGAGCGCGCGCGCCTCGTACGTCGCCGTGGTGATCACCCCGCGGCCCACATAGTCGCGCAGCAGCGCGTAGCGGCCGCCGCTTGGCGCCTCGCCGCGGCCGCCGATCACCACCGGCCGGCCGCGCAGGTCCGGGTAGCGCAGCAGCTCGACCGAGGCATAGAAGGCGTCCATGTCCAGGTGCGCAATGCGGCGGGTGGCGGGGGTTTGCATGAGGGCGCAATTTTTCGATCGGTACGCTATACTAGCCCGCTCAAAAGGTATATTTAATTTATATCTATACCCACGCCCGATTTGTGGGCTTTCCCGACCTCGAGGAACTCATGCAAAGCGAAACCATCACCCGTGCCCGGCGGGACACCGAGATCATCCGCATCGACGGCCTCCAGGGGCCGGCCTGCGCCGACAAACTGGACGCCGCGCTCTCGGCCATCAAGGGCGTCAGCAGCGTCTCGGTGTCGCTGGACACGGCCAAGGCCACCGTCACCTTCGATCCCGATCAGGTCTCGAAGCAGCGCCTGCGCGTCGCCGTCGAGGATGCCGGCTACCATGCGCTCAAGCCGGTGCACGGCGAGGACG
>JBIQHJ010000078.1:0-12540 GCA_044508625.1 Alcaligenaceae bacterium
TGGAAAGCATCGAACAGCGCGTCAAGAAGATCGTCGCTGAGCAACTCGGCGTCAATGAGGCCGAGATCAAGAACGAATCTTCATTCCTTGACGACCTCGGTGCCGACTCGCTCGATATGGTCGAGCTCGTGATGGCTCTCGAAGACGAATTTGAAACCGAGATCCCGGACGAAGAGGCCGAGAAGATCACGACGGTGCAGCAGGCTGTTGACTACATCACCTCGCATAGCAAGCAATAAACGATATTCCTTGTTTTCATGGCGATGACGCGGCGAGCCGCGCGCAAGCCTCAAGGCGGTTCATAGCAGATGGTTGGCGGGCATGCCAATACTCCTTGGCGTGCCCGGCTTGCGTACCGCCTGCTTGAAACCGCCTTTTCCAATTTCAGGAGCCGTACGTGAAACGACGTGTCGTCATAACCGGATTGGGCATCGTCTCCCCCGTGGGAAACGACGTCGATACCGCCTGGGACAATCTCGTCAACGGCCGTTCGGGCATTGACCGGGTGACGCGCTTCGATGCATCGGGGCTCAACAGCCAGATCGCCGGCGAGGTCCGCGGCCTGGATCTTTCGGCCTACATCGGGCCCAAAGAAGCCAAGCAGATGGATACCTTCATCCATTACGGCGTGGTGGCCGGCCTGCAGGCCTGGCGCGACTCGGGCATGGACATCGGCACCGAGGACCCCACGCGCATGGGCACCATCATCGGCTCGGGCATCGGCGGCCTGTCCCGGATCGAGGAAACCCAGACCGAGTACCTGCAGCGCGGCGCGCGGCGGATCTCGCCGTTTTTCGTGCCGGCCTCCCTGATCAACCTGATCTCGGGCCAGCTCTCGATCATGCTGGGCCTCAAGGGGCCGAGCTACGCGGTGGTCTCGGCCTGCACCACGGGCCTGCACAGCATCGGCGACGCCGCGCGGCTGATCGAGTACGGCGACGCCGACGTGATGGTCGCCGGCGGCGCCGAGAGCTCCGTCTCGCCGCTGGGGATGGGCGGCTTTGCCGCCATGCGGGCGCTGTCGACCCGCAACGACGATCCCCCGACGGCCTCGCGCCCCTGGGACCGCGACCGGGACGGCTTCGTCCTGGGCGAGGGCGCCGGGGTGGTGGTCCTCGAGGAATACGAGCACGCGCGCCGCCGGGGCGCGCGCATCTATTGCGAGTTCGCCGGGGTCGGCATGAGCTCCGACGCCCACCACATCACCAGCCCCGACCAGGACGGCCCGCGCCGCGGCATCCTCAATGCGCTGCGCAACAGCGGGGTGAACGCCGACGAGATCAGCTACGTCAACGCGCACGGCACCTCGACCCCCCTCGGCGACAAGAACGAGACCGACGCCCTCAAGCTCGCCTTCGGCGACCATGCCTACAAGCTCGTGGTCAATTCGACCAAGTCCATGACCGGCCACCTGCTCGGCGCGGCGGGAGGCATCGAGGCCGTGTTCACGGCGCTGGCGGTGCATCGCCAGGTGTCGCCGCCCACCATCAACCTGTTCAACCAGGATCCGGAATGCGATCTGGATTACTGCGCGAACCAGGCGCGCGATATGACGATCGATGTGGCCCTGTCGAATTCCTTCGGCTTCGGGGGCACCAACGGTTCGATGATCGTGCGCCGGATATAGGGCCGGCATGATGCCCGGGGCGCCGCGCGGGCCGGGCCGGGCGCTGCCATGAGCGAGCGCGAGGTCGACCTGGACCTGGTCCAGCGCGTGCAGCGCGGCGAGCGCCGCGCCTTCGACCTGCTGGTCATCAAGTACCAGCGCAAGATCATGCGCCTGCTCTCGCGCATGATCCACGACCCCGCCGACGTCGAGGACGTCGCCCAGGAGGCCTTCATCAAGGCCTACCGGGCGCTGCCCCAGTTCCGCGGCGACAGCGCCTTCTACACCTGGCTCTACCGCATCGCCATCAACACCGCCCGCAACTGGCAGGCCGCCCGCCATCGCCGCCCGAACACGGTATCCGCCCTCGAGAACGAGGACGGTGAAACTTTTGACCAGATCGACGGCCTAAGCGATCATGGTACGCCGGAGTCCATGGTCGCGAGCCGCCAGATCGCCGAGACCGTCAATGCGGCGATCGAGGCGCTGCCCGAGGATTTGCGCACGGCGATCGTCTTGCGCGAGATCGAAGGGATGAGCTATGAAGACATCGCCACCACCATGCAGTGCCCGATCGGGACGGTCAGGTCCCGGATTTTCCGCGCGCGCGAGGCCATCGCGGCCCGCCTGCGCCCGGCCCTGGATCGCGACACCGACCGCCGTTGGTAAGGAGCCTCTACTATGAATACCGTACGATCGACAGACGACGATGCGCCCGAAGCCTCCTGGGAGGCCTCGGTGTCCGCCTGGGTCGATGGCGAGGCGGACATTCGCGCGGAGGAACTCGACAGTCCCTACGGGCGCCAGATCTGGGATACCTACCACCTGATCGGCGACGTGATGCGCAGCCGCGACCTGGCCATCCGGCCCTCGGACCGCTTCTACGCCCGGGTGTCGGCCGCGATCGACGCCGAGCCGGTCGTGCTGGCGCCGGCGGCGGTGTCGCGCCGCGGGGTGCTGCGCCTGGGGCTCTCGGGCCTGGCCGTGGCGGCCGCGGTGGCCTCCGTGGTGTGGATCGCCCGTCCGGCCCTGTTCGGCGCGGACGCGGCTCCCGCCCAGGAGGCGCCCGTCCTCGCGCAGGCCGAGCCGCCCGCGGCAACGGCCGATGCCGGCGATCCGGGCCTGGCCGACTACATGGCGGCCCACCGGGCCATCGTCGGCGTCGGTCCCGTCCACCAGGTGTCCTTCGATCGGATGGGGTCGCCCTGATGCGGGACGGCGCCCGCCCGCGCCAGGCCTGGGCCCCGCCTCCGGCGGGCCGCGGGCTGCTGTGCACGCTGGCCCTCGTGCTGGCTGGCGCCCTGGCGGCCTCCGGCGCCGCGCGGGCGCAGCAGCCGCAGAAACCCGCCGATCCCGGCGTCGCCTTCCTGCAAAAGGTGCAGGCGGCCGCCCGCGGCCTCGACTACTCGGGCGTCTACACCTACCAGCAGGGCGCCTCGATGCAGTCCTCGCGCATCGTGCACGTGGTCGACGGCATGGGCGAGCGCGAGCGCCTCGAGATCCTCGACGGCGAGCCGCGCGAATACCTGCGCCAGGGCAGCGTGAGCCAGACCCTCGTCCCCGGCCACAAGCTCGTCCTCATTCAGTCCACCCGCAGCGACCACTTCCCCAGCCTGCTGCTGGGCGACGCGGCGGGCGTCCCCCGGTACTACGAGCTGCGGCAATCCTCCCGCTCCTACCGGGTGGCGGGGCGCGACTGCGCGGTCTCCGAGC
Organism: Alcaligenaceae bacterium; assembly: GCA_044508625.1. Lineage (GTDB taxonomy): Bacteria > Pseudomonadota > Gammaproteobacteria > Burkholderiales > Burkholderiaceae_B > Castellaniella. The sequence continues at coordinate 3,320 of JBIQHJ010000078.1, forward strand.
TGCTCGCCCGCGACCATCTGCGCTACAGTTACCGGATCTGCACGGACCTGCAATCCCACCTGATGCTCAAGGCCCAGACCCTCGACGAGCAGGGGCGGGTGGTCGACCAGGTGGCCTTCGGCAGCGTGCGGATCGGCAAGGACGCCGATACCCACGACCTGGACTCGGGCTGGAATACCCGCGACTGGCGCCTCGTCGAGGAAACCATCCAGCCGGCCGACCTCGCCGCGCGGGGCTGGCGCTTCACCTATCCCGAGGGCTTCACGCCCCTGACCCAGATCGTGCGCGTCATCCGGCCCGGCCACCAGGCCGACCAGCTCGTCCTGTCGGACGGATTGGCGGCAATTTCGATTTTCATTGAAACCTTTGACCCCGAACGCGATCAAAACGTCAGGCAGGGCGGCATGAGCCAAGGCGCCATCAACGTCTACCGCAAGCGCGTCGCGTCTTTCTGGCTGACGGCGGTGGGCGAGGTGCCGGCGCAGACCGTGCGCGACATCGCGCACGCCGTGCAGTACGTGCCGCGCGCCGCCCATTAGGAATAATTATTTCAAGGAGTTTTCCATGTCATTGAACCCGCCAGACCGCTCGATCATCAAACGGGCCGTGGCCGGCGTGGCGGCCGGCCTGATCCTGGCCGTCGCCGCGCCCATGGGCGCCGCGGCGCAAGCGCAGGTGCAGGCGCCCGCCGCGGTTGCGGGCCTGCCGGATTTCACCGCGATCGTCGCCGAAACCGAAGGATCCGTGGTCAACATCCGCACCACCGAGGCGGTGCCCGTGCGCCGCTCGCCCCTGGGTCCGGACGCCGACCCGTCCGACCTGTTCCGCTGGTTCTTCGGTCCCGATTTCATGCCCCCGGGCATGCAGCAGCCCAAGCCGCCCCGCGGCCAGCAGCGCACGCCCACGCCGCCCGCCGAGCGCACCGTGCCCCGCGGCATCGGCTCGGGCTTCATCATCTCGGATGACGGCTACATCCTCACCAACAACCACGTGGTCGACAAGTCCAACGGGATCTTCGTCACGATGACCGACGGCAAGGAATACAAGGCCAAGGTCATCGGCAAGGACGCGCGCACCGACATCGCCCTGATCAAGATCGACGCCAAGGGCCTCAAGCCCCTGCCGATCGGCGACTCCAACACTCTCAAGAAGGGGCAGTGGGTGCTGGCCATCGGCTCGCCCTTCGGGCTGGATTCGACCGTGACGGCGGGGATCGTCAGCGCGATCAACCGCGACACGGGCGACTACCTGCCCTTCATCCAGACCGACGTGGCGGTCAATCCCGGCAATTCGGGCGGCCCGCTGATCAATCTGCAGGGCCAGGTGGTCGGCATCAATTCCCAGATCGTGTCGCGCAGCGGCGGCTTCATGGGCATTTCCCTGGCGATCCCCATCGACGAGGTCATGCGCGTGGTCGAGCAGCTCAAGGCGCACGGCAAGGTGACCCGCGGGCGCATCGGCGTGCAGATCACCGAGGTGGCCGACGACGTGGCCAAGGCACTGGGCCTGGAAAAGGCGCACGGCGCGCTGGTCAGCAGCGTCGAGCCCGAAGGGCCGGCGGCCAAGGCGGGGGTCCGTGCCGGCGACGTGATCATCGGCTTCAACGGCCAGAAGATCGAGCACATGAGCGACCTGCCACGCCTGGTCGGCGGGACCCGTCCCGGCACCGAGGCCGAGGTCCAGGTCTGGCGCAAGGGCAAGGTCGTGGACCTCAAGGCCAAGGTGGCCGAGCTGAGCGACGAGCCGGCCGCGCCGCAGGCCGATTCCGGCGAATCCGCGGCGAGCACCGACATGCTCGGCCTGAAGGTCGGCCCCCTGACCTCGGGCGACAAGAACGCGACCGGGGTCGAGGTGCTCGAGTCCGACGGCGCGGCGGCGCAGTCCGGCATCGAGGCCGGGGACGTCATCCTGCGCGTCAACGACGTCGACATCACCAGCCCCGAGCAGTACGCCCGGGTCGTCAAGGGGCTGAACAAGTCGCGTCCGGCCGTGCTGCTGGTCCAGCGCGGGGACCAGTCCCAGTGGGTGATCGTCAAGCCGGAATGAGCCGGAACGATCTTGCCGCCGGAAAAAGCTAAAATACCGGTTTGACGTGAAGGGGACGCCCCAGGGCGTCCCCCTTTTATGTGCCCGCCGCGGGCGGCGGGCGCGGCCCCGCGCCGTTCCCCTGGCGGCCGCGATTTCCAGGCAACTGACGGGTTTTATGGACCACATCCGCAACTTTTCCATCATCGCGCACATCGATCACGGCAAATCGACCCTGGCCGACCGCCTGATCCAGCGCTGCGGCGGCCTGCAGGACCGCGAGATGGCTGCGCAGGTCCTGGACTCCATGGACATCGAGCGCGAGCGCGGGATCACGATCAAGGCCCAGACCGCCGCGCTGCGCTACGAGGCGGCCGACGGCAGGATCTACGAGCTCAACCTGATCGACACCCCGGGGCACGTGGACTTTTCCTACGAGGTCAGCCGCTCGCTGTCGGCCTGCGAGGGCGCCCTGCTGGTGGTGGACGCCTCCCAGGGCGTCGAGGCCCAGACCGTCGCCAACTGCTACACCGCCATCGAGCTCGGCGTCGAGGTCGTCCCCGTCCTGAACAAGATGGACCTGCCCTCGGCCGACCCGGACGCGGCCGCCGCCGAGATCGAGGACGTCATCGGCATCGACGCCAGCGGGGCGATCCTCGCCAGCGCCAAGACGGGGCAGGGGGTGGACGAGATCCTCGAGGCCATCGTCCACCGGATCCCGGCCCCCGCGGGCGATCCTGAGGCGCCGCTGCAGGCCCTGGTCATCGATTCCTGGTTCGACAACTACGTGGGCGTGGTGATGCTGCTGCGCATCGTCAACGGCGTGCTGCGTCCCAAGGACAAGATCCTGCTGATGGCCACCGGGGCGACCCACCTGTGCGAGCATCTCGGGGTCTTCACGCCCAAGTCCCAGCCGCGCGACGCCCTGTCGGCCGGCGAGGTGGGCTTCGTGATCGCCGGCATCAAGGAACTCCAGCACGCCAAGGTGGGCGACACCGTCACCCTGGCCGGCAGGCCGGCGCAGCGGGCGCTGCCCGGCTTCAAGGAGGTCAAGCCCCAGGTGTTCGCCGGGGTGTACCCGGTCGAGTCCAGCGAATACGACCAGTTGCGCGATTCCCTGGAAAAGCTGAAACTTAACGATTCCTCGCTGCGATTCGAGCCCGAGGTGTCGCAGGCCCTGGGGTTTGGCTTTCGCTGCGGGTTTCTCGGGCTGCTGCACATGGACATCGTGCAGGAACGCCTCGAGCGCGAGTTCGACATGGACATCATCACCACCGCGCCCTCGGTGGTCTACGAGGTCCTGCACCGCGACGGCAGCCTGCTGATGGTCGACAGCCCCTCGCGGATGCCCGAGGTCGGGCACATCCAGGAAATCCGCGAGCCCATCATGACGGTGACCCTGTTCATGCCGCAGGAATACGTCGGGCCGGTGATGTCGCTGTGCACCGCCAAGCGCGGCGTGCAGCTCAACATGAGCTACCACGGGCGCCAGGTCCACCTGAGCTACGAGATCCCGCTCGCCGAGATCGTCCTGGATTTCTTCGACCGCCTCAAATCCGTATCGCGGGGCTACGCCTCGATGGACTACGAGTTCAAGGAATACCGGGTCGCCGACGTGGTGCGCGTCGACCTGCTCATCAACGGCGACCGGGTCGACGCCCTGTCCATGATCGTGCACCGGGCCAATGCCCGGTTCCGCGGGCGCGAGGTGGTGTCGCGCATGCGCGGGCTGATCCCGCGCCAGATGTTCGACATCGCCATCCAGGCGGCCATCGGCGCCGAGGTGATCGCCCGCGAGAACGTCAAGGCCTTGCGCAAGAACGTGCTGGCCAAGTGCTACGGTGGCGACATCTCGCGCAAGAAAAAGCTCCTCGAGAAACAAAAGGCCGGCAAGAAACGCATGAAGCAGGTCGGCAACGTCGAGATCCCGCAGGAGGCCTTCCTGGCCGTGCTGCAGGTCGAGGACAAATAAACGGACAATCGTGTCAACGGACTCTGAGGAAACCGGATGAGCTGGGATTTCGCCCTGATCTTGTTTGTGGCGCTGGTGGCGACCGGGATCGTCTGGTGCCTGGACGTCTTTCGCCTGCGCGCCCGCCGGGTCGCGCGCGCCGAGCAGGCCGCCGAGGCCTGCCGCAACAACGCGGCGGGGCTGGACGAGGCGGCCCTGCGGGAGGCCTGCGCGCAGGCCTACGAGCGCGCGGCGCGCCCGCCCTGGTGGATCGAGTACGGGGTCAGCTTCTTTCCGGTGATCCTGTTCGTCTTCGTCCTGCGTTCTTTCGTGGTCGAGCCGTTCCGCATCCCCTCGGGCTCGATGCTGCCCACCCTCGAGAACGGCGACCTGATCCTGGTGAACAAGTTCCAGTACGGCATCCGCCTGCCGGTGATCGACCGCAAGGTGATCGACATCGGCTCGCCCCGGCGCGGCGACGTGGTGGTGTTCCGCTATCCGGTGGATCCCGACGTGGACTACATCAAGCGCGTCGTGGGCCTGCCCGGCGACGTGATCGAATACCGCAACAAGATCCTGACGGTCAACGGCCAGGAGGTGCCTCGCGAGCGCGACGGGGATTATTATGAGCCTGACCGGGCGGTCTACGTGGGGCAGTACCGCGAGCGGCTGGGCGAGGTGAGCCACCGGATCCTGCTCAACGAGCATTCTCCCCAGGACCTGATGCCCATCGTGCGCTTCCCCGGCTACGGCCAGTGCGCGTACTCGGGCGGCGGCGTGCGCTGCACGGTGCCTCCGGGCCAGTATTTCATGATGGGGGACAACCGGGACAACAGCCTGGACAGCCGCTACTGGGGCTTCGTGCCGGACGCCAACATCGTCGGCCGGGCATTCTTCATCTGGATGAACTTCGGCTCGCCGAGCCGGATAGGGGGATTCGACTGATGGCTTCCCTGTCGTCGCTGGAGTCCGCCCTGGGATACGCCTTCCAAGACCAGGGCCTGCTCGAGCGGGCCCTGACCCATCGCAGCCATGGTGCGCCGCACAACGAACGCCTCGAGTTCCTCGGCGATTCGGTGCTGAATTTCGTGGTCACGACCCTGCTGTTCGGCGAGCATGCCGAGATGGACGAGGGCGACCTGTCGCGGGTGCGCGCCAACCTGGTCAAGCAGGCGGCGCTGGCCGACATCGCACAGAAGCTCACCCTCTCGGGCTACCTGCGCCTGGGCGAGGGCGAGCTCAAGAGCGGGGGCTTTCGCCGGCCCTCGATCCTGGCCGACACCCTCGAGGCGATCTTCGGCGCCGTGTTCGTCGACGGCGGCTACGAGGCCGTGCGCCAGGTGATCGAGCGCCTCTACCGGCCCATCCTCAGCCACATCGACATCCGCACCTTCGGCAAGGACCCCAAGACCCTGCTGCAGGAGATCGTGCAGGGGCGCGGGCTGGACCTGCCGCGCTACGAGGTCCTGGCCACGCACGGCGCGGCGCACAGCCAGGTGTTCGACGTCGAGTGCCGGATCGACAAGCTCGAGGTGCGCGTCACCGCCTCGGGCAGCAGCCGCCGGGCGGCCGAGCAGCTCGCCGCCAGCCAGGCGATCGCCGCCATCGAGGCGCTGGGCCCGGCCCGCAAGAGCGCCCGCCGCGGCCGCAAGCCCGCGCAGCTCTCGCTGCCGGTCGCGGTCGCCCAGGAGAAGAAATGACCACGCCGTCGCGCTGCGGCCTCGTGGCGATCGTGGGGCGGCCCAACGTCGGCAAGTCCACGCTCGCCAACGCCCTGATCGGCGCCAAGGTGTCCATCGTGTCGCGCAAGGCCCAGACCACGCGGCATCGCATCAACGGCGTGCTGACCCGCGGGGCCGAGCAGTTCGTCTTCGTCGACACGCCGGGTTTCCAGACCCGGCACGGCGGGGCGATGAACCGCATGATGAACCGCGTGGTCACCCAGGCGCTGGCCGAGGTCGACGTGGTGGTGCACGTGGTCGAGGCCGGCAAGTGGTCCTCGGGCGACGCCCAGCTCCTGCCGCTGCTGCCGCGCTCGCGGCCGGTGATCCTCGCCGTCAACAAGGTCGATGCGCTCAAGGACAAGAACGCGATGTTCGCGTACGTCTCGCGCATCACCGCCCAGTTCCCCTACGCGGCCGTGGTGCCGGTCAGCGCCCTGCGCGACGTCCAGCTCGGCATCCTGCTCGACGAGATCGCCGCGCGGCTGCCCGAGGGCGAGCACCTCTTCGAGGCCGACACCCTGACCGATCGCCCGGTGCGCTTCATCGCCGCCGAGCTGATCCGGGAAAAGATCTTCCGCCTCGTGGGCGACGAGCTGCCCTACGGCTGCACCGTCGTGATCGAGCAATGGGAGGAAAACGAGGGCGGCGCGCGCATCTCCGCCTGCGTGGTCATCGAGCGCGAGAGCCATCGGCCCATCCTGCTGGGCGCCGGCGGCCAGCACATGAAGCGCATCGCCACGGAGGCGCGCCTGGACATCGCGCGGCTGCTGGACAAGCCCGTGTTCCTCGACGTGTACATCAAGGTGCGCAAAGGCTGGTCGGACCGCGAGGCGGCGCTGCGCGAACTGGGCTATGAGTAGGCGCGGGCAACGGGTCCAGGATGCGCGCGGCTATGTCCTGCACGCCAGCGCCTGGCGCGAGACCTCGCTGATCGTCCAGGGATTCACGCGCGAGCACGGCTGCGTGGCCCTGGTGGCCAAAGGGGCCAAGCGCCCCTATTCGGTCCTGCGCCCGATCCTCGCCACCTTCCAGCCCCTGTCCCTGTCCTGGAGCGGCGCGGCCGAGGTGCGCACCCTGGTGCGGGCCGAGTCCTGCGGCGTGCGGCTGCTCGACGGGCGCGCCATGATGTCGGGCTGGTACATGAACGAGCTGATCCTGCGGCTGCTGGCGCGCGAGGATCCGCATCCGGGCGTGTTCGACGCGTACGAGGCGGCCCTGGACGAGCTGTCCGACCCGCGGCGGCGCTCGCCCGCGGGCGCGCTGCGCCGCTTCGAGTGGCTGCTGCTCGACGAGACCGGCTACGGCCAGGAGGGCGCGCCGCCCGATTTCGAGGACGGCTCCAGCGAGCCGGTGCTGCGCCAGCGCCTGCGCGAGCGGCTGGACGCGCTGCTCGATACGCCGCTGCGCACCCGCAAGGTGCTGCTGGACCTGCAACGCTACCAGCGCCCATGAATCACGGCATCGTCCTGTCGGTGGGCGCTTCGGCGCTGTTCGCCGGCATGTATTTCTACGTCACCCTGCTGCGTCCCTTCGACGGGGACATCATTTTCTCGTGGCGCGTCCTGCTGGGCCTGCCCGCCCTGGCCGTGGTGGTGCAGCGGGCCCGGGGCTGGGGCGAGATCCGCGCCGTGGGCCGGCGCATGGGCGAGCCCCGCTTCCTCGCGCTCTCGCTCCTGAGCGCCGCCCTGCTCGGCGTGCAGCTCTGGCTGTTCGTCTGGGCGCCCCTGCATGGAAAGGGCCTGGACGTGTCGATGGGCTATTTCCTGCTGCCGCTGATGATGGTGGTGGCGGGCCGGCTGTTCTATCACGAGCGGCTGAGCCGGCCGCAGTCCTGGGCGGTCGGGCTGGCCGTGCTGGGGGTGGCGCACGAGTTCCTGCGGGTGGGCGGGATGTCCTGGGCGACCGCCGTGGTGATCCTGGGTTATCCGCCGTATTTCATGCTGCGCCGCCATCTCAGGGTGGGCTCTCTCGCCGCCCTGTGGTATGACATGGTGCTGCTGCTGCCGGCGGCGCTGCTGATCCTGCAGGCGCAGGGCCAGGAGGCCGCGCGCGCCTTCCTGGAGCATCCGCGCCTGCTGCTCCTGATCCCGCTGCTCGGCCTGCTCAGCTCGGTGTCGCTCGCCATGTACCTCGCCGCGAGCCGGATGCTGCCCCTGTCGCTGTTCGGCCTGCTCAGCTACGTCGAGCCCGTGCTGCTGTTCTGGGTGGCCTTCCTGGTGCTGGGCGAGCCCGTGGCGCCGTCCCAGTGGCTGAGCTACGTCCCGATCTGGATGGCGGTGCTGGTGGTTGCCGCCGAGGGGATGAAAAAATGGCGGGCCGAAGCCCGCCATTCGTAGGTCGCCGGCGCGGCCCCCTGCCGGGAGCCGCCGCGGGCCGTGCCGGCCCGCCCGCCCGGGTCATTCGCGGTCGCCGCCGAAGATGCCCAGCAGCATCAGCAGGTTGGCGAAGATGTTGTACAGGTCCAGGTAGACCGCGAGGGTCGCGCTGATGTAGTTGGTCTCGCCGCCTTGCACCACGCGCTGCAGATCGACCAGCAGGAAGGCCGAGAAGATGCCCACCGCCAGCACCGAGACCGTCAGCAGCAGGGCCGGGATCTGCAGGAAGATATTGGCCAGCGAGGCCAGGATCAGCAGGATCACGCCCACGAACAGGAATTTCTGCAGGTGGGTGAAATCGCGCTTGGTCGTGGCGGCGACGCTGGACATGACGCCGAAGACCGCCGCCGTGCCGCCGAAGGCCAGCATCACGAGCTGCGCGCCGTTGCCCATGCCCAGGACGTGCCCGAGCAGGCGCGAGAGCATCAGCCCCATGAAGAACGTGAACCCCAGCAGCAGGGGCACGCCCATCGAGGAGTTTTTATTGCGCTCGACGAGGAACATCAGCCCGAAGGCGCCCACCAGGAAGATGATGGTGCTGGTGCCGGGGCTGGCGGCCATGAACTGGTTCACGCCGGAGGTCAGGCCGAGGGCGGCCCCCAGCACGGTCGGGATGAGCGACAGGGCGAGCAGCCAATAGGTATTGCGCAGGACGCGGTTGCGCGCCGCGGCCCCGGCCGGGTACATCCCCTCGCGGGGCAGGCTGGACGGGTGGAAGTCGGACATGTCGGATTTCCTATGTTGCGTTGGGCCCGCTATCGACACGGGCCGGATCATGGATCATCTTACAACAAGCTGAACGATCGCGTCCATGAATGTTTTCGAGGATCCCATTGCGTTTCAACTGCTTTGACTACGCGGCGCCGCCGGGGTTCCCCGCGGCGAGGTCGTGGGCGCGCAGTTCGTGGCCCTCGGCCTTGTAGGCCAGCCAGCGGCGGCGCGCGGCGGCGACGTCGGCCTCGTGGCCCGAGACGATTTCCAGGATGCGCTCGAAGCGCCCGGGCCCGGGCGGGCATTCCAGGTCGAGATTGAGCAGCCAGCCCTCGTGGGCGGCGGCCTCGAGGGCCGCCGGATCGCCGGCCAGCAGGACGGCGGCCTCGGCGGCCAGGGGGTCGCCGATCGGCGCGTGGGTGACGAAGCTCGCCG
>JBIQHJ010000079.1:0-12482 GCA_044508625.1 Alcaligenaceae bacterium
CCAGGTCGGTGCCAACGACAACGAATCCATCTCCGTCAACCTGAAGCAGATCACTTCCCAGACCCTGGGCCTTCAGGGCTTCAATGTGGACGGCGCTCCCAGCACGAATGCAACGGCCTCGGTCAAGGACGTTCAGGCCCAAGCCGGTAAAAGCATTGCCACTGGCTCCGGCACTGTAGATTATGTGCTGACCTCGCAGAATACCAAGCTGACGGGAAGTGAGCTCATCAGTCGCTTGGCTGATAGCAGCACGGTAACTTTCGCTGGAAATACCCCCTTTGGTGTTGCGGCAACAGCGAACACATATACTTACAATAAAGCGGACAATACCTTCTCATATGCGACGACCGTCGCCGACGGCTCTGCTGGAGCAAATATTGCGGCTGCGATTGTCCCTCAAACAGGGACGGTCGCAGCTACGTATAAGTTTGCCTCCGGATCCGTGGATGTCAAGATTGATAGTACCGGTGCCATCACCCGAGCAGGCGATGATGCCAAACTCTATCTGACGAAGGCTGGCGAGTTGTCAGAAAACAATGGTACGGGGGCTGTTGATGCAACTGTGACAGCGTTGGGCCAAGCTTTGTCAGATCTGGCGGGGACCGATACCGCAACCCTCACGCTTGAGAATGGCACGGTTTTGACGGGAACGGCTAACGCTGATGATGGAGTTGGTGTCACGGCGAAGATTAGCGCGCAGGACTTGATTGCGGCAGCGCAAGCTGATGGAACAAATGCGATTCAAATTGCCGCAAATGCGTTTGGTGCGGGTTCGGTAGCAATCGATATCGACGGTGAAAACAACGTCGTTCAGAACGCCACTACCAACGCCATCTACAATAACGGGAAAGGTACTGGAACCTCTACCATCACAACGGACGCCTCTTACACCACCGACCTCTATGTTGGAGAGGACGGTGTCATCACCGATAGTGCAAGCGGTAATGGCAAGACTCTGTACGTGACGAATGACGGAACGCTGACCTTCAATACCAAATCGGAAGGCGGCCGCACTGCCGACCCGCTGAAGGCCCTCGACGCGGCTCTGGCTCAAGTCGATGCCCTGCGCAGCGAACTCGGCGCGGTCCAAAACCGCTTCCAGTCCACGATCGCCAACCTGGCCAACACCGTCACCAACCTGTCGGCCGCGCGCTCGCGCATCGAGGACGCCGATTACGCGGTGGAAGTCTCCAACATGACCCGCGCGCAGATCCTGCAGCAGGCCGGCACCTCGGTCCTGGCGCAAGCCAACCAGGTTCCGCAAACCGTGCTGTCGCTGCTGCGGTAATCGCGAGAAGAAGATGCTCCGGGCGTTTCAGGCTCTGATAAACCAGCGCCTGATTCTCCGGAGCATACTCGAAGCCTTCTCAGGCAAGCACAGGCGCCCTATGACAAGAAAGCGCTGAAATCGTACGGCTCAGAGCAAAACTTGTTATAGAGCTACCAAATTCCCGGCGCCATCACCGTCGACGCCGCGGACCATCAGGCATGGCCGGATCGATCCCTCACGCATCCCGGCGATGAGGCCGCGCCAATCGCCATCGAGCGGGCCCTGCGATTCTCGCTGGCTCAAACCTGACTCGTCAGCCGATAGCGGCGGATCTTGTTGTACAGCGTCTTGCGTGAAATGCCCAGGAACGCGGCGGTCTTGCCCCGATGGAAGCCATGGCGCCACAAGGCGTCCAGCAGGATGTCGCGCTCGGAGCTCATCCGGCGCCGCATCCAGTCGGAATCGCCCGACAGCAGCCCGAGGGCGGCTTCCTCGTCGACCCGGCCGGCGCCGTGCCGTGCGAAAAGGCGTGAGGCGAAGCTGCGCAGTTCGAGCAGGTTTCCCGGCCAGTCGTGGCGGCGCAGCAGGCTCATGGCGCCCGGGGACAATACCGGATAGGGCTGGCCCTCGCCCGCCAGCCCCGCCATGAAGCGGCCCAGCAAGTCCTCGATGTCTTCGGTGCGCTTGCGCAGCGGCGGCAGCCGGATCTCGTGCCCGGACAGCAGCTCGGCCAGTTGCGGGTCGATCCGGCCCTCGGCCAGCAGGCTCTTGAGGGAAAAGTCGGACACCAGCATCAGGCGCTTGGTCCAGGGCTGGCCGCGCCGATCGCCGAAGGGGACGAAGCGTCCGCGCTTGAGGGTGTTGGCCAGGCGCCGCTGCAGCCGCAGCGGCACGTGCTCGATGCCGCGCAAGGCGATCATGCCGATGTCCTCGCGCGAGGCCAGGCCTTCCAGGCCCGCGCCGCCCAGTACCGCCGCGCGTCCGAACAGCGCGATCATCGCCTGGCGGCCCGAGTTGCCATCATCGGCCTCGATCACCGCCAGCGAGCCCCGCCGATCGCGCGATTCGCCGTGCAGGGCCTCGATCAGCGTCTGCCGGCCCGTGTTGCGCTCACCCGAGATCAGCATCGGAAACGAGGATCCGCGAAAGCGGTCCAGCGCCTCGTAGACGTCGATCATGGCCTCGGAGGCGCCCACGAAGCCATGCCTGCGGCCCAGGTCGACCAGCATCCGCTCTTGCTTGCCCAGGATCCGCGCCAGGGCGGTGGCGGATTTGAATCGCTGCGTCTGCCCCGAAACCGATTGGGCCAGGGGCAGGCGGTCGATCGTGGAGCCGCCGATGTAGCCGTGCATGCGGGCCACGCGGCAGACGGCGGCCAACTGGTCCGGATCCTGGATGGGCCCGCCCTCGAGAAAGAAGAAGGCCCGCGGATTCTCGCGTCGGATGACGCCGTGCATCTCGCGCGCGTGCGCGGCCGTTTCCTCGACGCTGATTTCGCTGACCGGTCCCTTGGCGCCGCCCGCGTTCCAGCCGACGTTGTAGCAGATGATGTCCACCCCCCGGGCGGCCGCCGCGCTGGCCTGCTCGCGGGTGCGCACGTAGGCGAGCGAGCTCAGGTCGTGCCGGTGCGCCAGCGCGAGGAGCTCGAGCTCGCGCTCGAATCCCAGGCCCGGGCCGTCCAGCGCGTGGCGGACGGGGGCCGGCAGGTGCACGACCGAGGGGAAGTTCGCCACGCCGGCGAAACCCAGGTCGGCGATTTCAGCGACCAGCGCCTCGAGGGACAGGGCCGGATCCAGCGTCGAGGCCCCGAAATACACGGGAATGCGGCACTGGCTCAGGATCTCGAGCGGGGCGAACGACAGGACGAACTGGTTGGCATCGCGGATCGGCAGGATGCAGGCCACGGAAGACGCACCCATCAGGCGGAACCGCCCGGCGTTGAGCGCGACCAGGAAATCGGCGCCGCCGCGCTCGGCCGCATCGCCCAGCAGCCCCGCGCCGATCGCGGCGCCCACCAGGAATTCGCCCCGCTCGCGCGCCCGCGCGAAGCGCTCCATCACGCGGGCGCGCTGCGAGCCGGGGCTGAGAAATCCGGGCCAGTCTGCGTGCATCGATTCCTCCTTTTCCTCCTTGCCGCCGTGCCGCGACGCCGCGCGGATCGGCCCCTGGATCGGCGCCCGCGACAGCCCCGCGGCGGCTTGCGGGGGCCGTGGCCGCCAGCCCAATGCGGCGAGTGATCCGGGTGCAGATTATTTACCCAATTTTACCCAAACCAGGGCGCGAACCGTATTGTTGCCCACCGGGCGCCAACCTACACTTTCCTGAAAGAGCAGAGGAGACAACGCCGTGGATACACGGTACTTGATCATCGTGTTCAATGGGCTCACCCAGGGCGCTTTGTTCTTCATCCTGGGCAGCGGCCTGACGCTTGCCTTCGGCCTGATGCGCGTCGTCAACATGAGCCACGGCGCCTTCTATCTGCTGGGCGGCTACATGGGCCTGAGCATCCTGCGCCACACCGGCAGCTGGACGCTCGCGCTGCTGGGCGCGGGCGTGCTCATCGCCTTCCTGGGCCTGGTGCTGGAGCGCGGCATGCTCGACCGCATCCGCGCGGGGGGCGACCTGTCGCAGACGCTGCTGACCATCGCCATCTCGATGATCATCGCCGACCAGGCGCTGGCGATCTGGGGCGGCCATCCGGTCTCCATCCGCGCGCCCGCCGCCATCAGCCAGCCCGTCAGCCTGTTCGGCTTCACGTATCCCGGATTCCGCTACGTCCTCATGCTCGCCGCCGCCCTGATCGCATTGGGGCTGTGGTTCCTGCTGTACCGCACCCGATTCGGCATCGCCGTGCGCGCCAGCGTCGACGACCGCGAAACCGTCTCCGCGCTGGGCGTGCGCATCGGCACGATCTATTCGCTGATGTTCATGCTGTCGGCATTCCTGGGCGGGATCGCCGGCGTGCTGGGCGGCTCGTACCTCCAGCTCAGCCCAGGCGAGGACATCACCATCCTGACCTACTCCCTCGTGGTGGTCGTCGTCGGCGGCCTGGGCAGCCTGATGGGCGCGCTGGTGAGCGCATTGATCCTGGGGCAGATCCTGTCGTTCAGCCTCGCCTTCGCCCCCGAGATGTCCATGTTCCTGGTCTTTGCGCCGATGGCGCTCATGCTGGCGATCCGGCCCCAGGGCCTGTTCGGGAGGCGGCTGTGAACGCGCCCGCCCCGCGGTCGCCCGGCGCGCCCGGCCGCTGGCCCGGCCGCATCCTCGCCGCCGTGGTGGTCCTGGCCCTCGCGGCGCTGCCCGTCTATGGCGACCCCTACACGCTCACGACCTTCATCCGCGCGATCTACTTCGGCTTCGTGGCGCTGAGCGTCGCATTGCTGCTGGGCCAGGGCGGAATGATCAGCCTGGCGCAGACCGTGTTCTTCGGCATGGCCGGCTACGTCATCGGGCTGCTGGGCGTCGAGCGCGGCTTCGCGTTCCCGATCCCGGAAATCGCCGGCCTGGCGCTGGTGCTGCTCACCGCCTTCCTCTTTGCCCTGGTCCTGATGCGCACCCACGGGCTGGTCTTCCTGATGCTCACGCTCGCGCTGGGGCAGATCTGCTGGTCCTTCGCGCGCCAGAACACCAGCCTGCTGCACGGCTGGGCCGGCATCCGAGGCATCCATCCGCCGGCCATCCCCGGCCTCGACCTGGCGCGGCACGCGGACTTCTACTGGTTCTCGCTGGCCCTGTTCGGCCTCGCCCTGCTGGCGGTCTGGCGGCTGATCGAGTCGCCCTTCGGCCTGGCGATCAACGGCATCCGGGAAAACGCCCGCCGCATGAGCGCGCTGGGCTATCCCGTGTTCTGGCAGCGGGTCATCCTGTTCATGATCGCCGCGGTGCTGGCCGGCGTGGGCGGCATCCTGGCGGCCTGGTCGACGGGCATCGTCACCCCGTCCACGCTGCACCTGAACCGCATGATCTGGATCCTGCTCATCGTCATCCTGGGCGGCGCGCGCCATTTCTGGGGACCGGTGCTGGGCACCGTGATCGCCGTCTGGCTGGACGTGGCCATCAGCCAGATGACCCCGCGATACATCACCGTCATCGGCGTCATTTTCGTGCTGGTCATCCTGATCGCACCCAACGGCATACTCGGCGTCTGGAGCACATGGAGCGCCAGACGCAAGGCAGCACGAGCGCAGGCCGAGACCCCCCAGGTCCAGGCCCCCTCCCAGTCGTTCCCCACGACGTCCACAAGCCCCTCACACCAAGGGCACACGAGGAGAAAACCATGAACTACGGCAAGGCTGGAAAAGCAATCCTGTCCCTCGCGGTGGCCGGCATCCTGGGCATGCCCGGGGCCGGCGCCGCGCAAGGCGACACCATCACCATCGGCATGCTCAGCGCCTTCACCGGCCCGTTCGCGTCGTTCGGCCAACTGCAAAAAGAAGGCGCCATACTGGCGCTCGAGCAGCACGATTTCAAGGCCGCCGGCAAGACCATCAAGATGATCTACGCCGACGACCAGCTCGACAACGAGCTGGCCGTCACCAAGGCCAAGCAACTGGTCGAGCAGGACAAGGTCGACATCATCACCGGACTGGTCTCGGGCGACGAGGGCCTGTCCGTGGGCGCCTACATGAAGGGCAAGCAGATCCCCGTCGTGCCCATGTACTCGGCCTCCGAGGACATGACCATGCGCGAGTGGTATCCCTTCATCGTGCGTCCGACCTGGACGGGGGCCCAGCCCATGGACGTGTTCGGCTACTGGCTGGCCAAGGAAAAGGGCTACAAGAAAATCTACATGATCGGCGAGGACTATTCCTATCCCTACAACCAGGCGGGCGGCTTCAAGAGGGGCTTCATGCGCGGCGGCGGCGACGAGGTCAAGACGGTCTGGCATCCCGTGCCCACCTCGGACTACTCCTCGCTCATCGCCTCCATTCCGCTGGACCAGGGCTACGATGCCGTCCTGTACAACGGGGCGGGTTCGGACGCCGTCGCCTTCGTCAAGCAGTACGTGGAATTCGGCATGCACAAGAAGCTCCCCCTGCTGGGGCAGTCGAATACCTTCGAGCGGCCCGACCTGGACGCCATGCCTTCCGACATCGCCGGCTCGTATTCGGCGCACCTCACCGCGGACGACATGGACACGCCCCATTGGAACGCCTTTCGCGACGCCTTCCAGAAGCGCTGGGGCTATGCGCCGACCGCCGCCTCCGAGTTCGCCTACGGCAGCATGCTGCTGATCCTGCGCGCCATCGAGGCCCGCAAGGGCGACGTCGGCGACAAGGAGGCCCTGGTCAAGGCCATGCACGAGGTCGACATGAGCGACGAGCCGCGCGGCCCGATCAAGCTGGACCAGTTCAACGCCGCGATCGAGAACGTCTACATCCGCGAGGTGGCCGCGGGCAAGGACGGCGCCATGTACAACAAGGGGATCTTCACGGTCAAGGGCGTGAGCCAGTTCGGCCCCTATGATTCCAAGCTCTACATGAGCCAGCCCGCCGATGGCCGCGACTCGCCGCCCGACAGCCGCGCCCGCATGCCCGAGGCCATGCTCAAGGTCGACAAGGACTATGCCTTCGTCCCCTTCGGACAGTGAGGTCGGCGGCGATGCTGGACGAGGACCCCGCGGTGGCCAGCCAGGCACAGTACGCCATCCTGGCCAAGGGACTGTCCAAGTCCTTTGGCGGGGTCCATGCCACGCGCTCGGTCGACCTCGCCATCGAGGCCGGCGAGCGGCATGCCCTGATCGGCCCGAACGGCGCGGGGAAGTCCACGCTGTTCGGCCTGATCACCGGCGAGATACCCCCGGACGAAGGGGAAATCCACATCCTGGGACGCAAGGCCACCCGCCTCGCGGTACACCGGCGCGCCCGGCTCGGCCTGGGCCGCACCTACCAGATCTCGCAATTGCTGGCCGAGCTCACGGTCGAGCAGAACCTGTTCCTCGCCGCGAACGCCCGCTCGGGACTGGGCCTGAACCTGTTCGAGGGATGGCGCGACCGGCGCCCGGTGCGCGACTGGGCGCGGGACGTCGCGGGCCAGGTCGGCCTGTCCGAGCACATCGGCCGCCCGGTGGCCGAGCTGGCGCACGGCCTGCAGCGGCAACTGGAGCTGGGCATGACGCTGGCCATGCGGCCGCGGCTCGTCATGCTCGACGAGCCCGCCGCCGGCCTGTCGCCGGCCGAACGGCAGACCCTGTGCGGCCTGATCCAGGCCCTGCCGCGGCACATCACCGTGGTGCTGATCGAGCACGACATGGACATCGTCATGCAGCTCTCGCAACGCATCACCGTCCTGCATCGGGGCGCCGTCGTGGCCGAGGGCCCTCCCGCCCGGATCCAGGCCGACCCGATGGTGCAACGCATCTACCTCGGAGGCGCGGCGTGAGCGGGCAAGCATCCCCAGAGACCATCCTCGCCGTCGAGGACCTCCATGCCTCCTATGGCGACAGCCACGTGCTGCAAGGCTGTTCCCTGAGCATCGGCCGTGAATGCGCCGCCGTGCTGGGGCGCAACGGCATGGGCAAGACCACGCTGCTGCGCGCCATCATGGGCATCACGCCGCCCACCCGCGGCCGCATCCTGCTGAACGGCGAGGACCTGGCGGGCCGCAAGCCCCAGGACATCGCCGCCGCCGGCATCGGCTACGTGCCGCAGGGCCGCCGGCTGTTCCCCTCGCTCTCGGTGCGCGAGCACCTGCTCCTGACCCATCGGCGGACCGGACATCCCGGCGAATGGTCGCCCGCCCGCGTGTTCGAGCTGTTTCCCGAGCTCCGCGAGCGGCGCGACGTCGGCGGCACGCTGCTGAGCGGCGGCGAGCAGCAGATGCTGGCCATCGGCCGCGCGCTGGTCACCAATCCGCGAGTCCTCCTGCTCGACGAGCCCTCCGAGGGCCTCTCGCCTATCGCCAACGAACGGGTCATCCAGACCTGCAAGGCGTTGCGCGGCGAAGGGCTGACCATCCTGCTGGTCGAGCAGAACATCCACATCGCCGAAGCGCTGGCCGACAGCATCCACGTGATCCTGTCCGGCCGCACGGTCCACGCCTCGCCGGCCCGCGAGTTCCTGGACGATCATGCGCTGCGCCGCAAATACCTGGGGGTCTGAAAGCCGCGAGCCTTCGCCCCGTTTCGACAAGCACCCGAGAAAACCATCCGAAAAAAGGAACCCACACCATGGCCATCGCCCGCAAAGACATTCTTCGCAAGCTCAAGGAACAGGCCGCCGCCGGCATTCCCATCATCGGGGGCGGCGCCGGCACCGGCATCTCGGCGAAATGCGAGGAGGCGGGCGGCATCGACCTGCTCGTCCTCTACAACAGCGGCCGCTACCGCATGGCCGGGCGCGTGTCGATCACCGGCCTGTTCGCCTACGGCGACGCGAACCAGATCGTCATGGACATGGCCGGCGAAATCCTCCCCGTCGTGCGGCACACCCCCGTGCTGGCCGGCGTCAACGCCACGGATCCCTTCCGCTCGATGCCCGTCTTCCTGAAACAGGTCAAGGACGTCGGATTCTCGGGGGTCCAGAACTTCCCGACCGTGGGCCTGTTCGACGGCACCATGCGCGCCAACATGGAGGCCACCGGCCTGGGCTACGACAAGGAGGTCGAGATGATCCGCCTCGCCCACGACATGGACCTGCTGACCACGCCCTATGTCTTCAACGAGGACGAGGCCCGCGCCATGGCCGAGGCGGGCGCCGACATCATCGTGGCCCATGTCGGCCTGACCACGGGCGGCTCGATCGGCGCCGCCGCCGCCATGACCATGGCCGAAGCCATCGACGTCACCTTGCGGATCGCCGAGGCCGCCCGTCGCGTCCGTCCAGACCTTCTGGTAATCTGCCACGGAGGCCCCTTCGACGAACCCGGGAACGTGGCCGAGGCCATGCTGCGCATGCCCGGCATCAACGGATTCTACGGCGCCTCCAGCATGGAGCGCCTGCCGGTCGAGCGCGCCATCACCGAGCAGGTCGCCAAGTTCCGCAACATCAAGCTCGCATCGTGAACACGATCTACGTCGTCGCCACCGCCGATACCAAGGGCGAGGAGCTGTCCTACCTCGCCGGGCTCATCGCCGCCCGAGGCCTGACCGTGGCCCGCGTGGACGTCGGCACCGGGCGGCCCGCGAGCGTCCCCGTCGACGTTCCGGCGGCACAGGTCGCCACCCACCACCCCGCAGGCGCCTCCGCCGTATTGGGCCAGGCCGATCGCGGCGTCGCCGTCTCGGCCATGGGACAGGCCTTCTCCCGCTTCATCGCCTCGCGCGAGGACGTGGGCGGCATCATCGGCATCGGCGGCGGGGGCGGCACCTCCATCATCACCACCGGCATGCAGAGGCTGCCCCTCGGGGTGCCGAAAGTGATGGTCTCGACCCTGGCCTCGGGCGACACCGCGCCCTACGTCGACATTTCCGACATCATGATGGTCCCGGCCATCACCGACATGGCCGGCCTCAACCGGCTCTCGCGCATCATCCTGCACAACGCGGCGCACGCCCTCATCGGCATGGCCTCCAGCGCCGCGCCCGCCGTCGAGGGCAAGCCCGCATTGGGCCTGACGATGTTCGGCGTCACCACCCCCTGCATCACCGCCATGGTCGAGCTCTTGCGCCAGGACTACGACTGCATGGTGTTCCATGCCACCGGCGCCGGCGGCCGGACGATGGAAAAGCTGATGGACAGCGGCATGCTGACCGGCGTGCTCGACATCACCACCACCGAGGTCTGCGATCTGCTGCTGGGCGGCGTGCTGCCGGCCGGCAAGGACCGATTCGGGGCCATGCTGCGCAGCGGCCTGCCCTGCGTCGCATCGCTGGGCGCCACCGACATGGTGAACTTCTGGGCGCCGAACACCATTCCCGCGCACTACCGGGACCGCCTGTTCCACGCCCACAATCCCAACGTCACGCTCATGCGCACCACCGGGCCGGAGTGCCGGCGGATCGGCCGCTGGATCGGCGAACGCCTCGCACGCGCCACCGGCCCGATGGTCCTGCTCATCCCCGAGAAAGGCGTCTCGGCACTGGACATCGAGGGCGGCCCCTTTTTCGATCCGCAAGCCGATGCCGCCCTGTTCGACGCGGCCGAGCAGGCGATCCTCGAGGCGCACAATCCGCATTGCACAGTCCAGCGGCTGCCGCTGCACATCAACGATCCCGCATTCGCACGGCACGCGGTCGCCACCTTTCGGGCCCTGTCGCCTTGATCACCCTGCGCTACCGGGCCTTTGCCGATGTCCCGCCAGGCACGGTGCCCGCCGCCGGCCGCCGCGCCGCCGCGCCTTCCGGCGGGCATTCGAATCCGGCGAGCATCCTCCTGCCCGACATCGCTCCCATCGCCGGCCTGCCGATCGAACTGGCCGGGCTGCTACCCAACCGGGACCACAACGAGGACCTGCTCCAGGGGCTGAATGCGCGGGCCGGCGACCTCGGCGATCCAGCCCCGCTCGTCGGCCTCTTTGCCGCCGACCCGTTCCTGCGGGTCAACCGCCTGGCAAAGCGGCTCGCGGCGCAAGGACTGCGGGACGTCGCGAACCTGCCCAGCGTCGCGCAATACGGCGCGGATTATTCGCTGACGCTCAACAGCCTGGGCATCGGCCCCCTGCATGAAATCGAGACCCTGGCCCAATTCAAGACCCTGGGCTTCCGGGTATCGGTCGCCATCACCTGCGTCGAGGACCTGGCCGCCGCATTGCCGCTGCAGCCTCGCTATCTGCTGGCCGTGCCCCGTTTCGGCGATGGCGCGAGCGCCGATGCGCGTACGGCGCATCTGGAGGCATTGGCGGCCGGCCTCCTGGAGGCGTGCCGCCGGGAGGGGGTTGTTGCGGATGTCATGGTGGGGTGAACCCAGCGGGTTGCCGGCCACCGGCCTCATCATGGCTCCAAATGCCACCAGGCCACCGACCCGGATGAGTCGGCGGCCTGGTGGGAAAAGCGAGAGGGTGAGCAGTCGCCCACCCCGAATACTGCGATGATTACCGCAGCAGCGACAGCACGGTTTGCGGAACCTGGTTGGCTTGCGCCAGGACCGAGGTGCCGGCCTGCTGCAGGATCTGCGCGCGGGTCATGTTGGAGACTTCCACCGCGTAATCGGCGTCCTCGATGCGCGAGCGCGCGGCCGACAGGTTGGTGACGGTGTTGGCCAGGTTGGCGATCGTGGACTGGAAGCGGTTTTGGACCGCGCCGAGTTCGCTGCGCAGGGCATCGACTTGAGCCAGAGCCGCGTCGAGGGCCTTCAGCGGGTCGGCAGTCCGTTCGGCCTCCGTGGTGGCATCCAGGGTCAGCTTGCCATCCGCCGTGGTGTAAACCAGGCTGCCGGTATCATTGGTGACGTTGCCGTTTTCGTGCGCATAATAATTCGTGTCGAAATCAGGCGCGGTGGTCAATTTGCCGTTGGTGTCGACATATACGTCATTACCCGAGCCATTTTCGGTAACAGCGCCTCCCGCTGCAACATCATATTGAGTACCATCGACAGTCACGCTATGGGCATTGGCCCCAATGGAGCTACCCAGTGACGCGGAGGAGATGCGAGCGCCCGTAACGACAATGGGATCCCCGTCACCCGCAATATTCACTGTGAGGCTACCAACCTTGAGGATTGATGCGACGGCGTTCGTGCCGTCCGTATTGCTTTCCAGCCTAGCCAACGTAGCAACCGGGGGGCCGCCTGCGGCATTTTGCGTCAGGTTGCCAGTAGTATCCAGGTAAAGCGTTTCGCCATTCTTTCCGGTGATCGTACCGTCGGAAGCAATGGTTACGTCGATGCTCTTGCCACCGATCTCGATCGTACCCGAAACGGTGTCTCCCGCTTCTGGAGTCAGATATTTCTGCAGATCGGCAACGCCCACCCCTGTGGCATCAAAAGTGAAAGCTTTCGAGGCCGCATCATAAATATATTTGTCGGAAGTTGCAGCTACGCCGAGACCGGTGTTGGTACCAGTATAGGTAACCGTATCGCCACCCTTTACAGCAGCCGCCAGGACATCGGAAGCTTTGGCTGCGGTATTGTCAGTCGTCTTCGTGTAGGTGTAGCTGCCATCGGGATTGGCTGTACCGGCCTTGGTGAAACCCGCGAGCGTCAGATCATCCGTGGTAGCCTGTGCATTGGCAACGGCACCCTTGCCGTCGACATTGAAACCTTCCAAGCCCAGGGTCTTGGCAGTGATCTGCTTCAGGTTGACGGAGATGGATTCGTTGTCGTTGGCACCGACCTGG
>JBIQHJ010000011.1:0-47743 GCA_044508625.1 Alcaligenaceae bacterium
GCCCAGGCCGAGCCGCAGGCCCCGGCGGCCACGGCCACGCCGGCACCCGCCGCGGCGCCCGAGGCCGAGGCCCCGGCGTCCCCGTCGCCCGTCCAGGTATCCGCCGAGCCCGAGGCTCCGGCGGCGGCCGCGCCGGCGGCAAGCCAGGCCGAGCCCCAAGTCCAGGCCGCCGAGCCCCAGGCCGAGGCGCCCGCGCCGGCCTCGGCGCCCGAACCCGCGGCCGCCGCGGCGGACGAATCCGCCAAGGCGCCGCACGCCGAGGCCGCTCCGGCGCCCGAGGCCGCGCGGGCCGAGCCCGCGGCCGCCACGCCCGCCAAGTCCGCCTCCTCGGCCCCGACCGCCGGCAAGGCCCGCCGCGCGGCGCCCGCGCCGGCCTCCAGCGACCCCGAGCGCGATCGTGCGCGCCGCGCCGCCGAGGCCGAGGCCGCGGCCCTGCGCGAGATGCTGAGCAGGCCGCGCAAGGTCCTGCGCGCGCCCGAGCCCGAGGAGGTCAAGGCCGGCACCCTGCACAAGCCCGCCGGCACCAAGGCGGCGCCCAAGAAAGAGACCGAAGGCAAGAAAATCATCAAGACCGCGGACGTGTCCTCGAGCTGGGCCAACGACGGCGGGCGCAAGAAGCCCGCCTCCAAGGCCGAGACGCTGTCGCCGGGCGCGGGGCGCGACGCCTGGCGCGCCGGCGGCAAGGCCGGCGGCCGCGGCGCCAAGGGCCGCCAGGGCCGCCAGGGACGCCAGCGTGTCGAGCAGAACGAGGCGCAGCATTCCGAGTTCATCGCGCGCGAGGTCCACGTGCCGGAAACCATTTCCGTCGCGGACCTGGCGCACAAGATGGCCGTCAAGGCCGCCGAGGTCATCAAGCACCTGATGAAGCTCGGCCAGATGGTCACCATCAACCAGATCCTGGACCAGGAAACGGCCATGATCGTGGTCGAGGAACTGGGCCACACCGCCATCGCCGCAAAGCTCGACGATCCCGAGGCCTTCCTCGAGGACGCGGAATCGGCCGAGGCCGAGTCCCTGCCGCGCGCGCCCGTGGTGACCGTCATGGGCCACGTCGACCACGGCAAGACGTCCCTGCTGGACTACATCCGCCGCACCAAGGTGGCCACCGGCGAGGCCGGCGGCATCACCCAGCACATCGGCGCCTACGCCGTCAAGACCGACCGGGGCATGGTGACCTTCCTCGACACCCCGGGGCACGAGGCCTTCACGGCCATGCGCGCGCGCGGGGCCCAGGCGACCGACATCGTGATCCTGGTGGTGGCCGCCGACGACGGCGTCATGCCGCAGACCAAAGAGGCCATCCACCATGCCAAGGCGGCCAACGTGCCCCTGGTGGTGGCGATCAACAAGATCGACAAGCCCGAGGCCAATCCCGACCGCGTCAAGCAGGAGCTCGTGGCCGAGGAGGTCGTGCCCGAGGAATACGGCGGCGACGTGCCCTTCGTGCCCGTGTCCGCCAAGACCGGGGCCGGCATCGACGAGCTGCTCGAGAACGTCCTGCTGCAGGCCGAGATCCTCGAGCTCACCGCGCCGGTGGACGCGCCCGCCAAGGGCATCGTCATCGAGGCGCGCCTGGACAAGGGGCGCGGCCCGGTCGCGACCATCCTGGTCCAGAGCGGCACCCTGCATCGCGGCGACGCGGTGCTGGCCGGCGTGGCCTACGGCCGCGTGCGCGCCATGCTCAACGACACGGGCAAGCCCACCCAGTCCGCCGGCCCCTCCACGCCGGTCGAGATCCAGGGCCTGGCCGAGGTCCCGGCGGCGGGCGACGAGGTCCTGGTGCTGGCCGACGAGCGCAAGGCGCGCGAGATCGCGCTGTTCCGCCAGGGCAAGTTCCGCGACGTCAAGCTCGCGCGCCAGCAGGCGGCCAAGCTCGAATCCATGTTCGACAACATGGGCGAGGGCGTCCGCACCCTTGCGCTGATCGTCAAGACCGACGTGCAGGGCTCGCAGGAGGCCCTGGTGTCCTCCCTGCTGAAGCTGTCCACCGACGAGGTGCGGGTGCAGGTCGTGCACGCGGCCGTCGGCGGCATCTCCGAGAGCGACGTCAACCTGGCCATCGCCTCCAACGCGGTCATCATCGGGTTCAACGTGCGCGCCGACCAGAGCGCCAAGAAGCTCGCCGAGGCCAACGGCATCGACCTGCGCTACTACGACATCATCTACGACGCGATCGACGACGTGCGCAACGCCCTCTCGGGCATGCTCGCACCGGAAAAGCGCGAGGAGATCATCGGTCTGGTCGAGATCCGCGAGGTCTTCACCGTCTCGCGCGTGGGCAACATCGCGGGCTGCATGGTGCTCGAGGGCCTGGTGCGGCGCGATTCCCAGGTGCGCCTGCTGCGCAACCACGTCGTGCACTGGACCGGCTCCATCGATTCGCTGCGCCGCTTCAAGGACGACGTCAAGGAGGTCAAGGCGGGCTTCGACTGCGGGATCACGCTCAGGGGCAACAACGACATCCAGGTCGGCGACCAGCTCGAGATCTTCGAAATCAAGGAGGTTGCCCGGACGCTGTAGGCACGTCCGGACGCTATCGACATGGCCCGCCACAAATCCAGACCCAACCCCGGCCGCAACACGCGCCTGGCCGACCAGATCCAGAAGGACCTGGCCGGCCTCGTCCAGCGCGAGCTCGACGTCGCGCGCGTGGGACTGGTCACGCTCACCGGCGTGGACCTGACGGCCGACTATGCCCATGCCAAGGTGTATTTCACCGTGCTGGGCGCCGAGCCCGAGGCCGCGGCCCAGGCGCTCAACGAAAAGGCGGGCTGGCTGCATTCCCAACTTTTCAAGCTGCTGCACATTCATACGGTGCCGACCCTGCGCTTCGTGCACGATGCGCAACTGGCGCGCGGCATCGAGCTGACGCAACTGATCGACCGCGCCAACCGCCCGCAGGCCGGCGCCGCCGGGATTCCCGAGCTCGAAGACCCCGACGGCACGCCCTGACGGGCCGTCGTCTCCACCCTGGACGGATTGAACGATGGCTTCTCGACGCGGGCAGTCGCTCGACGGTGTCCTGTTGCTGGACAAACCCGAGGGCCTGTCCAGCAACCACGCCCTGCAGCGCGCCAAGCGCGCGGTCGACGCGCGCAAGGCCGGGCACACCGGCACCCTGGATCCTTTCGCGACCGGCCTGCTGCTGTGCTGCTTCGGCCGCGCGACCAAGATCTCGGGCGCCATGCTCGAGGCCGACAAGACCTACCTGGCGACCCTGTCCTTCGGCGAGGAGACCGACAGCGGCGACCGCACGGGCGTCGTGACCGGGCGCGCGCCCGAGGGCTTCGAGGGCGTGGACCGCGACCGGCTCGAGGAGGTCCTGGCGCGGTTCCGCGGCCCGATCGAGCAGGTGCCGCCCATGATCTCGGCCCTCAAGCGCGACGGCAAGCCGCTGTACGAGTACGCGCGCCAGGGCATCGAGCTCGAGCGCCCGGCGCGCCGCGTGACCATCCACGCGCTGGACCTGGTCTCGTGCGACGGCCGGCAGGCCGTGATCCGCGTCGAGTGCAGCAAAGGCACCTACGTCCGCACCCTGGCGCAGGACATCGGGCGCGCCCTGGGCTGCCACGCGCATCTCTCGGCCCTGCGCCGCACCCGGATCGGCCCCTTCGACGTCGAGCACGCGATCGGACTCGAAGCCCTGCAGGCCATGGAGGCGCCGCAATCGGCGCTGATACCCTTACACGCACTGCCGGCCCCCCTGACGCCGGCGGTCACCAAACCAGAGGACACCGCATGAAACGCGCTTTGCGTAACGTGGCCATCATCGCCCACGTCGACCACGGCAAGACCACTCTCGTCGACCAGCTCCTGCGACAGTCGGGGACCTTCCGGGAAAACCAGCAGGTTTCCGAACGGGTCATGGACTCGGGCGACATCGAGCGCGAACGCGGGATCACCATTCTCGCCAAGAACTGCGCCGTCGAATACGAGGGCACCCATATCAACATCATCGATACCCCGGGCCACGCCGACTTCGGCGGCGAGGTCGAGCGGGTGCTGTCCATGGTCGACGGCGTGCTGCTGCTGGTCGACGCGGTCGAGGGCCCCATGCCGCAGACCCGCTTCGTCACCCGCAAGGCGCTGGCGCTCGGCCTCAAGCCCATCGTCGTGGTGAACAAGGTCGACCGGCCGGGCGCGCGCCCCGACTACGTGGTCAACGCGACGTTCGACCTGTTCGACAAGCTCGGCGCCACCGAGGAGCAGCTCGACTTCCCCGTGATCTACGCCTCGGGCCTCTCGGGCTACGCGGGCCTGAGCAGCGACGTGCGCGAGGGCGACATGCGCCCCTTGTTCGACGCCATCCTGCGCCACGTGCCGCAGCGCGACGACGATCCGGACGGGCCCCTGCAGATGCAGGTCATCTCGCTGGACTACAGCAGCTACGTGGGCAAGATCGGCGTGGGCCGCATCAACCGGGGGCGCCTGCGCGCCGGCCAGGACGTGCTCGTCAAGTTCGGCCCCGAGGGCGAGCCCATCAAGGGCCGCGTCAACCAGGTGCTGAAGTTCAAGGGCCTGGACCGCGAGCTGGTCGACCAGGCCGAGGCCGGCGACATCGTGCTGATCAACGGCATCGAGGACATCGGCATCGGCTGCACCCTGGTGGATCCGGCCACGCCCGAGGCGCTGCCACTGCTGCGCATCGACGAGCCCACGCTGACCATGAACTTCATGGTCAACACCTCGCCGCTGGCCGGCCGCGAAGGCAAGTTCGTCACCAGCCGGCAACTGCGCGACCGCCTGGACCGCGAGCTCAAGTCCAACGTGGCCCTGCGCGTCAACGAGACGGACGACGACACGGTGTTCGAGGTCTGCGGGCGCGGCGAGCTGCACCTGACCATCCTGCTCGAGAACATGCGCCGCGAGGGCTACGAGCTCGCGGTCTCGCGGCCGCGCGTCATGATCAAGGAGATCGACGGCGCGCGCCACGAGCCCTACGAGCTGCTGACTGTCGACGTCGAGGACGCCCACCAGGGCGGCGTCATGGAGGAACTCGGCCGCCGCAAGGGCGACCTGCTCGACATGCAGGCCGATGGGCGCGGGCGCAC
This sequence comes from Alcaligenaceae bacterium, assembly GCA_044508625.1. GTDB lineage: Bacteria > Pseudomonadota > Gammaproteobacteria > Burkholderiales > Burkholderiaceae_B > Castellaniella. The sequence continues at coordinate 5,052 of JBIQHJ010000011.1, forward strand.
ACGCCTGGAATACCGCATCCCCGCGCGCGGCCTCATCGGCTTCCAGGGCGAGTTCCTGACGCTGACGCGGGGCACGGGGCTGATGAGCCACATCTTCGACAGCTACGGCCCCATGCGCGAGGGCGGCGTGGGCGAGCGCCGCAACGGCGTGCTGATCAGCCAGGACAACGGCACCGCCGTGGCCTACGCGCTGTGGAAGCTCCAGGAGCGCGGCCGCATGTTCGTGTCGCCCCAGGACCCGGTGTACGAGGGCATGATCATCGGCATCCATTCGCGCGACAATGACCTGGTGGTCAATCCGATCAAGGAAAAGAAACTCACCAACGTGCGCGCCTCGGGCAAGGACGAGCACATCGACCTGGTGCCTCCCATCGAGCTGAGCCTGGAATACGCCGTCGAATTCATCGCCGACGACGAACTGGTCGAGGTGACGCCAAAGTCGATCCGCCTGCGCAAGCGCTACCTCCAGGAACACGAGCGCCGCCGCAGCCTGCGCGAATCGGCCTGAGCGGCGCCGCCGCCCCACGAGCCCGGCCATGATCCTCTACCTGCATGGATTCCGTTCCTCCCCCGAGTCCTTCAAGGCCCGGCTGATGGCCCGGGCCGTGGCCGAACGCGGCCTGGTGGCCCGCTGGCGCTGCCCGCAACTGCCCGCCAGCCCCGCGGCCGCCCTGGACCTGGCCCTGCGCCTGGCCCGGGATGGCCTGGCGGCTTCCGGCGGCGGACGCGGACGGGAGTCCGGCGGGGAGGGGCCGGCTGGCGGAAATGGGCCGGGCGGCGAGCATGGCCCCGGGGAGGGGTCCGGATCGAGGTCCGGGACGCCGGGGGGTTCCGCTGCGGCTCCCCTGACGGTCATCGGCTCGTCGCTGGGCGGGTTCTACGCCACCTGGCTCGCCGAGCGCCTGGGATGCCGCGCCGTGCTCATCAATCCCGTCGTCCACGCCGCCCGGGACCTGGCGACGCAGGTCGGCTCGCACCGGACCTTCCATGGCGGCGAGCCCTTCGAATTCCTGCCCGAATACGTCGAGGAACTGGCGCGGGCCGAGGCCGGGATCCCGGTCCTGACGCGGCCGGAACGCTATTTCCTGCTGGCCGCCACCGGCGACGAGGTCCTGGACTGGCGCGAGATGCGGGCCCGCTACGCCGGCTGCCGCCAGCGCATCATCGAGGGCGGCGACCACGGGCTCTCCGATTTCGCCGACTGGCTGCCCGAGGTCCTGGCTTTCGTCCTCGACGGCGAAGCGGCGGATGCCGGTCCGGCGCCCGGCCGGGCGTCCAAGCTCCCCGCATCCAACCCCGCCGTATTCGGCTCGACTGCCGGGCCGGTGCCTCATCCGGCGCCCGGGCCGGGATCGGTCGTCTCCGCGAGCGGCGTCCCCGCGGGTGCTGGTCCCGCGCCGCGCGTGGTCGTGGGCGCATGGGAGGACCTGGGCCCGCAGGCCTCGCGCATCCGCTCCGAGGTCTTCGTCCACGAGCAGAACGTCCCGCCCGAGCTCGAGCTCGATCCCCTGGACATCCAATGCGTGCATGCGATCGCCTATGCCGCCGACGGCCGGGCCGTCGGGACGGGGCGCCTGCTGCCCGACGGCCACATCGGCCGCATGGCGGTGCGCCGGCCCTGGCGCGGCCGGGGCGTCGGATCGCTGCTGCTGGCCGCCCTGATGGCCGAGGCCCGGCGCCGCGGCGACCGCGAGGTCGTCCTGGCGGCCCAGTCGCACGCCCAGGATTTCTACGCCCGCCACGGCTTCGAGCCCGAGGGCGAGACCTTCATGGAGGCGGGCATCCCGCACGTGCTGATGCGCCGCCGCTTTCCCGTCTAGGAGGCCGGCCCGGCGCTATCTAGGGCGTGCGCCGTCAGGGCCATCCCAGGGGGGCGCCAGGGCGCGTGTGCCATCTCAGGCCAGGACGCCGGCCCGGCGCCATCCGGGGGCGCCAGGAGGCGCGCACTATTTCAGGCGCAGGATGGTCCCGCCGGCGCGCAGGACGCCTCCGCCAGCGCTACTTCAGGTTCCCCGACAAAAACTGCCGCAGCCGCGGGCTTTGCGGATCGTCGAAGACCGCCGACGGCGGGCCGACCTCCTCGGCCACGCCCTGGTGCAGGAACATCACCTGCGAGGCCAGGTTGCGGGCGAAGCCCATCTCGTGGGTCACCACCAGCATGGTGCGGCCTTCCTCGGCCAGCTTTTGCATCACCTTGAGGACCTCGCCGACGAGTTCGGGGTCCAGGGCGGAGGTGGGCTCGTCGAACAGCATGACCTCGGGCTCCATCGCCAGCGCCCGGGCGATCGCCACGCGCTGCTGCTGGCCGCCCGACAGCGAGGACGGGTACTGCGTCTCGAGGCTGGGCGACAGGCCCACCTTGGCCAGGTAGTGGCGCGCGCGCTCGGTCGCCTCGGCGCGGCCGACCTTCAGCACCTGGATCGGCGCCTCGATCACATTGCCCAGCACGTTCATGTGAGCCCACAGATTGAAATGCTGGAACACCATCGCCAGTTTCGAGCGCAGCCGGCGCAACTGGTCGATGTCGGCGGCGTGCAGCTCGCCGTGCTTGTCGGCGATGGTCCTCAGGGTTTCGCCGTTGAGCGATATGGTGCCCTGGTTGGGTCTCTCCAGGAAATTGATGCAGCGCAGGAAGGTCGACTTGCCCGACCCGCTGGAGCCCAGGATGCAGATCACGTCGCCCGCGTCGGCCTTCAGGGACACGCCCTTGAGGACCTCGTTGTCGCCGTAGCGCTTGTGGATGTTTTGTACGTCGAGTGTGGACATGGCGTTATCGTTGGGTGCCCAGGCAGGCCAGCGCCCGCCGCTCGAAGCGGCGGAACAGCCCGATCAGTGTAAACGACAGGCAGAGGTAGAGCAGCGCCGCGAGGCCGTAGGCGGCGAAGGTCTGGTAGGTGGCCGAGTTGGCGTCGCGCGCGACCTTGAGGATGTCGGGGACCGTGGCGGTGAAGGCGAGCGAGGTCGCGTGCAGCATCAGGATGACCTCGTTGCTGTAGGCGGGCAGGGCGCGGCGCAGCGCCGAGGGCAGGATGACCCGCCGGTACATGGCGAAGCGGGACATGCCGTAGGCCCGCGCCGCCTCGATCTCGCCCGCGCTGGTCGTGCGGATGGCGCCCGCGAAGATCTCGGTCGTGTAGGCGACGGTGTTGAGGGTCAGGGCCAGGATCAGGCAGTTGTAGCCGCTCTGGAAGAACGCCGCCAGCGGCGGCGTGCCCTTGACGAAGTCCAGGCTGTAGATGCCGGCGTAGATGAACAGGATCTGCACGTACAGCGGCGTGCCGCGAAAGACGTAGCTGAACAGCCACAGCGGGAGGGACAGCCAGCGCCGCGACGAGACCCGCGCGACCGCCAGCGCGATCGAGATGAAGAACCCCATCGAGACCGAGGCGACCAGCAGCCACAGCGTGACGGCCACGCCCGAGGGGGCGCCGTTGCTGGCGTACAGGTAGGCGCGCCAGAACTGGTCGAGGACGTCCGTCATAGCCGCAGCTCGCGCACCCCGGCGCTGTAGCGCCTGTCCAGGCAGTACAGGATGCCGTTGGAGAGGGTCGTCAGGGCCAGGTAGATCAGGCCGGTGACGCTGATGAACAGGAACACGCGAAAGGACACGTTGCCCGCGTCCTGCGCGACCTTGACGAGGTCGGCCAGGCCGATCAGCGACACCAGCGCGGTGGATTTCAGCAGGACCTGCCAGTTGTTGCCGATGCCGGGCAGGGCGTGGCGCATCATCTGGGGAAACAGGATGCGGCGGAACACCTGGAACTCGCGCATGCCGTAGGCGGTCGCCGCCTCGAGCTGCCCCCGCGGCACCGCCATGAAGGCGCCCCGGAAGGTCTCGGCGAAGTACGCGCCGTAGATGAAGCCCAGGGTCAGCACGCCCGCGGCGAAGGGCTCGATCTCGATCGGCTCGATGCCGAGCAGGTCGGTGACGTCGTTGAGGGCGATCTGCATGCTGAAGAAGATCAGCAGCATCAGCACCAGGTCGGGGACTCCGCGGATCAGCGTGGTGTAGGCCGTCGCCGCCAGGCGCGCGCCCCGATAGGCCGAGAGCTTGGCCCAGGCGCCCAGCAGGCCCAGGCCGACCGCCACCACCAGCGACAGCAGGGCGAGCTGGACCGTGACCCAGGTCCCGGCCAGCAGCAGCGGGCCGTAGCCGTTCAGGAACATGCCGGCCGGCCGATGGGGGACGGCGCCCCGGGCGCCGCCTCGCGCGCCGTCCGGGGGGTATGGTCCGGGGACATGGACGGGATTACTGGGCGGCCGGGAACGCGATGTTGCCTTCGGCGAAGTATTTGCGGGCGTAGCCCTGCAAGGTGCCGTCGGCCAGCATGGCCCGCAGCGCCGCGTCGACCTCGGCCTTGAGCGCCGTGTTGCCCTTGCGGATGCCCATGGCGATGGGCTCGTTCAGGATGGGCGAGTCCAGCGTCATGGGGGCCAGCTCGAAGCCGGCGCCCTCGGGCTTGTTGAGGAAGCCCTCGACGGCGCTCTGCGCCTCCTGGAAGGTCGCGTCCAGCCGCCCCGAGGCCATGTCCACGAAGGCGTTGGTATAGCTGGGGTACGAGACGACCTGGACGCCATGGGGCGCCCATTCCTGGCGCGCGTAGGTCTCCATGGTGGTGCCCTGCTGCACGCCCACGCGCTTGCCCGCGAGGGATTGCGCCGTGGGTTGCAGGCCGCTGCCCTTCTTGACCATGAGCTTGACCGGCACGATGTACATGGGCGTGGAGAAATCGATGACCTTGCGGCGGGCGTCGGTCGCCGTCATGGTCGAATTGGCCAGGTCGAACTTGCGGGCCTGGAGGCCGGGAATGAGGCTGTCGAAGGACTGGTCGATCCACACGCACTTGCGCGCCAGGCGCCTGCAGACCTCGTTGCCGATGTCGATGTCGAAGCCCGCGAGCTGGCCGTCGGGATTGCGGAATTCGAAGGGCGGATAGCCGGCCTCGGTGGCGATCTCGAGCTCTTGCGCGTCCTGCGCGGCGCCCGCCGCGGGGATCAGGCCGGCGATGGCCAGCAGGACGGCGCCCAGCATGGTGCAGCTTTTCATTGTCGATTCTCCAGTGGCCGGGTGCGCTCATGCCGCGCCGGACCGTGACCAGGCGTGATCTTAACCCAGGTCGCCGCCCCGAGGCATCGTGCATTACCCCTAGCGGCGCCCCTGACAGCGCCTCGGTACCGCCCGTACCCCGGCCCTCCCGCACCCGGCGAATTCCAGGCGCCGTCCGGCCCTCACTCGGGCAGGGCGGGCTCGCGGTTGGGCTCGATCTGGGCGGCGTCCTGGATGTGCCGCATGATCTCGTCGAGGTCGTCGGTGACCAGGATCAGGTCGAGGTCGTAGGGGCTGATCATGCCGTTGGACAGGAGCTGGTCGCGGATCCAGTCCATCAGCCCCGACCAGAATTCCACCCCGACCAGGATGATGGGGGCGGGCGGCTGCTTGAGCGTCTGGACCAGCGTGATGGCCTCGAAGACCTCGTCCAGCGTGCCGAATCCCCCCGGCAGCACCACGTAGGCCAGGCTGTGCATGAAGAACGAGGCCTTGCGCGAGTTGAAATACTCGAAGTGCAGGCTGTCGGTCTGGTAGGGGTTGTCGCGTTTCTCGCGGGGCAGGGTGATGTTGAGCCCGACGCTGCGTCCGCCCGCCTCGAAGGCGCCGCGGTTGGCGGCCTCCATCAGGCCGGGCCCGCCGCCGGCGATCACCGGCAGCCCGAGCTGGGCGATGCGCGCGCCGATCTCCATGCCGAGGTCGTAGAAAGGATGGCCCCGCGGGATGCGGGCGCTGCCAAAGATGCTGACGCCCAGCCCGATATGGCGAAAAGCCTGAGCAGCCGTCCTCATCTCTGAGATAATCGTCTGAATCTGTTGTTCCGCCGATATCCGTGTCGTCTTATTGTTTGCCATGAAAAAAACCTTGTTGCTGGTGGATGGGTCGAGCTATCTGTATCGTGCCTATCATGCGATGCCCGATTTGCGCAATGCGCGGGGGGAGCCGACCGGGGCCCTGTATGGCGTCATCTCCATGTTAAGGAGACTACTTGAGGATTACAAGGACAAGGCGGATTATGGCGCATGCGTGTTCGATGCGCCCGGCGGCTCGTTTCGCGAGCAGTTGTATCCCGAATACAAGGCCCACCGTCCCTCCATGCCCGAGGACCTCCAGGCGCAGATCGCGCCCATCCACGAGGCGGCGGCGGCCCTGGGCTGGACGGTGATCGCCCAGCCGGGCGTCGAGGCCGACGACGTGATCGGCACCCTGGCGCGGCAGGCGAGCGCCGAGGGCTTCCACACCATCATCTCGACCGGCGACAAGGACCTGGCCCAGCTCGTCGACGAGCATGTCGAGCTCATCAACACCATGTCGGGCGAGCGCCAGGACATCGAAGGGGTGATGCGCAAGTTCGGCGTCCCGCCCGGGCGCATCGTCGACTTCCTGATGCTGACCGGCGACACGGTCGACAACGTGCCCGGCGTCGACAAGGTCGGCCCCAAGACCGCGGCCAAGTGGCTGGCGACCTACGGCGACATCGACACGCTGGTGGCGCACGCCGACGAGCTCAACGGAGTGGCCGGGGCCAACCTGCGCGCGGCCCTGCCCCAGTTTCCCATGACCCGCGACCTGCTGACCGTCCGGCTGGACTGCGAGCTGCCGCCCGAGCTGCGGCCGCAGGCCCTGGGGCTCAGGGCGCCCGACCGGGATACGCTGCTGCGCCTCTACGAGGACTACGGCTTTCGCTCGTGGCTGCGCGAGGCCACCGGCGACCCGCGGCGCATCCCCGAGCAGGACGCCCGCATGGCCGCCCGGCCCGCCGAGGCGCCGGCCGGGATCGACTACCAGACCGTGCTCGACGTCGAGGCGCTCGACCGCTGGATCGAGCGCATCCGCGGGGCGGCGCTCACCGCGCTCGACACCGAGACCACCAGCCTGGACCCGATGGCCGCGCGCCTGGTCGGCCTTTCCCTGTCCGTCGAGGCCGGCCGCGCCTGCTACATCCCCATCGGCCATCGCGGGCCGGATGCGCCCGTGCAGCTCGCCCGCGAGCTGGTCCTCGAGCGGCTGCGGCCCTGGCTCGAGGATCCCGAGGCGCCCAAGCTGCTGCATCACGCGAAATACGACGCGCACGTCCTGGCCAACGAGGGGGTGGCCCTGCGCGGCATCCGGCACGACACCATGCTGCAGGCCTACGTGCTCGAATCCCATCGGCGGGTCAACATGCAGGAACTCGGCCAGCGCTGGCTGGGACTGACCGGCACGACCTACGAGGACCTGTGCGGCAAGGGCGCCCGGCAGATCGGCTTCGACGAGGTCGACCTCGAGCGCGCGGCGCACTACGCGGCCGAGGACGCGGACTTCACCATCCGCCTGCACCAGGTCCTCCATCCCAGGATCCAGGCCGACGAGAGGCTCGAGCGCATCTACCGGCTCGAGATCGAGACCTCCGAGGTCCTGACCACGATCGAGCGCAACGGCGTGGCCATCGACGCCGGTACCCTGGCCGCGCAGAGCCGCGAGCTCGGCCAGCAGATGATCGTGCTCGAGGGCGAGGCCCACGCCCTGGCCGGCCAGCCCTTCAACCTGAACTCGCCCAAGCAGCTCGGCGAGATCCTGTTCCAGCGCATGCACCTCCCGGTGCTGCGCAAGACCGCCAGCGGCGCGCCCTCGACCGACGAGGACGTGCTGGGCCGCCTGGCGGCGGACTACCCGCTGCCCCGCCTGCTGCTCGAATACCGCAGCCTGGCCAAGCTCAAGTCCACCTACACCGACAAGCTGCCGCGCATGGTCGATCCCCGCAGCGGGCGGGTGCACACCCGCTACGCCCAGGCGGCGGTCGTCACCGGGCGCCTCGCCTCCTCGGATCCCAACCTGCAGAACATCCCCGTGCGCACGGCCGAGGGGCGCCGCGTGCGCGCCGCCTTCGTGTCCAGCCTGGGGCGCATCGTATCGGCCGACTACTCGCAGATCGAGCTGCGCGTCATGGCGCACGTCTCGGGCGACGAAAACCTCCAGCGGGCCTTCGCCGAGGGGCTGGACATCCACCGCGCGACGGCGGCGGAGGTGTTCGGCCTGCCCCTGGCCGAGGTCGGCCCCGACCAGCGCCGGGCCGCCAAGACCATCAATTTCGGGCTGATCTACGGCATGGGCGAATTCGGCCTGGCCTCCAACCTCGGCATCACGCGCGCCGCGGCCAAGGCCTACATCGACCGCTACTTCATGCGCTACCCGGGCGTGGCGCGCTACATGGACGACATCCGCAAGCTCGCCCGCGAGCGGGGCTACGTAGAGACCGTGTTCGGGCGCCGGCTGCACTTTCCCGAGCTGTCCTCCGGCGCCAAGGGGCCGCGCGCGGCCGCGGCCGAGCGCGCCGCTATCAACGCGCCGATACAGGGCACGGCCGCCGACCTGATCAAGATGGCCATGGTGGCGGTGCAGCGCTGGCTGAATGACGAGGGCCTGCGCAGCCTGATGGTGATGCAGGTGCACGACGAGCTGGTGTTCGACGCGGCCGAGGACGAGGTCGAGCGGCTGCGCGCCCGGGTCCCCGCCCTGATGGCCGGGGTGGCCGAGTTGTCCGTGCCCCTGGTGGCCGAGGTCGGGGTGGGGGCGAACTGGGGCGAGGCGCACTGAGCCGAGGCGCACCGAGCGCGGCGCCCATCCCCGGGCTCAGGGCGCGGGGTCGCGCAGGCGGTTGGGGCGCAGCTCGCCGTGGCGCTCGAGGACGGGATAGGCCGAGGCGTTGACCAGGTAGGCGTTCACGCTGCCGGCGTCGCGCAGGATGTCGAGGTAAAAGGCGCCGACCTCGGCGGCCTCGAGGCGCCCCGCCTGGATGCGCTCGATGTGGCGCTGGGCCGCCTCGGCCTCGAGCGCGCGGAAATAATCCTTTTCATAGGCCAGGCGCCGCGCGGTCTCGCGGTCGCCCGAGACGAACAGCGCGGCGGCCTGCTGCAGGTTGCGCCGCAGGCGCTCGAGGACGGCGTCCAGTTCCTGGCGCTGCGCGGCATCGAGGACCCAGTGCTTCCTGCGCAACTGCGCGGCGTGGCCGAGCAGGCCCATCCCCGACAGGCTGGCGGCGTGGGAGATGTTCATGGCAAAGGTCAGGATCGCCTTGAGGTACTGCTGGTCGTCCTGGCTGAGGGTTTCCTGGTCGAGCTTGGCCAGGTAGCCGGTGATCGACTGGTCGACCTGGTCGATGGCGCCGTTCAGGTAGCGGGCGTGGCTGCCGGCCTGGACGTTCTCGTTCAGCAGGGCCTCGCGCGTGGATTTCAGGGATTCCTGCAGCAGGTCGGTCAGCCGCAGGGCCTCGCGCGCGGCCTGGCCCAGCGCCACCGCCGGCACCTCGCGGGCCGAGGCCTCGAGGTAGATCGGGCGCGCCGGATCGTTGGGATCGCTGCGCTGCGGCAGCAGGCGCGTCAGCAGCCGCGCGTAGGGGTGCAGCAGCGGCAGGAAGCACGCGGCGGCCAGCACGTTGAACAGCACGTGGAAATTGGCCACCGCGTGGGCCGCGTCGCTGCCGAGCAGGCCCATGAGCCGGGGGGCCCAGGGCAGCGCCGCGAGGCCCAGCAGGCAGCCGGCCACGCGGGTGCCGAGATTGCCCAGGGGCAGGCGGCGCGAGGCGGGATTGTTGTCGCTGACGCCCTCGAGCACGGGGTTGATGGCGGTGCCCAGGTTGGCGCCCAGGACCAGCGCGTAGGCGAGCGCGGGCTGCGCCAGCCCGTGGTGCGCCAGCGACATGATGAGGATCACGACGGCCACGCTGGAGTGCGAGGCCCAGGCCAGGGCGGCGCTGGCGACCAGGGCCAGCACCGGGGTCTGCTCGAGGGCCTCCAGGGCCAGGGCGAGCAGCGGGGCGTTCTGAAGGGGCTCGAACATCGAGACGAGCCGGTCGAGGGCGAGCAGCAGCAGGCCCAGCCCCACCAGCGCCCGGCCCAGGTCGCGGGCGCGCCCCGGCATGTAGTGGCGGAACATCCAGACGCCCACGAGGATGAGGCCGGGGGCGAGGAAGGTCGGGTTGAAGGACAGCACCTGCACGATCAGCGTGGTGCCGACGTTGGCGCCCAGCATGGCGGCCAGCCCCGGCGCCAGGGCCACGAAGCCGCTGGAGGCCAGGCCGGCGATCATCAGGCCCGTGGCCGTGCTGCTCTGGATGGCGGCGGTGATCGCCAGCCCCGAGAGAAAGGCGCGCGGGGCGTCGCCCAGGGCGCGGGCGAGCCATATTCCCAGCGCCTTGCCGTAGGCGCGCTGGACGCCGGTCTGCACCATGTGCACGCCCCACAGGAGCAGTGCGACATAGCCGCCGAAGTTGAGGATGACCTGGATTTCCTTCATCGTGCGCGGGAGGCGGGGACGCCCGTCCGGGAGGGTCGGCCGGCCATCCCCGCCTCGCTCCGGCGGCTCGCGCCGCCTATTGCCGGCCCAGTTGGCGCAGCGCCTCGATGCGGGCCTCGATGGGAGGATGCGAGGCAAAGAGGGCGCCGATCGCGTTGCCCGAGATGCCCGAGGCCTGGAACGACTTGGGCAGCTCGCCCGGCTGCATCCCGCCCAGGCGGGCGAGCGCGTGGATCATCGGCTCGCGCGCGCCCAGCAGGCGGGCCGATCCGGCGTCGGCGCGGAACTCGCGCCGGCGCGAGAACCAGGCCACGATGATGGAGGCGAGGACGCCGAAGAATATCTCGCAGACGATGACGGTGAGGTAGTAGCCCATCCCCACGTCCCGGTCGTTCTTGAGGATGGCGCGGTCGACGAAGTAGCCGACGATGCGCGAGAGGAATATCACGAAGGTGTTGACCACGCCCTGGATCAGGGTCAGGGTCACCATGTCGCCGTTGGCGATGTGGGCGACCTCGTGGCCCAGCACCGCCGTGACCTCCTCCTCGGTCATGGAGGACAGCAGGCCGGTCGAGACTGCCACCAGCGAGTCGTTGCGGAAGGCCCCCGTGGCGAAGGCGTTGGGCTCGCCCTCGTAGATGGCGACCTCGGGGCGGCCGATGCCGGCGCGGTCGGCGAGCTGGTGCACCGTGTCGACCAGCCAGGCCTCGCGGGCGTTGCGCGGCGCGCGCGGGTCGATCACGTGGGCGCCGGTGCTCATTTTCGCCATCCATTTGCTGGTCAGCAGCGAGATGAACGCGCCCACGAAGCCGACCAGGCCGGAAAAGATCAGCAACTGGGTCGGATCGATGCCGTTGGCGGTGAGGTAGCGGCCGACCCCCAGGATGTTCATGGTGATGCTGAGCACCAGCATGACCGCCAGGTTGGTGGCCAGGAACAGGATGATTCTTTTCATGAAATTGAACCCCGCGGGAAAACGATGACGCGATAGCCAAAGTGTATAGTATCGACTTCCTGGTTTGTGTTCTCCGCGACGTACGACGAGCATGCAGTCATTGTGGATGTTGTTGGCGTGCGCCATGTTCGCGATCATGGGCGCGTTTGTGAAAGTGGCTGCGGACCTGGGCGCGAGCCTGCCCGAGATCGTCCTCTTTCGCGGGATCCCCTCCGTGCTGCTGCTGCTCGTCTGGGCGCGGGCCACCCGGCGCACCCTGCGGCCCCATAGCTGGCGCCTGCACGTCTGGCGCAATGTCAGCGGCATCGCCTCCATGTGGCTGGGTTTTTTCGCGCTGTCACACCTGCCGCTGCCCACCGCCATCAGCCTGAACTACACCGCGCCGCTGTTCATCGCCGGCTGGATGCTCGTCTGGGGCGGATCCCAGCGCGATCCCGTGCGCATCCTGGCGGTGCTGGCCGGCTTCCTCGGGGTGCTGGGCGTGCTGCGCCCCAGCATCGAGCGCGACCAGTGGTTCGCCGCGCTGATGGGGCTGGGCGCGGGCGCGCTGGCGGCGGTGGCCATGATGCAGATCCGCCAGCTCGGCCGGCTGGGCGAGCCCGAGTGGCGCACAGTGCTGCTGTTTTCCATCGGCGTGTGCGCGAGCGGGCTGGCGGGGCAGGGGATGCTGGGCTGGCGCATGCCGGACGCGCCGACGGTGGGCGCGCTGGCCGCCCTGGGCAGCGCCGGCCTGGTCGGGCAGCTCGCCATGACCCGGGCCTTCGGCCTGGGCTCGACGCTGTTGACGGCGGCGCTGCAGTACACCACCATCATCTTTGCCGCCCTGATCGGGGTCGTGTTCTGGGGCGACCGTCCCGCGATCCTCGCCTGGGCCGGCATGGCCCTGATCATCGGGTCGGGCCTGCTGTCGATCTGGCGCACGTACACCGAAGGGCGGATCCTGCGCGGTGCCGGATCGTCCCCATCCACGACCGCCCAGGAGGTGCGACAGCCATGAAAGCCCTATTGATCCAAGCCGACGAGCTGCGCGAGCGGCTGGCCAGGCCCGGCTGCCTGGTGTTCGACGTCCGCCACGACCTGGCCGACCACGCGGCGGGCCGGCGGGCCTACGAGGCCGGGCACATCCCCGGGGCGCTCCATCTCGACACCGAGGACCAGCTCAGCGCGCCGCGCACGGGCCGCAACGGCCGGCATCCGCTGCCCGAGCGCGGCGAGTTCGCCGCCCTGATGCGCTCGCAGGGCCTGACGGCGCGCTCCGACGTGGTGGTCTACGACGGCGGCAACGGCATGTTCGCCGTCCGCCTGTGGTGGATGCTGCGCTGGCTGGGGCACGAGTCCGTGGCGGTGCTCGACGGCGGCTGGGCGGCGTGGCTGGCCGCGGGGGGAGAGTCCCAGGCGGGCTGGCGGGATCCGGCCCTCAGCGAGGCCCAGGCCATCCAGGCGACGGTGCTCTCGGGCAAGCCCTCGATGCCCCTGGTGGATGCGCGCTCGGTGCTGGCGAATCTCGACGAGCCGCGCTTCACCGTGCTGGACGCGCGGGCCGCCGATCGCTTCAGCGGCGAGGCCGAGACCATCGATCCGGTGGGCGGGCACATCCCGGGCGCGCTGAACCGCCCCTTCCAGGATAATCTCGGCCCCGACGGGCGCTTCAAGCCGGCGGCGATCCTGCGCGCCGAGTTCGAGGCCCTGCTGGGCGACCGCCTGGACCGCGGCGTGGTCCACCAGTGCGGCTCGGGCATCACGGCCTGCCACAACCTGTTTGCCATGGAGCTCGCCGGCCTGCGGGGCTCGGCCCTGTATCCCGGCTCATGGAGCGAATGGTGCTGCGATCCCGCGCGCCCCGTGGCCCGGGGCGCGTGAGCGGGATTCACTCGTCCATCATGCGGCGATACCAGGCGTGGAAGTGCTCCATGCCGTCCTCGAGGGGGCTCTGGTAGGGGCCCGCCTCGTCGGCGCCGCGGCGCATGAGCGCCAGGCGCCCCGCGTCCATGCGCTCGCCGATCTCGTCGTCCTCGATGGCGGTCTCCATGTAGGCCGCGCGCTGCGCCTCGATGAACTCGCGCTCGAAGGCGACGATGTCCTCGGGGTAGTAGAACTCGATGATGTTGACGGTCTCGCGGGGGCTCACCGGGTGCAGCGTCGACAGGACCAGGACGTGGGGATAGACCTCGATCATGTGGGTGGGAAAGTACGTCACCCAGATGGCGCCGAATTCCGGCGCGACGCCCGAGCGGTACTGCAGCAGGCGGTCGTGCCACTGGCCGTAGACGTCGGTGCCGGGCTGGCCCAGCGCCTGGTGGATGCCCACGCGCTGCATGCTGTGGAACTCGCCGAAGTCCCAGGCCAGGTCGTCGCAGGTGACGAAGCGCCCCAGGCCCGGATGGAAGGGGCCGACGTGGTAGTCCTCGAGGTAGACCTCGATGAAGGTCTTCCAGTTGTAGTGGCAGCGATGCACCTCGACGTGGTCCAGGACGTAGTCCGAGAAATCGAAGGCCGGCGACTCGAAGACCGCGCCGAGGTCGGCCAGCGGGTCGCGCGGGCCCTCGAACAGCAGGCCGTGGCAGTCGCGCAGCGGGTATTCCTGGAGGTGCAGCCCGGGGTTTTCGGGGAACAGCGGCGCGCCCAGCAGCCGGCCGCGCGGGTCGTAGGTCCAGCGATGGATGGGGCACACGATGTTGCCGCCGGTGGCGCACAGCGAGCCGCTGGCGCAGGCCGGGTCCTCGCCGCGCTGGGCGCCCAGCATGAGGGCCTGGCGGTGGCGGCAGACGTTGGACAGCAGGCGCACGCCCTGCGCATCGCGCAGCAGCACCCGGCCGCCGCCCTCGTGGACGAGCGTGCGCCAGTCCCCCGGCTCGGGAACCATCTTCTGGTGGCCGACGTAGAGGGCGCTGCGTGCGAATATCCTGGCGCGTTCGCGTTCGAGGACCGCCTCGTCGAAGTAGCAATGGGCGGATAGCTGAGTCACGGCGTCGACCGTGGGTTGACCGAGTGGATTGGCCATGATTCCCCCCGCAAAGATGAAAACGGTCGCCAGGCCGCCGGGGCCGCGCCGCTGCGAAGAAAAAATCGGAGTGACCGGAGGTTTTCCGAAAAAGGTCCGAAATTGTACCCCATGCGTTCCACCGGCGCCGGATGGGGTCCGTTTTATCCGCAAGCGGGGTTCCCGTACAATTCGGGATGGAATTCATTTGACGAAGCACATGGTCGACAAGCACACCACGCCGGAGGCTGCCCCCCGATCCTTCGAGGACCTGCCCACCGATTTCGAGCAAGCCCTGGCCGAGCTCGAGGCCCTCGCCGGGCGCATGGGCGAGGGCGACATGGGCCTGGACGAGTCCATCGCCGCCTACGAGCGCGGCGTCGCGCTGGCGCGCATCTGCCAGCAGCGCCTCGAGGCGGCCGAGCGCCAGGTCAGCGTGCTGCAGGGGCAATTGCTGCGCCCGCTGGACGAGGCCGAGCCCCAGGGAGACGCATGAGCACCGTCCAGATCGCCTTCGACCAGTGGCTGCGGGAAACCGTCGAGCACACCGAGTCCGTGCTCGACGAGCTGCTGCCCGGCGTCGACGAGGAGCCCTCGCGCCTGCACGAGGCCATGCGCTACGCCGTCCTGGGGCCCGGAAAGCGGGTCCGGGCGGCCCTGGTGCACGCGGCGGGCGAGGCGAGCCTGCAGGCCGGCTCGGCCGCGATGGCGCAAGAGCTGGCCCTGGACTATGCCGCGGCGGCGGTCGAGCTCATCCATGCCTATTCCCTCGTGCACGACGACCTGCCGTGCATGGACGACGACGACCTGCGGCGGGGGCGCCCCACCGTGCACCGCCGGTTCGACGAGGCCCTGGCCATGCTTGCGGGCGACGCCTTGCAGCCCCTGGCCTTCGACCTGCTGGCCCAGATGCCCATCGCGCCGGCGCTCGTCGTGCAGGCGGTACAATTGCTGGCCCGCTCGGCGGGCAGCCTCGGGATGGCGGGCGGCCAGGCGATCGATTGCGCGAGCGTCGGCCACGACCTGCCGGTCGAGGAATTGCAGCGGATGCACCGGATGAAGACCGGCGCCATGCTCGAGGCGAGCGTGCTGCTGGGCGGAATCGTGGCCGGGGCCGGATCGACGGCGCGCGAGGGCCTGCAGGCCTACGCGGGCGCGATCGGCCTGGCCTTCCAGGTCGTCGACGACATCCTGGACGTGACCGGCGATACGGCCACCCTGGGCAAGACCGCCGGCAAGGACGCCGCCAGCGCCAAGCCCACCTATGTGTCCGTCATGGGCCTCGAGGGCTCCCGCGCCCTGCTCGAGGCCCTGCGCGGCCAGGCCCACGAGGCCTTGCGACCCCTCGGGCCCGCCGCTTGCCGCTTGCGCGACCTGGCCGATTTCATCGTCGGCCGCTCGCGCTAGCCGGGCCGATGGATCCCGAGCCGATTCCCCATGGATACGACGATGTCTGAAGGTATGACCACGAGCTTGCTGCAGCAGATCGCCTCGCCGGCCGACGTGCGCAGGCTGGATCGGCGCCAATTGAAGGTGTTGGCGGACGAGCTGCGCGCCTTCGTGCTCGAATCCGTGTCGCGCACGGGCGGGCACCTGTCCTCCAACCTCGGGACGGTCGAGCTCACCCTGGCCCTGCACCGCGTGTTCGACACCCCCGAAGACCGCCTCATCTGGGACGTCGGGCACCAGTCCTATCCGCACAAGATCATCACCGGGCGGCGCGAGCAGATGGCGGGGCTGCGCCAGCGGGGCGGCATCTCGGGCTTTCCCAAGCGCAGCGAGTCCCCCTACGACGCCTTCGGGACGGCGCATTCCTCGACCTCCATCTCGGCGGCGCTGGGAATGGCCGTGGCCGCGCGCAACGCCGGTGTCCGGCGCCAGCACATCGCGGTGATCGGCGACGGCGCCATGAGCGCCGGCATGGCCTTCGAGGCCCTGAACAACGCCGGCGTGACGCCGGACGTGAACCTCCTGGTCGTGCTCAACGACAACGACATGTCGATCTCGCCGCCGGTCGGCGCCCTGAACTATTACTTTGCCCGGCTGCTGTCGGGACAGTTCTACGCGCATGCCAAGAACATGGGCCGCGCCGTGCTGCAGCACGTGCCGCCGGTGCTCGAGCTCGCCCGCAGGCTCGAGGGCCACGCCAAGGGCATGCTGTCGCCCGCGACCCTGTTCGAGGAGCTCGGCTTCAACTACATGGGGCCGATCGACGGGCACGACCTCGACGTGCTGGTGCCCACCCTCGAAAACCTGCGTTCGCTCGGCGGCCTGCAATTCCTGCACGTCGTCACCCGCAAGGGCCAGGGCTACAAGCTCGCCGAGGCCGATCCGGTGCTGTACCACGGCCCGGGCCGGTTCGATCCCTCCGTCGGCATCCAGAAGCCCTCCGCGCCGGCGCGCACGACCTTCACCCAGGTGTTCGGGCGCTGGCTGTGCGACATGGCGCAGGCCGATCCGCGGCTGCTGGGCATCACCCCGGCCATGCGCGAGGGCAGCGGCCTGGTCGAGTTCGAGCGCCGTTTCCCCAGCCGCTATTTCGACGTCGGCATCGCCGAGCAGCACGCGCTCACTTTCGCGGCCGGCCTGGCCTGCGAGGGCTGCAAGCCCGTGGTCGCCATCTATTCCACGTTCCTGCAGCGCGCCTACGACCAGTTGATCCACGACGTGGCGCTGCAAAACCTCGACGTCACGCTG
Source organism: Alcaligenaceae bacterium (assembly GCA_044508625.1). Taxonomy (GTDB): domain Bacteria; phylum Pseudomonadota; class Gammaproteobacteria; order Burkholderiales; family Burkholderiaceae_B; genus Castellaniella. The sequence goes on from JBIQHJ010000011.1 coordinate 22,005, forward strand.
GCGCTGGACCGCGCGGGCATCGTGGGCGCCGACGGCGCGACCCATGCCGGCAACTACGACATCGCCTACCTGCGCTGCGTGCCCAACATGGTGGTGGCGACGCCCTCGGACGAGCACGAGGCGCGCCTGCTGCTCAACACCTGTTTCCTGTATCCGGGCCCGGCCTCGGTGCGCTATCCGCGCGGGCCGGGCCGCGGCGCCGATCCGGGCGCCAGCCTCGAGCCGGTGCCGATCGGCCGCGCCGTGGTGCGCCGCGAGGGCGGGCGGATCGCGATGCTGGTGTTCGGCACGCTCCTGCCCGAGGCGGCGCTGGCCGCCGAGGCGCTGGATGCGACGCTGGTGGACATGCGTTTCGTCAAGCCGCTGGACGAGGACCTCCTTTGCCGCCTGGCGCAGACCCACGAGGCCTTCGTCACCGTCGAGGAGGCCGCCGTGATGGGCGGGGCCGGCAGCGCCGTCCAGGAATATTTCAATCGGGCCGCGATCGGGCGGCCGGTCCTGCAGCTCGGCCTGCCCGACGAGTTCATCGACCACGGGGACCAGAAGGCCATCCTGTCCGAGCTCGGGCTGGACGCCAAGGGGATCGAGGCGTCGGTGCGCCGGCGTTTTTCAGGGGAATCGCAATGACCATCGTGACCGAGCCGCCGGCTTCCATGCCGGACGTGCAAAGCAGCCAGGACACCCGCCGGGTCCCCATCCAGCGGGTCGGCGTGCGCGGCGTGCGCCAGCCGCTCGCGCTGCTCGACGGGTCGGGCGGGCCGCAGGCCACGATCGCCGACTGGGAGCTCACCGTGGCCCTGCCGGCGACGGAAAAGGGCACGCACATGTCGCGCTTCATCGCCCTGCTCGAACGGCATCGCGGCGCTCCCATGACGCCGGAGTCCTTTTGCCACATGGCCGGCGAGATGCTCGAGCTGCTCGATGCGCCCGAGGGCGACGTGTCGGCGTCCTTCCCCTATTTCATCGACAAGGCCGCGCCGGTGTCGGGCGTGCACAGCCTCATGGACTACCGCGTGCGCTGGACGGCCAGGGCGCGGCGAGGGGCCGAGGCGCGGTTCTCGATGGACGTCCAGGTGCCGGTCACCAGCCTGTGCCCGTGCTCCAAGGCGATCTCGGAATACGGGGCGCACAACCAGCGCTCGCACGTCCGCGTGCGGGTCGACTACGCCGAGCCTGCGGGCGCCGGGCTCGACGCCCTGATCCGCGGCGTCGAGCGGCAGGCCTCCTGCGAACTCTGGGGCCTGCTCAAGCGCGTGGACGAGAAATACGTCACCGAGCGCGCCTACGAAAACCCGAAATTCGTCGAGGACCTGGTGCGCGACGTGGCGGTCATGCTGCGGGACCTGCCCGGCGTCGAGGGCTACCAGGTCGAGGCCGAGAATTTCGAGTCCATCCACAACCATTCCGCCTATGCGCTGGTGAGCGGCTGAGCGCTCGGACGAGCCAGGCCGGCGCTGCGGCTCGCGGCGGCCGCGCGGTGCGTCGTGGCGGCCCGGGAAGGCGCCTTGCCTTGTGATCCCGCCGCGTTATTGCTAGAATAGCTGGTTTTCTTGCTCGATCGGCCGGGATTTTCGTGCCGACGGGCTGTCTGTCAACATCGCAGATATCCACAAGGAGTCATCCATGCGTCACTACGAAGTAGTGTTCATCGTGCATCCCGATCAGAGCGAGCAGGTGCCCGCCATGATCGAGCGCTACCAGGCCATGGTCGCCACCCACGGCGGCAAGGTCCATCGCCTCGAGGACTGGGGCCGCCGCCAGTTGGCCTACCCCATCCAAAAGCTCGTCAAGGCGCACTACGTCTGCTTCAACATCGAGTGCGACCAGGCCGCCCTGGACGAGCTCGAGCATTCGTTCCGCTACAACGACGCCATCCTGCGCTACCTGTTCATCAAGACCAAGACCGCGCAGACCGCGCCCTCGGTGATGATGAAGTCGGTCGAGCGCGAGGAGGCCCGCAAGGCGTCCGCCACCGCCGAGACGCCCGCGGCGGCCCAGTCCTGAGCCGGCGGCTTTCGGGGCGGGCGCGGACTTGAACCGTCTGGAACTCGCCGCGCGCGTGCTCGAGATGGACGCGCTGCGGCATACTCCGGCGGGCGTTCCGATCCTGCGCATGCGGCTGGCCCACGAGTCCGAGCTGTCCGAGGCCGGGCATCCGCGCCGGGTCGAGCTGGAAATCCCGGCGGTGGCCCTGGGCGAGATGGCCCTGCTGCTGTCCGGCACCCCGCTGGGCTGCGGCATGGACGTCGAGGGATTCCTCGCGCCGTCGCGCAAAGGCTCCTCCAGGCTGGTCCTGCACATCCGCCGCGCGTCCCGCCATTCGTGAATGAACCCTTCCGGGCATGGCCCGGCAAACGTCAGAGATAAAAGGCACACATCATGGCTTACTTCAAGAAGTCCAAGGAAAAACGGAAATTCACCCAGCAGAACCCGCTGTTCAAGCGTCGCAAGTTCTGCCGCTTCACGGCCGCCAACGTCGACGAGATCGACTACAAGGACCTGGACACGCTGCGCGACTTCATCCAGGAAAACGGCAAGATCATTCCCGCGCGCCTGACCGGCACCAAGGCGCACTACCAGCGCCAGCTCGATACCGCCATCAAGCGCGCGCGCTTCCTGGCGCTGTTGCCGTACACCGACAACCACAACTGATCCGAGGTCATCCGCCATGCAAGTCATCCTGCTTGAAAAAGTCGTCAATCTCGGCAATCTCGGCGACGTGGTGCGTGTGCGCGACGGCTATGCGCGCAACTACCTGATCCCCAAGCGCATCGCGCGCCGGGCGACCGAGGCCGCCCTCAAGGAATTCGAGGCGCGCCGCGCCGAGCTCGAGCGGCACCAGGCCGAAAAGCTGGCCGCGGCGCAGGCCGTCGGCGAGCGTCTCTCGGGCTACAGCCTGTCGATCAGCCAGAAGGCCGGCGTGGACGGCCGCCTGTTCGGCTCGGTCACCAACATGGACGTCGCCGCCGCCTTGCAGGCCGCCGGCTTCACCGACGTGCACAAGGCCCAGGTCCGCATGCCCGACGGCGCGATCAAGGCGGTGGGCGAGTTCCCGCTGCAAGTCGCGCTGCACGCCGATGTGGTGGCCGACATCACCGTGGTGGTGCAGGGCGAAATGGCCTGAGCGCCATTCGCGCAAGTGCTATGCTCTTGAGGATCCTCTGAACGGTTCGTCCGGAGGGTCCCCGGATTCCCCGCGAGGGGGATGGGCATGGCGCCAGGGAAAGCCGGCGTCGCGCCGGCTTTTCGCTTTTTCGAGGCTTGGACACAGCGAGGATTGGGCGTGGAAATCGAGACGGATGCGCAACTGGATTACCTGCGCGTGCCCCCGCATTCGGTCGAGGCCGAGCAATCGGTGCTGGGCGGCCTGCTGCTGGACAACTCGGCGTTCGACCGGATCGCCGACGTCCTGGTCGACGATGATTTCTACCGCTTCGACCACCGCCTGATCTGGCAGCACATCACGCGGCTGGTGGGCCTGGCGCGGCCCGCCGACGTGGTGACCGTGCACGAGTCCCTGGCCATCGCCGGCAAGGCCGAGGAATGCGGCGGCCTGGCCTACCTGAACGCGCTGGCCCACAACACCCCCTCGGCCGCCAACATCCGGCGCTACGCCGAGATCGTGCGCGAGCGCGCCATGCTGCGCAAGCTCGTCTCGGTGGCCGACGAGATCTCGTCGACCGCCTTCAACCCGCAAGGCAAGGAGGCGCGCCAGATCCTCGACGAGGCCGAGTCGCGCGTGTTCCAGATCGCCCAGGAAGGCGCGCGCGGGACGGCGGGCTTCCAGGAGATCCAGCCGCTGCTGTCGCAGGTCGTCAACCGCATCGACGAGCTCTACCATCGCGAGGGCGATTCCGACGTCACCGGCGTGCCCACGGGCTTCACCGACCTCGACCGGATGACCTCCGGCCTGCAGGCGGGCGATCTGGTGATCGTGGCCGGGCGCCCCTCGATGGGCAAGACTTCGTTCTCGATGAACATCGGCGAGCACGTGGCGATCGAGCAGGGCCTGCCGGTGGCGGTGTTCTCGATGGAAATGGGCGCGGTCCAGCTCGCCATGCGCATGGTGGGCTCGGTGGGCATGCTGGACCAGCACCGCATGCGCACCGGCAAGCTGACCCAGGAGGACTGGCCGCGGCTGACGCACGCCGTGCAGCGCGTGCAAGAGGCACAGATATACATTGACGAGACGCCCGCGCTGACCTCGATGGAGGTGCGCGCCCGCGCGCGGCGCCTCGCGCGCCAGTGCGGCCAACTGGGCCTGATCATCATCGACTACCTGCAGCTCATGTCGGCCAGCGGCACGGGCGAGAACCGGGCCACCGAGATTTCCGAGATCAGCCGCTCGCTGAAAAGCCTCGCCAAGGAACTGAACTGCCCGGTGGTCGCCCTGTCGCAGCTCAACCGCAGCCTCGAACAGCGCCCCAACAAGCGTCCGGTGATGAGCGACCTGCGCGAGTCGGGCGCCATCGAGCAGGACGCGGACCTGATCATCTTCATCTATCGCGACGAGGTCTACAATCCCGATTCCCCCGACAAGGGGACGGCCGAGATCATCGTCGGCAAGCAGCGCAACGGCCCGATCGGCACCGTGCGGCTGACCTTCCAGGGCGCGAGCACCCGCTTCCTCAATTTCTCGGCAGCGCCGGGGTTCTAGGCCCCGGCCCGCCCGCCCGCGGCCGGCGGGGCGAGCCCGCGTACAGGCAAGCCGCCGAGCGCGCGGCGTCCTGCCGGATGTGCCGGTAGATCGGCCCCGGGCGGACGGCGTTCCATCCGATGTGGCCCGCGCGCCGATGGCGGCCGGGCCGCGCGCCCCTCAGCCGGGATCGGCCTGGCTCATGCGCAGGGCCATCCGGGCGGCGGCGGCGAGCGAGGCGGGATCGGCGATCCCCCGGCCCGCGATGTCGAAGGCGGTGCCGTGGTCCACGCTGGTGCGCACGAAGGGCAGGCCGACCGTGACGTTGACGCCTTCCTCCAGGCCCATGTATTTCACGGGGATCAGGCCCTGGTCGTGGTATTGCGCGACCACGATGTCGAACTCGCCCCGGCGCGCGCGCATGAAGACCGTGTCCCCGGGCCAGGGGCCGCTCACGTCCAGCCCATCGGCCTGCGCCCGCTGGATCGCGGGCAGGATGTGGCGGATCTCCTCGTCACCGAAGCGGCCGCCTTCGCCCGCGTGGGGGTTCAGCCCGGCCACCGCGATGCGCGGGCGGGCGATGCCTTCGCTGCGGCAGGCGCGGTGGGCGAGGCCGATGATGCGCCGCTGGGATTCCACGTCCAGGCTGCCGGGCACGGCCGAGAGCGGGATGTGGATGGTCGCCAGGATGACGCGCAGCTCGGGATTGGCGAGCATCATGGCGTAGTCCGCCGTGCCGCTGCGGGCGGCGAGGATTTCCGTGTGGCCCGGAAAGTCCAGGCCCGCCGCCTGCATGGCGAGCTTGTTCAGCGGCGCGGTCACCAGCGCCCGCAGGAGCCCGGCCAGGGCGTCGTCGATGGCGTGGCAGAGATACTCGTAGGCGCCGCGCCCGGCGCGCGCGTCCAGGCGGCCCGGCGGCAGGTCGGGCGGCAGGGCCTCCCAGCGATTGAGCACGCCCACCACGCCGCGCGCGGCGCCCGGCCCGGGCGCCTCCAGGGCCTCGATCCTCAGCACGTCGCGCAGGCCGAGCCGGTCGCGGGTCGCGCGCAGCACCCCCGCGTCGCCATACACCACCGCCGGATGCGGCAGCCCCTCGGCGAACAGCTTGAGGATCAGCTCGGGGCCGATGCCGGCGGCATCGCCCATGGTGAAGGCGAGGGGACGGTCGCGCCGCGGGGGCGCGTCCACGTCCTGGGGGCCGCTAGCGTCGTGCCTCATGCGCGTGCCTGCGGGGCATGGCCCTAGAGCGCGTCGCTGGCGTAGTCGGCCAGGCGCGAGCGCTCGCCGCGCTGCAGGGTGATGTGCCCGGCGTGCGGCCAGCCCTTGAAGCGGTCGACCACGTAGGTCAGCCCCGAGCTGCCCTCGGTCAGGTAGGGCGTGTCGATCTGCGCGATGTTGCCCAGGCAGACGATCTTGGTGCCCGGGCCCGCGCGGGTGGCCAGGGTCTTCATCTGCTTGGGCGTGAGGTTCTGGGCCTCGTCGATGATGAGGTATTTGTTCAGGAAGGTGCGCCCGCGCATGAAATTGAGGGACTTGACCTTGATGCGCGCGCGGATCAGGTCCATGGCCGGCGACTTGGACCAGTCCTGGCTGCCGCCGTTGCTGGTCGCCCCGAGGCTGCCCCCGCCCTGGTGCAGCACCTCGAGGTTGTCCTCGAGCGCGCCCATCCAGGGGAGCATCTTTTCCTCCTCGGTGCCGGGCAGGAAGCCGATGTCGTCGCCCACGGGCACGGTGGCCCGGGTGATGATGATCTCGTTGTAGCGCTTGGTCTCGAGGGTCTGCGCCAGGCCGCTGGCCAGGGCGAGCAGCGTCTTGCCCGTGCCGGCCTGGCCCAGCAGCGAGACGAAGTCGATTTCCGGGTTCATCAGCAGGTTGAGGGCGAAGTTCTGCTCGCGGTTGCGCGCGGTCACCCCCCAGACGCTGTTCTTGGCGTGGCTGTAGTCGCGCAGGGTCGCCAGCACGGCGCTCTTGCCGGTGACCTCCTTGACCTGGGCGTACAAGGGCATCTCGCCCTCGTAGTAGACGAATTCATTGACGATGAACTCGGCGCACAGCGGCCCGCGCACCCGGTAGTAGGTGATGCCGCCCTGCTGCCAGGATTCGATGTTCTTGCCGTGCCGCACCCAGAAGTTCTCGGGCAGCGGCATGACGCCGTCGTAGAGCAGGTCCGAGTCGTCGAGGACGTGGTCGCTCAGGTAGTCCTCGGCGGGCAGGCTCAGGGCGCGCGCCTTGAGGCGCATGTTGATGTCCTTGGACACCAGCACCACCTCGCGCTTGGGGTTCTCGCGCTGCAGGCTGTGGACGATGCCGAGGATCACGTTGTCGGCCTTGCCCATGGGCAGTTCCAGGGGCAGCCGGGCCTCCTTGGCGGAGGTCTGGAAGTACAGCGTGCCCAGCGCCTCCTGGTTGCCCAGGGCGTCCAGGTGCACGCCCTTGGCGAGGTCCTCGGTGCCCACCAGGCCGTCCAGGTAGCGGCTGACCTGGCGGGCGTTGCGCGCCACCTCGGACATGCCCTTTTTCTGGTGGTCGAGTTCCTCGAGGACGATCATCGGCAGGAAGACGTCGTGCTCGGCGAAGCGGAACAGCGAGGTGGGATCGTGCAGCAGCACGTTGGTGTCGAGCACAAAGAGCTTGCGCTGCGCCGCCGGCAGGCGCTGCGGCGCCGAGCCGCCCCTGGCCCGGGCCGCCGGCGCCTTGTCCGAAGCGGGGGCGGCCGCGGGGGCCCGCCTGGCCGCGGGGCCGGGCGCGGGCGCCTCCCGGGATGTATGGGTTTCCCTGGCCGTATGAGTGTCCCGGGACGCGGGAATTTCCCTGGCCGCGGGGATTTCCCGGGACGCGGGGATTTCCCGGGATGCAGCGATTTCCCGGGACGCAGGGGCTTCCCGGGATACATGAGCCTCCCGGGGCGAATGAGCTTCCCGGGGCGAATGAGCTTCCCGGGGCGAATGAGCTTCCCGGGGCGAATGAGCTTCCCGGGACGCGGCCTCCTGCCGGGCCACCGGCGCCTCTCTCGTCGCGCGCGGCTCCTGGGGCGCCGGCTCGGCCACGGGGGCTTCCTTGGGCGCGGCCCTGGTCAGGATGGCGGCCGTGCGGCGGGCCGGGCGCGCCTCCGGCGCCCTGGCGGCGGCCCGCGAGCCGCCGGCCGGCCGGGGGGCCGCGGCGGATGCGGCGGATGCGGCGGGCGTGGCGGGTACGGTGGATGCGGCGGGCGTGGCGGGTACGGTGGATGCGGCAGTTGCGGCGATCGCCGCGCTTGCCGGCCCGGGGGCCGCCTCGACGGGTGCGGAGGCGGCGTGCATCATGGAACCCATGCGGGTCGGCGGCTTGGGCAGGGGCATAGGGGCGGGGCTCCTTGCGGTCAGGCCGCGAGGTTCTGGACGGCCTGCAGGACTTCGAGCGCATGGTCGGGCACGCGGACGCCGCGCCATTCCCGGACCAGCACCCCGTCCTTGTCAAAGAGGAAGGTGCTGCGGTCGACGCCGCGCACCTGCTTGCCGTACATGTTCTTGAGTTTCATCACGTCGAACAGCGTGCACAGGGCCTCGTCCGGGTCGCTGATCAGGGGGAAGGGCAGGGATTGCTTTTCGATGAACCCCTCGTGGGATTTCAGCGAGTCGCGCGAGATGCCGAAAACCGCGCAGCCCAGGGCCTGGAACTGCGGGTACAGGTCGCGGAAGTCCTGGGACTCGGTGGTGCAGCCCGGGGTGTTGTCCTTGGGGTAGAAATACAGGACGAAGGGCTGGCCCCGCAGCATGCGGCTGTCGACGTCGCCGGCGGTGGACGGGGCGGTGAAGGCGGGCACGGACTGGCCGGTGGCGATCTGGGTCATGGCTTGGGGTCTCCTGGAAGCAGCAGGGCAAGGACGCGGCGCTCCTCGGACATGAGGATGTTGTAGGTGCGCGCGGCCGCCTGGGTGGTCATGGTTTCGACGCCGATGCCCAGCGCCAGCAGGGCGCTGGTCACGGCGGGGGGCAGGAACACCTGCCGCGAGCCGGTGCCGATCAGCACCACCTCGGGCGCGCCGGGCGGCAGGGTGGGGGGGGCATCGTCGAGGAAGGCGAGCGGATCGCGGCGGGCCTCGTCCAGCCCGGCCAGGCCGCGCAGCAGCGCGGCGTCGATGTCCGCCGGGGCTTTCAGCTCGAGGCTGCGGATGGGGCCTTCGGGGGTGAAGCTGACGGCGGTCCGGAAGCGCACCCGGTTGATTTCCAGGTAGTCGTCGCCATACGCCGTGACGGTGTTGAGGGCGGGATTGGAATCTTTTTGCAATAGCACGGGCAAGCTCCGGTGTTCCCGTGATGATAGCGCAATCGCGCCGGGGCGCTTTTCACCCGGGACCGTGGTCCGGAGGCGGGGATTGCCGGCGCGAAATGGAAATGTCCGGCTTCCCCTCAAGAGGCGTGGCCTCGTCGCGCTCAAGACTTGGCCGTCTCCTTGCACGACACCGGCCAGACCGTCTTGCGCCCCTCGGGATGGATGCGCCCGTCCTGTCCCACCACCCCCGGGCGGACCTTCCGCCGCTCGTCGGCGAGGCCGCGTACCGCCGACAGATCGCGCAAGCCCTCGACATACAGGATGAGGGGATCGTCGAGGCGGGCGTCCTTGCCGTGCACTCTCGAGCCGAACATGCCATCGATCGTGTATTCGCCGCTGGGTCCATAGAACGTCGACAGATGCAGATGGGGGTAGCCGTTCGGGCCATACTGCTTTCCCGCCGTGCCGGTGGCGCCGGAGGAGCCGACCACCGCGCCGGCCTCGACGCGCTCGCCGACCCGCAGGGCGGGCCGTGTGGAGAGATGCTGGTATTTGCTGAAGACGAAATAGGGCGTGCCGGTATCGTCGGGCGCATGCCGCAGCCAGAGATAGATTCCTTCCAGGGCTCCGCCTTCCCCCAGCGCGATGACCTCTCCGGCGGCCACGGCCAGCAGCGGCGTACCGATGCCGAGGCTCAGGTCCAGCCCTCCGTGCAGGCCGGTGTTCCGGTCGCCCCGGCGCGTGCTGCCGTCGTGGCGCGTGGGGGAGGCGAACGGCGATGAGATGGGTTCGCAGGCGTAGCCGCCTGGAAACTCCACGCCGAGGCCGGTGGCGGTGATCTTGTGATCGAGGCGCTCGACTTGCGCCTGGACTGCGGAGGCCGATAGAAGGGCGAGCAGGATTGCAAGTCTCACGATCGTTCCCCAGAAGGAAAGCCATATCCAAACTGCGGGAGCGCGCCGCCGAAGGCGCGCAACGGAGAACGGCCGTCCGGGGAGCGGATGGCCGCACTACTGGTGCAAACGCGCCATTGTAGTCCAGGGAGCCGCTGGATGTTTCCTTCCGGCCCATCGCGGGCATCGCCCCGCCCGGCATCGCGGGCATCGCTCCGCCCGGCATCGTGGTCACCACCCCGCCCGATCCCCCTATTTGCGAGTCGACGGCGCATGCGCTAGATTACTGAATTTGCTGCGCCGCATCCATGGTGGGGGCGCCGCGCTTCCCAGGCCACCATTCCCCTTCGAGGATCATCATGACCACGTTCTCGCGCATCGAGCGCCTGCCTCCCTATGTGTTCAACATCACGGGCGAGCTCAAGATGGCCGCACGCCGGCGCGGCGAGGACATCATCGACATGTCCATGGGGAATCCGGACGGCCCCACGCCCCGGCACATCGTCGACAAGCTGGTCGAGGTGGCCAATCGCCCCGACACCCACGGCTATTCGGTGTCCAAGGGGATCCCGCGCCTGCGCCGGGCGATCTCGGGCTGGTACCAGCGCCGCTACCAGGTCGACATCGACCCCGATTCCGAGGCCATCGTCACCATCGGCTCCAAGGAGGGCCTGGCGCACCTGATGCTGGCGACGCTGGACCGCGGCGACACCGTGCTGGTGCCCAACCCCAGCTATCCCATCCACATCTACGGGGCGGTCATCGCCGGGGCCAACATCCGCTCGGTGCCCATGACCCCCGGCCTGGACTTCTTCGAGGAAATCGAGCGCGCCGTGCGCGAGGCCATCCCCAAGCCCAAGATGATGATCCTGGGCTTTCCCAGCAATCCCACGGCCCAGTGCGTCGACCTGTCGTTCTTCGAGCGCATCGTCGCGCTCGCGCGCGAGCACGGCATCCTGGTGGTGCACGACCTGGCCTACGCGGACATCACCTTCGACGGCTACGTGGCGCCCTCCATCATGCAGGTGCCGGGCGCGCGCGACGTGGCCGTCGAGTTCTTCACCATGAGCAAGAGCTACAACATGGCGGGCTGGCGCATCGGCTTCATGGTGGGCAACCGCGAGCTGGTGCACGCCCTGGCGCGCATCAAGAGCTACCATGACTACGGCACCTTCACCCCCATCCAGGTGGCCGCCATCGCCGCCCTCGAGGGCCCGCAGGATTGCGTCGCCCAGGTGGTCGAGCAGTACCGCAGCCGCCGCGACGTGCTGGCCCGCGGCCTGCACGAGGCGGGCTGGAACGTCGACGTCCCCAAGGCCTCGATGTACATCTGGGCGCACATTCCCGAGGCCTATCGCTCGCTGGGCTCGCTGGAATTCTCCAAGCGCGTGCTCTCGGACGCCAAGGTGGCCGTTTCGCCCGGCATCGGCTTCGGCGACTATGGGGATGAATACGTGCGCTTCGCGCTGATCGAGAACGAGCAGAGGACCCGCCAGGCGGTGAGGGGGATCAAGGACATGTTTCGCAAGGACGGGCTGCTGAAATGAAGCCGATACGCATCGGGTTGCTGGGCCTGGGGGTCGTCGGCAGCGGCGTCTGGACCGTCCTCGCGCAAAACGGCCACGAGATCGCGCGCCGCGCGGGGCGCAGCCTCGAGGTGGTGGCGGTGGGGGTGCGCGACGTCGCCAAGGCGCGCGCCCTGGTGGGCCCGGACGTGCGCGTCACCACCGACTGCCTGGCGCTCGCCCGCGATCCCGACATCGACATCATCGTCGAGCTGATCGGCGGCGACACGCTGGCGCGCCAGTGCATCCTCGAGGCCATCGCCCACGACAAGCACGTGGTCACCGCCAACAAGGCCCTGCTGGCGGTGCATGGCGACGAGATCTTCGCCGCCGCGCAGGCGCGCGGGGTCATGGTCGCCTTCGAGGCCGCCGTCGCCGGCGGGATCCCCATCATCAAGGCGATCCGCGAGGGCCTCACCGCCAACCGGATCCAGTGGGTGGCGGGGATCATCAACGGCACGACCAATTTCATCCTCTCGGAAATGCGGGCCCGCGGCCTGCCCTTCGAGGAGGTCCTGGCCGAGGCCCAGCGCCTGGGCTATGCCGAGGCCGATCCCACCTTCGACATCGAGGGGGTGGACGCGGCGCACAAGCTCACCCTGCTGGCCTCGCTCGCCTTCGGGATCCCGGTGCAGTTCGACAAGGCCTACATCGAGGGCATCTCGGGGCTCGCCTCCGAGGACATCGTGCACGCCCAGCGCCTGGGCTACCGCATCAAGCTGCTCGGCATCACGCGCCGCCGGCCCGACGGCATCGAGCTGCGCGTGCATCCGGCGCTGGTGCCCGACCAGTGCCTGCTCGCCAACGTCGAGGGCGCCATGAACGCCGTGCTGGTCCGCGGCGACGCCGTGGGGCCCTCGCTCTATTACGGGCAGGGCGCCGGCTCGCTGCCGACGGCGTCGGCGGTGGTGGCCGACCTGGTCGACGTCACGCGCCTGCAGATGGCCGATCCCGAGCACCGCGTCCCGCACCTGGCCTTCCAGCCCGATGCGATGGCGGACATCCCGGTCCTGCCGATGGCCGAGGTGCGCACCGGCTACTACCTGAGGCTGCGCGTCGACGACCGGCCCGGCGTCCTCGCCGACCTGGCGCGGGTGCTGGCCAACGGGGGGATCTCGGTGGGCTCCATGTTCCAGCAGCCGCACGGCGAGCACCAGGCCGACATCATCTTCCTGACCCATGAGGCGCGCGAGGGCGACGTCGAGGAGGCGCTGCGCGCGATCCGCGAACTGCCGTTCGTCCATTCCGGCGTCACGCGCCTGCGCGTGGAGAACATCAATTGAAATACCGTTCGACCCGGGGCGGCATGGCCCCCCTGCCATTCTGCGACATCCTGCTCGAGGGCCTGGCGCCCGACGGCGGCCTGGCCCTGCCCGAGTCGCTGCCGCAACTGGACTCCGCCACGCTCGAGGCCTGGCGCGAGCTGGACTACGCCACCCTCGCCGCGCGCGTGCTGGGCCTGTTCATCGACGACATCACGCGCGAGGACCTGCTCGCCATGACCCGGGCGGCCTATGCGCCCGAGGTGTTCCCGACGATCGCGCCGATCAAGCCCCTGCGGCCCGGCCTCGCCCTGCTGGGCCTGTCCGAGGGGCCGACGCTGGCGTTCAAGGACATGGCCATGCAGTTCCTGGGGCAGGCCTTCGAACACGTCCTCGCGCGGCGGGGGCAGGTGCTCAATATCCTGGGGGCGACCTCGGGCGACACCGGATCGGCGGCCGAGTACGCCCTGCGGGGCAAGCGCGGCATGGCGGTGTTCATGCTCTCGCCCCACGGCCGCATGAGCGCCTTCCAGCGCGCCCAGATGTATTCCCTGCAGGACGAGAACATCCACAACATCGCCGTGCGCGGCGTGTTCGACGAATGCCAGGACATCGTCAAGACCCTGGCGGGCGACCTGGACTTCAAGAGCTCGCACCGCCTGGGGGCGGTCAATTCGATCAACTGGGCGCGCATCGCCGCCCAGGTCGTGTACTACGTGTGGGGCTGGCTGCGCGCCACCACCGGGCCGGGACAGCCCGTGTCGTTCGCGGTGCCCTCGGGCAACTTCGGCAACATCCTGGCCGGGCACATCGCCCGGCGCATGGGCGTGCCCATCCGGCGCCTGGTGCTGGCGACCAACGAGAACAACGTGCTCGAGGAATTCTTCCGCACGGGCGTCTACCGGCCCCGGCCGGCCAGCCAGACGCACGCCACCTCCAGCCCCTCGATGGACATCTCGCGCGCTTCCAACTTCGAGCGCTTCGTGTTCGACCTGGTGGACCAGGACCCGGCGCGCGTGCGCGCCCTGTGGGCCGCGCTGGCGCGCGACGGGCAGTTCGACCTGTCGGCGCTCAAGCCCACCTTCACCGAGCGCCACGGCTTCGTGGCCGGCGTCAGCACGCATGCCGACCGCCTGGACACCATCCGCCGCCTCTACCGCGAGACCGGCGTGCTGGTGGACCCGCACACCGCCGACGGCATCAAGGTCGCCCGCGAGCACCTCGAGGACGGCGTCCCCATGCTGGTCCTGGAGACCGCCCTGCCGGCCAAGTTCGCCGAGACCATACAAGAGGCCATCGGCGAGGCGCCGCCGGTGCCCGAGGCCCTGCGCGACCTGCACCAGCGCCCGCAGCGCGTGCAGGTGATGGATTGCGACGCGCGCCTGGTCGCCGACTACCTGGATCGGCACGGCCTGTAGGGGCGCCCCCGTGAGCGGCCTCCCCACGGTGCGTACCGCGGCCTTGATCGGCGCCCCGACCGACGTCGGCGCCGGCACCCGCGGCGCCTCGATGGGGCCCGAGGCCCTGCGCGTCGCGGGCATCGCGCAGGCGCTCTCCAGGCAGGGCTTCGAGGTGCTGGACACCGGCAACCTGGCCGGCCCGCCCAATCCCTGCCGGCCGCCGCGCGGCGGCCATCGCCACCTGCCCGAGGTGGTGCAGTGGAATCGCCTGGTGTACGAGGCCGTGGAGGCGCAGTTGCAGGCGCAGCGCCTGCCGGTGCTGCTGGGCGGCGACCATTGCCTGGGCATCGGCTCGGTCGGCGCGGTGGCGCGCCACTGCCGCGCCCATGGCCGTCCCCTGCGCGTGTTCTGGCTGGACGCCCACACCGACTTCAACACCGCGGCCCTCACGCCCAGCGGCAATGCGCACGGCATGCCGGTGGCCTGCCTGTGCGGGTTCGGGCCCGAGGAGCTCGTGCGCCTGGGCGGGCCGCAAGCCGCCCTGCGCACCGATGAGCTGCGGATGATCGGCGTGCGCAGCGTGGACGCGGGCGAAAGGCGCTTCGTCCACGAGCAGGGGCTGGACGTCTACGACATGCGCGCCATCGACGAGCAGGGCATGCGCGCGGTCATGGAGGCGGCGCTCGCCGGCCTGCCGGCCGACGCCCACGTGCACGTGAGCTTCGACGTGGACTTCCTGGATCCCGAGATCGCCCCGGGCGTGGGGACGGCGGTGCGCGGCGGCCCGACCTGGCGCGAGGCCCAGCTCTGCATGGAGATGCTGGCCGACACCGGCAAGGTCGGCTCGGTGGACATCGTCGAGCTGAATCCCGCGCTGGACGTGCGCAACGGCACGGCGACGGTCGCCGTGGAACTGCTCGAGAGCCTGTTCGGCAAGAGCACCCTGGTGCGGCGCGCCTGAACGCGGGGCGGGCGGCGTCCCTGGTCCCCGGTCGGCGTCCCTGCTCCCCGGTCGGTGCCCCTGGTTCGCGGCCGGCGTCCCAGGACCGAGGCCGGCATCCCAGGACCGAGGCCGGCATCTCAGGACCGAGGCCGGCATCTCCGGTCCCGGGCCAGCAGCTTTGGGCCGGGCCAGTGTTTCGGGTCCGAGACCGGCGGCCTTGGGCGGGGACCAGTGCGTCGGGCCGGCGGCCAGCGCCTTCAATCCGCGGCCAGCGCCTCGGCGGCCCGGTGGCCGCTGCGCACCGCGCCCTCGAGCACCGCGGGATAGCCCGTGTCGGTCCAGTCGCCCGCCAGCATCAGCCGGGGCCAGGGCGTGCGCGTCCCCGGCCGGCGCAGCCCGGGGATCGCGCTGAAGGTCGCGCGCTTTTCGGTGACCAGGGCGCTTTCGAGGACGGCGGGCAGCCGCTCGGGCGCCTGCTCCCGGATCTGGCCGATCACTCCCTCGATGACGGCGTCCGCGCCGTGGGCGGCGTAGCGGCCGGCGCCGCTGATGACGGCGTGCACCAGGCGGGCCGCCTCGCCGCGCGAGACGGCGCTGCGGTCGAACAGCCATTGCCCGTAGGCCGCGCGCCCGGGCCGTTCCTCGAGCATGCGCATCGCCTCGCCGGATCCCCAGGGCCGCTCGAGGCGCAGGGTGACGGTGCCGATGCCCTCGAAGCGCCATCGGGGCCAGCCGGCGAGCCATTCCTGGGCCCGGGGCAGGCCGCCGAGCAGGCGGGCCGCCTCGCCGGGCGGCGTGGCCAGGACCACGGCGTCGAAGGCCGCGCCGTCGACCCGATAGCCGCCGGGCGCGGCCTCCAGCGCGCCGACCCGGCGGCCGGCGGCGAGCCGCGGCAGCCGCGCCCGCGCGCGGGCCGGCCACAAATCGTCCAGGGTGCCGCGCGGGATCAGCAGGCGGCTCGCCCCGGCGCCGGCGCCCACGCTGTCGCGCAGGACCCGGACGAACAGGCGCGCGTCGGCGGCGTCCGCCGGCGTGTTCATGGCGGCCAGGCACAGCGGGTCCCACAGCAGGCGGCGCAGGCGCGCGGGGCATTCCAGGCGGTCCAGCCAGCGGGACACGGTGTCGGCGTCCCGGGGCGCGCCCGCGCGCGCGCCGAGCGCGGCCAGGATGCGGGCGAGGCTCCAGCGCTCGCGCAGGCCCAGGCCGCGGCCGCCCAGCAGGAGGCCCAGGGCGTGGGCGGGCGCGGGCAGGGGCCAGGCGCCCAGCCGGAATCGCCCGTCGGCCGAGGCCAGGCTCAGCGCCTGGGCATGGAAGGCCTCGGCGGGATCCACGCCGAGCTCGCGCATCAGGTCGAGCGTTTCGCGATAGGCGCCCAGCAGGACGTGCTGGCCGCAGTCGATGGTCCCCAGCGCGGGCCTGGACACGGCGCGCGCGCGCCCGCCGGTCCGGCGCGCGGCCTCGAAGACCCAGGGCTCGTGGCCCAGCCGCAGCAGCCGCAGGGCGGCGGCCAGGCCGGCCCACCCCGCGCCGACGACGGCGACCCTCATGGGCCGGCCAGCCGCCGGACCAGTCCGCGCCCTCCCGTGACCCAGACTTTCCAGGCCAGCCAGAACTTGCGGATCGGCGTGAGCGCGATGCGCTGGTCGAGGACGTGCCAGCGGTCGCGCTCGATCTCGGAGAGCAGGGCATGGTAGATGGCCGCCATCATCAGGCCCGGCCGCTGGGCGCGCCGGTCGGCCTCGGGCAGGGCGCGCATGGCGTCGCGGTACAGCGCCTGGGCGCGCCGCGTCTGGAATTCCATCAGGGCCTCGAAGCGCTCGGAGTGGTGCCCGTCGAGGATGTCGTCCACCGTGACGCCGAAGCGCTCCATCTCGTCGGCCGGCAGGTAGATCCGGCCCCGGCGCGCGTCGTCGCCCACGTCGCGGATGATGTTGGTCATCTGGAAGGCCAGGCCCAGCGTCTCGGCGTAGGCCAGCGTGCGCGGATCGGTGTGGCCGAAGATCGCCGCGGTGAGCTCGCCCACCACGCCCGCCGCGTGCCAGCAATACTTGCGCAGGTCCTCCCAGCTCTCGTAGCGGAACTTGTCCAGGTCCATCTCCATGCCTTCGATCACGGCGTACAGCGGATCGGCGCGCAGGCCGAAGGGCTGGATGTGGCGCGCCAGGGCGATGGCCACCGGATGGTCGGGCGAGCCCTCGAACATCTGCTCGACCTGCGTGCGCCACCAGGCGAGCTTCATCCGCGCGACCGAGGGCTCGGAGGTCTCGTCGACGATGTCGTCGACCTCGCGGCAGAAGGCGTACAGGGCGGTGATGGCCTTGCGCCGCTCGGGCGGCAGGAACAGGAAGGCGTAGTAGAAGCTCGAGCCGCTGCGCGCGGCCTTCTGTTGGCAGTAATCGTCGGGGTTCATCGTTTCGGATCGAAGCGGGGGGCGGGGCGTGCTGCGCACAACGCGCGCCAGCATAGCAGCAAGCCGTCGCCCCGGGTGAGGGTCGGGCGCCGGGAAAAGACGTCGTAGCCGCAGTCCTCGAGTTTCTCGAGGATGCGCAGGCCGCCGTGCACCACCAGGCGCAGCTCCAGCCCGATGCGGCCGGGCAGGCGCCAGGCGAGGGCGGCGCCCGACGCCAGGGCGGCGCCCGCCTGGGCGGCCTGCTCGCGCATCAGGGCCCGCCAGGCGTCCGAGGGCCGGGCCGGGGGCCGGCGCACGCAGGCGCCGATGTAGGATTCGTCCACGCCGTGGCGCGCCAGGCCGTCCCGCGGGATGTAGATCCGGTCCTTGGCCCAGTCGATGGCCACGTCCTGGCAGAAGTTCACCCTTTGCAGGCCGGTGCAGATGGCGTCGGACTGGGCGAGGTCGCGCGCCTCGACGGCGCCGAACAGGTGCAGCATGATGCGGCCCACCGGATCGGCCGAGCGCCGGCAGTAGTCCAGCAGCGCGGCCTCGTCGGCATAGCGCGTGGTGCGCAGGTCCTGGGAGAACGCCGAGAGCAGGTCCAGGAAC
This sequence comes from Alcaligenaceae bacterium, assembly GCA_044508625.1. Classification (GTDB taxonomy): domain Bacteria; phylum Pseudomonadota; class Gammaproteobacteria; order Burkholderiales; family Burkholderiaceae_B; genus Castellaniella. The sequence continues at coordinate 39,956 of JBIQHJ010000011.1, forward strand.
GGCTGGATGGGCAGGGCGTGCCGGTCGATCGTCCCGGCGAGATCCTCGAAGATCCGGTGGTGGGCGGGGTCCAGGCCGGCGCGGAAATCGCGGCGGGCGGCCAGCGCGTGCAGGGCCGCGCGCCAGGCCTCGAGCTGGCGCGCGCGGTCCTCGAGAGGGGCCTCGCCCTCGTCGGCGATGTCGTCCGCGCCGCGGGCGAAAGCGTAGACGTGGCGCACCGCCGGGCGCAGCCGCGCGGGCAGCAGCACCGAGGCGACGGGGAAGTTTTCGTAGTGATCGACGGCCATAATCAGGCAGTATACTGAGCGGCGGCCACGCAGTGCCGTGCCGCCGATCCATTCGCCCTAGGGGATTCCATGCCGCGCCCGATCCTGGCCACCATCCACGTGCCAGCCTTGTCCCACAACCTGGAAACCGTCGCCCGGGCGCTGGGGCGCGGCGCGGGGGCCTCGCGGCCCTCGATCTGGGCGGTGATCAAGGCCAACGCCTACGGGCACGGGATAGACCAGGCGGTCGAGGGATTCGCCCAGGCCGAGGGGCTGGCGATGCTGGACCTCGACGAGGCCGTGCGCTGCCGCGAGCGCGGCTGGAGCGGGCCGCTGCTGCTGCTCGAGGGCTTCTTCGAGCCGGCCGACATCGAGGTGCTCGATCATTACCGGATCGGCACCACCATCCATTGCGACGAGCAGCTCGAGATGCTCGAGGCGGGCCAGGTCCGCCACGCCCTGGACGCCTTCGTCAAGCTCGACACCGGCATGCATCGCCTGGGGTTCCGGCCCCAGGCGTATCGCGCGGCGTACCAGCGCGCCCTGGATCTTCGCGACGGCGGCGTGCTGGGCACCGTCGGCAAGATGACCCATTTCGCGCGGGCCGACGACGACCCGGCGACCACCGCCGCGCAGTTGCGGGTGTTCGCCGCGGCGACCGAGGGCCTGCCGGGCCCGGTCAGCGTCTGCAATTCGGCCGCGACCCTGACCGAGGGCCTGGCCGCCGGGGTCCCGGGCGAGCAGTGGGTGCGTCCGGGGATCTGCCTGTACGGCGGCTCGCCCTTCGACGAGCGCTCGGCCGGGTCCATGGGCCTGCGTCCCGCGATGACGCTGAGCTCCCGGCTGATCGGCGCGCACACCGTGCCGGCCGGCGAGGGCGTGGGCTACGGCCACCGTTTCGTCGCCGAGCGGCCCACGCGGGTGGGGGTGGTCGCCTGCGGCTATGCCGACGGCTATCCGCGCCACGCCCCCACCGGCACCCCGATCACCGTCGAGGGCGTGCGCACGCGCGTGCTCGGGCGGGTGTCCATGGACATGCTGGTGGCCGACCTCGATCCCGTGCCGCAGGCGCGGGTCGGGTCGCCCGTGGTGCTCTGGGGCGAGGGCGGACCCTCCGTCGACGAGGTGGCCCGCCCCTGTGGGACCATCGGCTACGAACTCCTGTGCGCCGTGGCCCCTCGGGTTCCCCGGCGCGTGCAGGGCGCGGGCATCGCGCCACTTTCCGACGAGGGGCCATAAGTGAAAAACAAATGCGTGCTGGTGACGGGGGCGACCAAGGGCATCGGCTGGGCCATCAGCCAGCGGCTGGCCGACCAGGGCTGCCACGTGGTGGGGCTCGCCCGCAACGTCCAGGACATCGACTTTCCCGGATACCTGTACGGGTGCGACCTCTCCAACGCCGGCGAGACCGAGGAGGTCCTGCGCGTCATCCGGGAAAAATACCCGGTCGATGCGCTGGTCAACAGCGTGGGGCCGGCCCTGCCCGAGGCCCTGGGCGAGGTCGACCTGGCGTCCCTCTACCAGGCCTTCGACCTGAACGTGCGCGTCTCCGTGCAGGTCGCGCAGGCCTTCGTGCCCTCGATGAAGGCGCGCAAGTCCGGCCGGATCGTGAACATCTGCGGCCGCGTGGTCCATGGGTCCGCCGGCCACACCAGCTACTCGGCCGCCAAGAGCGCCCTGCTGGGCTGTACCCGGACCTGGGCGCTCGAGCTCGCGCCCTACGGGATCACCGTCAACGCCGTCTCGCCGGGCCCCATCGAGACCGGCCTGTTCCGCGCGGAATATCCGGTGGGCAGCGAGGCCGAGCGCGACGTGCTCGCCACCATCCCCATGGGCCGCCTGGGCCAGCCGGTCGAGGTGGCGGCCGCCGTGACCTTCCTGCTGTCGGACGAGGCCGCCTACATCACGGGCCAGGAGCTCGGGGTCGACGGGGGTGGCAGCCTCGCGGGCCGCTGACCATGGCCAAGGCGAGGACGCTGTTCGTCTGCTCCGAGTGCGGCGGCGCGACTCCCAAGTGGGAGGGCCGCTGCCCGAATTGCGGCGCCTGGAACACGCTGCAGGAATCCCGTGAATCCGCCGGCCCGGCGCATCGCTTCGCGCCGCTGGCGCCGGCCACGCCGGTGCGCAGCCTGGCGCAGATCGAGGCGCGCGAGCAGGCGCGCAATCCCACGGGCATCGCCGAGTTCGACCGCGTTCTCGGGGGCGGCCTGGTCCAGGGCGCGGTGGTCCTGATCGGCGGCGACCCGGGCATCGGGAAATCCACGCTGCTGCTGCAGGCGCTCGCCAGCATATCGCGCGCGGGCCCCGTCCTGTACGTCACCGGCGAGGAGTCCGCCGAGCAGGTGGCGCTGCGGGCCCAGCGCCTCGAGCTCTCGGGCGAGGGCGTCGACCTGCTGGCCGAGATCCGCCTCGAGCAGATCACCCAGGCGCTGGTCGAGCGCCAGCCGGACGTCGCCGTGATCGACTCCATCCAGACCCTGTATTCCGGCGAGCTCAGCGCGGCGCCGGGCTCGGTCTCGCAGGTGCGGGAATGCGCGGCCCAGCTCACCCGCATCGCCAAGCAGACCGGCGTCACCCTGATCCTCATCGGCCACGTGACCAAGGACGGCACCCTGGCCGGCCCGCGCGTGCTCGAGCACATCGTCGACACGGTCCTGTATTTCGAGGGCGACACCCATTCGTCCTTCCGCCTGGTGCGCGCCATCAAGAACCGCTTCGGCGCGGTCAACGAGCTCGGGGTCTTCGCCATGACGGACCGCGGCCTGCGGGGCGTCAGCAACCCCTCCGCGCTGTTCCTCTCGGGGCATGCGCGCGACGTGGCCGGATCCTGCGTCATGGCGACCCAGGAGGGCACGCGCCCGCTGCTGGTCGAGATCCAGGCGCTGGTGGACACCGCGCACGTGCCCAACCCGCGGCGCCTGTCGGTGGGGCTCGAGAGCGCACGGCTCGCCATGCTGCTGGCCGTGCTGCACCGGCATGCGGGGGTGGCGACCTTCGACCAGGACGTCTTCGTCAATGCCGTCGGGGGCGTGCGCATCATGGAGCCCGCCGCCGACCTCGCGGTCTGCCTGGCGATCCTCTCGTCCATGCGCAACCGGCCGATGCCGACGGGCATGCTGGCCTTCGGCGAGATCGGCCTGGCGGGCGAGGTGCGGCCGGCACCGCGCGGCCAGGAGCGCCTGCGCGAGGCCGCCAAGCTCGGTTTCGGGCAGGCCGTCATCCCCAAGGCCAACCTGCCGCGCCAGCCCATCGAGGGCCTGCGCATCCACGCCGTCGAGCGCATCGAGGACGCCCTGCGCGTCTTCGACGAGGGCGGCGCATGAGGCGCCCGGGGGCGCGTCCGGACGCGGCGTGCTCGCGCATGCTGCGCCCGGGCGTGGCGCCGGGCGGAGGAGACCCGGGCCGCTTGCGCGAGGCTCCCGCATGCATGCTGCGCCCGGGCGCGGGGCGGGATGGCGCGGGGTGGCGGGGCGCGGCATGGTGAACGGGCGGCAGGGCGAACGGGCGCGCGTCCTGGCCTTCGAGGGCGGCGCCCTGTGCGTGCCCGAGTCCCTGGCGGACCAGGCCGGTCCAGACTGGTTCGATCCCCGGACCTTCGGCGGCGAAGCCGTGGGCGAGGGCGGACGGCAGGCCGCATGGTTCGTCCAGGGGCCTTTCGGCGCGGCCGTGCTGCGCCACTACCGCCGCGGCGGCCTGCGCGCCCGCCTGGGGCGCGAGACGTATTTCTGGCTCGGCGCGGCGCGCACCCGCTCGTTCGCCGAGTATCGGGTCCTGGCCCGCCTGCGGGCGGCGGACGTCGCGGTGCCCGCGCCGCTCGGCGCGGCCTACTGGCGCCGGGGCCTCGGATACCGGGCCGCCATTCTGGTCGCCCGGATCCCCGGGGCGCGGACCCTGGCCGGCTGCCTGGCCGCGGCCCCGGACGCAGCCCCCGATGCGGCCCTGGCTGCGGCGGACGGCACGGCGGGCGGCACCACGGCCTGGCGGAAACCGCGGGCCGTGGACCCGCTGCCCGTGGCCCGGGCCATCCATGCCATGCACGAGGCGGGGGTATCCCATGCGGACCTGAACGCGCATAATATTTTGCTGGATGCGCAGGGACGGGTCTGGCTGATCGATTTCGACCGCGCGGCGGTGGGTGTGGCATCCCCGGGACAGCGGCGGAAAAACCTGTTGCGTCTGCGGCGCTCTTTGGTTAAGGTGTGCGGCGCGCCCGGTGCGCGGTGGTGGGACGAGCTGCACTCGGCCTATGAACACCTGCCTTGCTGAACGCCACGTCGGCAGCATGAGTCAGTCCTTTTCATCCCGTCAATGATCATACGAGAGGGGGCTTTGCCATGAAACTGGGCATCACCCATACCGTTCTTGCCGCCGGCGCCCTGATGGCCGCCCTGTCCGCGGGCGCGCAGGAACGTGTCGTCAACGTCTACAACTGGGCCGAGTACACCGCGCCGGACACGATTCCGGGCTTCCAGAAGGCGACCGGGATCAAGATCCGCTACGACGTCTACGACAGCAACGACACGCTCCAGGCCAAGCTGCTGACCGGCAAGTCCGGCTACGACGTGGTCGTGCCCTCGACGCACTACGCGGCCCGCCAGATCGAGGGCGGCCTGTTCCAAAAGCTCGACCGCTCCAAGATCCCCAACTGGAAATACCTGGATCCGGCCCTGATGGAGCTCGTGGCCTCGGTCGATCCCGGCAACCAGTACCTCGTGCCCTGGGGCTACGGCACCAACGGCCTGGGCTACAACATCACCAAGGTCCGCGAGCTGATGGGCGCCGACGCCCCGCTGCACTCATGGGACATGCTGTTCAAGCCCGAGAACGCCGCCAAGCTGCAGGGTTGCGGGATCTCGATCCTGGACGAGGCCGCCCAGGTGTTCCCGGCGGTCCTGCACTACATGGGCAAGGATCCCAACAGCAGCGAGCCCAAGGACTACGAGGCCGCGCTCGCCCTGCTCAAGACCATCCGCCCCTACGTGCGCCAGTTCAGCTCCTCGGGCTACATCGACGAGCTGGCCGCCGGCGGCCTGTGCATGGTCTACGGCTATTCGGGCGACGTGATGATCGCCGCGGCCCGCGCCCGCGAGGCGGGCAAGGCCTACACGATCGACTATTTCATTCCCGATGGCGGCGCCCCGGCCTGGTTCGACACGATGGCCATCCCCAAGAGCGCCGAGCACGTGGACGAGGCGCACGCCTTCATCAACTACATCGAGACGCCCGAGGTGCACGCGGCGATCACCAACACGATGTTCTATCCGAACGCCAACATGGAGGCGCGCAAGCACGTGGTCAAGGAGGTCGCCGAGAACCCCATGATCTACCCGCCCGCCGAGGTGGCGCGGACCCTGTTCGTGATCAAGCCCCAGCCCCTGCCCATCCAGCGCCTGCAGACGCGCATGTGGGCCGAGCTGAAGTCCGGGCGCTAGGCGGCATGATGCAGGACGTGCGCGGCATGCCCCGCCAGGGCGAGGCCGATGACTTCGTGCGCATCGAGGACGTGGTCAAGATCTTCGGCGACACGGTGGCGGTGCAGTCCGTCAACCTCTCGGTGCGCCGCCACGAGATCTTCGCCCTGCTGGGCAGTTCGGGCTGCGGCAAGTCGACGCTGCTGCGCATGCTGGCGGGCTTCGAGGAGCCCACCTCCGGGCGCATCGTCCTCGACGACGAGGACATCACCCTGTTGCCCCCGCACCGGCGGCCGGTCAACATGATGTTCCAGTCCTACGCGCTGTTCCCCCACATGACGGTCGAGGCGAACGTGGCCTTCGGCCTGCGGCAGGAGGGCGTGCCGCGCCACGAGATCCACGAGCGGGTCTTCGAGGCGCTGGACCTGGTCCAGATGGCGGGCTATGCGCGGCGCAAGCCGCATCAGTTGTCGGGCGGCCAGCAGCAGCGCGTGGCGCTCGCGCGCAGCCTGGTCAAGCGGCCCAAGCTGCTGCTGCTCGACGAGCCGATGTCGGCGCTGGACAAGCAGATCCGCCAGGCCACGCAGATCGAGCTGGTCAAGATCCTCGACCAGGTCGGCGTCACCTGCATCATGGTGACCCACGACCAGGAGGAGGCCATGACCATGGCCAGCCGCCTGGCCGTGATGACCGAGGGCCAGATCGTGCAGTGCGGCACGCCCTACGAGGTCTACGCCTTTCCGAATTCGCGCTTCGTGGCGGGCTTCATCGGCTCGACCAATCTGTTCACCGGGACCATCGACGTCGACGAGCCCGACCACGTCCTCATCGGCAGCGACGCCCTGGCGCGGCCCCTGTACGTCAGCCACGGGGTCAGCGAGCCCCTGGGCATGGCGGTCCACGTCTCGATCCGTCCCGAGCGGATCCGCGTGCTGCGCGAGCAGCCCGAGACGGATTCCAACTGGGGCCATGGCATGGTGTCCCACGTCGCCTGGATGGGCAGCTATGCCCGCTACCAGATCCGCCTGGACGCCGGGCAGGTGATCGAGGCGAGCGTCCCCAGCCTGGACTGGAACCAGGCCGAGGCGCCGGGCGTCGACGAGGAGGTCTACGTCTCGTGGGCGCACGACGCCGGCACGGTGCTCTCTACATGAACCTGCGCACGCTCGCGCGCCTGCGCCCCTCCGCCCGCCAGCTCGCCGTCGGCGTGCCCTACGTCTGGCTGGGGGTCTTTCTGCTGGTGCCGTTCCTGCTGGTGCTCAAGATCAGCTTTGCCGACCTGCAGTTCGGCATCCCGCCGTACACGCCGCTGGCGTCCCTCCAGGACCAGACCCTCCAGCTCGCGCTGCACCTGCGCGGCTACGTCCTGCTGTTCACCGACAGCCTGTACCTCGCGACCTACCTGAACTCGGTCAAGATGGCCCTGGTCACCACGGTCTGCTGCGCCCTGATCGGCTATCCCATGGCCTACCAGATCGCGCGCTCGCGCCCGGCCACCCGCAACCTGCTGCTGCTGGGGGTGATCCTGCCGTTCTGGACCTCGCTGCTGCTGCGGGTGTATGCCTGGGTGGGGATCCTGCGCAGCGACGGCCTGCTCAACGGCCTGCTGATGAGCCTGGGCCTGATCGACGCGCCGCTGGAAATCTACCGCACCGACCTGGCGGTGTACATCGGCCTCGTGTACGCCTACCTGCCGTTCTTCATCCTGCCGCTGTACGCCAATCTCGTCAAGCTCGACCACCGCCTGCTCGAGGCGGCCTACGACCTGGGCGCGCGCCCCTGGCGCGCCTTCCTGCAGATCACCCTGCCGCTGTCGATGCCGGGCGTGATCGCGGGGGCCATGCTGGTGTTCATCCCCTCGGTGGGCGAGTACGTGATCCCCGAGATGCTGGGCGGGGCCGACACCCTGATGATGGGCCGCGTCATGTGGACTGAATTCTTCAACAACGCCGACTGGCCCATGGCGGCGGCGGTGACCTGCGTCATGGTCCTCCTGCTGCTGGTGCCGCTGTCGATCTTCCAGTACAACCAGGCGCGGCAGTTCGAAAAGGATCGCCGGCGATGAAGGGCAACCCGGTCCTGCGCTTCGTGGTCCTGGTGATCGGCTACGC